>NZ_JBICWS010000022.1:45117-101593 GCF_043199875.1 Streptomyces sp. NPDC048516 | reverse complement strand
CTGCAGGGGGGACCCTGTGGGAGAGTAGGACGCCGCCGAACAATCATTGTGGGAAAGCCCCGCACCTTATGGTGCGGGGCTTTTCTGCGTTCCGGTGCCGTTTGCTCTCTGGATGACCTTGCAGCTTGCAGCTTGCACCGGAGGTTCGGCCTGCGCGCGGCCTTGAGATGCCCGACCTCCTTGCTTGTCAGCGCCAACCCGACGGAAAGGACGGCGTGCCATGGCAGCCGTACGAGAGGGCCGGGTCCCGCCGGTGGCGAAGGTGTACGTCGACACCATCAAGGCCGGCATGACCGACACCCACGCGGTCGCGATCATGGATGCTGTGGGCGATCCCTGGTGTGCTGATCCAGCTGCTGGGCGGCTCCAAGCGAAATGGGCGTACTGGTGGCGACCGGTCTGCTGTTGCGGCCCCGAAGACGGGCTGGCTGGTGTTGGCCGCGTCGGCAATGCGCTTCGACTACACCGCGTGGCGTCAAGAGGGCATCTCTCTACCGCTTCGGGGAGAGGCGTGCCGCCAGGTTCAGCCGGTCGGTGTGGTTACGCATGTACCTGTAGTGGCCGTCAAAGGGGTGTGTCCGAGGGTGAGACCGGCCTGAGCCACGATGCCGGAGGGTTCGTCCCGTTGGCCGTCATGCCGGGCGTGATCTCCGACCGGACACCCAGAAGCGGAGGAGCGCCTCGTAGCCGTCACGCAGGTACGGGCCGGGCTGCTCTCCTCGGGCCGGAGAGCGGATGCGACGGGATCGGTGGTGGCGAACTCCTGGTGGCGTGTCACCGAATGCGCAGTCCGGTACGCCGAGCAGCGCGCCGACCGCTGACCGGCGAGACGGCAGTCAGTGCGCACTACCAGGATTGCCGTGATCACTCCGCTAGGCCCGCATATCGGGCAGGCTCTCGGTGACGGCCCGCGCGTAGTCAGCGAGGAGCTGCGTCAAACGGTCGTGCTGAGCGGAGAGTTGGTCGTACTCGTCGATCTCCGCCGGTGTCCAGCGTGCCCCGGTGTCTTCCAACTCCGACAGGCGCAGTCTGGCCATGGCTGCACTGACGACTGCCCGGGACGTGTTCAGCAGGCGGTCCGCGACTTCGCCCGGGGCGCGGACGAGAAGGGCGTCGAGTTCGCTGCCGGGGCTGGGAAGCGCCGGAATGCCGAGCTCAAGCCAGCAGTCTCCCCAGAGACGACGGCGCCGCGCCTCCGGATCGACGTCGTCCACCACCTCGATAGCGCCTGTGTCATTCCGCCGAATGGACAGGCCGGAACGGGCTGCCAGGTTAGTGGTCATGGCGGCGAGGTCGTCGCCGTTGTCGGGGACCGCGCCCGACTGGGGTGCGCCCAGGAAGGAGCCGAGCTCCAGCAGCGTCCGCGTCTGCTCATCCACGTCAGGCAGGACCGCCAGGTCGTCATCGGGCATCAGAGTGTCCGGGGCGGCGGCGCCCAGGCGTGCGTATGGCATGGGTGTTCCGTGGACCGCAGATTTCCATGCCGTCACGGCTGCGTCCACCCACCAGCAGACGAATTCATGCGCGGCGTCGCGGTGTGCCTTCGCGCACCGGATGGCCAGCCCCAGACGGACAGAGCGGAGGGCGTAGTCCGCGTCGTACCGCGATCCCTGGCCTTCGGCGTTGCTGCTGGATGCCGGCTTCGTTGAGCTCGTTCAACTCCTCCATGCGTTGCTGCTCGGTTTGCGACTCCTGGAGGAGGACGGCCGAGCAACGTGCCAGCGCGGCCAAGGCTTCGTCGATCTCAGGCGCGGTCATGGCCTCTACTGGGGCCGACCTGGGGGTGGGGAACGAGGGGCGGCCACTCACGTCGGACTCCTGGAGGGTGAGGAAGTGAAGGATGAGGGGGCTCGTAGGGGCCCTCTCAATTTGCAGATATCAGCGGACGGTAGTCGTAGGTGCGACAGGGCGTGACCGAAACGGCGCAAGAGGACGTACGCCCTCATGTCTGGCGCGTGTCCGTGCCCTCTCGCCCGCTACGGCGGCGGCATGACAGGAGACACCGGAAGCGGCGGTCCTGAGGCCCTGTGGCCACCGACGTGGCTGTCTGTGCTGCCAGGTACCCTCGGAGACATCGTCAACGCGGCCCGACGGGCTTCCGCTCCACCCGGTGGAGTCTTGAAGGACACGCCCCCACCCGCACGAGTCACTTCGTGCTGCCTGGGGGAAGTACTTGCTGTTCCGCGCGTCCGCGAAAACGGTCGCCGTCAAGGCGCTCGACGGTTCGCTGTTCCCGCACCCCACCGACCAGTTCGTCCACATGCACGGCTACCGGCCCACGACCTCGGAGGTGCGTTCCTGGGAGCGCAGCATCCCCATTCTGGCCGCCGCGCTCAACGACGCGGGCCTGGGGGACGTGGAGGTCATGCTGGAGTACGCACTCCCGCTGAACAGTAAACGCGCCGACGTCGTGCTTGCCGGAGTGCATCCGGTGACGGGGGAGCCGTCGTACGTCGTAGTGGAGCTGAAGCAGTGGAGCCAGGCCGTACCTGACGAGGACGACCCGGTTCTGTGCCGTATCGACGCGTACGCACATCCGGTCCTCAACCCCATAGAGCAGGTTCGGCGCTACTGCGAGTACCTCGTGAACTTCAATGGGGCGGTGGCCGGGCATCCCGGCCGGGTCAGCGGAGTGGCGTTCCTCCACAATGCCACTCATGCCGGCGTCAGCGGTCTGCGCACGATAGAGCTCGACGACCGTGGCCAGCTGTTCACCGGCGATCGGCGCGGAGATTTCCTCGATCACCTCCGCGCCAGGCTCAGCGACAAACACCCGGGCGCCCTCGCCGCCGACGAACTGCAGGCGGCCAAGACCGTCCCCTCGAGACAATTGATGGCAGTAGCGGCCCAAGAAGTGCGTGACCGCCAGCAGTTCGTCCTTCTCGACGAACAACAGGTCGCGTACCGATGCGTGCTCAACGCTGTGCGCAAGGCAAAGGAGTCCGACCACAAGGAGATCGTGGTGGTCACCGGGGGGCCCGGCACCGGCAAGAGCGTCATCGCGCTTTCCTTGCTCGGCGAGCTGTACCGGCAGGGTGTCCCGGCCCTGCACGCCACCGGCTCCCAGTCGTTCACCAAGACGATGCGGAAGGTCGCGGGTACCCGCAAGCGAGAGGTGCAGGAGCTGTTCAAGTACTTCAACAGCTTCATGACCACAGAGGAGAACAGCCTCGATGTCCTGATCTGCGACGAGGCCCACCGCATCCGTGAGACCTCCGCCAACCGCTACACGCCTGCGGCACACCGCACCGGCAGGCGGCAGATCGACGAACTCATCGACGTTGCCCTTGTCCCTGTCTTTCTTCTGGACGAGCACCAGGTGGTGCGACCGGGCGAGATGGGTACCTTGGACGAAATCAAGACGGCTGCGGCAGACAAGGGCTTGGGCTGCCGTGTCGTTCCGCTGGAGAGCCAGTTCCGTTGCGGCGGCAGCGATGCCTATCTGCGCTGGGTAGTACGGCTACTCGACCTGCAGCCCGGCGGCCCGGCGCCGTGGAAGCCAGACGATCGCATGCGGCTGCTGGTCGCCGACAGTCCGCAGGAGATGGAAGCGTTCCTTGACGCCCGGCGGGCCGAGAACAACAGCGCCCGTATGTCAGCCGGCTACTGCTGGCGTTGGTCCCCGGAGCCCAGGCCCGGCGCACCACTTCCGGCTGACGTCGTCATCGGAAACTGGGCCCGTCCCTGGAATCTGCGAGGCGACCGCTCCGTATCCGGCGCGCCCCCGTCCGCCCTGTGGGCCACCGATCCGGCGGGCTTCGGGCAGATCGGCTGCGTTTACACCGCCCAGGGCTTCGAGTACGACTGGTCCGGCGTCATCATCGGCCCCGATCTGGTCTGGCGCGGTGACCGATGGGTCACGGACCGCACGGCGTCCAGGGACCCGGTCTTCAAGAAGTCCACCCCGGAGGCCGATGTGGACCGACTCATCCGCAATACCTACAAGGTGCTGCTGACCCGAGGCATGATCGGCACGATCGTTTATTCAACGGATCCGGAGACCCGGGAGAAGCTGCGGGAACTGGTGGGTGGCTGACTGGGACCGGAATACGCCACGGGCTGAACGCACGGCGGGAAGCCCGGCAGGAGGAGGGCCGGAACGGGCCCTCTCGTTCGGCATCGCAGCATGTCGACCCTCCACTCGGGGCCGTCGGGATCCGCATTCCCTCTGCGGGTGTTCCATGGGTTTCGCTTGCCATCAGGCGTCGCCGCCTTCACGCAACGGTAGAAGGACCCTTAGGGCCACCGTCCGGACAAGCCTCATGCCACTGACGGCGTGATCCGGCCACGATGCCCGCGGTCATGGCCGACAACGCCGCTGAGTTTCCCGGTAAGCGGTCGTATCCCTAAGATCTTCGGTACCGGTTGCGGCCCGACGGGCTTCCCACGAGGACATGCCCCCACCCGCACGAGTCACTCGTGCCCAGGGGGAACCACCTCGTGTCCATGCTGCTGCTGAAGTTGGCGGCTGAAGATCTGCTTACGTTGAATGCAAGGCGTCGTATGGTGCCGCACCTCGCCGCCCGATGGCGCCACTTCCGAGGTGCTGACGCCTCGCTGACGGAGCGTTCCGCGTGGGCGGAAAGCCTGGTGAGCCTCGCCAGTGACCTGGTCGCCGCTGGTCGAGGCAACGTGGAAATGATCGTCGAGTGCGCTGCCACACTCGACGAGGCCGAACGGGCGGGTGACCCCCGACTCATCGATGTCGTTCTCGTGGGCCATCATCCCCAGGAGCGTCGGCTGTCCGTGCAACTGGTCGAGTTGAAGCGTTGGTCGATGGTGACCAGGGTGGAACAGGCCACCGCGGAGCTGGTCCACGTACCGGGGATGGGCAGGAAGAAACACCCTGCCGTTCAACTGCGGGAATATTACGAGGCTTTCACGAGTGACAGCGGGCCGCTGAACGGGCTCGATTTCGAATGCGGCGGATTCGCTTACCTCCACAACGCCACCGATGAGTCCGTGCGGGCCCTGCTCGACGTGGATGCGCCGACCGGCGCCTATGCGCACGTGTATACGAACGACCGGCGCGAAGCGCTGCTGTCCGATCTCCGGAGGAACTTCGCTGATGAAGGGGGCGCCTCCGCGGCCGAGATACTCCTACGGAGCATGGGTCTGCGCAACACGCCCTTGCTCGATGCCATGATTCGGTCCCGTGGAGATGACACCGTCTTCACGCTGCGCGGTCGGCAGAAGAAGGTCGCTGACCAGATCCTGGACACCGCTTGTCAGGCCCTCCCGGACCCCCAGCGTCCCGCCCTTGTCCCGGACGACCGGCGCGTGGTCTTCTTGGTGACCGGTGGCGCCGGCACCGGCAAAAGCGCCATCGGCCTGCAGATCAAAGCGGAGTTGGAGGCCCAGGGCCGGACGGTCAAATATGCCAGCGGTAGCAGGGCGTTCAACGGCGCGATCCAGGAACACGTCGGTTACGGCGACCGGCAGTTCAGGGAGAGCTTCACCTACTTCAGCAGCTTCGTCACCCCGCCTGACCCACCGCTGGACGTGCTGATCTGCGATGAAGCGCACCGTCTGCGGGACCGCTCGACCAACCGTTTCTGGAAGCCCGAACAGCAAGGCAGACAACCACAGGTGGACGAGCTTCTCGACGCGTCCCGTCTGACGGTGTTCTTTCTGGACGAGTGCCAGTCCGTGCGGCCGAACGAGGTGGGCACCGTCGGCCTGATCGAGGACGCGGCGGAGCGACACGACGCCCGGCTCGTGCGATACGGCCTCCAGGAACAGTTCCGGTGCGGCGGCAGCGACGCTTACATCCGCTGGGTGCGCGCCGTCCTCGGGGTGTCGGACGGCGAGCCGGAGCAATGGACACCGGACGGCCTGATGCACGTCGAGGTGGCGGACACCCCGGAGGAACTCGAACGCATCATCCGCGCCGAAGCCCTGGCCGGCGCTTCCGCACGCATGGTTGCGGGCTACTGCTGGCCCTGGACGAAGCCGCTCGGCAAGGAGAGGCGGTTGGAGGCCGACGTCCGCATCGGTGACTGGCACAGGGCGTGGAACGCGGACAGCGACACGTTCTGCCAGAACGACGCACCACCGTCGAAAATCTGGTCCGTGCACGAGAACGGCCTCGACCAGATCGGCTGCGTCTACACGGCACAGGGACTTGAGTGGGACTGGTGCGGTGTGATCATGGGTGAGGACATGGTGCGCCGTGACGACCGATGGGTGTTCCGCCGGGGCAAGGAGTGCAAGGGTATGGAACCGGGCGTCAAGCGCGTTGCCGTACCCGGCTCGTTCGACCCGAAGGTGAGAGCCGGCAGTGTCGATGACGAGGAGTTCGCCCGGCTCGTCCGCCACGCCTATCACGTGCTCATGACGCGGGCCAGCCGTGCGACCGTGCTCTGCTCCACGGATGAGGAGACGCGGGCCTACCTGAAGGAACTCGTCGGTGAGCTTCAGGTCCACGGGCTGCGCCCCACCTGGAAGAACCTGCCGCCCGAGGCACGCCTACCGCACCTGCCGCGGCCCCGGAGAGGAAAGCGACCCCGCAGGGATCGGAGCAAGCCGGCTACACAGGAGCCGGATCTGCGGCTGTTCTGACGGACCCCGCCAAAAATGCGGAGTGGCGGGCTCTCCGGGCCCGCCACATGCCTGTGTCAGAAGACCAGGCTCGCTGCCGCGGTCAGGGCCGCCACCACGAAATTGGCGATGACACTGACAGCGACGTCGACCAGGATCTCGCGAACCCGGTGACGACGTGCAGGCTTGTACTCAACGGGGTTCATGTGTAACCACTCCTTGGCATGAGCTGGAAGTGGTAGGGATCGCCCTACCGGGCATCCGCACTCACACCACGTGCAGCACGCGGTGGAAACCACTCGTCAGTCACAGCCGAGGATCGGACCGAACACCGCCGACATACCCTCCGGGAAGGTGCGCAGCATGAACAACATTAGTGCAGATGTGTGTTGAGCGTGACGGATTCCTGGCTGTCGTCCGGCAGTGGTCACGTCGCCTGAGGGAGCCACCGAGTCGCCTGCTCGCGCATTGCCCTGGCAGGGTCGGGATATCGTGTCGGCGTTCCGGGGCGAAGCGTGCGTCAGGAGGCCGGTCCGATGTCTACCGGCAGGTACAGGGGCCCGAGCCATAGGAACGTGCCGCGCAGGATCAGCGCCTCACCAGGTGCTCAAGCGCGTATTCGTATGACCGCGGTTCGTTGATCAGGCCTGAGAAGTGTGTGACTGCAGCATGCTGTCGTCTCCTCTTCCGGGCCTTGCGTCGTCATGGTCACCGCACACCGCCCGCCACGTGCTTGGCGCGCCCGCACGTCGCAGAGCTTGTTCTCCGGCGCCAGGCTCGCTGAGACCGGCCGTTCGGGCGTCGCTCACCGTGTGCGCTTCATGGAAGTTGAGCCGACAGCAGGTCCGCGGTCCGGCGTTCGCGGGTCAGTCTTCGGGTGCCGACGAGGCACAGGCAGATGGCGGCCGTGGGGACGAGGGCCAGCAGCATGGGGGTGACTGGGCCCAGGCCTCCCCTCCCGTCCAGGGTTTCGCCGAGGATCAGGAAGAGGACCATGTTGTTTCCGGCGTGGGCCAGACTCGCGGCCCAGACGCTGCCGCTGCGCTGGTACAGCCACATGAGAATGATCTCCTGGAGCTGGAAGGACAGGATCCACACCGCCAGGCCGTACGCCAGGTTCGTGAACTTGACGTAGCCGATGAAGGCCAGCGGGAAGTGCCAGATTGCCCATATGAGCCCCGTGGCGATGGTGGACGGCACCGTACGGCCGCCGAAAAGGCGCGGTCTGAGGTAGCTGGTCCAGCCGAATTCCTCACCCGAGTAGAGGGGGGTGAGGAACACGGACGCCATCATGAGGCCCAGGACAGCCGCCAGTTCTTTCGTTCCGGGTAAGCCGCCCGGGCCGGACAGATCCGGGTCCCACAGGCCGAGCGCCGCGGCGAGAGCAAGGGTGGCCGCAGCGATCAGCGGCGGGCCCAGCCAGGCCAGGACGTAGTAGCGCCAGGCCGTCTTGAGGCGGAGTTTCAGTCCGGCGTCGGCGAAGCCTTCTTTTGTGATCCAGCGGCGGACCACCACTGCGGCGATTCCGGGCATACAGAAGCCGGGTATTTGCAGGAGGGGATGGAGCGGGGACAGGCCCAGGCCCGCTCGTGCGAACAGCAGCCAGAGCCAGGTTCCGGCGAAGGAGATGAGGAGGAAGAGCGTCACGCCTTTAGGGGCGATGGGTTTCGCATGGCTGGCGAGCACGAATGCCTGCCTTTCTCTTCGGGGGTTTCCGGTACCCGCGTTCGGGGCACGGTCCCCGTGGTCGAGTTGGTTGAGTTCTTCTCTCCGCCGCTGTTTCTTCTGTGGCTTCCCCACTCTCACATCGGGCGGCAGGGATTCGCATCGCTGTCGAGAGTGAATGCTTATTCCCTCTTTTACGGCTGAGTTCTGGCCCTTTCGGGGGAGGCGACCGGGGGTGGCGCCGGGGTACGGTCCGGCCGTGCAGAAAATAATTCGCCCGCTTTCATGCGGGACCGGGTTCCGGGACTGGGTGTATGCGGCCCTCGGCGCAGCGTTGAGTCTGCCGCCGCTGACGGCGGCGCTGCTGTTTGCGCCGCCAAGGTGGCCGGCGGGGCTCCGTGTGCTGGGCTTCGTGTGTGCGTTCGCCGTGGTGACCGTGGCCATGGGCGCTCCTCTGTCGGCCAGGCGCGCGAGTGTGTGGCTGGCCAACGGGCTGCTGGGGGCCGGTCTGCCCGCGCCGGTGGACACGACGGGGCCGCGCTGGGTCAACCGGCTGCGCACCGCGGTGTGGTTGGTGCCGCACATGCTGCTCGGTGGGGTGGTGACGGCGGTCTCGTGCCTGGCCGTCTTCGGAGCCGTTGCGTTTCCCTCGGTCTGGCTCGGCGGTGGGGAGCGCATGACCGTCTTCGGGCTGTCCCTGTGGATCGGGGAGGGCTGGCGGGGGATGTGGGCGTTGCTGCCGGCCGTGGGATGCCTGGCGCTTGCGGCCGGGGTCACACTCGGCGGTGCGGTGCTGCTTCGACGGCTCGCGTCGGTGCTCCTCGGCCACCGGCCCGGCGAGCGGCTGGCCGCCGCCGAGGAGCGGATGAACCTGTTGGCGCAACGGAACCGACTGGCACAGGAGTTGCACGATTCGATCGGGCACACCCTGACGGCGTCCACGATCCAGGCGGCGGTGGCGGTGGAACTGATGGACAGTGACCCGGCGGGTGCCAGGCGCGCCCTGAACAGCATTGAGGAGACATCGCGGGCCGCCATGGACGATCTCGATCACGTACTCGGGATGCTGCGGGAGGAACGGTCGTCCACAGTGCCCCGGCCGACCCTCGCGGATCTCGATCCGCTGGTGGAGCGAGTACGTGGAGCCGGCGCGGAATTGGCAGTGGAGGTTCAAGGCGACCTGGCCAGGGTGCCGGCCACGGTGTCGCGGGAGGCGTACCGGGTCGTCCAGGAGGGGCTGACCAATGCCCTGCGGCACGGGGGGAAAGCCGGGATCCGGCTGCGGACGACGGTGCGGGGCAGGTGGCTGGAGCTGGAGCTGACCAATCCGGTCGGTACCAGGACACCTGCCCGGCAGCGGACCGGGGGCCAGGGGGTGCAGGGCATCGAGGACCGGGTGCGGCTGCTGCGGGGGACGACGCACGCCGGGGTCGTGGAGAGCGATTGCAGCGGCGGCGGGGACTGCAGCGGCGGCGGGGGCGGTCGGGACATGGGGGAGACAAGGTGGCGGCTCTTGGTTCGGATACCGCTACGGTCGGCGTCATGAACGCCTCCACAGCACCGGGCCCGGACGCCGACCCGCCCGTGACCGTGCTCGTCGTGGACGACGACGAGCTGACCCGCACCGGTCTGCGGACGCTGCTGTCGGCCAAGCCCGACCTGGACGTTGTGGGCGAGGCTGACGACGGCGCCGAGGTGGTTGCCGCGGTGAGCCGGCTGCGACCGGACGTGGTGCTGATGGATGTGCGCATGCCGCGGGTGGACGGGATCGAAGCCACCCGACGGCTGCGGGCGCTGCCCGACCCACCGAAGGTCGTGGTGATCACCACGTTCGAGAATGACGAGTACGTCTGGGACGCCCTGCGGGCCGGAGCCAGCGGGTTCATCCGCAAGCGGGCCCCGTCACAGCAGATTGCGCACGCCATCCGGTTGGTGGCGGCCGGCGACTCGGTGCTGTTCCCGGACGCGGTCCGCCGGATGGCCGCGGCCCGGCCCGTTCGGCGAGACACCTCCGTGACAACTGTGCTCACGAGCCGTGAGACAGAGACGCTGCGTCTCATGGCACGAGGGCTGTCCAACCAGGACATCGCCGCCCGGATGGTGGTGAGCCTGGAGACCGTAAAGACCCATGTGGGCAATGTGCTGGCCAAGTTGGGCGTCGGCAATCGCACGCAGGCGGTCGTCCTGGCCTTTGAAACGGGAATGGCTGATCCGGGGGGTGCGGACTGACCTGATCAGCCCGTCAGGCCGGTCACGCCCCGATGGCCCGCAACAGCAGCTCGTCCCCAGCTCGTCCCCGCTCCCCCCTTGACTGTTCCTCTCCCAGTTTCTCCTTGGCTGCTTCCCTGTCAGCGGCGTTTTCTCGGCAAGGGGGCATCCCGGTCGTGTCCTCGAGGTCCTTGTCGTACGGGGCAAGGGCTCGTCAGGGCGACTCGTACCGCGAAGGCCGCGCGTCGTCCGGGATTTTGGATTATCTGGGCCGTTGTCGCGCGGTGGCGGAGGGCCGACGACCGGCCGGCCGGCGCGCCGGCGCGGGGGTCGTGGTCGTGGTCGCCACGGGGTCTGTTGCAGGAGCGGCTGATCCGCTGACGCCCGAGGAGCCGAGCGGCCAGGTGCTGGGTCCGCGCACCTCCGGTGATGCTCACCGTGCAGGGCCTGGAGCGGCGAAGGCCGGCTCGGTGGCCGAGCTGATGTCACCGGGCACCGGCAGGATGGTGACCACAGCGACCACCTCGCCGTGACCGCTTCGCCGGCTGCGACCCCGCTGCCGGGGCCCGGGTGGTGAGGCGGCGTAGGCGTCGGTGCCGGACCTACCGGGAAGCACGCTCTTCTCTGCCGCAGGCAGCGGAGCCGAGCGGTGACCATGGGCGTCAGGGCAGCGTGCCGTCTCGGCCGAACGGGGAGACGGGAGGCGGAAGATGACGCAGCGACCATTGCGGAAAGCTTCTGCGGGGGAAGTTGATCTCGTCCGGCACGTCTCTGGGGTCGGCACCTAAGCTTTTGCGTATGTCTCTCTCCTCTGGCCGGCCCTCCACGCGGTGGCTGCGCATCTACCGGCCGGTGGCCGCACCCCGGCTGCGGCTCGTCTGCTTCCCGCACGCCGGTGGCTCGGCCAGTTTCTACCGCTCCTGGCCGCAGCAGTTCCCGGCTGACTGGGAAGTGAGTGCGGTGTGCTATCCGGGCCGTGAGGAGCGCATCGCCGAACCCGGCATGCCGAGCATTGCGGAGCTCGCCGGTCGGGTGGCCGATGAGCTGGCACCTCATATGACGCCCCGCACGGTATTTTTCGGTCACAGCATGGGCGCCTCCGTGGCGCACGAGGTCGCTGCACTGCTTGCCGGGCGCGGAGCGGGCCCGGCGGCGCTCCTCGTCTCCAGCCGGGCCGCTCCCCATCTCCTGCGACGCATCAGTGACGGGGACCTCACCGATGAGGAGTTGCTTGCCACGGTCGGTCGGCACGGCGGACCGGGGGCGGAGCTCTTGCGGGACGCTGAGATGCGTGAGCTGTTCATGCCGCCGATCCGGGCGGATTACCGGCTGGTCGAAGGATATGTGGCGGAGCCCAAGGCTCCTGCCGTGGACATTCCCGTGGTCGCCTACTTCGGGACGGAAGACCTCGGGCCGAGACCCGACGAAGTCCGGGCGTGGGCAGAGCTGACCTCGGCCCGTTGCGATGCGCGCGCGTTTCCCGGGGGGCACTTCTACCTCGTCCCCCACGAAGCCGAGCTGGTCCGCGACATTCGTGAGCGGATCGACGCCCTCGGGTGAGGCACGGTGTGACGTCGGTGCAGTCTGCTTACGCCGGCGGAGGGCCGCAGCACGACGTTAGGTGACGCGACGCGGCGCGATGTGACGTGGTGTGACGTGACGCGATGTGATGTGACGTGGCGATCTGACAGATGCCTGCAACGGGTGTTCATGACGGGCCGTTGAGGTGATGTCGGGGAACGGGGGAGCCGTTGCGCGCGGCCTCGGAGGGATCGTCGCCCTCGACTGGGGCCGGTGGGCGCCCTCGTCTCGCGTCCGCCCATCGGCGGGGCGTCGCGAGCGGCAGCTTCCGGGCGGGCATCGGGAACTTTGAACGGGACGAAGGGGCGGCGAAGGGGTGCGACCAAGGGCGGTGCACTTCCGACCCCGCGCGGGGGCCATCCATTTACCGAGAGACGGCCGGTTCGCGCCCTTCCTCTGCCGGTCAATGACGCCGGACGGGTGGCGGGCCGTTTCCCCCGCTGTTTTGGATGCGGGTCTCGGGGCAGCCGAGCACTGTCGGGATGACCGACATGCTGAAAGGAGCCCGTCACCGTTCCCCTTGTCAGGGGAAGAAACGGAGACGGAGTAAAGCCTGCTATCGCGTCGCTTCGCGTCGAAGGGATTTCGCATGAGTTCCACTGTCTGGGGATACCTTCCCGACTCCGGGTACCGAGCGGGCACGACTCTGGTGGGATACAGCGTCGAAGCCATTGACGGGAGTATCGGCAAGGTCGACAAGCATTCCGATGAGGTGGATTCCGCGCACCTCGTCGTCGACACCGGTCCCTGGATCCTCGGGAAGCGCATCGTGCTGCCGGCCGGCACGGTGACCGGCATCGACCAGGAAGAGGAGAAGGTCTACGTCGGCCGCACCAGGCAAGAGATCAAAGACGCGCCCGCCTTTGAAGGGGATGAGCACGCGAGCAGCCCTGACTACCTTCATCAGGTGGGGGTTTATTTCGGTGGATTTCCTCTTGTATGAGGCGTACTCGGAGCCGAATGGGCCGGCCACCGGCGGGTTGGCCGGTCCGCCACCGGCTCCCCTCCGGAGCGTTCCCCCACGCCGCGTCGCGAGGGGGGCATAAATCCTCGGATACGGGGCAGCCGTCGGAGAACCCTCTCGTCGAAGTAGCCTTCTACGCGGCCCTCGGGTGGGGCGGCAGTGGAACTCCACGGCGTGGAGATGGATCAGGCGGGAGGTGAGAGGTGTGACAGGTGCGCAGCAGGCCCCGGTGAACAAAGCGGCGGAGGCCCGCGACCATGTTCAGGAGCTACTGAGCGCTCACCGTCCGGCCATCGACGAAATTTCCATGATTGACGCCCTGCTGGTCACCTCGGAATTGGTCACCAATGCCCAGCGTCATGGAGACGGACTGTCCGGTTTCTCCGCCCGGATCGTGGGCGATCGCCTGGAAGTGACCGTCGCAGATCGCAGTCGTCGGCAACCTGTCACGGCCATCGGGCGCGAAAAATTTGCGGTCGGTGGATATGGATGGCCGATGATTCAGCAACTGACCGCCTGCGTCGTCATCATTCCCACCTCGGACGGTAAGGCCATTACGGTGACCATTCCCCTCACCTTCGCCCCGCCTGGACCGCTGACGTCCTCGCCGGTGTGACACCGCCGCGCATCTCACCCTCGTCGGCTGTGTGTGCTGTGTGCCGTGTCCTGTGACGCGTGCCGCCCCTTGCGTCCTACCCGCCGCGGCGTCGGCAACGGGGCCTGAGAGTATTACCGTCCTGCCGCGCGGGAGAACGCCCCGGTCGGCAGTCCCCGCCTGGCGGGCGGGGCAAGGGATACGGCGTCGCCGGCACGGTGCGGTGCATTGAGGTGGAAGACGTGATGCGGGGAGTACCTGCCAGAGCGGCCGAGGCACGCAACTTTGTGCACGACCTGCTGCACAGGGCAGGCGTCCCGGTCGATGACCTGGCCCTTGTCGATGCCCTCCTGGTGACCACGGAGCTGGTCACCAATGCCCAGCGGCACGGTGGCGGGCTCATCGGGTTCACCGCGCGGATCATCGACGGATATCTGGAGCTGGCGGTCGAAGACCGAAGCGAGCATTGTCCCGCCACTGCCGTCCCTCGTGACCCCGGCACCACGGGCGGGTACGGCTGGCCCCTGGTGCAACGGCTGGCCCGCACCATCGACATCGACGTGACCGCGACCGGCAAGACCATCCGAGTGACTTTGCCCCTCTGACGCCTTCGGCCCGGCCTGGGCGCCGTCCGGCCGTGGTTGCGGTCCGGCCGGGCTCGGTCCCGCGGCGGCCGGTGCCTCCTGTTTGCCGTCCTCTTCGCCAGCTGTGGCAGGGAATGGCGTGGCATGGCATGGCGGTGGGCCGTACGGCGGTCATCCACCCCGGGCCAGGTCATTCATCTGCTCCCGGCAGGTGCTCCCGGCAGGGCCTTCATCCGCACCGGGCAGGATGGGCCCCCGCAGCCGGCAGGGCGATCCCGGTAACCCGCAACCGCCGCGACTCATGAATGAGTTCGGCCGGGGCATACGCGAGTTCAGCAGTACTTGCCTACCGGAGGGAGACGACGATCATGGGTATCGGCGGATGCATCGGGCTGATCGCGGTGGGTGCCATCTTGACGTTCGCAGTGGACTGGCACCTGTCCGGCGTCAATCTCGACCTGGTCGGGCTCATCATGATGGCCGTTGGAGTGATCGGTCTGGCGGCCTATGTGAGCATCCTCAAGCGGCGGCGGGTCCAGCCGCCGGCTCCCGGAGCTCCGGTGGTCGATGTCGAGGAGACACGTACGTACCGGTGAACGACCCATCGGCCCATTGGCGTAAGCGGCGTATACCGGAGTAGGCAGGCCCGGCGGACCGACCGGTGAACGACGGGCGGCGTGTGGAACCGGACCCGGCGTCCCAGAAGCGCCAGGAGTGTCCCAGGACTCCCGGAACTCCCGGAACTCCCAGGACTCCCAGGGTTCCCAGAAAAGGTCTCCAGCCGTGCTCCCGGGTTGCCGCACCTCCGTTCTTTCATGGGTGCCTGCAGTGGCGGTGCGGAGCAGCAGCGGGCGGAGCGCCGTATGGCCGAGAAAGGCAGTTGATGGAAGACCATGGCACGGCCCGCACGGCCCGCACGGCCCGCACGGAAGGCCCAGGCGCAGGCACAGCGTCCGTCCCGCAGAAGGCGAGCCCCCTCCGCGCGGAGTGGCATTCCGGCGGAGCGGTGTTGACGGCACCGTGTTCCCCCACGGCCCGCTCCGGGGGAATCCGTAGGCGGACAGTGGCGGCGGGGGGTGACGCGTGAGTTGCCGTCAAACACCGGAGGACGGGGCCGGGAGCGAGCACTATCTCCCCATCGCCGAGCACGGGATGATCGGCGATCTACGGACAGCCGCGTTGGTCGGGACCGACGGCGGGATCAACTGGTTCTGTGCCCCGCGTTTCGATTCGCCCAGTATTTTCGGCTCGCTGCTCGACGCACGGAACGGTGGCCACTGGCGCATCAGCCCCGTCGGGGAGGTGGCCAAACGGCAGCAGTACTACTTTCCCGACACCAACATACTGATGACGCGGATGCTGACCGAGAACGGCATCGTCGAAATCCAGGACTTCATGCCGATAAGGGCAGAGGGCGACCGGAATCACCGGCAGCGGCTGGTGCGGCGGGTGGTCAGCGTGCGGGGCAGCACGCGTATCCGAGCGGTCATCGCACCCCGGATGAACTACGGCCGGGATCCGCACAAAGTGGAATCCCAGCCGCACGGTGTGCGTTTTACGAGTGAGGCACAGGAGCTCTCGCTCCAGGCCAGTGTCAGCCTCCAAGTCGAGGGTCAGGACGCGGTCAGTGAATTCGGTCTGACAGCAGGCCAGTCGGTGCTCTTTGTCCTGGAGCCCACCGAGCCCACCTGTGCCGAGCCCACCGGTGCTGATTCCAGCTGTATCGAAGCCACTTGCGCCGACCCCACCTACGCCGACCCCGCCTACGCCGACCCCACCTACGCCGACCCCGCCTACGCCGACCCCACCTGTGCCGGGCCCGCCCGCGCTGAACCGACCGTCGACCTGGTCGATGCGCCGGCGGCCGAGGAGCTGTTCCAGTCCACCGTACGGTTCTGGCGCCAGTGGCTGAGTCAGTCCACCTACACCGGCCGCTGGCGCGAAATGGTGCACCGCTCCGCGCTGACGCTCAAGCTCCTGACCCACGAGCCCACCGGCGCCATCGTCGCCGCGCCGACCCTCGGCCTCCCCGAACAGGTCGGTGGTGAACGGAATTGGGACTATCGCTACGTCTGGATACGCGACGCGGCCTTTTCCCTCCACGCCCTGTTGCGGCTGGGCTTCACCCGTGAGGCACAGGCTTTCATCGGCTGGCTCACCGAGTGTTTGCGTAAGCCCCGCGACGGTGATCGCGGCCCGCTGCGGGTGCTCTATTCCATCGATGGAGGTGCCGCGCTGCCCGAGCAGGTCCTCGACCACTGGGAGGGCTACCGCGGTTCTGCTCCCGTCCGTGTGGGGAACGGCGCGGCGGACCAGCTCCAGCTGGACATCTACGGTGAACTGTTCGACTCCATCTATCTGTTCAACAAGCACGGCGACGGCATTTCCCACGAGAGCTGGATGGATCTGTGCAGCATCCTCGACTGGCTCCTGGAGCACTGGGACAGTCCCGATGCGGGAATCTGGGAGACCCGTGCCGGACAGCAGCGTCACACCTATTCACGGGTGATGTGCTGGGTAGCGGTGGAGCGCATGATCAGAATGGCCCGGCAGCGCGGTTTGCCGGGTGATCTGGGGCGCTGGATGTCGGAACGCGACAAGATCTACCACCAGATCATGAACCAAGGCTGGAGCGACCGGGATCAGACCTTTGTCCAACGCCTCAGCGGCGACCCGGAACAGTCGCCCGAGAGCATTCTGGACGCCTCACTCCTGGTGCTGCCGATGGTCAAATTCCTGTCGCCCAAGGATCCGCGATTCCGCTCCACCGTGCACGCGATCGGTAAGAGTCTCGTCACGGACAGCCTGGTATTCCGCTATGACCCGAAAGAGTCTCCCGACGGCCTGCACGGCACCGAGGGGACCTTCTCGATCTGCTCGTTCTGGTGGGTCGAGGCACTCGCTCGCTCCGGTCGGATCGACGAGGCGAGGGTGGCACTGGAGAAGATGTTCACCTACGCCAATCACCTCGGTCTGTACGCGGAGCAGATCGGGATGACGGGCGACCACCTGGGGAATTTCCCCCAGGCATTCACCCACCTCGCGCTGATCAGTGCGGCCACAAGCCTGGACGATTTCATGGGGTGAGCCGCCCGACTCCGCGTGGCCGGTCCTGTACCGGCGGATACTGCCTGGCGACCGAGGCACGGGGCCGGCACGATGAGCGCCCATGAATGATCAAGAGACCGTCGAGGATCACGCTTTACGTTTGGTCACCGAGCGCTTCCCGCACGCTGCGGGCGCCATGCTCGGAGGCTCCGCTGCTCAGGGCCGGGCGACCCCGGCCAGCGATCTGGACGTCGCCATCCTCCTCCCGGACCCGGACACCAGCCGCCGGGAAGTGATCCGCCACGACGGGCGCCTGGCCGAGTTGTTCCTGCACACCGTCGGGGACATTGCGGAGTTCTTCGCATGGGACAGAGCCCGCCGCCGGGGCACGGTCCTGTTCCTCTATGACGAAGGCCTGATTCTGACCGACCCCCATGGCCAGGTGGCCCGTACGCGTGAACGGGCCCGAGCGGTCATCGCGACCGGCCCTTCCCCGCTCACTCCGGCGGAGCGGGAACACGGTCGCTACGTCCTCACCTGCTACCTGGACGACCTTGTCGACGCCGCACCGGCCAACAGGTACGAACAGCTTTCCCTGGCCGACCACGCCCTGCGCGAGGCGGCACACCTTCTCACGGCTCACCACGGTGCATGGACGGGAATCGGCAAGTGGCTTCCCCGCAGACTGCTGAGCGCGGACCCGGCACGAGGCACGGCTCTGTTGGACGGCCATCAGGCCGTCGCCGAACGTGCCGACCCGATGCCCATGGCGACTGCGGTCACGCAGGTCCTCGATCTGATCGGTGGACCGTTGCGGGAGGGGTACACACAGCGCTGGGATATCTGATCCGGCGATGGGGCAGCACAACGGCCTGCCGGCGTGTCATACCGGGAGAGGGGAATTCGCGGATGGCTCTTCCGGTACACCGGCTGCGCCACTCCGCGGGGTGATTATTCGGCCGGCATGCATAAGGACCGCAGCCTCGGGCAATGGGCGTGCTCACACGACCTGAATTCCGGAGGTGAATCATGAACGCGGTTTTCGAGGACGTATCGGACGGGAAACTGAAACTGCAGAGGGTCCATGACGGGCCGTCGCCGCGCGCCGGAGAAACTTCCACCACGCTTCCTCCTGTCGAGGATGCCAGGAGCGTTGCTCCCCATGACGCCAAGGCTTTGTCGCCGCTGTTCTTCGATCGGCTCGGGGAGCTCGATGAAGGCACTGCCGAGTATCAGTACACCCGCAACACGCTCATCGAGATGAACCTGTCTTTGGTGCGCTATGTGGCCTCGCGGTACAGAAGTCACGGTGACCAGATCGAGGACATCGTCCAAGTCGGCACGATTGGTCTGATCAAGGCCATCGACCGGTTCGACCGCTCACGCCGCACGGAGTTCGCGGCCTTCGCCATCCCCCACATCCTCGGGGAGATCAAGCGGTTCTTCCGCGATACCAGCTGGGCCGTCCACGTCCCCCGGCGCCTGCAGGAACTCCGCGCGGATCTGTCCCGGGCAACGGAGCAACTGTCCACGCTCCTGGGCCGGGAACCCACCGTCAAAGAGCTGGCCGAACATCTGCAGCTCACCGAAGAGGAGGTCATCGAGGGCATCACGGCCGCCAACGGCTACTCGGCCATCTCCTTGAACGTGTCCTGCGACAGTGACGCGGGGCCGGACGGCGGCGGTCTCTCCTTCGCCGACGTCCTTGCCGTGACCGACCCCGCCACGGAGAACGTCGAGGACCGGTGCACCCTGGCCGCACTCCTGAAGCTGCTCAGCGACCGCGATCGCCTCATCATCCAGCTGCGCTTCGGCCAGGAGATGACGCAGGCCCAGATCGGAGCCGTACTCGGCGTGTCCCAGATGCACGTCTCGCGTCTGCTCGCCCGCATCATCAAGCAGCTCCGCAGAGGGATGCTCAGCCAGATGTGATGCCGGCCCGGTCCGGTTCGGTCCGGGCCGGCAGCGAAATCGGCGAAAAGGGGGATGACATCCGGAGGTGCCGGAGGTGGCCGGAGGTGCCGGGATGTCCGGATGTGCGGGAGGGGCCACGGCGTGAAAGCCGTGGCCCCTCCCGCGTGGTGTGTACCCGGTCAGTGCTTGAAGGCGTCCTTGGCCTTCTCCTTCGCTCCGCGGAGATCTCCCCGGGATTCCTTTGCGGAGCCCTCAGCAGTGGCGCTCTCGTTACCGACCGCGCGTCCCGCTTCCTTCTTGACCTTTCCGATGGTCTGCTCGGCGATGGCCTTGACCTTTTCGCTGGCACTCATTGTGAGGTCCTTCCGTTGGCGGCACTTGTCGCGTGCCCCCGCAGTGCCCCGTCAAACGACGGGCCCGCGTTGCCCCGTCAAACGACGGGCCCGCACTGTCCCGTCAAACGACGGAGCGGGATGCCAGGGATGCCAGGGATGCCAGGGGTGCCCGGGATGCGGGGGTACTCACGGCTCCTGCGGGTGCGTACGGCACCACGAGCCTCCCGGGCCTGAATGTTGAGCACATCTGCTTCCGGTTAGGAGGCATGGCGGCATGGGATCGGGGTAGGCGGCCGCTGCAGCGTCCGCGGGTGCCGGGCGCGCGGGAAGGCGAGATGACCACCATCGTGAGCGGGACCACGACCGGGCAGCGGGATGCCGACACGGACTCCGTACTGCCGGAGGTGACGCAACCGCAGAAGGTGGCCCCGCGCGACGCAAAGGAGTTGTCGAAGCAGTTCTTCGAGCGGCTCCAGGTCCTCGAGGAGGGGACGCACGAGTACCAGTACGCGCGCAACACCCTCATCGAGATGAACATGTCGATGGTGCGCTATGTCGCCCGCCGCTACCGCAACCGCGGTGACGACATGGAAGACGTCATCCAGGTGGGCACGATCGGTCTGATCAAGGCCATCGACCGGTTCGAGCTCTCGCGTGAGGTGGAGTTCTCCACCTTCGCCGTTCCCTACATCCTGGGGGAGATCAAGCGGTTCTTCCGCGACACCGGCTGGGCGGTCCATGTGCCCCGCCGCCTCCAGGAGCTGCGCAGCGACCTGGCCAAGGCCAAGGAACACCTTGCCGCCACCCTCGACCGCGACCCCACGGTCCGTGAACTGGCCGCCCACCTCGACCTGTCGGAGGAAGAGGTCATCGAGGGCATCGTCGCCGCCAACGGCTACACCGCCGGCTCGCTCGACACCCCCGCCGACCCGGACCCCTCCGAGCAGCGCCGGACCCTCGTCGATGTGCTGGGGGACAACGACCCGGCTCTGGAGGCCGTTGAAGACCTGCATGTGCTGGCTCCGCTGCTCGAAACGCTCGACGCACGCGAACGGCGCCTGATCGAGCTGCGCTTCGGCCAGGAGATGACCCAGTCGCAGATCGGTGCCGAGCTCGGGGTCTCCCAGATGCATGTCTCCCGGCTGCTCACCCGTACGCTGTCCAAGCTCCGCGCCGGGATGTTCACCGAGCGGTGATTCCCGCGCCTGTGCCTGTGCAGCTCCCTGTGCCCGAGCCCTTCCCTGTGCCCTTGCCCGTACCCGCACCCGTGACCGCGGCATGTGGGGCAGGGGCGCGGCAGCCGTAGGGGAGGGGGCGCGCTCGGGGCTCGGCTGCGGCCGTGGTCGCCGGGCGCCGTAGGGGGCGTCCTGGCTGCGGCGAGAGGTGAGGCAACCCGGAGTTGCGTGGTCGGCGTACGGAGGCGCGGTGGTGCGCAGGCGGCTGCCCGAAAGCGGAGTGTGCGGCCGCGCCGGCGCCCTCTCTGGTGGCTCCTCATACCTGAGAGCTACGCGCCAATGGTTCTCGAGCGTGATGCTGTTACCGGCTGCGAAAAGCTATGGTGGTTCTCGATCGGGGCAAGAGCGGGGGAACGGCGGCTATGCGTGCTGCGAGGTGGGGGAGGGAGCCCCTGCGGGAGAACCCTCCATGCCGACCCGGCGAGACCGTGCTCCATGACGATGATCTCGGCTCGATGCCCCTCGGTACCACGTCCTGGCCGATCGGCTTTGCCCCGTGCGGCAGGCCCGGCTTCGGCGTCGTACCGGCTTCGGCGTCGCCCCGGTCTCTCGCCGCAGGCCCCGGGCGGCCCCTGTGTGTCTCATGGCGCGAGAGCGCTGCTCACGGTCTTGCGGCGTGCGGAGCACGTGCCCCCATCGGTCGGCCACAAGGCAGTATGACGCTCCTGCCCCTTGTCTTTGGCACTCCTTGCGTCCTTCCCTCCCCCGGTGCGTCTTCCTGCATCCCCCGCGCCCCTTGCATGCCCCGTATCAGTGTCCGTTCTCATCAGTACGCAATATCCCGGTGGAGGAACAGTGGAAGCCATAACTGTCGAGCACGTCAGCGGTCTGTACGCGAAGTACCAGGACGACCTGCGGGTGGTGCGTGACGCTCAGCGGAAATTCCTCCGGGACCGGGGAAAGTCGATGAAGGCGCAGCTCGACGACTACGAGGCGGAGATGACGTATCTGCTCCTCCGCGACCTGCGCCCCGAGGTCGTGGTGGAGGTCGGAACCTTCTACGGCTGGTCCACGATGTGGATCCTCAGCGCCCTCCGTGACAACGGGATCGGCCATCTGTACTCGTTCGACATCGTCGACAACGTGGTACGCAATGTGCCGGACGAACTCTCCGCGGACCGCTGGACGTTCACGAAGGGCGACATCCAGCAGCATCCGGAGAAGGTCCCCGCCAAGACGGACTACCTCTTCATCGACGCGGACCACGGGTCCCGTTTTGCCCACTGGTACATCGAGAACCTGTTCCCCGCCGTCCCCCCGCGGACGCCCACCAGCGTCCACGACGTGTTCCACGGCCGGCGCCCCAAGCCGTTCAGCGAAGGGTCGGTCATCGTGAAGTGGCTGGCCGAGCAGAACATCGAGTTCTTCACGCCGTCCACGGCGAAGGCGCCGCAGGTAACCGAACAACTTGCCGCCGTCAAGAAGGAATTGGGGCTCGACGAGCCGGTGCGGGACAGCGATCACAATCCGATGATCTTCTTCACGCTGCCGTAGGGGCCTTCGGCGGCATCCCCTGGGTCCGTACGGCACCCCGCGTACGCACCTGTGGTGGCGGCTCCGGTCGCCACCACACCCTGTCCCAGCACTGGTGAACCACAGTGCCTGAGCTTCTTCGGCTGTTCCCCTTCGCCCCTTGCCCTGCGCCCCTCGCTCTTCGTCCTGTTTGTGCCTTGCCGACCGCCCCGGCACCCCGCACTGTCATGGGGCCAGCATTGGATCAAGCCAAGGTCTGACGATGAATGAACCCGGCACCGCGATACGCACCGAACTGGAACGATTCATTCAGACGCGGGAGTTCAGCTGTCTGGGCGCACGCGCCGCCGTGAAGCGCCGAGCACTCACGCACCGGCACTATCGAAGAATGGGCGACGAGGCCTCGGCGGAGGAAAACCACCGCGACCTCGTGGAGTACGTCGACGCAGTCCGTCCGCTGCTGTCCGGTCAGAGCTTCCGTACGTTCGTCGCGACGTTCGACGAGCCCGGATTGGTGGACGAACGCGCCTACGAGGAGGTCATCTGGCGACATCTGCAACTCATGCACGATGTCGACAGCCGGATCTTCGGCCTGGACACGGGTGCCTCCTCCGACCCCGACCGGCCCAACTTCGGATTTCACACGGGCGGGCACGCCTTTTTCGTCGTGGGGATGCACCCCGGCTCGTCCCGGGCGAGCCGGCGCTTCACGACCTCGGCAATCGCCTTCAATTCCCTCACACAGTTCGTGCTCCTCGGCGAGAATTTCTACTCGATGCAGGGCGCGATCCGAAGGCGTGAGGCCAAGAACAACGGCTCCGTCAATCCGAGTTTCACCGAGTACGAATACGAGCAGCCCGCGCGGCACTTCTCGGGCCGGTTCACCGAGGAGGACTGGAAGTGCCCTTACACCTCGCGGCACGAACCGGCTACCGAGGACTTCACCGAGGGGCTGCTCCAGCACGGACGGTGAGTACGCCCGCGTTGGGTTTCTGTCCATAGGCTCCGTCACCTGTCACCTGTCACCCGTCACCCGTCACCTGTCACCTGTCACCCGTCACCCGTCACAAGGCACCCGCCGCCCGTCACCCGGCAGACGACAGTCAGGCGACGGCCGGCTGAACGGTCAGGGTTCCAGGGTGGTGTCGAGCGTGGCCTGGGTGCCGAGTGGGAGGGTCGGCGGGTGCGGACCGTGCCACGGCGATGGCGATGGCGACAGCGACGGAGATAGCGGGCAGCGGGCATGGCGACGGCGATGACGGGCGCGACGGCGGTGACGGCGAGCCGTAGCCCTTGACGAGCAACAGCGCGCGAGGCCCTGGTGGCTCGGCCGCATCGTCCCGGGCGTCCGCCGGGCGGCTCAGTCCGTCTGGTGGGCCGTGCGCGCCGCCGCCTCGAAGTCCTCCAGAGCCGCCCAGAAGGGGCGGTAGGCGGCATCGAAGGCGTCACAACGACCGGTGGCGCCGGACGGCTCGTCCGTGAGGGCCGTGTAGAAGGGGCCCGTCGCCTTCTGGAGGGCGAGCGCCGCCGTGCCGCCGGTCACCGCCGCGATCGCCAGAGTCCACCACGTACTGTCGCCCACCCGGCGCACCCTACCGAGCCCCTGGGGCGCTCCTCTTCCCGGCCGCCCCCTTCCCGTTGTCCCTTTCTTGAGCACCCCCTGGGGCACCCCTCGCTCACGGCCCATCGAGCACCGCTACGACGGGAACTCGCCCGGCGGCACCGCACTCGTGCCGGCGTTTCCGCCGATCACTTTGTTCAGGCTGAACGTCAGCACCGTGTACTGCGTTCCGCCCGCCACCCGCACCGTCCGGAAGGCCGCCCTGTCGTCGAACTTCTCGAAGCGGCACTCGCGGGTGAAGGAGCTCTTCGCCCCGCTCCAGTCCTCACCTGTGGTGAAGTACACCGTGTAAGAACCGTTGTTGACGCCGCGTACGGTCGCCTCGGAACCGCTGCGCACATAGACGGAGAACGCCGCCCGGGCGCCGTGGGTCAGTGTCACCACCGCGTCGGTGCCGGTGCCGTTCTTGACGGTCAGCCGCCCCAGACCGCCCCGGCTGCCGTCGTGGACGAAGGCACCGTTCGCGAGCCGTCGGTGCCGGGCCCGCTCCGTACGCGGCAGACGCAGCGCTGCGTCGTAGCCCAGCGCGGTCAGCGCGCGCCCGGCCAGCTTGACGCTCTGCGGGCTCCGGGCCGTGCCGAGTGCGACGCGCGGTGAGGCAGCACAGCGGCCGCCGCTGCCACGGGCGCTCCGCAAGTCCTGCGCCAAAGCATTCAGGGCGGAAGCGAGTTGACTGTTCCCGGCAAGGGCGTCGTCCGGCGTGGCGGTTGATCGCAGGGCACCGGCGGTGGTGTCCGCCTTGGCTGCTGCCGCGTCCAGGGCCCCGTTCAGCGGCCCGCCGTCGTGCGCACTGTCGACCGCGTGCAGGGCGCTGTCGAGTGGCCCGAGAGCTGCGGCCAGCGCGCGGCGGTAGGCGGCCGGAGCGACGGTCGGTGTCGGGCCGGGGGAGTACGCCGAACCGGCCGCGGAGCTGCTGGGGCCGTCCCCCGATCCCTTGCCTTCCCCGTCCGAAGGCGACGCACAGGCCGCAAGCGGCAGCGAGAGAGCGAGTGCTGCCGCGCTCAGGACGGCGGCCCGGCAGCTGAGGCGCGGCCTCCGTGCGGGCTGCGTCGGGCGGGTGGTGGTGGCGGTCCGGCTCCTGTCGTGCGCCGGTCGAGCGTCCGTGTCCGCCGCCGTCTCGTGCGTCGCGTGCGCAGAGGTGTACCTCACCATGAGTCCCCCGATTCCCCCGGTATCCCCCGACATCCGGCAACTGCCGAAAGAACAGGCTTCTCCGCCCGCAAGTGACTGTCAAGGCCGCTTGCCGGGGCGGCAGTTCCGGGGAAATCCCTCGGAATTCCTGCTTCCGCACCCGTGCGCGGTCACCTGGGCGTATGTAGAGTCCCCTGCCATGGCAGCGCTGAATGATCTTCTCCCGCAGGCGGCCGTACGCCTCGATGTCCGGGTGGCGGACTGGCGGGAAGCGATACGTACGGCGGGTGGGCTGCTGGTGGAGACGGGTGCGACCACCGATGCCTACACCGCGGAGATGATCCGCAATGTCGAGGAGAACGGGCCGTATCTCGTCATCGCGCCGGGCTTCGCGTTCGCCCATGCCCGTCCCTCGCCCGCCGTGCTCCGGACCGGGATGTCCTGGGTCCGCCTGGCGCAACCGGTGGAGTTCGGTCATGAGTCGAATGACCCGGTGCATCTGGTCGTGGGACTCGCCGCCGAGGACTCCGGGGCGCATACGGCGGCGATGGCGGCACTCGCGCAGTTGCTGGCCGACCCGGCGACGGCGCAGGCTCTGCAGGACGCGGCCGGTCCTGACGCGCTGCATGCGGTGCTGGCCGGGCCGGAGGGAGGGCGCGATGGGGCTGGCGATGGTGATGGCGATGGCGATGGCGCATGCGATGACCGGCCGCGGGGCGAGCAGGCCGTTTCCGGGCCGGCCGTGCACGAGGAAGCCGTACGCGAGCAGCCCGGCGCCGCCCCGCGGGCAGTGCACAAGATCCTTACCGTGTGCGGCAATGGCGTGGGCACCAGCCTGTTCCTGAAGAGCACACTGGAGCAGGTACTCGACCGCTGGGGCTGGTCCCGACATGTGACGGTGGAAGCGACCGACACCATCTCGGCCAAGGGCAAGGCATCCGAGGCCGTCGCGATCCTCACCTCCCGGGAGATCGCCAGGACGCTGGGTGAGGTCGGCGTACCGGTAAAGATCGTCAAGGACTTCACCAGTGGTACCGAGGTCGACCGGATCCTCCGCGACACCTATGACGTGTGAGTACGGAGCCTGAGCACGGCAACTGGGCACGCGCAACGGAGTACGCCAACTGGGCACGGAACGGAGTACGCCAACTGGGCACGGCAACGGAGCGCGGCAACTGAGCGTGGCAACGGAGCGCGGCAACTGAGCGTGGCAACGGAGCGTGGCAACGGAGCGCGGCGTCCGGGAACGGCCGCCGGCAGCCGTCGCTTGGCACCCGGTGCTTGAGACCCGATGCCTGAGACCCGATGCCTGACACCCCACGTCTGACACCCCACGTCTGACACCTGACACAACGACGCCCCATCGACGGAAGCCGGGAGGACGGACCACACCCATGGACTGGCTCATATCCCTCGCCACGTTTCTCGTGAACGAGATCCTCAGCCAACCCGCGTATCTGATCGGCCTGATCACGGCGGCCGGTCTGATCGCGCTGAAGAAGACCGCGGGCCAGGTGGCCGGAGGTGCGATCAAGGCAACGCTCGGCTTTCTGCTGATCGGCGCCGGGGCGGGGCTGGTGGTCAGCTCTCTCGGCCCGCTGGGCGGCATGATCCAGGGCGCGACCGGGGCGCATGGGGTGATCCCGACCAACGAGGCGATCGTCGGCATCGCCCAGGCGCAGTTCGGCGCCCGCGTCGCCTGGCTGATGATCCTCGGCTTTGCGGTCGCGCTGATGCTGGCCCGCTTCACCCCACTGCGGTATGTGTTCCTGACCGGGCATCACATGCTGTTCATGGCCACCCTGCTGACCATGGTCCTCGCCACCTCCGGCCGCTCCTCACTGGGCGTGGTGGTCGTAGGGGGACTACTGCTCGGCATTCTGCTGGTCGCGATGCCCGCCTTCGCACACCCCTGGACCAAGCGCATCACCGGTAACAACAGCATCGCCATCGGCCACTTCGGCACCGCCGGCTACATCGTGGCGGGCGCCGCCGGACAACTCGTCGGCAAGCGCAGCCGCAGCACGGAGGACATGAAGCTGCCCGAGGGCTTGCGCTTTCTGCGGGACTCGATGGTCGCCACGGCGCTGTCCATGGTGCTGATCTACGTCATCATGTCGCTGGTCTATCTGGCCCGGGCGGGCCGGGCGACGGCGTTCAAGGCGTTCGCGGCCGACGGCGGCAGCGCGGCCGGCGACCTCGGGAACTACGTGATGCAGTCCGTCATGCAGGGACTGCAGTTCGGGATCGCGGTCGCGGTGATCCTCTTCGGCGTCCGGACGATCCTGGGCGAACTGGTCCCGGCGTTCCAGGGGATCGCCGGCAAGCTCGTACCGGGCGCGGTGCCGTCCCTCGACGCCCCGATCGTCTTCCCGTACGCGCAGAACGCGGTGCTCATCGGCTTTCTCGCCAGCTTCGTCGGCGGACTGGTCAGCCTCGCCCTGCTGACCTGGGTGGGCCATCCGGCGCTCGGTCTCGCGCTGGTCCTGCCGGGGCTCGTACCGCACTTCTTCACCGGGGGAGCGGCCGGTGTCTACGGCAATGCCACCGGTGGCCGGCGCGGTGCGGTCGTGGGTGCCTTCCTGAACGGTGTGCTGATCACGTTCCTGCCCGCGCTGCTGCTCAAGGTGCTCGGTGCGTTCGGCAGGGAGAACACCACGTTCGGCGATGCCGACTTCGGCTGGTTCGGCACTCTGATCGGCAATGCCGCCAAGGCGGGCGCCACCGGCGGCACCATCGTGATGCTGGCTCTGGGCGCGGTGCTCCTGGGGGCGGCGATCCTCTTCCAGAAGCGGGTCGTGGACACCGGCTGGGACCCGGGCGCCCGCCGTGATGCCTTCCTGCGGGGCACGGCATCCGCGTCATCCACGGCATCCACGGCATCCGTGGCACCGATGCCGTCCGCGTCATCCGCGTCATCCGCGTCATCCGCGTCATCCGCGTCATCCGCGTCATCCGCGCCGTCCGGCACGGCGTCGGCCTCGGTTCCGGTCCCGGTCCCGGTCCCTGTGAAGATCGCGCCGCCGGCGGGGGCGCCGACCCCGCCACCGCCACCCGCGGACGGCTGAGCCGGACCGTACCGGCGCAGGCTCCCCGTGCGTACGGCACGACACGGCACCGCAGGACACCTCACGGCACGGCACAGCACGGCACGGCACGGCACGGTTACGACACGGCACCTCACGGCACGGCACGGACCGGCCCGGCTCCCGGCTGGGCCGTTCGATGACCGCTCCGCGCGCGTCCGGGGCCACTGCCTGCCCGCAGAGCTAAAATCCGGAGCATGGCTGCAGGGGAGTTCCCCGACCCGGCGGCCGATGTGCCGGCCGGTGTCCAGCGGCTGATCCGCCGCCGGCGGCCCTTCCTGCCCTGCGCAGGCTCGCCCACCACCTGCACGAGGAGGCGGAGCGCATATGACCTGCGACGACGAAGAAAGGCCGGAGCGGACGTCCGGCCGCGCCGGGCCGGCCGGCGAGCCTCACGCACCAAAGGCTCCGAGACCTCATACGGCCGGGCCCGGTTCGCCTGCGACCGCCTACGGCCCGGAGGAGAGCGCTCCCGGCCCACACACGACCGCACCCAGCGCCGATGCGACCGCCCCCGGCCCGTACGAGACCGCCCCAGGCCCGCATGCGACCGCTCCCAGCACGGATGCGACCGCCCCCGCCGCGGATGCGACCGCCCCCGCCGCGGATGCGACCGCCCCCGCCGCGGATGCGACCGCCCCCGACGCCGTGACCTGCCGGGCCCTGCGCTACGCCTTCGGCGAGACCAAGGCCGTGGACGGGGTCGACCTCTCCGTCCGCCCCGGCGAGGTCTTCGGCCTGCTCGGCCCCAATGGCGCGGGCAAGACCACCGCGATCCGCTGTATCACCACCCTCCTGCCCGTCCCCTCCGGCATGGTGCGGGTCTTCGGGCACGACGCGGCGAAGGAGCGGATGGCGGTGCGCCGGCTGCTGGGGTACGTACCGCAGCAGCTGTCCGCGGATGCCGGGCTGACCGGTCGCGAGAACGTCGCCCTGTTCGCCCGGGTCTTCGATGTCCCGCGCCGTGAGCGCGCCGCACGTGTCACCCAGGCACTGGAGGCCGTCGGACTCACCGATGCGGCGGGCCGGCTCGCCAAGACGTACTCCGGCGGCATGATCCGCCGCCTCGAACTCGCCCAGGCACTGGTCAGTGCACCCCGTTTGCTGATGCTCGACGAGCCGACGATCGGCCTCGACCCGATCGCCCGCACCAGCGTCTGGCAGCACATCAACGCCGTACGGGCCGCCACCGGTATGACCGTCCTGGTGACCACGCACTATATGGACGAGGCCGACCAGTACTGCGACCGCCTCGCCCTGATGCACCGCGGCCGGATCCGCGCCCTCGGCACCCCCGACGAGCTCCGGGCCGCCCTGCGTGACCGCCGCCGCGCGGCCGCGGCTTCGCCCACCGCCCCCACGGCACCGAGTCCTTCGGCCGCCCCCGCACCAGCCGCCGCCTCATCGGACTCGTCCCTCTCCTCTCCCTCCTCTCCCTCCTCTCCCTCCTCTCCCTCCTCTCCCTCCTCTTCCTCTTCTTCCTCCGATTCCTCATCGGCCCCCTCGGGCTCGTCCGATGCCGTACCGACGCTGGAGGACGTCTTCCGGGACGTCGCCGGCAGCGGCCTCGACGAGCAGTCAGGAGACTTCCGAGATGTCCGAAGCACCCGCCGCACCGCACACCGAGTCGGCTGAACCGGCCACCGGCCCCGGCCGCCTGGACCTGCTGCTGGTACCGCCGCGGGCCCGCACCGGCTGGCGGGTGCTGCCCGCCAGGGTCATCGCCATGTGCGTGGTCGAACTGCAAAAGCTGCGCCATGACCGGACGGAGCTCTACACCCGCGCCGTCCAGCCCGCCCTGTGGCTCCTGGTCTTCGGCGAGACCTTCACCCGTATCAAGGCCATCCCGACCGGCGGCACCCCGTACATCGACTATCTGGCGCCCGGCATCATCGCCCAGTCGGCCATGTTCATCGCGATCTTCTACGGCATCATGATCATCTGGGAGCGGGACGCCGGCATCCTCACCAAACTGCTGGTCACGCCCACCCCGCGCTCGGCTCTGATCGCCGGAAAGGCCTTCGCCGCCGGAGTGAAGGCGCTGATCCAGGCGGTCGTGGTGATCGTCATCGCCGCACTGCTCGGTGTGGCCATGACCTGGAACCCGCTACGGCTCCTGGCCGTCGGCGTCGCGGTGGTCCTCGGCTCGGCCTTCTTCTCGTGCCTGTCCATGACGATCGCCGGGATCGTGCTCACCCGCGACCGCCTGATGGGTATCGGCCAGGCCATCACCATGCCGTTGTTCTTCGCCTCCAACGCCCTCTACCCGGTGGCGATCATGCCTGGCTGGCTCCAGACGGTCAGCAGGATCAACCCCCTGAGCTACCAGGTCGATGCCCTCCGCGGCCTGCTCCTGGGAACCCACGCCCATCTGGCTCTGGACTTCACCGTCCTGGTGGCCGCCGCCGTACTGGGCATCGCCGCTGCCTCCTCGCTCCTGGGCCGCCTGGCCCGCTGACACCACATCACCCGCCGGTCACCTCACCCGCCCCGTCACATCCCCTCGCCCGTAGGCGACCGTGCTCCGCGTACCATGCGCTGCACATCGCGTACCGGGCGCCGCACACCGCGCACCGCGCACCGCGCACCGCACATCGCGCACCGCGCACCGCGCACCGCACATCGCGCACCGCGCACCGCGCGCCGGGCGCCGGGCGCCGGGCGCCGCACCGCGCATCGCCAAGAACTCTCCCTGCGGACCCGGCGTTACACTCACGCGGGATGCGTTCCCGCGGTCGTACCGCCGTCCGGACGAACCGGAACGGGAGTGAATCGCCGCCGCCGGTAGCACTGCTTTGCCGGCCCACTGCGTCTTTCCGCCGGGGCAGTACATCGTGTTCCTTTTGCCGAGTCGAAGACGGTGGGTGCGAGGGTGGAAACGACGGAGCGGTTGGAGCGGTCCGAGCGGTCCTGGCGGATCAGAGGAACCTGGTCTTTCCGAATACCCTCGGATCGCCAAGTCTCGGATGCCGGTGCCGCGTTCGGTCGACATCTACCAGGCCCCCGGGCCATGGGGTGGACCGTCACCGCGGCATTTTTTGTGCTGTACACCCTGGTGTCGGTGCTGCGGAATGACCGCATGCTCAATGCCGGCTACGACCTGGGGATATTCGAGCAGGCGATTCGTGCCTATGCACACGGCCAGGCTCCGATTGTGGAACTCAAGGGACCGGGTTTTCACCTCCTCGGAGACCACTTTCACCCCATCCTGGTGCTCATCGCCCCCCTTTACCGGCTCTTCCCCAGCGGCGTGACGCTGCTCGTGGTGCAGGCCGCGCTGATGGCACTCGCCTGTTTTCCCCTCACCCGCTGGGCGCACCGGGCTGTCGGACCGGTCACCGGCCTGGTGGTGGGCTGCGGACTGGGCGCCTCCTGGGGCCTCGTCGCGGGAGTCGCCAAGGACTTCCACGAAATATGCTTCGCGGTTCCGCTCCTCGCATTCGGCGTGACCGCCCTCGGACAGCGGCGCTGGGGGACGGCGGCAGCGTGGGCGCTCCCGCTTCTCTTGGTGAAAGAGGACCTCGGGCTCACGCTCGCCGCCATCGGCGGCTATATCGCATGGCAGGGGCTGCGCGAGTGGCGGCACACTTCCCTGGAACGGTGTGCCCATTCCGAGGAACGGCGCCAGCAATCCAAGGACGGGCGTGACGATCCCGGGGACCGGCGTCACGAACCCGGGGACCGGGCTCACCACCCCGCGGAGCGGCGGCGCTTCCCCCTCCTGCTCGGCGTTGTTGTGGCATTTCTCGGCGTGGCGGGCACAGCGGTGGAAATTCTCGTTCTTCTGCCTGCCATGAATCCCCGCGGTGGCTTCGATTACTGGCACCAGATGCCGGGTGAGGCGGCCTCCTCGTCGGGCAGCTTCGCCGCTCTTGCGTCCGCCGGACTGCACGTGCTCTGGCCGCCGATGAAGTGGCTGCTGCTGTTCATGCTGGCCGCGCCCACCGCATTCCTCGGCCTGCGGTCCCCCCTGACGCTGCTGTGCGTACCCACTCTCGCGTGGCGGCTGCTGGCCGGCAACGAGCACTATTGGCAGCCGAATTTCCATTACAACGCGATCCTGATGCCGCTCATATTCGCCGGTCTCATCGATGTGCTCCACCGGCGGCCGGATATCGTGCCGCCCCGCAGACGCCGTAAGGTCCTTGCCTTCGCCGCCGCCTTCACCGCCGTCACGGCCGCGGTCTATCCGCTCCACGACCTGGTCCTCCCCTCGGCCTGGCGGACCCCGGCACATGTCCGTACGGCAGAGCGGTTGTTGAGCCGCATACCCGACGGGGACACCGTCGCCTCCTCGAACCGCCTGGCACCGATGCTGACCGGACGCACCACCGTCAGCCTGGTCTGCTTCGGCACCGGCCCCGATCCCGCCGCCCCCACCGCCCTCCCGGCGCATCCGCCGCGCTGGGTGGTCTCGGACCGTCACGACCCGACCGTCAAAACCCCCTGCCCGGTGGAACGGACCCACCGCATGCTGCGCCTCTACCGTGCCCATGGCTACGTCCAGGTCGCCGAGGAGGACGGGATCACCCTGCTGCGCAGGCGATAGCGCCGGCGCCGCCTCCCGGGCCCCCTCGGCGACTCCACAAGAATGCGGAGTCGCGGGCCTCATCGCGGGCCAGGCGTGGGGCTGACGGATGGGCCTGGCGGACGGGCCTGGCGGCGGGTCTCAGGGATGTGGCTGACGGCGGAGTTGGCTGACCGCGGAGTGGAAGTGGCTCAGGCGTCCGGAGCGACGAGGCTGCGGAGCAGGGGAGTGGTGATCCGCACGATGTCCTCGACGTCCGCCTCGGCCAGGTCGGGCAGGTGCAGCAGATAGCGCTGGGCGGCGACCCCTATCATGATCGCGCTGAACAGCGCGGCACGCAGCCGCGCGTCGGGGGCATCGATGGTGGCTGCGATGTGATCGGTGACCTGCACGGTCATATGCCGGCGCAGCAACTCTGCCGCTTCGTCGCTCGTCATGCTCGTCCGCAGGAGCACCGCCATGGGGCTGTCCGGATCCGCCGCCCAGGTGTCCAGCATGCCGCGCAGGCGGTTCTCCACCGTCTGGCCGGGGTCGCTGGTGGTGAGTTCGTCATGGGGGATCTGCCAGTGGACGGCCTCACGGAACAGGGCCTGCTTGCTGCCGAAATACTGGATCACGGAGGACTTGTCCACGTCGGCTTCGGTCGCAATGGCGCGGATGGTCGCGCGCTCGTAGCCGACCTCCGCGAACTTCCGTCGTGCGGCCGTCAGGATGCGCCGACGCGTGCGCTCGCCCTTGCGCTCCGGAAGGGCTGCCTCCTCGGCCGGGCCCCCCGAACCGGACGTGCGCCGCGCGGCCTGTCCGGGCGCATTCGTCGCTGCATCGGCGCAGGTCAAAGTAGGTCCCCTTTCCGGTGCCGGTCCTGATGCTACAAGCACCTCCGGGCAGCGCCGGGGCCTTGGAAACGGCGAACCGGGAGCTTCGCAGAGGAACGGCAGATCGGAAAGCTTCGCAGGAGGAACGGCGGATCGGAAGGTTCCGAGGGGAAGGGACGAGCCGGGGGCGCCCGCGCACGGGAAAGGCCCGCCTCGCCACCCTCCCGCTCCGGCCGCTGGAGCCTGTCCCAGCGGCCGGAGCGAGACGGAACGGTCCGGCAAAACCGTCAAAACGTGGTGGTGTACGGGCGAGAGCCGTCCGGCTCAGGCGGCCAGCGCTGCCGCGTCCTCCACCAGCTGGCCGAGGTCCGGCAGCGCGTGGGACCGGCGCTGGAGCCCCTGGGCGCGGGACCGGTAGGAGCGGTCATCGAGAACGTTGCGCAGCGCCGCGGCCAGCGCGTCGCGTGTCACGTCCTGGACATTCATCCGGGTTCCGACGCCCAACTGCTCGAGCCGGGAGGCATTGTGGGACTGCTCCGCGAACAGCGGTACGGCCACCATGGGGACTCCGGCGGCCAGCGCCTCCCGGGTGCCGTTGAAGCCGGCATGCGTGAGGAACAGATCGCTGGACCGGAGCAGCAGTTCCTGCTGGACGAACGACGTCAGATGGACGTTGTCGCGGCGTGGTCCGTCCCACTGCCGCGGGTCGCGGTCGGCTCCCAGGGCCACGACGCCGGTGACCGGCAGCTCCCCAAGGGCCTCGATGATGGTATCCAGCAGCGTGTGGGCGCCGCCGGGAAGCCGGGTAGCGTTCGAGCCGAGGGTGGCGAGGACGAGCGGCCGGTCCGTGTCGAGTTGGGCGATCTCCGGATCGAGGCCGCCCTGTGCCGACCCGGCGGGGACCTGGTAGTAGCGGGCGCCGGGCAGCCGGCTGTCCGTGGGGTAGAAGTCCTCCGGAACGACTCCGGCGCGGAAGGCGCGGAACGGGTGCCAGGCGTCGGTGACCGGCGACAGGCCGAATTTCTCCCGCTGCCGGTTGAGCTCCTCCGTCACGGCGGGGTGGGCATAGGGCGCCATCGGCCCGATGTCCAGGGCGCCGTGTGGGATGCCGAGGATTTCCGCCGCCAGATAGCCGCCGTACTCGGTCGACTCGTGGAGGATCAGGTCCGGTTGCCAGCTCTTCGCCACGTCGAGGAGGTCGGGGACGCTGTCCGTGGCGAGGCGCCCGACGAAGGCCGCGGCGAAGAATTCCGGCGCCAGCTCAACGGTCACGGAGCCGGCCTTCTCCATGCCCGGCGGGGGCGGGAGCGTGCCGTCCCGCAGCGCCTCCCCCATCGACACCATATGGGGCAACGTCAGCGCGGTGAGCCCGCGCTTCTCTATGTGCTGGACCACGTCGGCGCCCGTGGCGACGGCCACCTCATGGCCGGCCTCTTGGGCTCTCTCCGCCACCGGCAGTACCAGGGGGGCGAGGTGCGAATAGATTGCCTGTGCGGTGATGAGGATGCGCATGATGCTCGCTCTCCACGAAGCGGTGCAGGCGCCACGGGGTGGGCCTCGCCGCGGGTTTCACGGCTGACTGCTCAAAAATAAACGCTTGTTGAGAACCTATCACTCGCCGTTCGTGCCCGTTCGGCCCGCCGCCGGCGGGACCCCGCGCGCACCTGGCCCGCAGGTGACTGGGCCGGTACGTCGGCCCGCGGGGTCCGCAGGCCGCGGGCGTGATCACGATGAGCAGGCCAGGCGGGACCCCGCCGAGGCCGGCGGGGTGCTCGGCCGCTCGGGAGCTCGACTACTCAATTGCTCTGCTGGTTAGGGGTTTTCCCTTCCCCCTAGGGCTGTCCGCGGTGCACACAGGTGGCTGAGTTGTCCAGGCACCAGCCGCCGGGCGGGTGGTCCATCGCGTCATAGCCTGGCGTCAGCCCGCTGAGGACAGTCAGTGAGAGCGCGAGGCCGGCGGCAAGCCCCACCCACAGGACGAACTTCTTGGCCTTGCGACGGTCAACGGTCCTGGCGGCAAGCCTCGGAGGCCGGGGCGGCGGCACCTCGGGAGCGTTCGCGTCGTGAGTACGCCCGCCGCTGTGGCGTCCGGTGTAGCGGGGGCTCATACAGTGATCCGCATCTGTCCGGGGCTGCCGTTCCCACCGCCGCCGAGATCCGCGAGGAGCCAACTGCTCCGGCTCGCGGAGCGACACGCGCGGCTGAGGGGCGCGGTGCATCCGAGGGCGATTCCGTGTGACCGGCCGGCGGAGGACCCGGCGGCGAGACCAGGGGGAGCACCGGTCTCAGAGCCAGTCCCGCCGCTTGAAGACGAAGTACAAACTGGTGCACACGATCGCCATGAGGACGATGACGAAGGGGTAGCCGAACACCCAGTGCAACTCCGGCATGCTGTCGAAGTTCATGCCGTAGATGGTCCCCACCAAGGTGGGGGCGAAGAGGATCGCCGCCCATGAGGAGATCTTCTTGATCTCCTCGTTCTGTTCGAAGCCGGCTTCGGCCAGCGCCCGCATCTCGGCGTTCTGCTGCTGGTTCACCAGGGTGGCGTTGACGGCGAGGATATCTTGCAGGGCCTGCCGGAAGCCGTCCACACGGTCCGTGGTGTGCAGTACGTGGTCGGCCACGTCGCGCAGATAGCGGCGCAGCTCCTCGTCGATGGCGTACTTCTCGAAACCCGCGGTCAGGCCCTCCAGCATGCCGTTCAGCGGACGGGTGGCGCGCTGGAACTCGACCACCTCACGGGAGAGTTCGTAGATGCGCCTCGAAACTCGGGGGTCGCCGCCGAAGACCTCGGTCTCGATCTCGTCGATGTCGTTCTGGACGCCGGCGACGACCGGCTCATAGCCGTCGACGACGGCATCGAGGATGGCGTAGAGAACGGCTTCGGGGCCGCGCTTGAGGAGTTCGGGGGTGTCCTCCATGCGTGCGCGTACGGCCGAGAGGTCGGGGGCGCCGCCGTGCCGCACGGTGATCACGAAGTCGCGGCCGACGAAGACGTGCAGCTCGCCGAAGTCGACTTCCTCGGGGTCGTCGAGATAGCGCGCGGCGCGCAGGACGACGAAGAGAGTGCCGCCGTAGCGCTCCAGCTTGGGGCGCTGGTGGGCCTCCAGGGCATCCTCGACGGCGAGGGGGTGGAGGTCGAACTCCGTGGCCAGGGCGAGCAGTTCGTCGCGGCTGGGGCGGTGCAGGCCGATCCAGGCGAGAGTGCCGGAGGTGGCGCGCTGCTGCCGGAAGGCCTCGGCGAGCGTGTCATGGGTGCTGACCCGGTGGCCGTCGCGGTAGAGGACGGCATTGATGACGCTGCCGGCGGCTTCGGCAGGGGGCTGCCCCGCCGTGTCGGAGGCGTCCGTGGCCCGGGCGGGCGAGGGCCCGGCGGGGCGCTTCTTGGCGGGCTTGCGCAGGCCGCGCAGACCACGCGGCCGACGACCGGGAGGTTCGGACCCCACGACAGCACCAACCTCCGTCACACGGGGATGAACGGGCACACAGAATCTCGACGGAGGATATCTGCCGGAGATGTCGGAACAGGTCAGCGGGCATGGTGCAGGATGGAGCGGGGCGTGCCGCGGCGTGTGGCACGTCCGCCGAGGTTTGTGTGTTTATCCCTAGAATTGTGCGATGCAGATACCGCAGACAGCCAACACTCTCCCGGGCGAGGTGATTCGGTGAACGGCCCCGATGCCACCGACGAGCAGTGGGAAGGGCTGGCCGAGGTCGTCCCGCTCCGCGGCAGCAGTGAATGGCCTTCCTGGCCCGACCACCGTGCCCTCCCCGAGGAGGAGCCGGCCGAGGAGGCGCGGCGGTTCATCGTCATTCGCGTCCAGACCTTCGCGGACGCCCGTGAGGTCGCCGAGTACCTGATGGCGCAGATCCCGGTCCTGCTGGACCTCAGCAGCGCCGACGGTGATGTCGCCAAGCGCATCCTGGACTTCTCCAGCGGAGTCGTCTTCGGTCTCGGCAGCGGGATGCACCGCGTGGACACCAATGTCTTCCTGCTGGCGCCGACCGGCACCGAGGTCGCGGAAGAGGTGGCGGGAAGTGTCCCCCGTTCGTAGGAAGAGCTGTTGGGCGTAACGGTTCTCCGGCCGGGCGCTGCATAGCGTCCCTTCATGAATTCCGACAGTGTGCGGCCGGCGGTCACGGAGTTACGGCTGTCCGCCTTCAAGTCCCATCGCGGCGTCACCCTGCCGCTCTCCCCGCTGACCTTGTTGAGCGGGGGGAGCGGCAGTGGCAAGTCCAGTGCGCTGCAGGCGTACGAAATCCTCGCCCGGCTCGGCAGCGGGGAGTCGCTCGCACGGGCGGTGGGAGAGGTGGCCGGCAACCCTGCGGCCTGTGTGCCGGCCGGGGCGCACCCCGACGAACAGGGGCGGCGCGGTTTCCGCATCGGCTGCACGGTCAACGGCCCGGCCGGCCCCGTCAGCCTCGATCTCGCCGTTCAGGCCGAGCCCGAACTGCGGATCGTCGGCGAGCGGTTGACCGGCGGCGGCGAGACGCTGCTGACCACCGCACTCACCGACCCCACCCGTCCGGCCGTCCAGGCTGCCTGGCACACGGCGGGTGCGACTCCCGTGACCCGCGCGCCACTGCCCGACGACCGGCTCGGCACCTCCCTGCTGCCGTTGCGGGTCGCGGGCAAAACGGCGGGGCAGCGGCTGGTGCTGGCCGCGGCGGAGCAGGTCGTGGTCGCACTGCGGTCGGTGTTCGTGTGCGACCCGCGGCCGGAGGTCATGCGGGGCGCTGGGACGCGCGGTACGGGCGGTGCGGGCGTGGTCGGTGAGGGCGACGGACGAAGTGCGGACGGTGGGGGTTCCGGTGCGGGGCGTGCCGGACGTGCCGCCGCGGCGCGTGGGAGCGGTGCGGGAGCCGGGCGAGGGAAAGCGGTGAGCGCGCCGGGGAGGGCGAGGGGGGCCGGCGGGGCGGGCATTGCCGGAGGAGCTGCGGGAGCCTGGGGTACACGGGCGCGCAAGACGAGCGGTGGTGAGGCGGGCGGCTGGGGCCGTGAGGCGGGGGAGCCGCGGGACGAAGGGCGGCTGCGGCCGTCCTGCGACAACCTGCCCATGGTGTTGCAGCGTACGAGCCTGGAGTGTGCGCGGCGGCATGCGGTGCTGGTCGCGGCGGTGCGGGAGGCGTGTGCCGGTCCCGTCGAAGGGCTGCGTGCGGTGCCCTGGCAGCCGGGCGGGACGGGAGACGGGGCCGCCGGCCCTCCTGCGGCGGCGGGGCGCGGTGGCTCCGCGGGGCCGCACGGCGTACAGGGGGCCGGCGGCGTGGCGGGTGTGCGGGCCGTACTGGACCGGGGTGAACTGGGGGAGCTGCCCGTCGAGCAGCTCGGCGATGGTGAGCTGCGGTTTCTCGCGCTGGCACTGGTGCTGCTCACCGGGCCGGACGTACTGGCCATGGATCCGGTCGGGGAGGTCCCGTCGGCCCGTCAGCAGATGACGGTCATGGCGGACGGGATGGATCGCTGTATGGACCCCAGGCAGGCCCGCGAGCTGGTGTCACTGGCCGTGCGGATGACCGAGCGCGGACATGTGCGGTTGCTGGGGACGGTGCGGGATCCCTCGGTCGCCGACGGGCTGCCCGGTGTACAGGTGCTACACCTAGAGGCATGAGTGAGGATCTTCATGCGCTGCAGCGACGACTGGCCGAGTTCGCGGCCGCGCGGGACTGGCAGCAGTACCACACGCCCAAGAACCTGGCCGCTGCGCTGAGCGTCGAGGCTGCGGAACTCGTCGAGATCTTCCAGTGGTTGACGCCGGAGGAGTCGGCGAAGGTGATGTCGGACCCGCGGAAGTCCGGCCGGGTCGAGGACGAGGTCGCGGACGTCCTGGCGTATCTGCTGCAGTTCTGCGAGGCGCTGGGGATCGACGCCCTGGCGGCGCTCGCCGCAAAGATCGAGCGCAATGAGTCGCGGTTCCCGGCGGTCCGCTCGGCGCGGCCCGATCGCCCGCGGGAGGGGGAGGAGTAGCGGGCCGAGCGGGGAGGGCGAGCCGAGCCGGGAGGGTCGGGCGGCCAGGGGCGGGCGGCCAAGAGTGGGCGGGAACTGGCGGGCGGGGGCGGCGGTTCCCGCCCGTCGGTGTTCCTGGCTTCTTCCGGGGCTGGTGCCGGCCTGGCCCCGGGTGGTCCTGGCCCCGGTCCTGGTTTCGGCCCGGACGCGGTCCAGGTGTCCGGCCGGCGCCGCTCCTCCCGCTGCCCGCTCCCGCCGCCTCCTTCAGACGCTGACGTTCACCGCGGCGCCCCTCTTCGGACGTTTCGCGTGACTTGTGCAGGGCGTGTGGGAAGTGGGGGTGCTGTGGCACGCGGGGAGGGAGTGGAGTCGAGGCCACCCTTCATTACTCTATGGAGTCATGGATCTTTCCACATCGCCTCGCTTGTCCACAGATTTGCGAATTCCCCTGGCTTTTTTGGGTGTTCACCCTCACTCTGGGTAGTGGAAAGAGTGCAAGGTGCACGCGAATGATGGGGAGAGGAGGGAGCGGATGGACGCGGTGCGGATCATCGCGGCAAGCCGGCGCGGTCTGGCCGAGGCGAACACGGTGCAGACAGTGATCGTCGAGGCATGGCAGGCGCAGGCCTTGGCGGAGGCGATCGGCAGTCATCTCGCGATATTCGGGCCGTACGAAGTGCGGTCCAGAGCCCGAGGGCTGGGCGACGCGGGCGGGCGGTTCAGCGGGGGACTGCTGTGCCCGGCATCGGTCACCGGTGGGTTGCGGGCGGCTCAGCTGTCCGAGGTGCGGGACGTCAAGGAGGCATTGACCGGCCTGTGCCGACTGCTGCGGGAAGTGTGCGAAGCGCTGGTGGGCGTGGTGTTGCTCGCTGATGAGGAGGGGATGTACTGGACGTGCGTGGAGGCGATGGACACGGTCGACGAAGCGAGAGACCGCGTGGCCGGGATACTGGAGAAGCTGGAGGTGCGCGACCGGAATCCTGCCTGAAGCAGAAGTAGACCACCGTCACTGCCCGCACCGCTCCACTGCCATTCGCCTTCGCCTTCCACTGCCGGTCGCCGTTCGCCCCCGTGCCCGCCGGTGCCACTCGTCTTGCCGCCCCTCGTCTTCTCGCCTTCGGCGGTGCCGAAATAGGACGGGCTCACCTGATCTGGCTTGCCCGGCCAGTGCAACAAACGGCCGGCGCATCAAACGGCCGGCGCAACAATCGGCCCGTGCAACAACCGGCCCGTGCATCAACCGACCGGTGCATCAACCGACCGGTGCATCAACCGACCGGTGCATCGATACGCCTCCGACGGTTGGTTCGCCGTCCGGAGCGCAGGATGGAGGTATGGAGCTACGCATTTTCACCGAGCCCCAGCAAGGGGCTTCCTACGACAGTCTTCTGAAGGTCGCCAAAGCGACTGAGGACCTTGCCTTCGACGCGTTTTTCCGTTCGGATCATTATCTCCGGATGGGCAATGTCGACGGGCTGCCCGGACCGACGGACGCCTGGATCACCCTGGCGGGACTGGCCCGTGAAACCAAGCGCATCCGTCTCGGGACGCTCATGACGGCGGGCACCTTCCGGCTTCCGGGCGTGCTGGCCATCCAGGTGGCGCAGGTCGATCAGATGTCCGGCGGCCGGGTGGAACTCGGCCTCGGTGCCGGCTGGTTCGAGGAGGAGCACAAGGCTTACGGCATTCCGTTCCCCAAGGAGAAGTTCGCGCGGCTGGAAGAGCAGCTGGCGATTGTCACCGGCCTGTGGGCCACCGAGGCAGGAAAGGAGTTCAACTACGACGGGGCCTATTACCGGCTGGAGAATTCGCCCGCGCTGCCCAAGCCCGTCCAGGGCAAGGTGCCGGTGCTGGTCGGCGGACACGGTGCCACGCGGACACCGCGGCTGGCGGCACAGTTCGCCGATGAGTTCAACATCCCCTTCGCCTCGCTCGAAGACAGCGAGCGCCAGTTCGGACGGGTGCGGGCGGCCGCTGAAGCCGCCGGGCGCAAGGGCGATGAGCTGGTGTACTCCAATGCGCTCGTGGCCTGTGTCGGCAGGAGCGATGCCGAGGTGGCACGACGGGCCGCGGCCATCGGGCGGAACGTCGATGAACTGAAGGCCAACGGCCTGGCGGGCTCACCTGCCGAGGTCGTCGACAAGATCGGGCGCTACGCCGCCATCGGGGCGTCCCGTGTCTACCTGCAGATGCTGGACCTGGATGATCTCGACCATCTCGAGCTGATCTCCGCGCAGGTGCAGTCCCAGCTGAGCTGACGGCCGAGCGGGCGTCGGGCGGCGCCGCCGGAAATCCGGTGTGGATCGGGGCGTACTACGGCAATACTCGGACGCGTGTTCCTGACGATTACCACCACCGGCAGCGCCGACCGGCCCGCGACCGACCTCGGATTCCTGCTGCACAAGCATCCTGACAAGGCGCAGCAGTTCTCGACGTCGCACGGCACCGCGCATGTCCTCTACCCCGAGGCCGACGCTCAACGGTGCACGGCCGCACTGCTGTTGGAGGTGGACCCCATCGCCCTGGTGCGCCGGAGCCGGGGGAAGGGCCGCGGCGGCGCTCCGGATTCGGCGCTGGGGCAGTATGTGAACGACCGGCCGTACGCGGCCTCGTCGCTGCTGGCGGTGGCGCTGAGGAGTGTCTTCGCGAGCGCGATGAAGGGGCAGTGCACGGCGCGGCCCGAACTGGTGACGCGCACGATGCCCTTGCGCATCGAGGTGCCGGTGCTGCCCGCCCGGGGCGGTGCGGCGCTGGTGCGCAAGCTGTTCGAGCCGTTGGGCTGGACGGTGCGGGCCGAGACCCTGCCGCTGGACGAGACGTTCCCGGAGTGGGGTGACTCGCGCTACGTACGGCTCGTCCTGGAAGGGGAGTGCACTCTCGCGGGGGCGCTGCGGCATCTGTATGTGCTGCTCCCGGTGCTGGACGACGCCAAGCACTACTGGGTCGCGCCGGATGAGGTCGACAAGCTGTTGCGGGCCGGAGAGGGCTGGCTGGAGGACCACCCGGAGCAGCGGGTGATCGTCGGACGCTACCTCGCGCGCCGCTGGTCGCTCACGCGTCAGGCCATGGAGCGGCTGGAGCTGGAGCGGCTGGCCGAGTCGGACGACGTGGCCGCCGAGGTGATCGACAACGCCGTGGACGAGGAGGCGGACACGGAGGAGAAGCCGGTGCCGCTCGCCGTGCGGCGGCGGGAAGCGATCCTCACGGTGCTGCGCTCGGCCAAGGCGGCGCGGGTGCTCGATCTGGGCTGCGGGCCGGGTCAGTTGGTCGGTGCGCTGCTCAAGGAAGGGCAGTTCACCGAGATCGTCGGCGTGGATGTGTCGATGCGCGCGTTGCACGAGGCGCGGCGCAGGCTGCGGCTGGATCGTCTGCCCGAACGGCAGTCGGAGCGCGTACGCCTCGTACAGGGGTCGCTGGCGTACACGGACAGCAGGCTGGAGGGCTATGACGCGGCGGTGCTCAGCGAGGTCGTCGAGCATGTCGATCCGGCGAGGCTGCCGGCACTGGAGTATGCGGTGTTCGGGTCGGCCCGGCCGCGGACCGTCGTGGTGACGACGCCGAACGTGGAGTACAACGTGCGCTGGGAGTCGCTGCCGGCCGGCCAGGCCCGGCATGCGGACCATCGCTTCGAGTGGACACGGGAGGAGTTCCGGCAGTGGGCGCGGGAGGTCGCCGCACGGCACGGCTACGAAGTCAGCTTTGCCCCGGTAGGCCCGGACGACCCCGAGGTCGGCCCGCCCACCCAGCTCGCGCACTTCCGTATCCACGGTGAAAGCAGCGGCAACCGTAAAAGCAGCGGCAACCGTAAAAGCAGCGGCAACCGTGAAGACGGCGGCACCTGTGAAGGCGGCACCTGTGAAGACAGCGGCAATCGTGAAGACAGCGGTAACCGTGAACACAGGAGGACATCGACGACCGGGAAGGGGGTCGGGGCATGACGGACGACGGGCGTACGGAGTACGGGGACGAAGAGCAGCACGCGCACGAGGACCGGCAGAGGGACAGGACAACGCGGGAGCGCGGGCCGGAGCCGCCGCCCCGGCCGGAGCCGGAGCCGCAGCCTTGGCCCGCGGCGGAGCCCCGGTTCGAGCCGGGGCCGCGGCCCGAGCCGGCGGGGCGCACGCTTGGCGTGCCCGACCTCTCGCTCGTGGTGCTGGTCGGAGCCACCGGGTCCGGGAAATCGACCTTTGCCGCCCGGCACTTCCGGCCGACCGAAGTTCTCTCCTCCGACTTCTGCCGGGGGCTGGTCAGCGACGACGAGAACGACCAGAGCGCCAGTGGGGATGCGTTCGAGGTGCTGCACTTCATCGCGGCCAAGCGGCTGGCCGCCGGGCGGCTGACGGTCGTGGACGCGACTTCCCTGATGATTGGGCGTGTTCAAGCGTCAGGGGAGGCGTCAGTTGCACGAGTGGAACGTGGTGTGGGTGCCCGATCCGGGGCAGTGGGGATTGCTGCCGTCTGAGGGGGTTCTGGGGGTTCAGGACCTGCCGGCCGAGGTCGCCCGGATCGGTCTGCGGCCGGGTGATCCGGTGTTCGTGGGTCCGGACGGAATGGTGGACCGGGATCTGCTGGATTTCGTTCGGTCCGTCGAATTCCGGGATCTGGAGCGGGAGACCAAGCGGAATTACGCGACGGATATCCGGCCGTTGTTGACTTTCCTGTCCTCGCGTGAGGTTCCGTGGAGGCAGGCGACGCGGCAGGACTTGGCGGATTACCGGCATTGGAGATGCCGGGCTCCGCAGAATCCGCGCCGGATCGGTGGGACGAAGTGGAACCGGGAGGCGGCCGCGTTCACCAAGCTGTTCCGGTGGGCGAAGGTGTCCCCGATGCCGGTGGACATCGTGCGGCGAGGGGACCGGGCGGCGGACTCGGTGAGCTCGCGGGTGTTGTGGCTGACGCCTCGGACCTGGGGTTTGTGGTCGGACATCGGGCTCCGCGGCCACAGCCGTACAGGAATGCCGGCGCCGGGGTGGGAGTCGCGGACGGAGTTGCGCAACACCAGCTTCGTGCAGCTGCTGCTCAGCTCTGGCCTGCGCCGGCAGGAGGGTGGTTCGCTGCTCACCTTCGAACTGCCCAGCCAGCGCTTGCGGTTCGGCCGCTACTGCCATGGCCGCGTCGCCGCGGCGGTCACCCGGTCGAAGCAGAGCCGGGTCTTCTACGTGTCGGTGGACGCGGTCGGCCAGGCCGAGTCATACGTCGAGTCGGAGCGCGCGTGGGCGGTGCAACGCGCCCAGGCGGAAGGCCGCTACGAGCGGCTGCCCATGATGCGGCTGGTCACGAAGGTGACGCGGGGCCTGAGGCCCAAGATCGAGTGGGTCGACGCGAACGGCGCCGTCGGTGAGCAAGACCTCAGCCGCCTGGGATGGCGCGAGCGGCAGTGGCTGTTCCTGGAGGGCCCGGACGGGCCGGAGCCGGCGTGGTTGTGGCTGACCGAGCAGGGCCTGCCGATGGCCCCGGACCGGTGGAACGGAGTGTTCAGAGCGGCGAATCTGCGCTGCGAAGAAGTCCTGCTCACCGTGGGAGAACGGGAGGTCGAACGGAATTTCCGGCTTGCGGAGGTGCGCGGCAAGAGCCCGTACGCCACGCCGCACGCCGCGCGTCATTCGATGGCCCTCTACATGCTGGTCTTGCTGAACCAGCTGGTGGAGACCCGCTATGGGCTCTCGGCCGCGGACCGGCGGGACTTCGCCATGCTCTTCGGCGATCCGTGGTGGCTGGTGAAGACCCTCCTCGGTCATGCGGACGTGGAGGTGACGAAACGGCACTACCTCGCGCCGGTCGCGCACCTGCAACTGGAGTCGATCCTGGCCGCGGCAGAACCTGCCGGCGAGGAGGAACAGCAGGTCGAGGACCTGGACGGTGTGTTCACCCGGCTCGCCCGGGAGTCGGAGGGTATCCAGGACCTCGACGCGGTCCTTGAGGCGGCCCGGTGACCGGGCGGGGACGGCGGGCCGTCCTGCCGCCGGCGGATCACCGCACCGAGCCGCCGCTGGCGCCCGACGGGCTTATGGTGACGGTCGTCAACAAGGCCGGGTTCGAGATGACGTTCGACTTCGCCGAGCTGCCCGTCGCCGCGGCGATGCAGCGGTCGCTGGCCGCGGTCTTCGCGATCCGGTCTGCGGGTTGGAACAGTCACGAGACCGCACGGGCTTCCTGGATCACGGTGAAGATGTTCGCGCGGTTCGTCGCCGAGCTGGAGCATCCCCCGCAGGACCTGGGGGACCTGACGATCGCCATGCTCAAGCGCTGGCGCGCGAGGCATGTCGGCACCAACAGCGGCAAGAACGTGCTGCGTCAGGTTCGGCCGCTGCTGCGGGCCGATCCGCGCCTGGCGGGCGGGCCGGTGGGGGAAGAACTGGCCCGGCGCATCCCGAAGACCGTGCCGATCAAGCAGTCGTACGGGAAGGAGGAGCGGGAGCGGGTCCTGAGGGTGGCCCAGCGGCAGTTTCGGACCGCTCTGCTGCGGATCCGCGAGAACACCATCCTGTTGGAGAGGTGGCGGGCCGGTGACCTGGAGGAAGGCAGCCGAGACTGGCGACTGGGCCAGGTGCTCGATCACCTCGCCCAGACCGGCTACGTCCCGCACGCGGTCATGCCGAGCGGGGAGTTCGTGAAGGACCGTGCGCTGCTGGGCGGCACCAGCCCGGAGAACACGTGGGGCAGGCTCTTCCTGTCACGTTCCGAACTCACCGCGCTGGGCGTGCTGCTGACCGACCGGTTCGGCTGGAACCTGTCCGTCTACGACCGGCTGCCAGCCCCGACCACCGCCCCGTCCGCCGGATCGACGGCCACGGTGACCTATCAGGTTCAGATCGAAAAGCGCAGGCAGGGCGGAGGTCGATGGTTCTCCACGGAGAACATCACCGACTCCGGAGCCGACTCCTCCGGCAGACTGATCACTCAGGCGTTGGAAGCCACCGCACATGGACGGGCCCTGGTTCATCGTCTCGCGCCCGACAACAACCTGTTGATGGTTGCGCGGATGCACTACCCCAAGCGGAGGCACCAACGCACGGAACGACCCCGCCCGGTGGGCCCCTGCGCCTTCGGTATCGGCAACGGTGACGCCCAGCTGTGGTGGACCACGCATGACCTGGGCGGATCTCCGTTCCAGAGGGCGCGCAGGACGACGGTGACGCGGGAAGGCCGTCCCCTTCAGCACAGCCAGGGCGCTCATCAGAGCATCTACGTGCTGCCCGACGAGCATGTTCAGCACGCTTCACGGAGCGTCTTCGAAGCCGGTGCTCGCGAGGCCCTCGAACAGGCCCAGGCCGTGGTCTTCGTCGGCGACATTGCCGATGCCCCGGCCCCCGGCCACGAGCAGACCGTGACCGCGGACTGCGCGGATGAGACGGCCAGCCCCTGGCCCGACGCGAAGGGCGGCTGCGGCGCGGACTTCCTGCTCTGCCTGGCCTGCCCCAACGCCCGGGTCCACCCCGGCCATCACCCCCGGCTCGCCCATTTGCACCAAAAGCTGCACAGCCTTCGGTCCGTCCTGCCCGACCGCACCTGGAACGAGCACTGGAGGGAGCACGTGCTCCGCCTTGAGGACCTGCGCGACAAGGTCGGCCCGGCGGCCTGGAACGCGGCGCTCGCCCGCGTGAACGACGAGGACCGGGCCCTGGTCCACCTCTTGGTGAAGGGAGATCTCACCCCATGACCGCCGTCGGCGCCGCTGCCGAGATCGACACGTACGTGCTGGCCATGCCGGCCCCGGACAGCCCCGTGGTGCTGCCCCAGTGGATCAGTCCGGGCAACTCGCACCCGAACTCTCGCTACCAGGACGCCATCTGGTCCATGGCCCCGCTGATCGACAACCCCGGCACGGGCCTGGTCAAGCTCCACTGGAAGAACTGTCCGGAACCCCTGTGTGACCAGGTGAAACTCGCGGCCTGGACGATGCTCAACGGCCAGCTGAGGCCCACCTACCTCCAAACCCGAGGAGTCCAGGCCCGGTCCCGCTCGGGTGCCCCGGACATGCTCGCCACCTGTCTGGAGTGGATGCGGCTCGCCCGCTGGCTGCACGAGCGTCAGATCACCAGCCTGGGGGCTTGCACCGAGACGGAATGGCGGGCCTACGCGCGTGAGCGTCTGCACCAGGTGTCCCGCGACACCGCGGCGATCATCTGCGTCCGGCTGGCGAACCTGTGGGCGTTCGACCAGCTCAGCGCACGACCATCGGGCATCACCCGGCCTCCGTGGGAGACCGAAGGAGTCGACGACTTCCTCCCCGCAACCGGTACAGCCCCCGGCGGGGAGAACGCGACGGAACCGCTGGACCCACTGGTTCTCGGGCCGCTGTTGATCTGGGCCATCCGGTTTGTCGACGACTTCGCCGACGACATCCTGGCGGCCTGGGCCGAACGCCGCCGTCTGATCGCCGTCACCGCCGCCACGAAGGCTTCGCCGGCCGGATGGGCCGCGCTGGAGGAGTGGTTGCTGCCCATGGCGCGAGCGGGTCACCCGCTGCCGGCCAGCTCGGAGAAACGCGAGATCCAGATGGCCACCACCTACATCGCCGCTCTCACCGGCTCGAACCGCGGCCAGGTATCGAGGTTCGTCCAGCAGCACGGCCTCGCAGAGATCGCCGCAGCACGACCAGGGCCCTGCCCGCTGCGGGTGGCGGTCGCCGGGCAGATCAACGGCAAGCCCTGGCGCGAGCACGTGGACTTCAACGAGGCCGCCGAGCTCATGCGGCACCTGGGTACGGCCGCGACGATCATCCTGCTCTATCTGACCGGGATGCGTCCCCAGGAGGTGCAGGGGCTGCGTTCCGGCTGCTGCCCCGACGCCGAACCCACCGCCGACGGCACAGAGGGACGGCACCTGATCCACAGCCACCACTACAAGAACGTCACAGACGACGACGGCAACCACATCTCCGCAGGCGAAGTCCGCCAAGTGCCCTGGGTCGCGATCACACCGGTAGTCCGCGCCATCCGCGTGCTGGAACGCACAGTCCCCGAGGGCGAACTCCTCCTGAGCGCCGCCCACCACGCATTCCGCTCCAGCCACAGCTACGCGGGCGCGCTGAAGAAGGCCACCTTGACCTTGCGCATCGAGTCCTTCGTGAACTGGGTGAACCGCGAGGCCGAGACGCAGGGCCTCCCCAGCGAGACCATCCCCGACGACCCCCACGGCGCGATCGGACTGAGCCGGTTCAGAAGGTCCCTGGCCTGGCATGTCGCCCGGCGCCCCGGAGGACTGATCGCGCTCGCCATTCAGTACGGGCACATGCGCACCGTCCTCGACGCCCGCACCTCCAGCGGCTACGGCGCCCGCGGCCGCCGAGGCATCCACGCCATTCTCGACGTCGAAACGGCCCTCGCCGCCGCCGACACCGCAGCCCGACTGCGCGACCGCGTCGCCGCCGGAGAGAACGTCTCAGGGCCCGCCGCCCGCCGGGCCCTGACCGCCGCCGCCCACACCCCTCGTTTCGAGGGCCGCATCGTCCTCCGCACCTTCGCCAGGAAAGCCAGCGCCTTCCTCGCCCGTGACGGCATCGTGCTCTACGACAACCCCGATGCGTTCCTGATCTGCGCCTTCAAGCACGACAACGCGCTTTGCGAACCAGAACCCGGCGCGACCGCCCCACGTCAGTACGACTGCCGACCCAATTGCGGCAACACCGTCCGCACTGACACCCACGCCCGACAACTCCGCGAACGCGCCGGCGAACTTGACCAGTTCGCCGCCCACGCCCCCGGACCAGTCAGCAAGCGCCTGCGGGCCAACGCCAACCGACTCCGCGAGACGGCCGCCGCCCACGACGCCACCGCACACTCCGCCGAGGCCCTCACATGAACCAGCAGCACCGGGACGAACGCGCCCGCATCCGCGAGGCTATGGACCGGCTCCTGACCGGACAAGCCACCGCCTCCAACGGCAGCCTCACGATCGTCGCCCTCGCCGCCGAGGCCGACGTCCACCGCATGGCTCTCCTCAAACGCCACGTCGACCTGAAGAACGAGTTTTACGAACGCGTTCGCGCCGAAACCCGCCAAGTCCCGGAGACCGAGAAACGACTCCGGGAAACCGTCACCAAGCTGAAGAAGACCATTGCCAATCAGAGAACCGAGATCGAAGAGCTCCGCCGACAGGTGACCAGGCTCGCCCTCGCCAGCGCTGTGCTCACTCAAGAGGACGACAGGCAAGCAGGACACGCACTTGAACCGGACAACGTCGTTCTGTTCCGCCCGCCGAAGGCATGAACCCGTCCAGCTCCCAGGGCTGTCATTGTGCGTGACTGCGGGAACTGCTTCGAAGTGACAGCGGGGGTGAGCGGCGCGGGGCCTTGATGTCGTGGACCGTGCCGAGCAGTGCAGGCGGTGCCCACACCATCGTCCGGCGGGATCGGTAATGATCTGCACGTTCATGCCGTGCTTCTCATGGTTCCCAGAGTGGAAGGGCCGGTCGGCCGCGATTCGGTCGATCGGCAGCAGAGTGCCGTCCAGGGTCACGAAGGCCTTGGTGGACGCCGTGCAGACCGCGGTCCGCAGCTCGGAAGCCAGCGCGGCGGGGACCGCACCCGCAGCAACCGCTTCAAGCGCTGAACACTTCGCGAAGAACCCGCTGCAGGCGGTCGCGAGCCCACAGGTCGGCAACGACAACGACGAAAGGCGGATCAGCGCGCCGGCTCAGACCTGCCTCGCGCCTGGTCGCGGCTGGCGACCACCAGGTATCCATCGCTCTCGGGGTCGAAGGTGGTGGACTGCACCGTGAGCCCGACACTGCGCAACTGCGCCACGAGGTCCTCGTACCGGTAGGGCCAGATGGACAATCGCTCCGAGCTGGCTCGCACTGCCCCATCCGGCTCGATCTGGGCCACCACGATCTCGAGGAAGTGTTCCTGCTCCCAGCGCTGCTCGATCTGCCAGTAGTAGCTGACGATCGCATCGCGGTCGTTGCGGCGAATGAGTCGATCACGGACCTCTACCCGTGAGCCGGCGGAGCGCACGAGCTCCCAGTTGCGTGAGTGGAGCACAAGACGTCCGCCCGGATTCAGCAGTCGCGACATCACTTCCAGTGCGGTCAGGCGCCCGGCTGCGCCCTCGGCGTGCCCGAGCGAGTTGCCGACGCAGAACACCAGATCGAACGTGGAGTCCTCCAGGTGGTCGGGCAGCTCGTCCCAGCTCGCGCGGAGGGCTCGAAGCGAAACACCCTGCTCGTCGGCGGCCTTCTCGGTCCGGCGAACCATCCCACTGCTGGCATCTGCGGCGACCACGTCAAGGCCAAGACTCGCGAGACCGACGGCGAGCTGGCCGGTTCCACACGCGCAGTCGAGGACGCGCGCGTTGGGCGGCAGAGAGCCCACGACATCGCTGTAATAAACCGCGGCTGCATTGGCGGGGGTCAACCTGTCGTCCCCGATCAGCCACTCGTATACGTCAGAAAGCGCCCCATAACCAGCCACCGCGATAACCTCCATCACTCGACGACACGCGGGCTAGACCGCGCCTGCGATTCGGACCTTGCGCCTCGCACTGTGCCGGGCCGTATCAGCGAAGCATTGAGCAGGACCCAACCACTTCCGGCTGCTCAGACTCCACCGGATTTCGTGGGAAACCGCGGCACGCCGCACCGACGCAGGTCCCTACTCCACCGGCGCCCCATCGGCCCACGATGGGGACTGCGGCCGGTCAGCGCGCGTTCACTGCGGAGCACTTTAGGCACAGCCATCCAAACCGATTGCCGAAACCCCGCGTCCGGATGAAGAGCCGTCAGCGACCTGCCGTGAGCACCCGCGTTCACGGCCCCGCCGGGATTCGCTCGACGTGAACATTAGAACTTGACAGGGAACGCGACCAATGTGCAGTCCGAGGCGCGCGCCCAGCTGGTGCGGCTGGCCCGGGAGCATGACGTACTCCCGGTGGCGATCGTCCTGGACGTACCCGAGCAGGTCTGCGCCGCACGCAACGCCGCGCGCGCCGACCGGGCCGGGCTGCCCCGCCGGGTCATCCAGCGTCACCAGCGTGAACTCCGCCGTTCGCTGCGGCACTTGGAGCGCGAGGGCTTCCGCAGGGTGCACCTCCTGCGCGGGCCGGAGGAGGTGGAGTCGGCCGAGGTCGTCACGGAGCGGCGGTTCAACGACCTGCGGCATCTCACCGGCCCGTTCGACATCATCGGGGACATCCACGGCTGCCGTTCCGAGCTGGAGACCCTGCTCGGCAGGCTGGGCTATGCGCTGGTGCGCGACGGACACGGCCGGGCCGTGGATGCGGTACACCCCGAGGGCCGTACCGCGGTCTTCGTCGGCGACCTCGTGGACCGTGGGCCGGACAGCCCCGGGGTGCTGCGTCTGGTGATGGGCATGGTGGGAGCCGGGCATGCCCTGTGTGTGCCGGGCAACCACGAGAACAAGCTCGGCCGCTACCTCAAGGGCCGCAAGGTCCAGCCCACCCATGGGCTCGCCGGGACCATCGAGCAGCTGGAGAAGGAGGACCCCGCCTTCCGCACCGAGGTCGGGGAGTTCATCCGCGGTCTGGTCAGCCACTACGTCCTGGACGGCGGCAGCCTCGTGGTCTGCCACGCCGGGCTGCCGGAGAAGTACCACGGCCGGACGTCCGGCCGGGTGCGCTCCTTCGCGCTGTACGGCGACACCACCGGCGAGACCGATGAGTTCGGCCTGCCGGTGCGCTACCCGTGGGCCGAGGACTACCGCGGCCGTGCCGCCGTCGTCTACGGCCACACCCCCACCCCGCGCGCCAACTGGCTCAACAACACCCTCTGCCTGGACACCGGCTGTGTCTTCGGCGGCGCGATGACCGCGCTGCGCTGGCCGGAGCGCGATCTGGTGGACGTCCCTGCCGAGCGGGTCTGGTACGAGCCGACGAAACCGCTCGCCACGGAGGCGCCCGGCGGGGCGGACGGCCGTCCGCTCGACCTGAACGATGTGGCGGGGCGGCGGATCGTGGAGACCCGGTACATGGGCCGGCTCGCGGTCAGAGAGGAGAACGCCGCGGCCGCGCTGGAGGTGATGAGCCGCTTCGCGATCGACCCGCGGCTGCTGCCGTACCTCCCGCCGACCATGGCGCCGTGTGCGACCTCGGCGGAGGACGGGTACCTGGAGCACCCCGCGGAGGCGTTCGCCGGGTACCGCGCGGACGGGGTGCGGGAAGTGGTGTGCGAGGAGAAGCACATGGGCTCCCGTGCCGTGGTCCTGGTATGCCGTGACGAGACGGTGGCCGCGGCGTTCCCCCATGGCCCCGACGGCACGGGAGGTACCCCCCTCGGGGTGCCGAAGGGGGTGCCGGGCGCCCTGTACACCCGCACCGGCCGGCCGTTCTTCGACGATCCGGAGATGACCGGACGCATCCTGCGGCGGGTCCGGGACTGTGTCGAAGAGGCCGGTCTGTGGGCGGAGCTGGAGACCGACTGGCTGCTGCTGGACGCCGAGTTGATGCCGTGGTCGCTGAAGGCCACCGGTCTGGTGCGCAAGCAGTACGCGGCCGTGGGCGCGGCGTCCGGAGCGGCGTTCCCGGGCGTGCTCGGTGCGCTGGAGGCGGCGGCCGCCCGCGGGGTGGAGGTGTCTGCGCTGCTCGACCGGCAGCGGGACCGGGCCGTGGACGCTGCGGCCTTCACCCAGGCGTACCGGCGCTACTGCTGGCGCGTCGGGGTGGAACCGGTGGCTCCGCAGGGCGCCGCCGACGGGTCGGACCGGGGCGCGGGGCCCGGTGCGCCGGACGGTGTGCGGCTCGCGCCGTTCCAGATTCTCGCGGCGCGGGGCCGCAGCCTCGCCGGGCTGGCACACACCGACCAGCTGGCGCTGATCGACCGGCTCATCGCGGCGGAGGCCGTGGTGACGGCCCGGGACGACGGCGCGGCGGCCGACGGCACCCCGCAGCGGCCGGGCCTGCTCGCCGCGACCCGGCGGATCATCGTCGACACCGAGGACGAGTCGTCGGTCGCGGCCGGCACCGCCTGGTGGCTGCGGCTCACCGCCGACGGTGGTGAGGGCATGGTGGTCAAGCCGGCTCAGGCGCTGATACGGCAGGGTGACGGACGGCTCGTCCAGCCGGGCGTCAAGTGCCGTGGCCGCGAATACCTGCGGATCATCTACGGGCCGGAGTACACCCGCCCGGAGAACCTCGCGCGCCTGCGCATCCGTCATCTGGGCCACAAGCGTTCGCTGGCCCTGCGCGAGTACGCACTGGGCCTGGAGGCGCTCGACCGGCTGGCGGACGGCGAACCGCTGTGGCGGGTGCACGAGGCGGTCTTCGCGGTGCTCGCGCTGGAGTCGGAGCCGGTGGACCCACGGTTGTAGAAGGGCCGAAGCGGCGTACGGGTCACGGGGGAGGAGCGCCCCCGGCCCGTCACGCCGCCCGCCCCCGGGCGACCCGACATCCGCCGACTCCCTCCGCCGAGCCGTCCGAGCGGCCAAGATGGGTGGATGGGATTCCAAGTCGACTCCGAGGCCGGGCGGCTGCGCCGGGTCATCCTGCACCGCCCCGATCTGGAGCTGAAGCGGCTCACGCCCTCGAACAAGGACGCCTTGCTCTTCGACGACGTGCTGTGGGTGCGCAGGGCGCGGGCCGAGCACGACGGGTTCGCGGACGTGCTGCGCGACCGGGGGGTGGAGGTGCACCTCTTCGGGGATCTGCTCGCCGAGAGCCTGCAGATCCCCGTGGCGCGGAAGCTGGTCCTCGACCGGGTCTTCGACGAGAAGGAGTACGGGCCGCTGGCCACGGGGCATCTGCGGGCGGCCTTCGAGGAACTGCCGGTGCCGGAGCTGGTGGGAGCGCTGGTCGGCGGCATGACCAAGCGCGAGTTCCTGGAGCGGCATGCCGAGCCGACCTCGGTCCGCTTCCATGTGATGGATCTCGACGACTTCCTGCTGGGCCCGTTGCCCAACCACCTCTTCACCCGCGATACCTCGGCCTGGATCTACGACGGGGTCTCGATCAACTCGATGCGCTGGCCGGCCCGGCAGCGGGAGACCGTGCACTACGAGGCGATCTACCGCCACCACCCGCTCTTCCGTGACCAGGACTTCCATGTCTGGTCGGAGGGGCAGGCGGACTTCCCCTCGACCATCGAGGGCGGCGACGTCCTGGTGATGGGCAGTGGCGCGGTGCTGATCGGAATGAGTGAACGCACCACTCCGCAGGCCGTGGAGCTGCTGGCGCGGGGGCTGTTCGCGGCGGGTTCGGCGCGCACGATCGTGGCGCTCGACATGCCCAAGCGCCGGGCCTTCATGCATCTCGACACCGTCATGACCATGATCGACGGGGATACCTTCACCCAGTACGAGGGGCTGGGGATGCTTCGCTCGTACACCATCGAGCCGGGCTCGGGCGACCAGGACCTCAAGGTCACCGATCATCCGCCGGAGCATATGCACCGTGCCATAGCGGCCGCGCTGGGCCTGTCCGACATCCGGGTGCTGACCGCGACCCAGGATGTGCACTCGGCGGAGCGTGAGCAGTGGGACGACGGCTGCAATGTGCTGGCGGTGGAGCCGGGCGTGGTGGTGGCGTACGAGCGCAATGTCACCACGAACACCTTTCTCCGCAAGCGTGGCATCGAGGTGATCACGATTCCGGGGAGCGAGCTGGGGCGCGGACGCGGAGGGCCGCGCTGTATGAGCTGTCCGGTGGCGCGGGACGCGGTGCCGGGGGCAGCCTGAGCGTGAACCCGGATGAGTCCGGCAAGGCATGACCCCGGAGCCGTCCGGGGAGTGTCACCCGGTACCCCTTCCATGGGTGTCCCGTCGATGGATGACCTTCCACGGGCGCCCTTCCACGGGGCGTGACCCTGCTCCATGGGAGAGGCGTCGGGTGTACGGGGCGACGGCCTCGTATAGAGATGCAAGGGCGCGTATATAATTCCAGAGTCTGAGTCCGTTCCCACGCCGCGAACCAGGAGCCCACCCATGGCGATAGACCTCACCGGCCGCCACTTCCTCAAGGAGCTGGACTTCAGCGCCGAGGAATTCTGCCGACTGATCGACCTGGCGGCCGAGCTGAAAGCAGCCAAGCGCGCTGGCACCGAGGTCCCTCGTCTCCAGGGCCGGAACATCGCCCTGATCTTCGAGAAGACCTCCACCCGGACCCGCTGCGCCTTCGAGGTCGCGGCCGCGGACCAGGGCGCCTCGACCACCTACCTGGACCCCGCCGGCTCGCAGATCGGGCACAAGGAGTCGGTGAAGGACACCGCCCGGGTCCTCGGCCGGATGTTCGACGGTATCGAATTCCGCGGGAGCCGCCACTCCGACGTCGAGGAGCTGGCGGCACACGCCGGAGTGCCGGTCTTCAACGGGCTGACCGACGACTGGCACCCGACCCAGATGCTCGCCGACGTGCTGACCATGGTCGAGCACGGCCGGGGCCGCCCCCTGTCCGAGACCGCCTTCGCCTACCTCGGCGACGCACGCAACAACATGGGCAACTCCTACCTCGTCACGGGGGCCCTGCTCGGAATGGACGTACGGATCGTCGCACCCCGGCAGCTCTGGCCCGACGAGACGGTGATCGCCGGCGCACAGGGGCTCGCCGAGGCCAGTGGCGCCCGCATCACGCTCACCGAGGACGTTGCCGAGGGCGTGCGCGGCGCGGACTTCGTGACGACCGACGTCTGGGTCTCCATGGGGGAGCCGAAGGAGGTGTGGGACGAGCGGATCGCGCTGCTCGCCCCGTATGCGGTCACGATGGAGGTGCTGCGCGCGACCGGCAAGCCGGAGGTGAAGTTCCTGCACTGTCTGCCCGCGTACCACGACCTCGGCACCGCGGTGGGCCGGGAGATCCACGCCCGGCACGGGCTGTCGTCGCTGGAGGTCACCGACGAGGTCTTCGAGTCCGCGCACTCGGTCGTCTTCGACGAGGCGGAGAACCGGTTGCACACGATCAAGGCGGTGCTGGTCGCGACGCTCGGCCGGTAGAGCCGGGTTACTGGGCTACCCGGCTACCCGGCTACCGGTCTGTCGGCCTGCCGGGCTATCGGGCGGGGGCGGTGTCAGCCGCGGTGTGAGCGCCGCAGCTCGGGCAGGGTGAACCAGACGGCTTTGCCGCGGGGCGTGGGGCGGCAGCCGGAGGCGGAGCTGAGGAACCGGATCAGCAGCAGTCCACGGCCGCGGTCATGGTCCTCACCCGCATCCGCACTCGTGCCCGCATCCGCGCTCGTGCCCGCATCCGCGCTCGTGCCCGCATCCGCGCTCGTGCCCGCATCCGCGCTCGTGCCCGCATCCGCGCTCGTGCCCGCATCCGCGCTCGTG
>NZ_JBICWS010000022.1:0-45021 GCF_043199875.1 Streptomyces sp. NPDC048516 | reverse complement strand
GTGCCCGCATCCACACCAGCGGAGACATTTCCGTTGCTCTCGGCATCGTCGGCCCCATCGGCGTCATCCGCCCCGTATACGTCATCCGCCCCGTCGTGGCCCCCCTCATGGTGCCCGGCAGGCTCGGTGCCGTCCGTCTCGTCGTGGTGCCCGGCCTGCCCGCCGCGCTTCGTGCGCTGCATCGGGAAGTGGCCCTCACCGGTGGACGGAGCGTCCAGAGCCGGCAGGGGCAGCGGGCCGCCGAGCCCACGGACGAGGAGGGGATCGCTGTCGTGCACCTCGATCCGGCAGCCTGCCGGCCCCAGCTCCACCACCAGCTCGATGGGGTCCGTATCGCAGGTGTGCTTCAGGGCATTGGCCACGAGTTCGGCGGTCAGCAGCTGTGCGGTGGTGCGGTCGGCCGTGGCCCGGAGGTCCTGCATGGCGGTCCTGACCATCGCGCGGGCGATGGGGACGGCCGTCGCGCCGCGCGGCAGCGTGATGCGCCAGGTCGAGGGGGCGGGCGGTTCCAGCATGTGCTGTCCGTTCCGTTCGCAAAAGGCCGGGCCGGATACCTGAGGCCAGATGGGACACGTCCACGGTAGGAAGCGCGCGGGCGGTCGGAGCAGGGGCGAGTGACCAGGAAGGGCACGACCTAAGTCATACGGCGGCCGGGACCTTCGGCAGGTGGCGACGCGATGACGCGGTGACGCCGTGACGCGGTGACGCCGTGACGCGATGACGCCACGAGGCGATGACTCCACGAGGCGATGACTCCACGAGGGGATGAAACGGTGAAGCAATGGCGCGATGACATCCTCACGGCGCCGCCGCGCCGCTATCGCGTCCTCGTGACGACAGTCACCAACCGGTGATAACTTCGACACGGCATCCGGAACACCATCCACCCGGCCGGTAGGCCAAAGGGGGCAGGCAGCCCGATGAGCCCGTTCGCAGGATCAGCCCGCAGTACAGACGCCTGGCAACACATCCGCGTGACCAGGAAGGACGGGATCGCCACCGTCACGCTGGCGCGCCCGGACAAGCTCAATGCGCTCACCTTCGAGGCCTACGCCGACCTCCGTGATCTGCTCGCCGAGCTGTCCAGGGAGCGTTCCGTACGTGCCCTGGTGCTTGCGGGGGAGGGGCGCGGCTTCTGCTCCGGCGGCGACGTCGAGGAGATCATCGGCGCCACCCTGGGCATGGACACCGCGCAGCTCCTGGACTTCAACCGGATGACCGGTCAGGTCGTACGGGCGGTGCGGGAGTGCCCGTTCCCGGTGATCGCGGCGGTGCACGGGGTCGCGGCCGGCGCGGGCGCGGTGCTTGCGCTGGCCGCGGACTTCCGCGTCGCCGACCCGTCCGCCCGCTTCGCCTTCCTCTTCACCAAGGTCGGCCTCTCCGGCGGTGACATGGGTGCGGCCTATCTGCTGCCCCGGGTGATCGGCCTCGGCCATGCCACCCGGCTGCTGATGCTCGGCGACGCCGTCCGGGCCCCGGAGGCCGAACGGCTCGGCCTGATCAGCGAGCTGGCCGACGAGGGCCGGGCCGACGAGGCGGCCGCGGCGCTCGCCCGACGGCTCGCCGAGGGGCCCGCGCTGGCACACGCCCAGACCAAGGCGCTGCTCACCGCGGAACTCGACATGCCGCTGGCCGCCGCCGTCGAGATGGACGCCGCCACTCAGGCGCTGCTGATGAACAGCGCCGACTACGCGGAATTCCATGCCGCTTTCACGGAGAAGCGGACGCCCAAGTGGCAGGGGAAATAGCCATGCGGGTCGCCGTCATCGGCGGGGGACCGGGCGGGCTGTACGCCGCGGTCCTCCTCAAGCGCCTCGACCCCACCCGCGAGATCACCGTCTGGGAGCGCAACGCGCCCGATGACACCTTCGGCTTCGGCGTGGTGCTCTCCGACGAGACCCTGGGCGGTATCGAGCACGCCGACCCGGAGGTCTACCGTGCCCTCCAGGCGGAGTTCGTCCGCTGGGACGACATCGACATCGTGCACCGCGGCCGCACCCTGACCTCCGGCGGGCACGGCTTCGCGGCGCTGGGGCGGCGCCGGCTGCTGGCCGTGCTCCACCGGCGCTGCCGCGATCTCGGCGTCGACCTGCGCTTTCGTACCGAGGCCCCGCCCGCCGCCGAGCTGGCCCGCACGCATGACCTGGTGATCGCCGCGGACGGGGTGCACAGCGCGACCCGCACCGCCCATGCCGACGCCTTCCGCCCGCAACTGACCACCCACCGCTGCCGCTACATCTGGCTCGCCGCCGACTTCGCCTTCGACGCCTTCCGTTTCGAGATCGCCGAGACCGAGCACGGCGTCGTACAGCTTCACGCCTACCCCTTCGCCGGCCCCTCGCCCGCCCAGCAGCACCCCGCCCCGCAGCAGCACCCCGGGGCACCACCCTCCGGGACGGCGGAAGGCACCCTCGGGGCCAGCACGGTCATCGTCGAGATGCGCGAGGAGGTCTGGCGGGCGGCCGGACTCGACCGCTGTGATGAGCGCGAGTCGGCGGAGTGGTGCGCCAAGGTCTTCACCGACGCGCTGCGCGGCCGGTCGCTGCGCTCCAACAACTCCAGCTGGATCGCCTTCCGCACGGTCGTCAACGACCGCTGGTCGCACGGCAACACGGTGCTGCTCGGTGACGCCGCGCACACCGCGCACTTCTCCATCGGCTCCGGCACCAAGCTCGCCGTCGAGGACGCCCTCGCGCTGGCGGCCTGCCTCCAGGAGCAGCCCGACACCGCCGGTGCCCTGGCCGCGTACGAGCAGGAGCGCCGCCCGGTCGTCGCCTCCACCCAGCGCGCCGCCCGTGCCAGCCTCGCCTGGTTCGAGGAGCTGGCCACCTACCTCGACCAGCCGCCCCACCAATTCGCCTTCAACCTCCTCACCCGCAGCCGCCGGGTCACCCACGACAACCTGCGGCTGCGCGACCCCGGCTTCGTCGCCGCCGTCGAGCGCGAGGCGGGCACCCCGTCCGCCACGCCCCCGATGTTCACGCCGTTCCGGCTGGGGGAGCTGACCCTGCGCAACCGCGTCGTGGTCTCCCCGATGGACATGTACTCCGCCGCGGAAGGCGACGGCACCCCCGGCGACTTCCACCTCGTCCACCTCGGCGCCCGGGCGCTGGGCGGCGCCGGGCTGGTGATGACGGAGATGGTGTGTGTCAGCCCCGAGGGCCGGATCACACCGGGCTGTACGGGGCTGTATGCGCCGGAACACGAGACGGCCTGGCGCCGGGTCACCGACTTCGTCCACGCCTCCGCGCCCGGCACCGCCATCGGCGTCCAGCTCGGCCACTCAGGACGCAAGGGCTCGACCCGGCTGATGTGGGAGGGCATCGACCAGCCGCTCCAGGACGGCAACTGGCCCGTCATGGCGCCCTCCGCACTGCCCTACCGTGCCGGCGTCAACCAGGTCCCGCATGCGTTGTCCGCGGCCGAACTGCACACCGTACGCGAGCAGTTCGTCCGGTCCGCGGAGTCGGCCGCCCGGGCGGGCTTCGACCTTCTCGAACTCCACTGCGCCCATGGCTACCTGCTCTCCGGCTTCCTCTCACCGCTGACCAACCACCGCACGGACGCCTATGGCGGTGCTCTCACCGGCCGGCTTCGTTTCCCGCTGGAGGTCTTCGACGCGGTGCGCGCCGTCTGGCCGGCCGGCCGCCCGATGACGGTCCGTATCTCCGCGACCGACTGGGCGGACGGCGGCACCACCGGGGACGACGCGGTGACGATCGCGCGGGCCTTCGCCGCGCACGGCGCCGATGCCATCGATGTGTCCACCGGACAGGTCGTCCCCGACGAGCGCCCCGACTACGGCCGCTCGTACCAGACCCCGTTCGCCGACCGGATCCGCAACACCGTCGGCGTACCCGTCATCGCGGTCGGCGCGATCTCCTCCTGGGACGACGTCAACTCCCTGGTGCTGGCCGGGCGCGCGGACCTGTGCGCACTGGCCCGACCGCACCTGTACGACCCGCACTGGACGCTGCACGCCGCCGCGGAGCAGGGGTACGCGGGGCCGGGCGCCGTCTGGCCGCTGCCCTACCAGGCGGGCAGCCGCACCCCGCCCACCGGACGTACCGACGCGCCGAAGCCCCGCCTCACGCTGCGGTGACGGGGAGGCACGGGCAGCGGGGCGGGGCCGTTCCGTGGCCGGCCCGGCAGCCGGCGGGCCGGTGAGGACGGCCGGTCAGGGTGGCAGGGGCCGGGGGCCGGGGGCCGGGGGTCGGCGCGGGGCGGTCAGGACGTCGGTACGCAGGCGATCCGCGCCGAGACCACCGGCTTGCCGTGCTGTTCGACGGTGACCTCGACCTGTCGCCGGTCGCCGTCGGTGCGGTCCGTGGTGCGCGCCTCCACCCAGGTGGGCGCATCGAGTTCGGCGTAGCGCTCGAAGGCACAGTCCAACGCGGCGGGCACGGTGAAGCCGGGCGTTGCCGCCTGCGCGGCCTGCCGGGCGGCTTCGACCATCAGCATGCCGGGCGCGTGGTCCACGGGATGGTCGAAGAGCACCGGGTGCGAGGTGTCCACCCGTAGTTGCCAGCGGTCAGGGCGGTCGGTGGGGGAGAGCACCACATCGCGGTCGCGTTCCCGGGCGACCAGTTGCGGGGCGACGGCCTCCGGCAGCGGCAGCCTCCGGGAGTTGGCGAGGGCCAGGTCGCCGTATTCGCCGCGCAGCCGGCGGTAGACGGCCGGGCTGTGACAGGAGTAGAGGAGCGTCGCGGAGGCCAGGTCGGCGCCGTCGCACACGATCCGGAACTCCTGGTGGGCGCTGACCAGCCGGGTGCCGCGGTGGACCATGTCGCGGTCGGTGATGTGCAGCGTGACCTCGGCCGGCTGGTCCGTGGTGCGCAGCGCCTGCGGAGCGAGGTCATAGCGGACCCGCTGCCAGATGATCGGGTGGTCCAGCGGCAGCCGGTGCGCGACATGGCTCAGTAATATCGCGGCCTGCCGGATGGTCTCTATCACCAGCAGCGGGTCGTGCAGCCCGTGGACCGGACCGTAGAAGGTGTGGGCGCGCGGCCACTGGGCGCTGACCACCCAGCCCTCGTCGCCGCGCCGCCAGTTGGTCAGGAAGACCTCGGAGATGGCGGTGCGATGGACGTACTCGCGCGGCACGGTCGTGGTGAGGTCGGACGGTCCGGTTCCGTCGGCGAACCGGCCTCCGAGGTCGTGGGGCTGATCGCGCAAGTACGGCGTGAGTGTCGCGCCGGCCATAGGTCTTCCTTTCTGCGTACGGCTCTCAACGCCCTGACGCGCCGAGCCTCGGTGATGTGATGACAGCCCGACCATAAGATACGGACCATGTGGTTTGTTTTTCGGGCCTGGACGAGCCCTGGTCCGCCGGGGAGGCGGGGGCAGGGACGTCAGGCCGAGATCTTCACACTGCGGCCGTGCGGGTCCAGATGGCCCAGCGCGCCCGGCGACGCCAGACCCGGCAGCGTGTGCTTCCACAGGGCCGTGACGCGCTCCGGGAGGTCTGCGCGGTTGGTCGCGGCCCGCGAGAACAACTGCACCCCCATGTAGGCGGAGACGAAGAACTCGGCCGCCCGGTCCGGTGCCACGCCGGGCAGCAGCTCGCCGTTGTCCCGGGCCTCGGTGAACATCGTCGTGATGATGTCGGTCCAGGCCTGGTACGGCACGAGCGGGTCCTCGCTGAACGTCGTCTCGACCGCGATACGGGTGCCGGCCTGCAGCAAGGGGTCACTGCGCAGGGCCAGCGCCACCTGGTGGGTGAAGTCGATGGCGTCCTGCAGCCGGGACTCGCTGACTTGCGGAAGGAACGGATCGGTCTGCTCCGTTATCACCGCGCGGGCCAGTGCGTCCTTGGACGTGAAGTGGAAGTACACGGCTCCCTTGGTGACCCCGGCGCGCTGGATGATCTCGGCCATCGTGGCGGCCTGGTACCCGCGGCTGCCGATGACATGAGCCGCTGCTTCGAGGACGGCACGCCGGGTGCGCACTGCGCGTTCCTGCTTGACCACCGATCATCCTCCGTATGCTCTCTTGGAGTTGTTGTGCCTGAGTGCGACCCGCTCCCGTGGCCGTGCAGTCTATTTCCGCATCATAAAGAAGCCAACCATGCGGTATTGAATTGCGCGGAACGAGTGGGAAGTCCGAAGGGTGCGCTGAGGCGTCGCGAACCGCTGCGATGCCGTCGAGTACTACGAGCGCGAGGAGCTGTCCGATGCCCCCCACCGTCGTCCCCGCCATACCCGCCGTGCACCGCGAGGTCCGGCTCGCCGACCGGCCGGACGGTGAACTGACCACGGGTCACTTCACCATCGCCGAGGTCCCGGTGCCCGAGCCCGCGCCGGGGCAGGTGCTGGTGCGCACCCGTCTGATGGCGGTGACCGCGGCGATGCGGACGCAGATGGCCGGAATGCGGCTGCCCATGGCCTCATTTGTGCCGGGTGAGGCGCTGTGGGGCTCTGCGGTCGGTGAGGTGGTGGCGGCTCCGGACGGCGGCTTCACACCCGGCGAACTGGTCCGTCATCCGTACGGCTGGCGAGAGTTCGCGGCAGTCGAGGAGTCGCGCGTCCGGCGGCTGGCGGCGGACGAGCTGCCGACCCTCGCCGCGCATCTGTCGCAGGGCGCGACGGCCTGGGGTGCGCTGCGCCGTGCCGCGGAGGTGCGGCCGGGGGACACCGTCTTCGTCACGGGGGCAGCGGGTGGTGTGGGCAGTATGGCAGGGCAGCTGGCGCGGCGGCTGGGCGCAGGACGGGTCGTCGGCAGCACCGGCTCGGAGCGCAAGGCGGCCCGGCTGCGCGCCGAGCTGGGGTACGACGACACGATTGTGCGCGGCGCCGCGCCGATCGAGCGCCAGCTGCGCCGGGCCGCGCCGGGCGGCATCGATGTGCTGCTGGACACCGTGGGCGGCGAACAGCTCACGGCGGCGCTCGCCATGGCGCGCCCCGATGCGCGGTTCGCGCTGGTCGGCGCGCTCTCCAGCCAGCTGGGCGGGGGCGTCGGCGGCGGCGCCCCGGTGGAGCTGGACGCGGGGCTGATCATCACGCGGCGGGTGCTCCTGCGTGGCTTCGGCCTGCACGCGCATCCGGACCTGCCGCAGGAGTGGACCAAGGAGTTCGGCCAGGGCCTGCGGGAGGGCTCCCTGGTCTTCCCGCATGCCCTTCTGCAGGGGATCGAGCAGGCGCCGCAGGCGCTGTGCGAACTCACGCGGGGATGTCATATCGGGGCCGTGCTGGTCGAGTTGTGAGGCCGGGGCGCGAGAGCCGGGGCCGGGCGGGGCGGGGCGGGGCGGCGGGCGAGGCCAGGCGGCCGGTCCGGGTCAGCCGGCCGCGCTGATCTGCGTCGGTGCCGGGATGCCGACGGCGGGTACCTGTCCGGGCGCGGCCGGCAGCAGCGCCCACAGGCCGACCACGGCCTCCCGCTCCCACCACGTCCGGTCCTCGCTGCCCAGGTGGAGCAGGCCCACGACGAGTGAGGTCAACAGCTGTGCCGTGCGCCGCGGTTCGGTGTCCGACGCATGCGGTCCGACCGGACCGCCGGTCCCGCAGGTCACCGCCTTGTCGAGGAAGAGCGCGTACCAGCGCTGTTCCAGGGCGTAGATGCCGAGCCCCGGCGCGGTCTCCGGACGCAACCGCAGCCCGGCGCGCAGCACGGCGTCCGACTCCACCCGCTCGAACAGCTCGACGGTGAAGTTCCTTACGGCGGTGGCCAGTGGTTCCGGGGAGCGGGTGAAGGCGTCCTCGATCTCCTGGAGGGTCGCGAGCGCCGCGTCCCGCACCGCGAGCGTGAGGTCGTCCTTCGAGGTGAAGTGGAAGTAGAGCGCTCCTTTGCTCAGCCGGGCCCGCCGGCTGATCTCGACCATGCCCGCGGCGGGTACCCCCTTCTCCAGGAAGGTCTCTGCGGCCGAGCGGATGAGTGCCTGGCGGCTCTGGATGGCGCGATGCTGGGTGGGCACGGTGTCCGTCCCGTCTCTAGTACGGCTGCGAGCTCAATGCAGTCTACATAGAAAACCAACCATGCGGTTCTGTATGCTCCCGGTGATTGGCCGGAACTGGCGGGCCCTGACGTGAAGTCGGCGATCGACCGTTCGATCGGATCCCCGGCGGCCATTCCGGCGCCAAGCCCCCAGTCTGGCCCCCGGTAAGGGCGTTGTCGACCCGTCAGGGGCAGTAGGGGTCCATTGACAAACAGCGCAGACGGTTTTTAAATCTCCGAAGGCGGTAAGCGGGAAGGTCCCTTCCGTTGCAGCCGCCTTGACGGTCGCGTACCGCCGTTGGACAGCGGTGCGCCATGGCGAGACCGCCTCTGCCTTCACCGGTCCTCGACCGCAGGCCGCCCCACCAGCCGAGCCAGCAACGTCACCCGAGCCCCTGCACCCCCATCGGAATCCGGAAAGGTCTCCAGCCATGCGCGTAGCAACGGAAGTCGAACGTCCCGTGAGAGGTGCACGGGGCGCCGGCGGCGAGACGATCAGGGCCGCCGTCTTCGACCTGGACGGCACCCTCGCCAACACCCTGCCCCCGATCAGCAAGCTGCTGGTCAAGGTGGCCTCGGAGCAGGGGTGTTCGGTGACCGCCCGGCAGGCGGCCGCTGCCATCGGCAAGCCGCCCGGCCCCGCCTTCGGCCGGCTGCTGGGCAAGCCCGAGGACGACGGCCGGGTGCAGGCGGCCATCTCCCGCTACCGCGAGCTGTTCGCCTATGAAGTGCTGTGCCAGGGACCTCAGCTGCTCTTCCCCGGTGTGACCGCGGGGCTGTCCGCGCTGCGCGCCCATGGCGTGGAGCTGGCCGTCGCCACGTCCAAGACGACCCGCAGCGCCGAGGCGCTGCTCGACGTCATGGGCATCCGCGATCTGGTCGGCCCGGTCATCGGCCAGGACATGGTCCGGCGCGGCAAACCGCACCCGGAGATGGTGCTGCGGGTGGCCGGCCGGCTCGGTGTCGCGGCCTGGCAGAGCGCGTATGTGGGGGACACCGTGGGGGACATGAGGATGGCGGTCACCGCGCGGATGGAGCCGGTCGCGGTGACCTACGGGGTCGGTACGTTCGGTGAACTCGCCGCGGTCGCCGGCACCCGGATGTGCGGCTCGTTCAAGGACGTGGTCTCCGTGATCGCTGCTGCCCGGCCACGGCCGGCCGTGGGGGTGGGGGCCCAGCAGCGCCGCCGCTGAGGCGGCGGGTGGCGGAGCGAGGACGCTATGCGCCGGTCGTCACCTCGTGCGCGTAACGGGCCCCGGCGGCCTGCAGTGCGGCGTGCAGCCGGCTGAACACTTCCGCCGCGCGGCCCCCCGGCCAGTCCTCCGGCAGGAGGGGAGAGGGCAGCCCGGGATCCGCGTAGGGCAACTGACGCCAGGCGTCCAGCGCCAGCAGATAGTCGCGGTAGGCCGCTTCGGGGGGCACCGAGCGGCGCCGCGACCACCGCCGGAGGACGGGTTCCTGCTCGTCGAGGAAGGCGCGGTGCCGCGCGGCGATGCCGTCCAGGTCCCACCAGCGGGCCACCGCGTCGGCCGTGGGGGCGAAACCGGCGTGCTCACCGGTGAACAGGTCGACGTACGGGGACAGTTGCAGGCGTTCCAGGGTGTGCCGGGTCTCCTCGTAGAGCTGGGCGGGGGCGATCCACACACCCGGTGCCGCGGTGCCGAAACCGAGCCGCGACAGCCGGGAGCGCAGCAGATGCCGCTTGTGGCGCTCCTCCTCGGGGACGGAGAAGACGGCCAGCACCCAGCCGTCGGACAACCGGGCGGCCGGGCGGCCGAAGATCCGCCGGTCGCCGTCCTCCAGCAGTTGGCGGGCCGCGTCGGACAGCTCGTACGCGGCCGCTCCGGTGGCGGTGCGCGCGGGGACCAGCAGCCCGCGCCGCTTGAGCCTGGAGACCGCGGAGCGCACCGACGGCGGATCCACTCCGAGCGCACCGAGCAGCCGGATCAGGGCGGCGACCGGCACCGGTGCGGCGGTGCCGTCCGCCGACCCGGCCCCGCCGCGGCCGTAGGCGCCGTAGAACGTGACGATCAGGGACCGTGGGGTGCGCTGTGTTTGCTGGTCGTTCACCGGGTCACTCTAGAGGGGGTCCCGCTGGAGGTCCCGCAGCCGGAAGCGCTGGAGCTTACCGGTGGGGGTGCGCGGCAGCAAGGTGTGAAAGACGATCTCGCGCGGGCATTTGTAGGGCGCGATCCGGGTCTTGGTGAAGGCGCGGAGCGCGGCGACGGTGTCCTCCCCCCGGGAGACGCCGGGCCGCAGCACGACATGGGCCACGACCACCTGCCCGCGGTCCTCGTCGGCCCGTCCCACCACCGCCGCCTCGCTCACGTCGGGGTGGCGCAGCAGCGCGTCCTCCACCTCGGGGCCCGCGATGTTGTAGCCGGCCGAAATGATCATGTCGTCCGCGCGGGCCACATAGCGGAAGTAGCCGTCCGCTTCGCGGACATAGGTGTCCCCGGTGATGTTCCAGCCGTCCCGTACGTAGTCGGTCTGCCGGGTGTCCGCGAGATAGCGGCAGCCGGTGGGCCCCTGTACGGCGAGCAGCCCCGGTTCGCCGTCCGGCAGCGGCGTGCCGTCCGCGCCGACCACCCGCGCCCGGAAGCCGGGGACCGGAATCCCCGTCGTCCCGGGGCGGGCCGCGCCGTCGGCGGCCGAGAGGAAGATGTGCAGCAGCTCCGTGGCGCCGATGCCGTTGATGATCCGCAGACCGGTCGCCTCGTGCCAGGCCTGCCAGGTTGCGGCGGGCAGGTTCTCACCGGCCGATACGCACCGGCGCAGCGAGGAGACGTCGTGCCCGGAGAGCTTGGACAGCATGGCGCGGTAGGCGGTCGGCGCGGTGAACAGCACCGAGATCCGGTGCGCCGCGATATCGCCGAGCAGACGCTCCGGTCCGCCCCAGTCGGCGAGAAAGGCCGAGGCTCCGGCCCGCAGCGGGAAGATCACCAGCCCGCCCAGACCGAAGGTGAAGCCGAGCGGCGGGCTGCCGGCGAACACGTCGTCCGGCTCCGGACGCAGCACCTGCGCCGAGAAGGTGTCCGCGATGGCGAGCACATCGCGGTGGAAGTGCATACAGCCCTTGGGGCGGCCGGTGGTGCCGGAGGTGAAGGCGATCAGCGCCACATCGTCGGCGGAGGTCTCCACGGCCTTGTACGGCGCGCCGCCGGGCCGGGCCAGCTGCCGCAGATCATCCGGCGCGTCCCCGCCGAACGTGGTGATCCGCAGCCCCGGGATCTCGGCCTTGACCAGGTCATCGACCGAGCGGACGTCGCACAGCGCATGGCGCACCTGTGCGATCTCCGCGATGGTGGCCAGCTCCTTCGGGCGCTGCGCGGCCAGCACGGTCACCGCGACCGCGCCCGCCTTCATCACGGCGAGCCAGCAGGCCGCCAGCCAGGGCGTGGTGGGCCCGCGCAGCAGGACGCGGTTGCCCGGCAGCACCCCCAGCCGGCCGGTGAGCGCACGGGCGATCGCGTCGACCTGCGCACGCAGCTGCCCGTACGTCCAGACCGGCCCGCCCGCGTCCCGGAACGCGGGCCGGTCGGCACCGAGCCGCGCGATGGTGGCGTCCAGCAGCTCGGCGCCGCAGTTCAGCCGGTCGGGGTAGCCCAGGTCGGTGAGGTGCGGCCACTGGTCGTGGGGCGGCAGCCGGTCGCGCGCGAAGGTGTCGGTGTGGGCCGAGGACCGTAGCTCCATGGCGTATGCCCCCTAGGGCGTGTCTTACGGATCATGGCGGTGGCGGACTCGCGGGAAGGGGGCCGACGGGCGGCCGGGAGACGGCGGGGCGAGGGCGAGGGACGGTGCGGCAACCGGTCGGGGCGGTGCGGTGACCGACCGGGACGGCGCGGTTGCCTGCTCGTTCCACGGGTCGGGTACTGCCGTTCGGATCCGTCGTCAGCGTAACGTGTTCGTGACGGCAGTCAACAGACCGCGATAGAGGACCGCTACCAGGGAGCCGCCTCGTGACCGTATTCGCGCTGGGACCGGATGAGCTGGAATGGTGCGCCGAACTGCGCGCGCTGACGGCCGAACGGCTGAGTCCGCTGGCGGAGAAGGGGGAGGAGGGCCGGGTCAACCGCCCGCTGGTCGCGGCCCTGGGCGAACTGGGCCTGCTGCGCCGCCTGTTCCCCGACGGCGGCGCCCTGCGCGCCCTGGACCTGTGCCTGCTGCGGGAATCCCTCGCCCAGGAGTGCACGGAGGCGGAGACCGCACTGGCGCTCCAGGGCCTGGGGGCATATCCGATCGTGCAGTCCGGGACCGAGGCCCAGCGCGCCCGCTGGCTGCCGGAGGTGGCCGTCGGCCGCGCGGTCGCGTCGTTCGCGCTGAGTGAGCCGGGCGCGGGCTCGGACGCCGCCGCGCTGTCCCTGGCCGCCGAGCCGGACGGCCCGGACGGCTGGCGGCTCACCGGCGAGAAGTGCTGGATCTCCAACGCCCCCGAGGCGGACTTCGCCACCGTCTTCGCCCGCACCGGAGGCGGGGCGGGCGCGCGCGGCGTGACGGCCTTCCTCGTGCCGGCCGGCCGTCCGGGCCTGACCGGCGCGCACCTGGACATGCTCAGCCCGCACCCGATCGGCACGTTCCAGTTCGACGGCACGCCCGTGACCAGGGCGGATGTCCTGGGCGAGGTGGACGGCGGCTTCGCCGTCGCGATGGCCACCCTGAACCTCTTCCGGCCGAGCGTCGGCGCCTTCGCGGTCGGCATGGCGCAGGCCGCGCTGGACGCGGCGCTGGCGCACGCGGGCGTGCGCACCGCGTTCGGCGGCCCGCTCAGGGACCTGCAGTCCGTCGGTCACCAGCTCGCCGAGATGGCCACCCGGGTCGAGTCCGCCCGCCTCCTGGTGTACGCGGCCGCCTCCGCGTACGACACCGGAGCCCCGGACATCGCCCGCCGCTCGGCCATGGCCAAGCTGCTCGCGACCGAGACCGCCCAGTACGTCGTCGACGCCGCCGTCCAGATCCACGGCGCCCGTGCGCTGCGCCGCGGCCACCTGCTGGAACACCTCTACCGCGAGGTCCGTGCCCCCCGCATCTACGAGGGCGCCACGGAGGTGCAGCGCTCGATCATCGCCAAGGAGCTGTACCGCAAGCGGCCCTGAACTCCCGTGTGGTTCCGGGGCGTTGCGCGAACCGAGGAGTAACGCATCTCAGTGCGGGCCTACCGCCCCCGGCCCAGCCGGGGGCGGGCGCGCGGACGCCGGAGCCCGGCCGACGGGCGGTTGTCAGTACCGGATGGCAGGCTGAATCCAGAGGATCCGCGAAGGGAATCATCATGATCACTACTGACTTCGTCCCCGGCTCCCCGTGCTGGCTCGACCTCGGCGCCCCCGATGTCGAGGTCGCAACGGCCTTCTACCGGGCCGTGTTCGGCTGGCGGTCCGAACCCCATGGTGATCAGGACGCGGGCGGATACACGCTCTTCCGGCTCGACGGAACGGCGGTCGGCGCGGTCGGCCCGCTCCCCGAGGAGGGTGCCCGCTCCGCCTGGACGCTCTACTTCCACACCCCCGACGCCGAGGCCACGGCCAAGGCGGTGGAGCAGGCGGGCGGCTCGGTCCGCTCGGCGCCCGCCCCGGTCGGTGCGGACGACGGCAGGTTCGCCCGGCTCGCCGACCCGCAGGGCGCGGAGTTCGCCGTCTGGCAGCCGGTGCGCTACCCGGGCATCGAAACCGCGGACGGTGCCGGCAGCCTGTGCTGGACGGAGCTGTACACCACCGATCCGGCCGCCGCGCAGACCTTCTACACCACGGTCTTCGGCTGGAGCACCCAGGACATGCCGCTCCCCGGCGGTGGCGGCATCTACACCCTTCTCACCCCCGCGGGATGCGGCGAGGACCGGATGCACGGCGGCCTCATGGGCGTGCCCGCCGATCTGCTCGGGCCCGGCGGAAAGCCGTACTGGCACCCGGTGTTCGGCTCCAAGGACTGCGACGCCACCGTCGGCCTGGTGACGGGCAACGGCGGCACACTCTCCATGGGCCCGGAAACCGCCGCGGGCGTCGGCCGGCTGGCCGTCTGCAACGACTCCTCGGGCGCGGAGTTCGTGGTGCTCACCCCTGAGGGGGACCTGGGTTCCGGGGCCCTGTGACGTGCACGATGCACCTCGTGGGGGAAGGCGGTTGCGCTCGGTACCCGGCTGGAATGGGTACCGAGCACGCGAGGGAGAGCCCTCAGCGCCGGAACCGACGCGCTACACCGATCGCCACTCCCAGCGCGACACCGACGCCGATGCCGAGGCCGAGGTTGTCAAAGACCAGCAGTCCGAGTCCGACTCCGGCCAGCAGGCCGAAGGAGATGCTGAGCGCGAGAACCGCGTCAGGAGACGGGGTGCGCTGTTCCTCGTTGTGTGTCATGGGACCATTGTGCGGCAAACGGGCAGGCCATGATCCCCCGATGGTCGCCGCAGGCCGGACCGGTCAACGGCACCACCAATCGCGGTTCTCCCGGTACCAGGCCACCGTTTCCGCCAGCCCCTCGTCGAATGCATGATGCGGCTCGTACCCCAACTCGGTGCGGATCTTTGACCAGCCGACCGAGTAACGCAGATCGTGGCCCTTGCGGTCCGCCACATGGTCGACGCTGTCCCAGTCCGCGTCGCATGCGGTGAGGAGCCGGTCGGTGAGCTGCCTGTTGGTGAGTTCCGTGCCACCGCCGACGTTGTAGACCTCCCCGGCCCGGCCGCCTTCCAGAACAAGCCGGATGGCGCGGCAGTGGTCTTTCACATGCAGCCAGTCACGGACCTGGCTGCCATCTCCGTAGAGCGGCACCTGGCGCCCTTCCAGGAGGCGGGTGACGAACAGCGGAATGATTGGTCTGCTCACTGCGAAGCCGTGTCAGGTGCTGGAGAGTTCGTGATGCCAAGCGATCTCGCTCGGCCACCTGTATGGCATGCCAGGTAGATTGTTCGTCTGCCGCCTGGCCGGACGGCGCCGCTGACGGTCCTGCCCGCCGAATCCGGTGGCGGGGCCGTCAGCGGGTCACGTTCAGTGGACGAGTTGGATCTCAGTGTGCGTACCGGCAGCGTCTACGCCCGGATAGAGGCTGACCGCCCCGCTCGCCCACCGCACCATGATGTCGTTGGCCCGGTCGTTGGCGGCGAAGGCACCGGCGGCTACCACCGTCGCGTTCTTCCAGAAGGACATCCGTGGGCGGACGCTGATGTCGCCGTGGAAGCCATCGGCATCGACGCCTGGATAGATGCTGGCGGCACCGTCCGACCACCGGACGAGCAGGTCCGCCGTCTTCTTACCGGTGAACTCGCCCGCAGTGATCTGATCCGCTTCCTTCCAGGCTGTGTTCGCCTTCATCAGTGTCTTCTCGGCATTCAGACCATTGGTGGCGAGATCGCTGTTGAGCGTGACCCGGCCGTTGTCCCAGGTCACGATCATGTCGTCGCGCTGGGCGTTGGCCGTGTATCGGCCCATGGCGATCTGCCGGGCGTGCGGCCATTTGTCGTTCTTCGGCTTGGCGAGCTGCTTCTCCGCGTGGAAGCCGCTCTTGTCGACGTGGGCGTACTGCGTCAGCTCCCCGTCGCCCCAGCGCACGGTCAGCCCGTCCGTGCCGCCCCCGAAGCCCGCACCGGTGAACTGCTTGGCGTACTGCCAGATGCTCGTCTTGCCCGGCTTCGGCGGTGCCGCCAGCTGGTACTCGGTGGAGAAGGGGCCTCGGCCGTCCCTCTCGTCGGAGCCCTGGTAAAGGGTGACCTCCGCGTCGGTCCAGCGCACGATCATGTCCATGTCCCGGGTACCGCCGGCCGAGCCGCCGGTGAAGTACCCCGTGGCGATGTGGGTCGCCTTCGCCCACGGTGCGCCGGCGAAGGCCGGACGGTATCGGACGTTCTGCACCCAGGAGTTCAGGTTGTCCACGCGGGTGCTGGTCGCGTCCCTGCGCGTCTCAGCCGCGTCGACGCCGAAGCAGCCCGCCTGCCAGGATGTGCTGTTGAGGGCGACCAGCTGCGGTCGTCCTGACACCGTCCGGAAAGCGGGGCCGCCGGTGTCGCCCGCGCAGATGGCGGCATTGGCGGGATCCGCCCCGCCGATCTTCAACGAGGTGGTGTCCGCCGCCTTCACGGTGAACTCGGCGGAGTGCAGGCGCTCGGGTGCCCATTCGTCCTCGGTGCGCCCGTAGCCAGTGACCCGCAACGTCTCGCCCTGCGCGGCGGGATCGGCTGCGACCGTCGCCGGTGTGATCCCGGTGACCGGCTTGGCCAGTCTCGCCATGACGACATCCCGGTCCGCGTGGGGCACGAGTTCCACGATGTCCGCGATCTGCCCCTTGTCGCCACTCATGTCGGTACGGCCGACGGTGGCGACGGTCTTCAGCTTCGGGGCGCCGGGCTCGACTTTGGTGCTCTGATCGGGCCGGTCGGCGAAACACCGGGCGGCGGTTATCACCCATTGCGGGTCGACCAGCGCTCCGGTGCAGCTGCGCTGGCCACCGATGTCGAGCTGCGCGGTGAAGGCGAAATCACCGTCCTTGACCGCCGGGCCGACCACGGCGTGGGCCGGTGCGGCGGTGAGCAGACCTGCCGCGACGCCGGTGGTGAGGACTCCGGTTAACCACGCCAGGCGTGGCTTCCTGCCGAACACCTGTGTCTCCCCCGGGAGTTGTGGGAATGCAGCGAGAGCTGCTGGACGGGCAGCGGTGAGCCGCGCCTGCTTTCGTCGGACCGGTGCTGGGGGGCGTCACTCACCTGGTGGCGACGAGTTCCAGCAGGGTGTGGTCACGGTGGGTGGGGTCCGCGGTCTCGCCCACCGGGGTCCAGGCGTTCTTCGTGATGTCGAAGGACGCCTCGCGGTTGTTCACCGTCATGTTGGCGCGGAGCTTGTAGTCGTTGCCCTTGATGCCGTAGACCCGTGGGAGCTCCATGCTCAGGTAGCCCTTCTTCCCGGTGACGCGGAAGCAGAACTTCCCCAAGTCGCGGGTGGACACCTCGACCAGACCGGGACGGCTGTCGCAGGTGGCGAGCACGATGTGCCCGTCACCGCGCTTGAGGAGGATGCCCTTCTCCTTGAAGATCTTGTCGGCCTGCGGATAGGTGAAGTCTTCGACCGCCGACGGTTCCGTCGTGGTTCCCGGGTCGTCCGGCTGGTCCGCGGCCGCTGCCACGGCTGCGCCGTGCAGCACCGCGGCAGCGGCCACAATGCCGGCGGCCAGCAGTCGGCAGGCGGCCAACACCGCCACTTCCGCGGCCCGCACAGCCGCGAACGCCGCGTCCGCCGCGGCCTCGGCCGCCGCCGCCGCCGGGCAGGCGGCGTCGCGTGCCTACCAGTCGGCGAACTCCGCGGCCCAGGACGCGAGCCAGGCGTCGACCGCCCGGAAGGCGGCCCAGGACGCCCGTGCCGCCGCGGCCGGCGCACGCACCGCCGCGGATGCCGCGCTCAACGCGATGAAGGCCGTTTTCAACGCCGTCAACTCCGCGCAGTCGGCGGCCAGCGCCGGTACCCACGCGGCAGCGGCAGCGACGGCGGCGGCCGAGGCAGGGACCTATTCGGCGACGGCGGGTGCGGAGGCACACCGCGCAGCGGTGGCCGCGGCCAGAGCCCGCCGGGCAGCGGCCACCGCGACCCGGGCCGCCAATGCAGCCGAAACGCTGGCCAATACAGCCGCTGCTGCGGCGAAGGAAGCCCACAGCGCCGCAGACAGCGCCGCCAAGCACGCCGACGCGGCCGCCGACGCGGCCGCCGACGCGGCCGAGGACGCCGCACAACACGCCGGCCAGGCCAACCGGTGGGCGGACAAGGCCAAGAAGTGCGCCACCGCGGCGATCAGCGCGGCCAACGACGCCGGCAAGGCGGCGCAACAGGCCCGCACCGTCGAGCAGACCGCGGTAAGGCCGAAGCCGCCCAGTTGGACGCCGACAAGGAACAGGCCATCCAGTCCGCCGAGGACGCCAAGGACAAGGACAAGGAGCAGGACGAGGACCTCTCCTGGGAGCGGGCCGAATCGGCCCGGCAGGACAAGGAAACCGAACAACTCCTCACCGAGGCGACCGCGAAGGACGCGGACACCGGTACGGCTGTCGCCAAGGGCCGCCGGGCCGCCATGCGGCTGATGGTCGCCGGGGGGCCCTGGACGCAGCAGGCCGCGGCGGATGCGCTGTCCGGTACCGGCGCCGACGTTCAGCAGTGGCTGCTCACCGGCCGCAGGACCGCGGCGGAGCAGGACGATCGCGCCAGGGTCGGTCACCTGGCGGACTCCGACAGGCCGAATCTGAAGAGAGCGGCACTGGCCGCCCTGTCCGGATCGCCGGCCGAGATAGAAGAGTTCCTCACCACGGGTCAGCACACGGCACAGGCTGACGACTACCGTGTCGAGATCCTGCGGCTGATGAAGGACGGCGGGCCCTCGGTCAATGAGCGGGGCAGCGCAGCCATCGATGCCGGGACCGCCGACCGGCTGCGGGAGTTCCTCGACGTAGGCCAGTACGCGGCTCGCGAGGTGGACGACCGTGCCGAAACCTTACGGATCATGCACCAGGGCGGTGCTCGTGTGAAGGCCGCTGCCGAGGTCGCGCTGGCCGGTCCGCCGTCCATGCTGCGGGACTTCGTCGGCGTTGCCCACTTCAAGGCGGCCAAGCAGGATTTCGACGCCGCGGTCCACGTGGCGGAGGTCAACCGCCTCGTCGCCAACGCGCAGCGCTCCGCCGCGACGGCCAAGAAGAATGCCGCGCAAGCAGCCGAAGCCGAAGCCAGGGCCCGGCACGCGGCGGACGAGGCGAACAAGTACGCCAAGCAGGCACGGGACTCGGCCACCGAGGCCCAGGGGTATGCCGACGACGCGAAGAAGTCGGCGCACGACGCCGATGTGTCCGCCGAAAGCGCCGCCGACTCCGCCCGCCAGGCCAAGCAGGCTGCCGCATCCGCGGGCAGAGCGGCAGTTGCCGCCACCGCTTCCGCCAACCGGGCATCGTCGTCCGCGGCTCAGGCCCGCACATACGCGGACCTGGCCTACGCCTCCGCGGAGTCGGCCCGCAAGTCCGCCCTCGACGCTAACAAGGACGCCGCCGAAGCGGCCAAGGCCGCCACTGAAGCCGTCGAAATCGCGGCCGAGAAGTGGCGCAAGGAAGACGCGGAACGGCGCAAAGACACCTCCGAGCCTTCCGGCGGCAAGGGCGCCGGGACCGTGGACACCCTCAAGGACTATGAGAACGGCTCGGCACTGCTGTCCTTCGACGGCACCTGCTACCTCAATGGCGTCCCGCTCCCCGACAAGCTGGGCGTCGGCTCCTGCGAGGCGCTGGCTGCGGACTTCGACAGGTGGATGGGGGACAACGCCGACCACCTCAGGATGGACACCTTCAAGGACCGCGACGACGCGGCCGCGATGCTCCTGGCCGGGTACTGCTCGTGGACGAGCAACAGCATCTTCTCCGACGCGGGCAACAGCGACAAATGCGGCCCGGAACTGATGAAGCAGCTCCAGAACACCCCGGCCGTCGAGCCATACCTGGAAAACGGCATCGGGTCCGGACTGGCCAAACTGTTCAAGCCGCTCGGCAGGAAGCTCGGTTGGAAATGGCTGGGAGGGCTCTCGCGCCCGTTGAACCAGCTGGCGCACAACAGGTACCTTCACGAGGCTTACAAGGACATCCTTTGGGCCGAGATGCAGAAGCCGCAGGTGGGCAACGAGAAACTGCAAGAGTCCATAGATAAGCTGTGGCGCAAGAACGCCGTTATCGGCAATGGGAGCACCGCAGCCGCCGTCCGGTTCACCAAGCTCACAGGGAAACTCGTGGGCGATTCGGACCATATAGATAAGGCTGAGCAAGCCATCGTGTTCCTAGGCAGATGGCTCAGGAATAATCCCGAGGCAGCGGCATCCGACCGCCATGCCGCGGAAAATGTGATCCGTGATCTGCAGAATTCTTTGGAGGGCAAGCCCTGATGTCCACACCTACCTGGTGGAGTGAACTGCTCGGCGCGAGCCAGGTGCTCGCCGAGAGTGACCGCGAGGAAGTCCGTGAGTGGCGGAACAAACCGGATGGTGAGGATCTGGTTGTTCCCACGGAGCGGGACGAGGATGACGTTCCGCCACTGACCGCACGCCTGGGTTTGCTCGCCGGCGCGTTCTGTAAAAATGTTCCCGCGATGCCCTCGGAGGAACGCAGGAGAGTCCTCGGAGTCCTGGAACGCATCATGGCCACCGAGAGCCACGAGGACCGCACGGCGGTGGGAACCGGTTTCCTCGAACCGCTGCTGATGGCTTGGGACGAAGGCTTTGATCTTCGCCTGATCTGGGGCGAACTGGGTCGGGAATCCCGTTCTTTCTGCCTGGCACTCAACGAGTTCTGGGGCGTTAAATCGCCCGACTGGATGCGCGGGGAGTAGCCCACCGCGCAAGGGAATGACCCCTTCATCGGCGGCGGGAGCCCTTTGCCTCCGCCGCCCTTGAGCCGACCACAAGGGCTGCCCCGTGATCCTGATACCTGAAATGACGGCCCGCCCGCCGGCAGCCAACCCGGGCCGGGTCGAGGCATGGCCGCCCGAACGCGTGCTGTCCGTCCGGACAGCTCTAGCGGAGCGCTATCGCGTCCTCGTCGAGATCGACGAGGGCCTCGGCCTCCGACAAGGGGAGGCGTTCGGCCTGTCGACGGAGGACATCGACTTCGCCGAGGAGGTCGTGCGCGTCCGACGTCAGGTCAAGATGGTGCGGCACGCGGCAGCTCCGCCATCGATGCGGTCTTCGCGCAGTCGTAATTTCAGGACGGCGAGAAGAGACCGATCCTGGCACAAAGTCCCAGAGAAATCCCAGAGGTGCCGCGGCACCCTTTCCGGGCCCGTATCCCTGCAGGTCAGGAAGGGGGCAGCGGCATCCAGATGACGGCTGTCAGATATCCCGGAAGAGACCAGGGGGTGCCGTGACCTGGCGCGATGGGTGGCTGCGGGGCGCTGACCTGTGCTGATGGTCTTTCGGCTGTTTCACGCTCGTGCCTGTGATGCAGCCGGAAATCCCAGAAAAGTCCCAGGGGACTCCCACCTGTGATCGCCTCTCTTGCGGCTCTATTCCTTCGTGGTTGGGTTCGGGCAATCATTGCGACTGATCTCGGTTGGCAGCAGGCCCCGTGAAATCTGGCGGGGCCTGCTGCCGTGTGGGCCGCCGCCTACGGGTGGTGCATTGGTGAGACCGATGCCGAGTGCGATGGCGTCGTGCCGACCGGTGCCTTGCTGCCTGTTCCCGGCCCGCCGGCCAGGGCTAGTAGTAACAGGAGCAACAGGAGACATCCTCCGACCCTGCCTTGCCGGCTCCTCTCGGCAGCCTGCCGGGGTGACGGCCTCAGCACCTGCGCCGTTCGGAGCCGATACGGGGACGCAGTCCGTACGCGACCTTGGCCACGCCTCCGTGTTCGCTCCACAGCCGCGTTCCCGACCGCATGAGTGCCCAGCCGATCTTCTCGTAGGGCATGAGTTCACCGACGCTGAGTTGTCCCAGGAGGTGGGTCAGCTCCTCGGCCGTTCGCAGATCATGCTCGCGTTCTCGTTCGTCGGCGCTGGCGTACCCACCGGCACGAGCGGTGAACTCCTCATATGTCAGCTCACCGAGGCGGCGCCGGTGTGCCAGCAGCGCCTCCCTGTCGACGTACGCGTCGGAGTACTCCTTGCCGAAGCGGCGCCCATACTCGCGGACCTGTTGACGTTCCTTCTCCAGCACCTTAGGGCTGATCTGCCGCTGGCGGGCCGTGGCGGCTTTGTCGGCGCGGGACAGGAGCCAGGTCAGAGGGGACGGGCAGAGGAAGATCCCCAGCCTGCCGTAGCCCTTCCATTGGCAGTGCGTGTATCCGACGGCCTGCGCAACCCAGCCGTAGCGGTCGCCGGTGCTGGTGTTCGGAGCGAGGCTCTTGAACTCGACGCCGAAGGCAGGGCCCTCATCGTGCCAGCCTCCCGGATTTCGAGGCCTCAGCACTGCGTCTATTCGTGTCTCTTCTCCGGTCCAGTAGCGTCCTGGTACCTGCTCCTCAATGTGGAACCACTGGTCCAGCTTGCCGAGGACGAACGCGGCAAGAGCCTTCTCGTCAGGGAACGTTCCGGGATCTGGCAGCAATGCCTTCTGTCCGTAGCGCACTTGGCCGACTCTACGGCGCCGCCGGGCCTATGCGACAGGCAGTGGCTCCGGATATCCCCGACGCGATCGCGGTGCGATCTCGGTGACCTGCCCCTCGACGAGGGCCTTGATCTCATCGCGGATGGGTGCCGACGGCATCAAGGCCCTGTCCGGCAGAGTTCGCTGCCAGTCGAGCCGGCGAATGCAACCACAGCTGCAACCATGAGCAGTGCGTCGTGCTTGGTCATGAGGGAGCCGCAGTTCTGCGGCTCCTGGTTGCGGCTTATTGCCCTGGCGACGTCCCGGGATGTTCGTCCCACGCGAGCCAGCACGAGATGGGGCATACGGAGGGCATGCCGACCCCGAGATGCCTGGAGAAGGAACAAGCCCCCCATGCCGCTGAACTGGGGCTTCGGCATGGCGCGGGTGACGAGACTCGAAACTGCGCTCTGAGCTTGGGAATCATGAGCTCCTCAACAATCAAAGTGGCTCTGACCTGCGTGTTTCCCTGGAGCGGGGTGATTGGCTTCGGTCTCTGGGAGCCGTACTTAACGCTGTTGTCCGCTCCGAAGGGCACGGATGGGGCACGGCGACGACATCTTCAAGGCGGGCTCCCATTACCGCGGTCCGTCGACACCTGCACGGATGCACGACTCTCGTCGCCTGGTGCCGGCATCCAGGGCTGCAGCCCCTGCGGGGTGTGGAAGCCCGCGTAGGCACTCCAACAGTCGACGGTCCCGTTGCTGTTGGGGCTGCTTGTGCATCAGCCCTCTGGGGACCCTGTAGCGCCCCGTTGCCAGACAGGGATGCACCCTCCAATGGTGAACTTCTGTAGCAGTTCGTACGCATTGTTATCCGGTATTCAAGACTGTTCGAGGGGAGCCCGCTTTCGGAGTAGTGCTCAGCGACCCAATCTGCTCGAGAGGCCAGCTATGCCTGGGCAGCTTCGTCTCCTGAGTGCGCTGCCTGATGGAGTTCTGCCGCTGCCACCCACTGGTATCCGAGGGCCCTGATGCGCTGACCTGCCGTGTGGACGCTGGCTGTGCAGCGGTAGCGTTGTTCAGAGCGTTGAAGCGCACCGATACGGGAGGAAACCAGGAACTCGAGGGCTTCCACGACCGTGCCCTCGTCGACGCGGTACCCACGGGTCCGGAGCTCGCGTCGGATCGATGTGAGATCGAGCCAGCCCCCCTCCTCCAGTGGGTCCTCTGCTTCCGCATTCAAGATGTCGACCAGCGCGTACTCGAGCCGACTGCGTATGTCCTGGGCCTCCCAGCACCCGCGCATGGCGTCGCCGCGGTGAGCTCCCTTCAGGGCTGGGTCAACGAGGGGTGCCAGTTGGGCCAGGGTGAGCGGCGTCTGTTCCTGGCGACGGACGACTTCGGCCAGCAGTCCGGTGTCGATCACGGCGATGGCGGGATCGTCGTCGGCTTCCTTGAGCATGCGACGCTCGAAGCCCGGCCCGATGAGGAGGTGTACATGTGCCCCGACCCTCGCTCGATGTTCCGGCAACCCGAACAACGGCTGATCCCTTACCGGACCAGTGGCCGAAGTCTTCGCCTCGATGGCCAGGGTCCGCGAGTCCGTACCGACCCCGAATCGCACATGGCCGTCCACCGCTCCGGGGCCGCCCACGTGCTGGCCCGGCATGCCCAGGTAGCTGAGCGCAACGATGGCAGCCTTCTCCAATCGTTTGGATTTCGCGCTATCCCGTGCGGCATCCTCCAGCTCCGCCGCGATGTGCGACGCCGTGGAACTGGATTGGTGAGTGATGCCCGAAAGGCCGTCACCGTGGTGGTTGTCGGTGGTTCCGTCGGAGGGTGCGCGACTTGCGGCGTCATTCGGCTGGAAGCAGGGCAGTGAGTCCTTGAACGCTCGCCCAAGAGTCGTCGTACGGTAAGTGGTCTGCGAGAGCCGGGTGACGAGCCCGCAAGCATGCAGCAGATTTAGACGGGTATTGACCGCACTGCGGGACAGAGGCTTCCCGCGGTTGGGGAGGTAAAGGGAACTGCGTTCCGTAAGCGTGCCGGTCGTGGGCCGAACCGTATGGTCAAGCTCGCCCAGCACCTCACAGAAGAAGGCGATCGCGGCATGAACAGTGCGTGCAAGGTCCAGCGGTTCGCCCGACGCGACCCAAGCAAGGGCAGCTGGTGTGGCGGCCCAGCTCTTGGATGACGTCCGCTGAATCAGCCCGAGCGCCTTGAGGGTGTCCTTCGCCGTTCGTGCCGTGGCCACAGTTTGGGCCTTGGGGAAGTTGCTCTGTACGAATCGCACAAATTCCTCGTCACTGACCGATGGAATGGCTGCCTCGGTGAGCACCTGTAGTGCATCCAGCATTCCGCCGTTAGCAGCGACTCCCGGAATATAGAGATTCGCGCCGTCCGCTCTATCCCTGAGGCCAGCTTCGTCGAGCTGTTCGACAAGCCTGGCGATGGCTCCGGGTGTGGGGGCGAGCTGTACGACGGTGTCGGTGCCGTCGGGCTCGGGCTTTCCCAACTCGATGGTAGCCAAGACGCGCCGACCTGCTTCTGTCAGGTGGACTTGGCGGTCGAAGAGTTCAACCATTCCCGTGACAGCGAGCCACCCTGTGCGATCACGCACAGGGGCCGGGGTGTCCCACTGCAGATCGAACTCTTCGCGGGCCAGCCTCAGGAGCTGCTCATGCGTGCGAGGCCCGGAGTACAGGGCGTCCATGGCTTCACCCACGAACCTCACGTTGCAGTGGAGCGCTTGCACGAGCACGGCAGGGTCGCCACTTTGCTGCCAGGAGGTGGCAGCGGCACTGGGCATAACCGTCGCCCCTTCGCGAGCGAGCAGTCCGGCGCGGACGAGCCGCTGAAACTGGTACCGGTTCAGCCCACCGGTCCGAGGGAGGGACACCTGATCGCTTGACGCCGGCTGTCTGTTGGTGGACAGCTCCTCGATCAGCGCGTGAAGTGTGATGAGCCAGGTGGACTTTGCGCCTGGCAGCACTGGCATACCCATCGATCGTTGCGCCCACGTCCGAGGGCGTATGAGGTCTCCCATGGTCATGCACGCTACGTTCATCGTGGCCGTGATGGAGCAATCTTTGGAGAAATTGCTGACAAGAATCGCAAGAGTGATCGCGCGCATCGTGCTGACCTTGATCTCTCTGGACTGAAGACTGCTCATCGGGTGACCGGTGAACACCAGGTCTCTCCCGGTACGCAGGAGGGCAGGCTTCCTGGCTTCGTTTTCGGTCGGCGCCCCGTATGTCGGCCGGAAGGTAATCTGACGCACCCAAGAGAAGGCATGGCGCGCGATGTCATGGTGACCCAGAAAGGTTCGGCAACATAGAGGCGTCCGACTGCTGGCTGGGGCTCTTCAGCGGAGCGGGTGACGGGAATGGAACCCGCGCTCTGAGCTTGGGAGTCACCGTGCGTGCCGTGCCGACTGTGTGGCTGAGCTGCGCGAACAGTGGTCGGCGTTGTGGCGGCGGCCTATGTGGTGACCCATGATTGACCGCGGTTTACCCCTCGTTCTGGTGCGCATCTGGTGCGGTGTGATGCAGCCTCGCAGGTGGAGTAGTTCCTTGCAGCAGGGGGATGCCAGTCTCCCGAGGGTTTGGCGCGCGGGCCTTCCGTACAATTAGGGGTGAGGCATGGAGTGGACAGCAGTCGTGGCGACGGCTGTGGGTACGGTTCTTGGCGTAGCCAGCACTCTTGTTGCCGACCGCATTCGGTGGCGTCGAGAGAGGTCGGAGAGGGACCGCGCTGAGCTGCGCACCTCATTCATGGAATACCTGGGTGCCCTGGCTCAGGCCCGTGACGCTTTCTCTCGGACTGAGCCTTCACAGGGCGAGTACATCCGCCACGGCATCGTCTCGGTCACCGTCGCGCTGGACGTGCACACCGGTCAGGTGGTCATGGAGGAGCTGAAGCGCAACGACTCCGCGCACTTCATCCGGTTCCTGGCCCGGCTTCAGCGGTGCATTCCAACCGGGCTGACGATCCATCTGATCCTGGACAACGGCTCCTCGCACACTTCCAAGGCCACCCGGGCCTGGCTGAAGCGGCATCCGCGGATCGTGCCGCACTACACCCCCAAGCACGCCTCCTGGCTGAACCAGGTGGAGATCTTCTTCTCCCTGCTGGCCCGCGCCGTCCTGCGTCACGGCGACTTCTCCTCCCGCACCGACCTGCTTGAGAAGGTCAGCGACTTCGCCATCGTCCACAACGAGACGGCTTGTCCGTTCCGTTGGAACTACGACGGTCGACCCCGCCAGGCCGGGGACGAGCCCGCCGCCGCGAAGGAAGAGTGCCATGCCCGCTGACTCCGTCCTGCAGATCAAGGTCACCCTGGCCGACATCCACCCGCCGATCTGGCGACGGCTGCAGGTCCCGGCCGACCTCAAACTCGCCCGTCTGCACCTGGCGATCCAGACCGCGATGGGCTGGGAGAACTACCACATGCACCTCTTCACCACCCCGGCTGGCAACTACGGGCTACGCGACAGCGAACCCGGTCACCGCGACGAGCGGAAGGCCCCGCTGGATACGGTCGCTCCCACCGCCGGCGACACGCAACTAGGGTACGGCGTAGGAGCCAGACTCCCGTCGACCCCGTCGCGCACAACCGCCTCGCCTGGGACCGCGAGGTGGAGGAGGGCAACGAGTGGTCACGCCCGGTCGGCCCCGAGGTGATCGCGAAGGCGCGGGCCGGCCAGTGGTCCATCGTCCTGATCGGGTACGAGCCGGTCGACCCGACCTGGTTCCCGCCGGAGATCGCCGGTCGCGACGTGCTCTGCCTCGCCTCCGGCGGCGGGCAGCAGGGTCCGGTGCTGGCCGCGGCGGGCGCGCGGGTGACCGTCTTCGATAACTCGCCCCGCCAGCTGGCGCAGGACGAGATGGTCGCGGCGCGGGAGGGGCTCGACCTACGCACCGTGCTCGGCGACGCGCGCGACCTGAGCCCGTTCCCGGACGCCTCGTTCGACCTTGTCGTCCACCCGGTCTCCAACCTGTTCATCCCGGAGCTGGCGCCGGTCTGGCGCGAGTGCCACCGCGTGCTGCGCCCCGGCGGGACGCTGCTGTCCGGCTTCCTCAACCCGGACGTCTACCTCTTCGACGCCGAGTCATTGGAGGCGCGCGGCGAGCTGGTGGTGCGCCACCGTCTGCCCTACAGCGACCTCACCCACCTGGAGCCCGCCGAGCGGGTACGGCTGTGGGGCCTCGACGCGCCGGTGGAGTACAGCCACACGCTCACCGAGCAGCTCGGCGGGCAGATCGCGGCGGACTTCGCCATCACCGGCTTCGCCGAGGCGCCGCACCACTCGGAGGCCACCGCCGGCTGGCTCTCCGGCTACTTCGCCACGAAAGCGGTCAAGGCTGGCGCCGGTCACTGACCCTCCACCGGCCGGGCCAGGTCAGCAGTGAGGCCGGCGGGCGGCTGGGTCAGGTGGCAACGACCCTGCTGATACACAAACCGGGAACACCCCGGCCTCGGCAACCCCGCGTCGCTCATCGTGCTGGCAACCGTGGGGCACCCGCACCGCGCATGACCGCACCGCCTCGACATCGACGCCATCAACGAACAGCTCACCGCCTGATAGCCATCGGCGGAACTTGTGCGGTGCAGCACTAGATGCGAGTCGCCACGAGATCGCTGGCATCTATGCGGAGTTCACGAACGTTACGACGCAAGTGTTGGGTAACCCGTACGGAGATGACGCGACGAGTCAGTTGGCGGAGCGCCCATGACGGGCTGAGCCACATCGTGTCAGTAGATCGCTCCCCCGGCCACGTGTCGGGGTACGTCCGCTCCACGCTCCCGCATCCGTGACGGTAGGGCGCGTGCGGGACGGGTGGCCTCGGTCAAGCTGACCACCCGGCTGTCACAGGAATGACGCGTCAGCAAGGGCCGTCCGCGAGCCCTCCAGCTCACGGCCCGGTTCGATGCCCTGACTGTGAACTCCGGCGAGGAGTTCACGAATCTCGGTTGGGCGTGCCGTACTGATGGGCGGGCAATGCGCCAACTTCGGGCTGTGGGCATCCGTCCCACTGACCACTTGTAGGAATCTCGTAGACAATCTCGCACAGCCTGGCGGGGACGAGGATGTCCGCTTTCTCCACGGGCCGCCCTTGACCGCTGTAGTACGTCCGCCGGATGCGCGTGATCAGGCTGGCCTTCTGGGTGCCGAGGAGTGATGCCTCCTCGGCATTCGTTTGCCGCGGCTTCGGCTGCTCCACAGCGTGGCTGACCGTAATGCCGATCTCGGCCATGCGGTTCACCACGCCCACCCCGGCGTGCGGCCCCCCACCCTCTGGGGGGACGACAGAGTGCCGCCTGTGAGGTCGTACGGATCCAAGTTCGTCGACAGCTGCACCAGCTTCCCGTCAGCGAGGAACTCGTACACGATGCGGACGCACAGGTCGCCCTCGTCAATGCCGAGGCGTGCCGCGATCTCAGCCGGCGCCGGGACCTTCGCCGCAGCCCTGCTCTCCCAACCCCCTTGCTTGCCCGGAGCCTTCATGTCCGCGCGAAACGGGGAGTCGTTGGGCTGTTCGCGTACCGAGGAGTCGCCGTCGACTCGCTGGGGGTTCGCTCCTCGCCTCCCACCGGCTTGCAGCGGAACCAGGACCACGATGCCTCGTGCCGTGTTCTTGTAGACCCCGGTGAGCTCGTCCACCTCTACGTGGATGCCGGACTCTTCCCAGATCTCGCGTCGCACTCCGGCCTCCGGAGTCTCGTCGCGTTCGAGTAACCCGACCGGCAAACCGTTCCGGCGTTCCACCTTCGGGCGGAAATGGCGCAGGGCCCGCGCGCTCGTCGGCATGCCGGAGGGCTTCCGCCTCTACGACCTTCGTCACACTGGGCAAACCCTGGGGACGCGGTCCGGAGCCACGTTCAAGGACACGATGGTGCGCGCCGGCCAGTCGTCGGAACGAGACGCACTGATCTACCAGCCCTCGGGCCTTGCTGCGAGCGGGCTGGACGATCTGGTGCGGGCCGCTCGCAGCAAGGCCCGCCAGCAGCCTTCCGGTGAGCCTTCTGGTGCGGATCTGGTGCGCGACGCTTAACGGGGTCTAGACGACAAACAAGGCCCAGGTCTCTGACCTGGGCCTCAACTTTGGAGCGGGTGACGGGAATCGAACCCGCGCTCTGAGCTTGGGAATCAGGGGGCTTTCGCAGGCTACGAACGCCCGCCCCTGACCTGTACAAACAGTGTGCTGAGCGGGCTGTAAGCGGACGCTTTTCTGCCCATGGTTAACCGCTGTTTACCGCTGCATCTGGCACGGCACTGGCACGGGGCCGTCAGAGATACGGATCGGACCGGACTCCCAGGGCGGGTTGTTGCGACGCCGCGGTTGTCGATGTGTCAGTGACTGGTGGAGTTGTGACGCCAGACGCGACAGGGCGGGGGCGGATGGAGGGTTACCGCTCCCAGTACTTCGCCGCCGCTTGTGCGTACGCCACGCGGTGGTCGAGCCTGTCATCCGGGACCCGGAACCGGCCGCGCGCGGACTCGGTCAGTGCCGCCCGGCCAAAGAGCTCACCCGGCCGCTTCCAGGCCGTCCGCAGTGGGGCGGTGGTGGCGTCGGCAGGGGAGTCGGACAGCGTCAGGGCAACCAGGTACAGCAGGACGAACGGCAGCATCACCAGGCACAGGAGCAGCGACGGCACCGTCCCCTCCCGTCCACGCAGCACCGTTCCGTCGGGCAGGTGGATTTCGTACACGGGCCGCCACCGCTTCTTCTTTGGCGGCAGGCGCAGTTCGGCCAAGTGCTCGTGCTCCGGGGTGAGCACGGCGAGGCGACCACCGTCCTTCCGGACGACCACGGCGAGCGGCGAGCCACCGGCAGGCTCAGCGGCGAGGACGAAGCGTGGTTTGCATCCCTTGGGAAGGGGGCGGCCGTCGGGGGCCCCACGGCGGACGTGGACGGGGGCGGAGCCCCGGGGGCGCAGTTCGTAGCGCTTGCCGTCGAGGTGGCGGGTGAAGGCGAGTGTCATGGAGTGTCTCGTCTCGTCAGTTCTGGGCGCCGCACAGTGTGCTCAGGGGAAACACGCTGACGCGGTGAAGAATTGCGAGGGGGCCGACGAGCGGGCGCGCAGCGTGTGGCCGTCCGGGAGGAACACCTCGCACGACGGCAGGCGGCTCCCCGCCGCTCGCGGAACTCGAGGCGCGCGAGTTTTCGGTCGTGCGGGTCCGAGACCGTGGGGGTCACCGTGCCTCCCGCCTAACCGAACACCGCGCGCACGCCGCCAGCCGCCGGCGTCTCCGGGAGGTCCTCCGCCTGCTCCGCCGGGCGGATGACCAGAGACTCACCGATCTGCCGCAGGATACCCGTGTACCGCGGCAGGTCGGCGAAGCACGGTGTCGTGAGAGCGAGCACCACCAGCCAGCCTCGAACCGGAGAGGGTACGTACAACTCGACGTGGGCGAACTCCAGTGCCGGAAGGATGGCCTCGCCCTCCGTCTCGGTGGCGTGTAGGGAGAGCACGGCCGGGCCACAGGGCAGGTCCACCCGGGCGATGCTGCGGTGCTCGTCGAAGGAGAGTGTCTCCTGGAACGAAGCGGCGACGATTTCCGGAGCCTCCGGGGCCACGGCCTCTGCCCGTACCAGGAGGTGAGCTGTGCTCGCCGCGCCGTCCTCCGTCTCGTAGAAGGCGACGGACGCGTGAAGAACGTTGTCGGCAGCCAGGGTGGCCGTGAGGTCGGAGTAGACGACGGCGGTAGTCTCGCGCTGGAAATCCGTACCACCCGGCCAGATCTTCTCCGCAAGCTCCCACAGGGCGGCGTCGAAGACGTCCGGGGGGAGGTGCAGCGGCAGCTCGTGGAAACCCTCCGGGGTGTCCAGGGCGAGTGACACGCTCTGCGGAACCGTGGTCATCAGAGCCGCCCCGCAGCCGGCGAACCGGGATTGGTGGCCTGGCTGTAGCCGTCGATGGCGAGGCCCGGCACCTGCTGGGCCACCTGCGGGCCCTTGGACCACCACGAGGTCGGGTCGATGGAGCCGTCGGCCCTGAGGGCCCCGCGCAGGGACGTCTTGACCGCGTCGGGGGTGAAGCCGCTGTCCATGATCTTGGTGAGGCTCTTACTGAGCCCCGCCTCCTTGATGCTCGCCCCCGCAACGTCCTGGACGTGGCTCGTCCACGCCAGCTTCACGCGGTTGCCGATGCCGGTGGTGGTGAAGACCTTGCTGCCGCCCGCGTACTCCGCACCCCTCCCGAAGAGTGACTTACCCTCCAGAGCCCGGCCGGTGAACCCGGCGTCCCGCAACGCGCGGATCTTGTTGACCTTGTCGATGGAGGCGACGGTGCGGCCTTCCACCTGTACCAGCTTCATGGGTACCTTGGCGCCCTTCATCGCGACGGAGCCGAACTTCCCGAACGGGACCACCCCGATCCCGTCGCCCACCAGGTCCATCACGCTCACGTTCGCCCCACCGAGCTTCGCCGCCCCGTGGGTGGCGAGGGCGCCGAGGGAGGCACCGGCGCTGGCGAGGGCCAGGGCACCGGAGAGCGGCGGGCACCACAGGGTCAGCAGCGAGGCGACGCCCAGGATGCCGGAGGCGAGAGAAAGCCAGTCGCCGATCTCCTTGAGCAGGTCGGCATGTTTGGTGCACCACTCTTGGATGCCGTGGCCCATGCGGGTGAAGAGGTCACCGAGACTTTCCCAGAACCCCGGGTCCGGCGCGTTCTCCGTGGCCCGCCGGATGCGGTCGGCGATGTCCCGGGCCTTGTCCTGGTGGTTGCCGAGGAGTTCCTCAGCCCTCTTGACGATCGCCTCAAGCTCGTCGGTGGCGGAATCCAGACGGCGGCGGGCGGAGTCGAGGGCGGTGTCCGCCTTGTTCAGGCGGTCGTTCGCTGCGTCGATTTTCTTCTGCGCGGCGTCCAGGGCAGCCTGGTCGGTGTAGTAGGTGCCGGCCAGGCGGAGGTCCGGGTTGGCTGCGGCCTCGTTGTAAGCGTGGTGCGCGCGCTCGTTCTCCGCCTTCCGGGTGGCCACCGTCTGCTTGGCCGCGGCGGCATCCGCCTCGTGCTGGCGGCCCTTGGTCTGGTACGAGGAGAGCGCGGTGTGCCAGGAGCGGAGCTGGGTGACGGCGTCGTGCATGGCCTCGCGGCTGTCACTCACGTACTTGGGCAGGTCGCCGACCTTTCCCGCGAACGCCTTCGCCGCATCGCCCTCCCAGTCACCGCCGCCCTTGCCGAGGCGGGACAGGACGGCGTGGGCAGAGTCCAGGGAGCGCTTGGCCGAGCCGAGCTTGCCGGTCAGGTCGTCGACGGAACCCAGGTTGCCGGGCGCCGGGTTGAAGCCGAGGGCGGGGAAGTCGTGCGTGGTCATGGAGTCACCTGTAGTAGGTCGGAGAGAAGAGGACGGTTCGGGTGAACGCACACTGCACGGCGCCTACTTGGCGTTCTTCGCAAAGGCGTCGCGCAGCGCGTGCTCAATCGACTCGTAGTTCTGCTTGACCTGCTTCAACTTCTCCTCGATGGCCTGGGTGCCGTCGGCGATCTTCTTGATGGCGTTGTCCCAGCTGTCGTGGAACTCGTCGCAGGCGTTGTCCAGAGCCTCCGCTCCCGTCGACTTCGGGCCGGTATCCTTCAGCGCGTCCAGCGCCTTGCGCATGTTGTCCTGGCTGTTGTGCAGGTCCTTCAGCAGGCGTCCGAGGTTGTCTGCCTCGACCTTGAAATAGCCCCCCATGCGCCCTCCCTGGCGTTCCCCGTATCTGTGCACAGTCGTCCCACACGTTACCGTCGGCCGGGCGTTGGCCCGAACGGGCTGTCGGATACCCGTCGCGCCTCCCCGCTTCGATGTTCGGATCATCGAGCGCGGCTCGAACCAGTTATTGGGCTCCACGGCGTTAAGCACACGCACCCCGTTTCCACCACCGCCGCGTCCTCCCCCTCGTCGACTCTGCCTCGGTGCGGCGGTGCGCATTGTTGCGGGGCAGCGTGCGGGGCACGCTTATTCGTAGGCGGCTGCCAGCAGGAGGTGAACGATGGTGGCCAGGGGGGTGCCGGCATCGGACGCGCTGGAGTCAGGCGTACGGAGAGTGAGAGCCCCGCCCGATCAGGGCGCGGGGCCTGGCTCACCCCCGCTGTTCGTCTGTCTCGTACAGCCTCCAGGCCGGCCATCGAGCGGCTTCGACTTCGCCGTCCCCACTGCCCAGCAGGTTCCGCCGGTGCAGCATGAGCCGGATGTGGCGTGCCGCGTCAGCGCCCTCTTCGACTCCTCTGTCGAGCAGTACAGCTCTAGGGGCGGTGTCGCCGACGCCTCCCACCAGAGCGTCCGCCGGATGCCCGTGAACGGTCTCGCCCAGCGTGACAGTGGCTCCCGCCTCGCGGGAGAGGAGCTGGTACAGGCGTTTGAGTAGCACGTCTTCGCTGCTGTCACGCGAGGGCACGCCGTCGCGCTCCGCGCTCCCCAGCAGCGCGGCGGCCACCCCTCCCCGTTTCCGCCAGCGCTCCTTGTCTCCCACCACGATGAGGTGACTTCGCGCGCGGGTGACGGCGACGTTCCAAAGGTTCAGCTGTCCGCCGACCCATTCGACGGCACCGGGGTGCATGCCGTCCCCTGCGACGAGGGTGAACACCATGACATCGCGTTCGCCGCCCTGGAAGGTGTGTACCGTTCCGATGCGCAGACGCTCCTCGTCGTACGGTTGCAACCGCCTCCGCAGCGCTTCGGCTTGCGGCGCGAAGGGAGTGACAACGCCGACGGTGGCTTCGGGCGGCAGCTGTTCCAGCAGGTAGTTGACGCTGTCGTGCGTTTTTCGGATCTCGTCTTCGTTGACCCAGGAGCCACCCAACCGGGGGCGGGTGGCCCGTCCGGGCACGTCCGTCCAGATGACGGCGGGACGCGGCAGAGCGGGGCGGCCGCGGGTGTCGGTGAGGACGGTCAGTCCGCCGTCGTAGAAGAGGTCGTTGGAGATCGCGGCGATGTGCGGGTGGCAGCGGAAATGTTCGTCGAGAAGCAACGTGCCGCCCGCGGAGCGTTCGGCGGCGTGGAAGGCGGAGTGGCGCCGGTAGGCAAGGCGGTGTTTCTCCAGCCATTCGGACCGCAGCCCGTTCCCGCGGCGAATGAGCGCCTCGCGGTGCGGGCTGGTCTTCGTGATGTGCGTGAGCTGCATGGGGTCGCCGATGACGAGCGCGCGCCGCGCGCGGAAGAGCAGCGGCAGGACATGCGGGATCGCGCACTGGCTGGCCTCGTCGATGACGACGAGATCGAACAAGGCCGGGCCCAGAGGGAAACGCCGGGCGGAGAGGCTGGTGACGGCCCACCCGGCCACTGCAGGCATATCCGGCGAGCCGTCTGAGCGGCCCAGAACCCTCCGCATCTGCGGCCAGTCGCTGCGACTGCCGTCCTGAGCGGTCAGCAGATCGAGGATGCGACGGCGCCCAGCCAAAGCGGCGGCTTGCACCGTGGTGGCGAGGAGAGTGCGTGAAGCGTCCTGAACGCTGTTTTCGGCGTCGCGCAGTGCGCGCGCGAGCGCTGTGTCGTCCACGGAGGCCGCGTGCTCGCGCCCGTCACGCCACTCCGTCTCGGCCGCGGCGAAGCCGGCGAGCGCGAGGCAGCCCGCGGCGGAATCGCCGTCGTACCCGTCCAGACCGGCCCCGCGCAGGAACCGGGCCCGGCGCCACGACCCGAGAATGCGCGCGCGGGAGAGACGGCGCGCCTTGTCCTCCAGCTCCCTCGGCCGGGGCAGACGACCGAGTAGGTCCTGGAGTTCGGCGACGGCGATCCCGAGCTGTTGCGCATGGTGGTCGCGGGCCTCGCCTGCCCGGCGGAGCCGCAACTCCGTCTCCGCGATGTGCGCCAGGTCCCGCCGTACTTCTGCCAGACGGTCGGCGGCCAGGGTGGCCTCCATGGACGCCGTGGTCACGGTGGACGACGGCTCCGGACCGGTGCGCAGTGCGTGCAGCGCGGCGGCCTCGTGCTCCGCGTTGCTCTTGGCGTTCTTCCGCGCCGAACCTGTCCGTACGATGCTGCCGGGCACCAGTGTGTCGCAGCGGCGCCAGACCTCGTCCACGGCCTCGTTGTTGGTGGACGCGACCAGTACGGTCTGACCGGCGGAGATCGCGGTGGCTACGAGATTGGCGACCAACTGACTCTTGCCGGTGCCGGGCGGGCCGGTGGCCACCGTGAGCCGGCGGGTCATGGCGGACCGGAGCACTGCGGTCTGCGCCTCGTTGCAGGGCAGTGGCGTCACGAGGCGCGCCGGTTCGGGTTCCGTGTGGCCGAGGGCTCGGTCACGCTGCGAGGCTTCGGGCGCGAGGGCCCCGAGGGCAGTCTTCTCGATCTGGTCGGTCCGCTTGGCGATGTCGGCGAAGTCGTTGAGCAGGCGCTTGGTGAAGCCTGTCTGGGGGCGGGCCGAGAAGAGGACCGCGGTGTTGCGGGCGCCGTGGCCAGGTGTGCGGACGTCGATGCGGTCGGCGAGTTGGTCGGGCTGGAGCTCCTGCACGCACGGCAGCTCGAACTCCTGCGTAAGAAGGTTGCGTACCTCCAAAGCCATACGGTCGTGCTGCCCTCGGTGCCAAGACGGCTGGAACGTGTCGATGAGCTGGGTGGCCTCCTCCTCGCCGAGCCAGTCGAGAGCCAGCTGAGGATGCGGCTGGACCGGACCGTACGGCTTCAGCCTCACCTCACCCTCGCCTTGGACGATCTCGACGCGGCGTACCAGAAGCGGCGCGAACTTCGGGTGCCGCCAGGGGCTTCCGGAGCGCGGCCCGGTGAGGACCACGGCCGGGTAACCCGCCCAGAGCTCCGCGTCGTCCTCGGCCGCCGAATCCACCAGCGAGGCCGCTTCTTCGGGGAGCGCGGTGCATCCGTCGTCGTCCACGTCGCCGGAGATGAACCTCTCCGCGCCGTCCAGGCATACGTACGACGTGTTCTGGTGGCCCACCTCCATCAGAGGCGTCTCGGCGCCTTCGGCCAGAACGCACTCGCGGTAGTAGTCCAGCAGGCCGGCCCAGGCGGGCTGCGTATGAGCGGACTTCGCGGCGTGCGGCTGTGGCGGCTCCTCGGCGCCGGGGCGGGGTCGCGGACTCAGGGGATCGAGGATGGGGGCCCGGCCGAATGGACTGTCTGCGATGACGATTCGGTCGTCGACGCCGAGAGCGGAGTGCACCGGCACCTGACGGCCACCGTCCTGGGCACGCATTCGCCGGTTCACATAGTGGAACAGGTCGCTGACCTGTACTTCACGGCCGCCGTCCTTGCTGACCTTCCCCGTGCGCAGCGCTTCGATGACCTCACCGGTGAACGCCGACGGCTTCACGTCATCGCCGCCGCCCGCGTCAGCGAACGAGTCTTCCCCGGCCCGTGAGGACGACAGGACGTACACACCCCTGCTGGTCAGCGGGGGCTGCTCGCCGGATTTCGCCACGGAGCTGTCAGGCCGTCGGTCCGACGTACGCAGCCCCATGGCGAACCCGCCGCTGCGACAGCAGTCGATCATCACGACCTTCTGCGGTGCGACGCACTCTTCCAGCGAATCATTGAGGAACCCGGCGCTGATACCGGTCGCGGCCAGTCTGTCGTAGTCGGTGTCCTTGGCGACGAAGTGGAACTCGCCGCCGTCACGCACCGTGCGTACACCGTGCCCGGAGACGTACACGAGCGCGAGCTCGTCCTCGTCGCGATCCTGAAGGAACTCGCCGATGACTGCTCGCATGTCGTCTGCGGTGAGATCGGATTCTGTCCGGACGGAGACGAAGTTGCCGATGTTGCGGTGCTTCAGGACCTGAGCAAGTCCCCATACGTCCGCTCGGACGGAGGCGAGTGGCGAGAAACGGCCGTCGTCGTAGTGCTCGTTGCCGATCAGAAGAGCCCGGCGCTTATGGAGGCGGGTCACGCCGCGCTGTCATCCGGTCCGGGGCCGTCGTTGCCGGAGATCCGGTCCTGGAATTCGCGGACCATGCGTTCCTGTGCGGCGTCAGGGCGCCCGGTGATCTCGACGGAGTCACCCGCGATGGTGACCACGACCTTGCGGTGTCGTTCCTTGGCGCACCACTCCTTGATCAGGGTGATCAGGACCTGCGACGCCGGGCGAATGACAGCGGCAGTGGTAGCGGCCCAGAGAGCCACCTCGCCCACGCCCGTACCCTTACGGCCCGGTGCGGCGGGCCCTTCGGCGTCGTGAAAGCCGACGACGAGACCGTCTGCCCTCTCCAGGCTGTCGTGCAGATCCCGGGTGAGGCGCTCCTGCCGGAGTGTGTCGCCGCCTGTGGGCACGGTGAGTGTCCACTGCTGTCCCCCGTCGCGCATGTGCTGCTCCTCGCGTTCGCTTATTTGCTAGTCCGGTCCGCTCGGCGACTTTGGCACGAGGACGTTCGCTGGTGACAGCCGAGGTCGAAGGGAGGGGCGGCATCCGGCCACCTCCGCTCTTTGGAGGAGCGGCGTCTCAGCCGCCGACGGCGTCTCCCCGGGCGATCGCAGGTATCGAGGCGGGAGAGACGTTTTGCCAGCATCCCGTCGGCACTGCTCAGGAGTGAGAGGACGCGGCACCCTTCGCCTCGGTGCTCAGGCTGCGGCTTCGCCGGGGTCCTCGTCCTCCGGGGGGTGAACCCAAGTAGTACCGGGTGCGAGGTCGGCCCCTGTCTCCGCCTTGTGCTGCGCCTTCCTTTCCTCGCTGGCGTTCTGACCCTCAGGGAGCTTCCGCAGGTGAGGAATGGGCGACTGCCGAGGCTCGTCCGTGGTTTCAGTGGCGGAGGTCTGCTCCTGATCCTCGGTGTCCTCGGGGACGCTCGGTTCCATGGCGTTCCTAGCGATCACGGCAACGGCGGACAGAGCCACGATGCCGACAGCGCCGCCAACGGCGAGGATTCTCTCCCTGTGCTTCCTGTACAGGTCCTTCGCCCTCTCGGCGAAGGAGGTGGGCTCGCCGTCCTCGGGCGTGAAGTCAGTCACGCGCACACATCTACCGGACCCATCCCGCACCTGTCAGGCAATCAGTCGATACCACCCGATCAAGTTAAGCGGCTTGGCACCGTTCGCCTCGATGTGTCCGGAGGAACTGGCGGAGCTGCGTCGCAGGGACGTCGACGTGGACGAGGAATCGGTCTGGGTCAAGCGTGCCGCACCGGAGTTGACCACGGGCACACGGGTCATCGGCAGGCCCAAGTCCTGTGCCGGTAAACGGGAGATCGTCTTGCCGCTAATCGTGCTCACCGACCTGCGACAGCAGCTGGACTGGTTCGCTGAGCCGGGGCCGGAGGGGCTGGTCTTCGTCGGGGAGCGCAGGGTGCCGTTCCGCCGGTCCACCTTCGGGCGCAAGTACCGCAAGGCGCGGAACAAGGTCGGCCTGCCCGACGACTTTCGCTTCTACGACCTGCGGCACACCGGCAACACCCTGGCAGCGGACACCGGGGCCAAGCTGAAGGACCTCATGGTCCGCGCCGGTCGGTCCAGCGAGCGGGCGCAGCTTATCTACCAGCATTCCAAGAGGACGCACCAGCGCAAGATCGACGCCACCATGGACGCCGACGTGCGCCGTCAGCGTCAGGAGGCCAGCGAGTACGGGGAGCAGGTGGGAGAGCTGGCGACCGTCCATGGCCTTGGCGTTCGAACCAGCAGGCTGATCGGTGACCTGGGCCGGGCCGACGAGAAGTCGGCCCGGCCCTTGCCGTACCCGTGTCTCGTCCGCCTTTGATCGAAGGCGGTCTTGGGCCGACGCGGCTTTCCCTGTATGTACTGACACGAGAGCCGAACTGGCCAGTGGCAAGTTCATTCGGAGGGGGACTCGTGGCGATCAAGATCATGCCTGTGGCGGAGACGCAAGCCGAGTTAATCGATGCGGCCGTGGCGTTGGGCGATCGCTATACCAAGACGCTCGGGTTGCTCACGCCTCCCGCGTACCGCAAGCACGCGAGCGACGGCGGGCTGCTCGTCGCTGTCGATGAGGGCGAGGTGATCGGGTACGCACTCTTCGGGCTTCCGAAGCGGAGCCCGCATGTCCGGCTCGCGCACCTGTGCATCGCGAAGGAACACCGCGGCAAGGGCGCGGCACGGCTGCTGGTGGAAGAGATCCGGCACAGGCACTCGGATCGGCTGGGGATCAAGGCGAAGTGCCGTCGTGACTACGGGCTCAGCGATATGTGGACGAGCCTGGGCTTCGTTCCGCAAGGGGAGGTGCGTGGGCGCGGACAGGACGGGGAGACCCTGGACGGGTGGTGGCTCGACCACGGGCACCCGGACCTCTTCGCCGACGTGGAAAGCGAAGCGCTACTGGTCGTGACCGTGGACCACGGCGTATTCGCCGATCTGCGGGGGCGGTCACCGGCGAGCGAAGCGGCACAGTCACGGGCCCTTGAGGCCGGTTGGTTGGCTGACCTCATCGAATTCGCCTTCACGCCACAGCTTCTGCACGATCTGCGGGCCATCGCCGATACGGCGGAGCGCAAGCATCAGCGGGCTGCCTCGCACGGGTTGCGTCGGGTCACTCCGGACGCAGAGGCGGTGGCTTTACGGTGTCACGAGATGCTGGAGGCGGCTCGGACGGCTGAAGTTCACGACCTGCCCGCCGAATCCGAGCTGATGCCACGCCTGCAGTACGTGGCCGAGACCTCGTGCGCCGGCCTGCAAGTTCTTGTCACCCGGGATCCTCTGCTGATGCAACTGGCTGATGTTGCCTGGAGCATCGCTAGGGTCAAGGTGGTGGCACCGTCGGCTGTGACGCTGCACGTGGACGAGTTGCGACAGGCGCAGATGTACCGGCCGGCCGACCTCATGGGCACGGAGTTCCGCGTCAGTAAGGTGTCGCCCCGGGCAGAGGCCGAACTCGTGGCATTCTTCGACCAGTCAGGAGGCGACCGTGGCTCGGCGTTCGCAAAGCGGCTGCAAGCCTTGGCTGCGGACACGGTCGTGTGGAACCGTGAACTGCTTCGGGACGGGCAAGGCCGCCCAGTTGCGCTCTACGCATGGGCGATGGACGGGCGCACACTGAGCGTGCCGGTGCTGCGGACCGCGGCGCACCCTCTGGAAGAGACGCTCGCCCGGCAGTTGCTGTTCTCACTGAAACGTCTCGGACGGGAGTGCGGCGCCCAAGCCGTACGAGTCACTGATGCTTTTCCATCGCCCGCCACCAAGACGGCCGCGGGTGATGACGGCTTCTTCGAGCACGATGGCGGGCTGGCGTCCCTGCTGGTCGACGTCTGCGGGACCGCCCAAGAGGTGGCAGCCGTCGCCGGTGAGACGGCCCGTGAGCTGGGGCGTGAGGAAACGGCACTCGAAGCCGGATTACCCGCCGAGGTGGCTGGCTTCGTTGAGCGGGCCTGGTGGCCGGCAAAGGTCATGGACTCCCTGATGCCGTCCTTCCTGGTGCCCATCGAACCCCGCTGGTCCACCGAGCTGTTCAACACCCCTGCGACGCTGCTGCCACGCCCCGATGAACTGGGGATCAGCAGGGAACACGTCTACTACCGTTCTTCCGGGCACCGTGGCGAGAGCGTCCCGGCGCGCCTGCTCTGGTACGTCAGCAGGGGCTCCTCCCATGAAGAGGGTCAAATGGTCATCGGATGCTCGCAGTTGGACGAGGTGGTAATCGACGCGCCGGATGCCCTGCACTCGAAATTCGAACACCTGGGCGTATATGGTCGGGAGCAGGTACGCGCAATCGCTCGCCGCGATGCTTCAGGCCGTGCGATGGCCTTGAGGTTCTCGGACACCGAGATCTTTCCGAGGATGGTGCCGCTGCGGCGATTGAACTCACTGGCCAAGGGCCTGGGACTACAGTTTTCGCTGCAGTCGCTGTCGAAGATCAGCAACAGGCTGTTCCAGGCGGTCTACGAAGAGGGACACCGAAGGACGTGAACGATCTGGACCGCCCGATGCTGCTGTCCGTGCACCCCCGCTTCGCTACGGCGATCCTGGCGGGCAGCAAGACGGTCGAGGTGCGCCGACAGCGTGTCGCTGCGCCGCCCGGCACCACTGTCGTCCTCTACGCCACCGCCCCCACGATGGCGTTGGTGGGGCTGGCGCGCATCGCGGCGGTCAAGGTCGGCTCCCCGAGGGAGGTGTGGCGCGCTCATCGCTCCCAAACGGGCATCAGTCGACGGGAGTTCGACGAGTACATGAGCGGTGCCACCCAGGCCAGCGGGCTGACTCTCGAAGAGCCGCAGCCTTTCGAGGAGCCGGTGCCGCTCAGCGCTCTGCGTGCCGCTGGGACCTTCCATCCGCCGCAGAGCTACCGGTATCTCAAGGACGAAGCGCTGAGGCAGGTAGCCGAAGCTTCGCCGTCCGCGGGTACGGTCCTCCGCGGAATTCTGGGAGACCCCGTACCGGCGTAGACAGGAGCTGGGCCGGGCTGACGATGCGTCGGCCCGACCCTAGTCATACCCGCTGTTGTCCTGTGGCACCGAAGGCGCAGCTGGGTGACCCGTGGCCCACCGCTTACTAGGAATTCCGGGATGGGCGACGTTTAAACCGCTCGACCTGTCGTGGCAGTGGGTCCGCGGGCTGAATGATCTCGGCGGCCTCGATCGGGTCGTCAAAGTCGATGGTGCGATGATTTGAGGGATTCTCATACGCGCCCATGGCGCCAGCGAACAGGGACGAGGAACCCTCTGCTCCGGGAGTGAGTGCCTGCTGACTTCTTCTACTCAGCAGTTCATGCGGTTGGCCATGATCTGGTCTACGGCGGCTTTGGCCTTGGTGTAGGTGTCACGCTGCTGCCAACTGAACATGATCGCGTGGCTGTTGCCGGCGACCTGCTTGCGTGTGTCTGTACTCCAGGCCGTGATCCGCTTCGGGTCGGTGGCATCGGCGAAGTAGAGGTAGCCGTTGACGAGCCGGGTGGGCTCCTTGCACTGGATGGAGACCACGTTGACGAGATGGATGGTGGCATTCCTCGCGCCGCCCAGCTTTCCGATGGCGCGTCGTGAGATCTCGGCAATTCCGGGTGTGATGGTGAGGGTGGCAAGCTGCCCCTTAAACGTCAGGGGCTCGGCGGGCGCGTGGCCCTTGGAGAAGTCCATTGTGGTCCTCAGCGCTCGGGGTCGGCTCGGCGTAGTGGTTGACCTGACGGAGATGCAGGGTGCCGGGCGTTAGCCAGACGCCTGCACCGCCGGGTGCTGCTCTGGGGGCGTGGCCTCTGCTACTTGACGCTGCCGGTGTAGATCGCGGCCGCCGACTCTGGGGTGGGCGTGACCTCGATCTGTACGTGCTGTTGGCCCTTTGGCAGCTCGCAGGCCCAGGGGATGCTTACGGTGCGCCCGGCCAGCAACTTGGTGCTCGGTGAACCTTCCAGGCCGTCATCGAAGATGGATTCCGCCTGCTTGCCTTCCTCATCACCGTACTGGCAGTTGACGGTCATGGCGGTGACATCCAGGGTGCTCTTGGCCCCATTGACGACGCGGACGTTAAACCTCACGTAAGGCGTGTTCCCCGGGGCCGCGTAGTCGTGGGAGACACCACGGCTGAACCCTTGGAGCGTGACGGAGGCATTGTTTTCGTAGGTCACCGTGTCCGTGAGGCTGTGTGGCTGGTCCGAGGACTGGCTCGAGTCGTCTGTGGGCTCCGGTTCGGAGGCGGGTGTGACGGTCTCCTCTGCCTTTTCGGAGTGCGGCGTCTGGCTGTCGATGCTGGTTCCGCCGCAGGCGCTGAGAGACAGCGCGAGCGCTGTAGCGGCAAGGGCGGTACAGGCGTTGGCGATGTGTCGCATAGGTCCCCCCTGTAGTTGAATGCTCATGAATAATGCAGCGCAGTGTGGTTCCACGAACGCGGAGTGTTCATTTCGTGATGTGAACCAGCGAGCTCCTCAGCGGTGGCGGATCAGCGCTCGGTGCCGCCGGCGCTGACGGGCTGGTGGGCTTAGCTCCCTCGCGGACTACGCAGTCAGCTAGGCCGTTTCCTTTGAACTGAAACGTTCGACTGTTGCCGCCAGCTAGGTCGGTCCGCCGGAGCATGCGCAGATCCAGGCGGTCGTGGCGGCGAGAACCACGGTGCCGAGGCACTGTCGCTGCTGGAGGAGGATCTCCCAGGTCCGTTCCCAGAACGGAGCTCGAGAGAAATTTCAGCGCCGCGCTCCCCGGGCGAGGTAGGCAACTGTCCAGCCACCCTCGATCGTCCTTGGGGCATGACCTCTGCAAACCCCGAACCCCCACCGAGCACCCCACCGTTGTGGCCGCACTGCGGGCACAACGCCACTCAGGAACACCCCGTCGGCTGCCACGGCATCCGCGTCCCCGGACACACAACCTGCCTGGCCCACCTGGACGAGGCTGACTGCGACGCCTACCTCGCTACCCTGGCTCCGGGCGCCGACATCGACCATCGCAGCACGCCGTTCACCGAAGACCTGCTGGCCCGGTTACTCGACGCCCTGCGCGACCCCGGCACCGAACAGCCCCGCATCGGGTCGGCACGGTTCGACGGAGCGTCCTTCACTGGCCCAGCGCGGTTTGATGAGGCGACCTTCACCCACGTCGCTTCGTTTGACGGGGCAACCTTCACCCGTGCTGCTTCGTTCGATCGGGTTACCTTCTCTGGTCTCGCCGCGTTCAATCAGACGACCTTCACTTACTCCGTCTGGTTTGACGGGGCGAACTTCACCGGCGCCGCTGCGTTCGGCCGGGCAACTTTCACCGGCGCCGCCCACTTCCGTGCGGCATCCTTCACCAGCGCAGTCCAGTTCCCCGGAGCGACCTTCACCCGCGATGCCACGTTCATCGCGGCTCGATTCGAGGCTGCCCGGTGGCTAGGCCCGCTGGTGTGCGGCGGCGCGGTGAACCTGGATCATGCTGTGTTCGAGGCGCCGGTGACGATGATGATCGCCGCGCGAGAGCTATCGCTGAGGCGGACGCGCTGGGTGCCCTCGGCCACGCTGCGGCTGCGTTGCGCCGAGGTAGACCTCGCCGGGGCGGTGATGGAGTGTCCGGTCACCGTGGCGGGCGAACCTGTCCCCTTCCCGGGTATCGGGGAGGCCCCCTTGTCCGAAGAGGTGCTGGCGGGCCGGGATACCGGTGTGCGCGTGAGGGAAATTGGCGGGGTGGACGCCGCTCACCTGGCTCTGACGGACGTGGACCTGTCCGAGTGCCGCTTCGTCGGCGCGGTGCACCTGGACCAGCTCCGCATGGACGGCCGCACCACCTTTGCCCGCCCCCCGATCGGCTGGCACCGCTGCGGACTGATGCCGCTGCGATGGTCCAGACGCCGGACTCTGGCCGAGGAACACCAATGGCGCGCCGCCACCGTGGGACAACCCACTCCCGGACGGGTCTCTTCCGCGCACGAGTGGCAACCCGGGCCCCACCACCCGGACCTGTTGCCCACGCCCGGCCCGGAGACCCTCGCCGCGCTCTACCGGCAGTTGCGCAAGGCCCTGGAGGACGGCAAGAACGAGCCCGGAGCAGCTGATTTCTACTACGGCGAGTGCGAGATGCGTCGTCATGACCGCACCGGCACCCCCTGGGCCGAACGCGCCCTACTGACCATGTACTGGGCGGCGTCCGGATACGGGTTGCGTGCCTCCCGCGCCCTGACCTCGCTGGCTGCTGCGATGCTCGTCACCGTGGCGGTCATGATGCTTTGGGGACTACCCACCCAGGCCCCGAAGAGGGAAACCACCGGCCGCCAAGTTGTCGCCGGCCAGACACTCGCCCTGACCACCGACACCCCCGACCCAGTCAATCCCACCGGCCCCTGGGGAGAGCGCGTCACCACTGGGCGGTTCGAGAGGGCTCTGCGGGTAACGGTCAACTCGGTGATCTTTCGCTCCTCCGGCCAAGACCTGACCACTGCCGGCGCATACACCGAGATGACTTCCCGCCTCGCCGAACCCGTCCTCCTCGGCCTCGCGGTCCTGGCCGTTCGCAGCCGTGTCAAACGCTGACCACCACCCCAAAGCACCGAACTACCGCAGACGACACGGCTACAGGCACTGAAGTGATCGGTGCGCTCATGCTGTCCCAAGCTGCCCAACACCTTCAGTGCCCCCCCGTCTACCTCAGCACTGTCAGTCTCGGAGCCAAGGTTGTCTAGCTCCGCACATGATCGGCCCGGGCAGAACCTAGATGAATGAGTCCGATGTTTGTGCTGGCCGCGACCATGGCGAAGGGCGCCCGTTGGCTCGTGTGTGACGACAAACCTGGACGCCCTTCTGG
>NZ_JBICWS010000021.1:0-110191 GCF_043199875.1 Streptomyces sp. NPDC048516 | reverse complement strand
CCGCTACGAGAAACGCGCCTACATCTACCTCGGCACCGTCACACTCGCAGCCCTCGCCATCTGGCTCCGAACGTGATCCGAGAAACAGTGCCTAGTAGTCGAGTGCGGCGAACCAGTTGCCCCGGCCCTGGCGGGTGAGGTCGAGCAGGTGCCACACCGGGCTGAGCAGGTCGATGCCTCGCTGGTCGATGTCGTCGGACATCCGCGGGTGCACCGAGTAGACGTGGCGAACCGATCCGCTGTCGTCGCGGGTGAACACCGACACCGTCGAGTCCTGGTTGCCCTCGGTGTCCTCGCTGCCCAGGTCGTATTTGAAGGTGTCGGCCCCGGCGCCGAGCAGACGCAGATTCGTCCACTTCCGGTCCCGGGCGTGCGCACGGAGCGCGGGCAGGCCGGCCGCGGCGACGATCGCGAGGTCGACGTTCTGCGCGACGTGGCGGGCCACGCCGTTGAACCCGTCGAGCCACATCGTGCACATGGGGCACGGCTCGGTCTGCTTCTTGCCGTACATGAGGTGGTAGACGACCAGGTCACGCCCGGGCCGAGTGAAGAGTTCACTCAGGCGCACGGTCCGCGCCGGCGAGTCACCGGCCTCCAGATCAGCAGGGCCCTCCTCGAACGCATAGTCCTCGACGGCAGGGCCCAGCGGCAGCCGGCGACGCAGCTCGGCGACGCGTTCACGATGACGCATCAGCTCGATCTCGGCTTCCCGCAGCTCCTCACGGGCACTCGCATAGTCGGCCGGCTCTCCGGTGAGATTGGTCTGACGCATCGCTACCCCTGCCTCAGCGGCTGTCTGGTGGGCACCCTCTGCTGTGGCCCATCAACCTATGGCCGTGCCCCGCTGCACCAGGCAGCGAAACGACAAGGACGCGGTCGGTGCACTCCTACGGATCAACCAAGCTGCCCGGACGCGGCCTCGCTGCGGGGCATTACGTCTGGGCGCGCTACGTCTGGCGCGCTACGGCTGGGGCGCGCTACGTCTGCCGCGCTACGTCTGCCGCGCTACGTCTGGCGTGCGTATCGGCGTCCCCCCCGGACGCCCGTGACGGCGCAGCAACGCCGTCGACCGCTGCGACCAACGCCCCGGGCGGGCGCGGTCCGGCCCTGGGCACTGTCTGTCCGACCACGACCGTTGCCGCGGCCGGTCGTGATCACTAGAATCAGCCGGGTGACTGCCGGGTCGGCCATGGGCCATGCACGAGTGGGGTCCCCGGCCTCGGCGTGAGCACGAGGCGGGCCAGAGCCCCGCCCCCTTCTTCGAGTCTTTCGCGTGCCGCCCTGGTGCGGCGTCCTCCCAGCGGATCGCAAGACCCGGAGACACCCACTCCCCATGCCGAACGAACAGCAGTACCCGCAGGAATCCGAGCTGCCGGTCAGCTCCGTGCAGCTGAACCACACCGTCGTCTACGCCAGGGACCGGCAGCTGTCGGCCGAGTTCCTGGCCGTGATACTGGGGCTGAAGGTCGGCGCTCCCTTCGGGCCGTTCCTTCCCGTGGACCTCGGCAACGGCGTGACGCTCGACTACTACGAGAAGCGTGACGAGCCGATCCAGTCCCAGCACTACGCCTTTCTCGTGCCTGACGAGCAGTTCGACCACATGATCGCCCGTCTGGAAGCGGTCGGGGTCACCTACTTCGCCGACCCCCGCCACACCGAACCCGCCCGGATCAACCGCCTGTTCGGCGGCCGCGGTGCCTACTTCGCCGACCCGGACGGCCACAACATGGAGATCATGACCCGGCCCTATCTCCGGCCCTAGCCGAGCTGCTTGATCGCCTGGTGGAAGAAGTAAGGGGCAGCCCTTAGTTGGCCCAGGGCGGTGCCATGCTGCTGCCGTCGGCCAGCTCGGCGGTCAGGCCGGCACGGGTGGTGACCCACATCCGTGCCGGCTCGTCGGTCGGATTGGCCACCGTCAGTGCGGAGCCGGCGGGTGCCACCGCCGCATCGCCGGGGCGGAGTTCGGCGGTCTCGCCGTCGACGGACTTCTCCACGCTCGTGCTTGCGCTGTCCGGACAGCTGGTGCAGGAGATTCACACACGTGTGGCCGAGCAGGGGTTCGCGGACCTGCGCCCCGTGCACGGATTCGCCTTTGCCCGGATCTCCCGGGGCGAGGCCACTACCGCTGATCTGGCCGAGCATCTGGGGGTCACCAAGCAGGCCGCCGCCCAGCTGATCGAGGAGCTGGTCCGCAAGGGGTATGTGCTGCGCCGGCCGCACCCGCAGGATGCCCGCGCCCGGCTCCTGGAGCTGACCGCGCGCGGCCGGTCGGCGACGCGCGCCGCCGACCAGGCGGCCCGGGCGGCCATTACACCGTGGCGGGAGGCGCTGGGTGCGGAGCGCTTCGGTGCCCTCGCCGCCGACCTGGCCCGGCTTGCACCCAACGGCCCGATCCGGCCTGTCTGGTGAGGGCCCGGGGCGGACGAGGTGATCCGAGGGGTGAGGCTGTCGCCCACTTGTCACCCTACGCCCCACCCGTGAAAGCGCGTGGCCCGGTCGCCCCAGGAAAATGCGTTGCCCGGGTGTGGGGTGGCGGGGGAGGCTCCCGGCATGTCTGAGCATGAGTCGAGCGGTTCACAGGGGGTGGCCTCCCTCTTCTCCCGGGGGCGGCTCACGGCGATCCCGCGGAAGGCGGCCCGCCGTGAGCAGTTGCTCGTACATCTCGCGGAGACGCTGTTCGAGCGGGACCGGGAATACAGCGAGCGCGAGGTCAACGAGGCGCTGCTGACGGTGCACGAAGACTGCTCGGCGCTGCGCCGCTACCTCGTCGTGGCGGGCCTGCTGGCCCGGCCCAGGGACGGCAGCAGCTACCGGAGGGCCGGATAGCGACTCTTCCGCCGCCCGGGGGTCCCGGTGGCGCCTGCCTTTGCGCTCCGGGACCGTGCAGACAGGCCCTCGCGGGCCCCGAAGCGGCGGCCGGTGTCGATAGGGTCGTTCCAGGCACCGGATCCGGAGGAGCCATGAGAGTCCTGCAGACCGTCACGCTTCTGGTCGCGACCCCCGGCGCGGGCCTGATGGCCGGCCTGTTCGCCGCCTTCGCCTATGCCGGGCCCGGCAGCACCGGCAGTTCCGGTAGGCCTGGTGCCCCGGCCGGTCGTCCCGGTGCGCTCAAGGCCGCGCGGGAGAGCTTCGAGGGGCGGTGGGTCACCTGGAACATCGAGCGCGCGCTCGCCCACACCGCCGCCTTCGGCACCCTCGCCTGGGCCCTCTTCCTGCACCGCACGGCCGCTACGGGGTGACAGGGCGGGCGGTGCACAGGGCGGGCGGTGTACAGGGCGGCTTGGTGGGTGCGGACGGTTTTGTGCCGAAGCCCTGTGGTCGTCGACCGTGGCGCCCGCGCCGCCTGGATCATCCCTTGCCAACCGGCTGTAGCGTCGGGCCTTATGACTTGGCTGCCTGAAAACTTCGTCCACCCCGTCCATGTGCCCGTGCCCGGCACCGCGGTTCACCTGCGGCCGATCCGGGAGGCGGATACCGCGATCGACTACCCCGCCGTGATGGGCTCCCGAGAACGCTTGTGGGAGATCTTCGGGCCGGCCTGGGCTTGGCCCAAGGAGACGATGACCTATGAAGAGGACCGCATCGACTTGCTGCGGCACGAGAAGGAGATAGCCGCGCACCAGTCGTTCAACTACGCGCTGCTGAACGAGGAGGAGACGGCGATCCTCGGCTGCGTCTACATCGACCCGCCCGAGCGCACCGGTTCCGACGGAGAGATCTCCTGGTGGGTGGTGGACGACCTCGTCGGCGGCGAGGTGGAGCGCGCGCTCGACGCGTTGGTGCCGCGGTGGATTGCCGCCGACTGGCCCTTCCAGCAGCCTCGTTACCTGGGCCGCGACATCACCTGGCAGGACTGGCTCGCGCTGCCGCCCGCCTCGTGACGCATTCGGGGCGGCGCCTCCGGGCAGCCGTCTTCCTCTGGACCAAGTGATCCAACAGACAGGTGCTAGCCGCGCAAGCCCCGTAGCACCAGGTCACGGACGGCCTCGAAATCGGCGGTGATCCCGGGGCGGGACCACTCGGGGGCGTAGCACGGGTCGTGGAAGCGGCCGGTGGCGTCGAAGACGGCGCGGGCGGTGGTGGCGGGGGAGGGGGTGTGGAATGTGCCCTGGCTGACGCCGGCTTCGATGAGGGTGGTGAGCTGGGCTTCCAGGTCGGTGACGTGCCGGTCGACCACGCCGCCGCTCTCTCCGATCAACGTCATATAGGTGGCGAAGAGTTCGGGATCGTCACCGGCCTTGTGCCGCTTGGCCTCGAACAGCGCGGTCAGCCAGCGGTCCAGACGCTCCGGAGCCGGCCCTTCCGTCGCGACGATGACCGAGAGCTCCTTGCTCGTGCGGTCCAGCCAGCGCTCCGTGACCGCCTCCCGCAGCGCCGCCTTCGTACGGAAGTGGCGGTAGACGCTGCCGTGGCTGACGCCCAGGGCGCGCGCCACATCCACGACCGTGGCCTTGGCCGGGCCGTAGCGGCGCAGTACCTCCTCGGTGGCTTCGAGGATGCGCTCAGGGGTCAACGTCTCGGGCGGCATGGGGCGGTCGGCCTTTCGGAGGGGCGGGGCGGGGTGGGACGGGGTGAGGCGGTCCTGCGGGCGGTCCGGGCGGTCCACCAGGTGGGTGTGCCGGGCCCCGGTCGCAGGTGGCCGGCCCCGGTCGCCGGTACGTGGGTACACCGGATCCGTACACCAAATCCGTGCACCAGGTACGTACGGACGGTACCTGTCCCTGCCCCGTACCCGCTCCGCAGGTCACGCTGCCCCGCGTTCAGCGCTCGCTGTCCAGGTGGGCCATCTGGTCGGTGGGGTAGCGGTCACCGGCGGCGGCGCCGGCGGGGACGGCACGCTCGATGGCGGCCAGATCGTCGGCGTCGAGGGCGACCTCCAGGGCGCCGAGTGCTTCGGTCAGCCGGTCGCGGCGGCGGGCGCCGACCAGCGGAACGATGTCCTCGCCACGGGAGAGCACCCAGGCAATGGCGGTCTGCGCGACCGAGATGCCCTTCTGCTCGGCGATCTTGCGCAGTGCGTCCACCAGGTCGAGGTTGCGGTCGAGGTTGTCGCCCTGGAAGCGCGGGCTCATGCCACGGAAGTCGTTCGCGGCGAGCTTGCGGTCCCGGCTGAAGTGGCCGCTGATCAGGCCACGGGACAGGACGCCGTACGCGGTGATGCCGATGCCCAGTTCGCGGGCGGTCGGCAGGATGGCCTCCTCGATACCGCGGGAGATGAGGGAGTACTCGATCTGGAGGTCGGAGATCGGGGCGACGGCGGCGGCCCGGCGCAGGGTCTCCGCGCCGACCTCGGAGAGGCCGATGTGCCGGACGTGACCGGCCGCGACCAGCTCGGCGATGGCGCCGATGGTCTCCTCGACCGGGACGTCCGGATCGATCCGGGCGATCCGGTAGATGTCGATGTGGTCGGTGCCCAGGCGCTGGAGGGAGTACGCGGCGAAGTTCTTCACCGCATTCGGTCGGCCGTCATAGCCGGTGAAGCCGCCTTCGACCGTGCGCAGGGCGCCGAACTTGACGCTGATCTGCGCCTTTTCGCGGGCCGCCGCGGGGGCGCTGCGCAGGGCTTCGTTGATCAGCAGTTCGTTGTGGCCCATGCCGTAGAAGTCGCCGGTGTCGAGCAGGGTGATGCCCGCGTCGAGGGCGGCGTGAAGGGTGGCGATGGACTCGCTGCGGTCGCTGTCGCCGTAGAGGGCGGACATGCCCATGCAGCCGAGGCCGAGGGCTGAGGTCTGCGGGCCGGTGGTGCCCAGGGTGCGGGTCTGCACTGCGTGCTCCTGGAGGACGGGAGGGACGGAGGGGAGATGCGGGGATGAAGGCGGGTGGCTGCCCTGCCCGCCCTCATCACTATGACATGACGGCTGACAGATTTCAATAATTGTCAGCAGTCATGTGTGAGTCGCGTCCGTCTCCCGTCGTTCCTGCCGTCCCCGTCGTTCTCGTCGCTCTCGTCGTTCCCGCCCGGGATTGCCCAGGCCCGCCCGGGCCGGCTCGCGTCCGCCCGGGACGTCCCGGGCCGGCTCGCCTCAGCCCAGGTCGGTCCAGGTCAGTCCAGGTCAGCGCAGGTCGGTCAGGGTCAGCGCACCAGGCGGGGCAGGCGCAGTGCGAGCGCCGTCGTGCCCGCGACGATTGCCAGTTGCGTCAGCAGGGCGGCGAGCATCGCGTCGCGGATGCCGACGGACGGCATCAGGGCGAGGAAGAGAGTGCCGAGGGTGGCCACGCCCAGGGCGAGGCCGGACTGCTGGGTGGTGACCATGACGCCTCCGCCCACACCCGCCTGTGCCACCGGCAGCTCGCTCAGCACGATGCGCATCAGCACCGGCAGCACCATGCCCTGTCCGAGGCCCAGCACGGCCATGCTCGACGTGAGTCCGGCCACCGATATCCCGGGCCAGCCCGTGTGTACGGTCAGCGCCAGGGCGATCAGGCCGGCACCCTGGATCAGCGAACCGGCGATCACCAACCGCCGCCCGAACCGCAACACCAGCCGCGGACCGGCCAGCGAGGCGAAGAAGAACGTGACGCACAGCGGCGCCAGGGACAGCCCGGCCGCGAGCGGGCCGTAGTGCAGCCCGTTCTGGAGGGCGACGGCGACCACGAACATAAAGCCGCCGAAGCCCAGCGAGAACGGGATGATCATGGTGAGTCCGCTGTTCACGGAGGGGATGCGCAGCAGCGAGGGCGGGATGAGCGGGGTGCGTCCGGCACGCTCGGCCCGGTGCTCGACGAGCAGGAACGCGGCGGCGGCGAAGGGGAACACGGCCAGCAGAACCCAGGACCATACGGGCCAGCCGGCCGCCCGGCCCTCGGTCAGCGGCAGCAGCAGGGTGATCAGGGTCGCGGCGAGCAGCGCGGTACCGGGGCCGTCCACCCGGCTCGGGTGCGGCGACCGGGTCTCGGGGACCGTACGGGCGGCCAGCAGCCAGGCCGCGGCGGAGATCGGGACGTTCACCAGGAAGACCGCGCGCCAGCCGGTGCCCGCCAGGTCGGCGGAGACCAGCAGGCCGCCGAGCACCTGGCCGACGGCGCTGGCCACACCGGCCGTGCCCCCGTACAGGCTGACGGCCTTGGCGCGCCGCTTGCCCGTGGTCGTGGCCTGGATGGTGGCCAGCACCTGCGGCAGCAGCAGCGCGGCCGCGGCGCCCTGGGCGACCCGGGCGGCCACCAGCGTCCCGGCGTCCGGCGCGAGACCGCAGGCGAGGGAGGTGAGGCCGAAGGTGGCCAGGCCCCACAGGAACAGCCGACGGCGGCCGATCATGTCGCCGAGCCGGCCGCCGAGCACCAGCAGCATGGCGTAGGCGACGCCGTAACCGGCCACCACCATCTCCAGCATCGCGGGCCCCGCGTGCAGGTCATGGTCGATGGTCGGCAGCGCGACATTGACGATAAAGAAGTCGATCATGGGCAGGGCCGCGCCCAGCAGCACGGTCAGCAGGCCGAGCGGGGTCAGCACGGTCGTGGCCGGGTGCCGATGGACGGCGGGGCGGGGCGCGGCCGATGCCTCTGGGAATCCCGGGGCCCCTGGGATCGCGGTATCCGCGAGGGTGGCCGGGGCTCCAGGGGGCGCGGCCGGGGTTTCCGTAGTGGTCATCTGTGCTCGGGTATCGCTCACGGTCCCGACGATCGTCGACCGCTCAGACTGGTACCAGAGTGTTCTTATCCTGGTACCGGCGCTACCTGGCAACCGGCTCCGGAGTGCGGCACCCTGGACCCATGACGCAGACTGCCACAGGCCCCGATGGCGCCACCGCCGCGCGGCACGCCTCCGGCCCACGGCACGCCTCCGGCCCACGGGATGCCTCCGGCCCGCGGCACGCCACCGCTCCGCGCGACGACGCCGCCCGACGGGACGAGCTGGCCGCCTTTCTGCGCAGCCGCCGGGAGCGGATCACGCCCGAGCAGGTCGGGCTGCCGCGGGGCGCCCGCCGTCGTACCCCCGGTCTGCGCCGGGAGGAGGTCGCGCACCTGGGCGCCGTCGGGGTCACCTGGTACACCTGGCTCGAACAGGCCCGGGACATCCACGTCTCGCCGCAGGTCCTGGACGCGGTCGCCCGCGCGCTGCTGCTCGACCGCGCCGAGCGCAGTCATCTGTTCGCGCTGGCCGGGGCGATCGACCCGACGCCGGGCACGGTGTGCACGGGCGTCACGCGCGAACTGCGGCAGATGCTGCGTCAGTTGGAGCCGTTCCCGGCCGTCCTCCAGAACAGCCGCTTCGACATCCTCGCCTACAACGCCACGTACGGCCGTCTGATGTGCGACCTCGATGCGCTGCCCGAAGAGGACCGCAACTGCATGTGGCTGGCGTTCACTCACCCCGAGTGGCGGGCGAGCGTGGTCGACCTGGACGGCACGATGCGGGTGATGGCCGCCAAGTTCCGGGCGTCGATGGCCGAGCATGTCGCGGAGCCGGCCTGGAAGGCGCTGCTCGCGCGGCTGACGGAGGCGTCGTCCGAATTCCGGGAGATCTGGGCACAGCATGAAGTCCTCCGCCCGATGAGCTCCGTCAAACTCTTCCGGCATCCCCGGGTGGGCGGGCTGCAGCTGTCCGCAACGAGCCTGTGGACGGGGCCCAACCCCGGTCCCAAGCTGCTCTCCTACACACCGGTCGACGAGGTGACCCGGGAGCGACTGGAACGGCTGGCGGCGGAGGCGTCGTCGCGATCGGCCGAGTCGGCGCGGTCGGCCGAGTCGGCGGAGCCGGGGGAACCCCCGAGGCTCGTCACCGTCTGACCTGAGGGGTATCGACCGCGCGTCGGGCCCCTGAGAGCGTGCGTCCGCCCCCGACGGTCGTGCGCCGGCCCCTACGTCCTACGGGCCGTGCGCCGGGCCCTACGACCGTGCCGTCCGCCCCGTCGGTCGTGCGCCCGCCCCTACGTTCTACGGGCCGTGCGTCCGCCCCCTACCGGCGTGCGTCCGCCCCTACGACCGTGCGTCCGCCGGCCGGTGTCCCCGTGCCTCGTCGTCGAACAGCGTCGCCGTGCGGTCGGCCGTTGCCTTCGCCCACCGGCCCGTGGTCAGGGCCCCGAGCAGCAGCACGGCCGCGCCGCAGCCGGCGATGATCCACCACGCAGGCCGGCCGGCCGCGACGAAGGCGTCCGCGGAGGCGGCCGCGTGGGCCCCGCCCGCCAGTACGGCGCCGATGACCGCGACGCCGAGCGACTGCCCGACCTGCCTGCTGGTGGAGGCGACGGCGGCGGCCACCCCTGCCTGGGAACGCGGCATACCGGACACCGCGGTGTTGGTGATCGGGGCGTTGACCAGGCCGAACCCGATGCCGAACAGGATATAGCCGGTGAACAGCAACGCGTTCGTCGCCTGTGCGTCGAAGGCCGCGAAGAGCAGCCCGCTCGCCCCCATCGCCGTACCTGCCAGGAGCAGCGGCAGACGGGGCCCCCGGTTGCCGACCAGCCGCCCCGATACGGGCGCGAAGATCAGCGTCATCCCGGCCATGGGGAGCATGTAGAGACCGGCGTCCAAAGCGGACAGACCACGGATGTTCTGCAGATACAGCGTGTTGATGAAGAGGAAGCCGGCGAGCGCGGCGAAGGCGCACACCGCCACGATCGTGGCCCCGCTGAACGGCGCGCTGTGGAAGAACCGCAGGTCGATGAGGGGTTCCCTGCGGCGCCGCTCGTAGGCGATCAGCCCGGCCAGGGACGCCAGCGCCACCAGCACGAACGCCAGGATCTCGGGGGACGTCCAGCCGGCGTCCGGGGCCTCGATGATCGCGTACGTCAGCGAGCCGAGCACCGCGATCACCAGCAGCTGGCCGACCGGGTCGACGCGGCGCGGCTTGGGAGCGCGGGATTCCGGGACGTAGCGCAGGGTCAGGAAGAACGCCAGCGCCCCGATCGGGACGTTGATCCAGAAGATCGAGCGCCAGCCGACGCTCTGCACCAGCAGCCCGCCGATCACCGGCCCGGCCGCCATGCTGATGCCGACGACCCCGCCCCACACCCCGATCGCGCGGGCCCGCTCCCGCGGGTCGGTGAAGGTGTTGGTGATGATCGACATGGCGACGGGGTTGAGCATCGAGCCGCCGACCGCCTGCACCATCCGGAAGACCACCAGCCACTCCAGGCCGGGCGCCAGGCTGCACAGCAGCGAGCCGGCCGCGAAGACCACCAGTCCCACCAGGAAGATCCGGCGCCGGCCGAGCCGGTCGGCGGTGGAACCGGACAGCATCAGCAGCGCCGCCAGGACCAGGGTGTAGGCGTCGATCGTCCACTGCATCCCGGCGACCGAGGCATGCAGCTCGTGCTGGATGGACGGCAGGGCGACATTGAGGATGGTGTTGTCGAGGCTGACGATCAGCAGGCTCATGCAGCAGATCGCCAGCACCAGGAGACGCCGTCGGCGGCTGAGATCAGGCATGGTTGAACGCTACAACGATCCTGGGTGCCCGGTCCCGGCAGGGACGCTCCCGGGGTGCGGGACAATGGGAGATCGCGGTGGCCGGATCGCCGGTACGGCCGCGGCTCGCCCGTCCCGCCGAAGGAAGCCGAAGAAAGCCGAAGGTATTGCCGTCATGACTCTGCTGCAGATCGGTCCGCACGCGGTGCAGCCGCCCGTGGTCCTCGCGCCCATGGCCGGGATCACCAATGCCCCGTTCCGGACGCTGTGCCGGGAGTTCAGCGGCGGCAAGGGCCTGTTCGTCAGCGAGATGATCACGACGCGGGCGCTGGTCGAGCGCAACGAGAAGACCATGCAGCTGATCCACTTCGACGAGACCGAGAAGCCGCGCTCGATCCAGCTCTACGGCGTCGACCCGGACACCGTCGGCAAGGCCGCCCGCATGATCGCGGAAGAGGATCTTGCCGACCACATCGACCTGAACTTCGGCTGCCCGGTCCCGAAGGTGACCCGCAAGGGCGGTGGCTCGGCGCTGCCGTACAAGCGGAACCTGCTGCGCTCGATCCTGCGCGAGGCGGTGGCGAACGCGGGGGCCCTGCCGGTGACGATGAAGATGCGCAAGGGCATCGACGACGACCACATCACCTACCTGGACGCCGGACGGATCGCCGCCGAGGAGGGCATCACGGCGATCGCCCTGCACGGGCGGACCGCGGCCCAGCACTACGGCGGCACCGCCGACTGGGACGCCATCGCGCGCCTCAAGGAGCATGTCCCCCAGATTCCGGTGCTCGGCAACGGCGACATCTGGTCGGCCGACGACGCGCGGCGGATGATGCGGGAGACCGGCTGCGACGGGGTGGTCGTGGGGCGCGGGTGCCTGGGACGGCCCTGGCTGTTCGGCGATCTGGTCGCCGCCTTCGAGGGCACGGGTACCGGGGGCGACGCCTCACAGGCGTACGCGCAGCCCACGCTCAAGGAGGTCGCCGCGGTGATGCTGCGGCACGCCACCCTGCTCGGCGAGTGGATCGGCGACGAGAAGCGCGGCGTGATCGACTTCCGTAAGCATGTCGCCTGGTACACCAAGGGCTTCTCCATCGGCTCCGAGATGCGCCGCAGCCTCGCGGTGACCTCCTCGCTCGACGAGCTGGACGCGCTGCTGGCGGAGCTGGACCTGGACCAGCCGTGGCCGGTGGGCGCGGACGGCCCGCGCGGCCGCAGCTCCGGCCGCAACCGCGTCGTCCTGCCGGACGGCTGGCTGGACGACCCCTACGACTGCGCGGGCGTGGACGCCGACGCGGAGCTGGACACCTCGGGCGGCTGAGGCCGGACTCGGTGCACCGCCCGGCACCTCCCCCATCCGGCGGAGGTGCCGGGCGCACTGTCGTGCCGGAGGCCGACGCGCCCCCACTGCCCTGCGGCGCACCCTTGCCGAAGGCACTCACGCGGTACCCACCGGGTACCCACCGGCTTCTCACCGGCCGGGGCTTGACCCTGACGCAACGTCAGGCAGGAGTCTGAGTGCGGCGCGCCTACGGCCGCCCGGAGGAATCGGTGAACCTCCGCCGGGCCCGTACGGGGGACGGGCCCGGCGGAGGCAGTGGTGCCGCTCCCCCCGGAATGGAGAGAGGCACTCGGACGCACCCGGGGCGTGCGGGGCGTGTCGGCGAGCGGACGACTGCCGTCCGCCGCTACCGTTTGAGTCCGTACGGGCACCGGGTGTCACGGCGCCGGGTCAATGCGTGCCGGGCGAATGCGGACCGGACGCACACGGACCGCGCGGAAACCGAGGGGGCTGTTGTGGTGAGCGGGCACCGTTCCGTCGCGGACACGGAGAGGGCGGTCCAGGCCAAGCTCGGTGACGCTCCCGTCCCCGTCTGTCACGAGCGGATGGCCGCGGTGGCGAGCATCTATCGTGCCGCGGCCGCCGTACGGCAGCACTTCGAGAACTCCGTGTTGCGCGACGCCGGGCTGAGCTGGACCTCCTTCGTCGTGCTGTGGGTGGTCTGGATCCGGGGCGAGCGGGAGACCCGGCGGGTGGCCGAGGACGCGGGCATCTCCAAGGGCACGCTCACCGGTGTCGCCCGCACACTCCAGGGCCGCGACCTGCTGGAGCGCAAGAGCCACCCGACCGACGGGCGGCTCGCCCTGCTCTCCCTGACCCCGGAGGGCGAGCGGCTGATGGCCAGGGTCTTCCCGGAGTTCCACGCCGAGGAAGCCTTTGTCACCGAGACCCTGAGCGATGACGAGGCGCTGGACCTGGCGGATCTGCTGGGCCGGATCGTGCTGCAGGTCGAGACGCGGGGTGCCGACCGGCGCCTGGAGCTGCTGGACGGCCAGGACCCCCGGCCACGACGGAGCGGACGCCGGGCCAAGGAGTGAGGGGCGGGCGGGGGGCCGAGAACTATGGCCTGATGTGACGCTCGGATCCGCCGGCCGGAGCGGAGCAGGCGTACGTCCCGGCGGGCGCCTTCGTGGAACGGGTCGTGGAGCGAGAGGCTGAAGAGGGTCCAAATGATGGGACCAGCTCACACATGAGCGCGTGATTCTCGCCACCCCTGATAGGGGTTGCGCTCAGATGAGCGCTAGCGAGGGGGCTCCACCTCTCCAATGGTGGCACCGGGTGCCATGCGTCATGTGTTCGAGTGATTACGCCATTCGTTGCTCTGGGTAGCACATGATCGCCTTTTTGGTTGCGTAGAGGAGTGATGCATTCAGGTAATGAAGTTACGCCCGAATGCGTGATCACTTTCGATCCAGTGGCGGACGGCTGGTTACGCACGCATGTCGACCAAGTGGACGTACCCATGCGCCTTCGATCTGGGTATGTTCCTCGCCGTCAGGGCAGCCCGTCGGCGAGGAGTCAGTGCCGTGCCGGAAACGCAAGATCCCCACGTAACCCAGCCTTCGTCCGTGAAGTTCGTCTACGACTTCACCGAGGGCAACAAGGAGCTCAAGGACCTCCTCGGCGGCAAGGGTGCGAACCTCGCCGAGATGACCAACCTGGGACTCCCGGTCCCTCCCGGCTTCACGATCACCACCGAAGCCTGCAAGGTCTACCTCGACAGCGGCACCGAGCCCGCGGCACTGCGTGCCGAGGTCTCCGAGCACCTGGACGCCCTTGAGCAGCAGATGGGCAAGAAGCTCGGCCAGGCCGACGACCCGCTGCTCGTATCGGTCCGTTCCGGGGCAAAGTTCTCCATGCCCGGCATGATGGACACCGTCCTCAACATCGGTCTCTCCGATGCATCGGTTTCCGGCCTCGCCGCGCAGGCCGGTGACGAGCGGTTCGCGTGGGACTCCTACCGCCGCCTGATCCAGATGTTCGGCAAGACCGTGCTGGGCGTGGACGGCGAGCTCTTCGAGGAGGCGCTGGAGGAGGCCAAGCAGGCCAAGGGTGTCCGCGTCGACATCGAGCTCGACGCGGCCGACCTCAAGAGCCTGGTCGCGCACTTCAAGGACATCGTGTCCAAGGAGACCGGCCGGGACTTCCCGCAGGAGCCCCGCGAGCAGATGGACCTCGCGGTGCGCGCGGTCTTCGACTCGTGGAACACCGACCGCGCCAAGCTCTACCGCCGCCAGGAGCGCATCCCCGGCGACCTGGGCACCGCGGTCAACGTCTGCTCCATGGTCTTCGGCAACCTCGGCCCCGACTCCGGCACCGGCGTCGCCTTCACCCGCGACCCCGCCAGCGGCCACCAGGGCGTCTACGGCGACTACCTGCAGAACGCGCAGGGCGAGGACGTCGTCGCCGGTATCCGCAACACCGTGCCGCTCGCCGACCTCGAGAACATCGACAAGGCGTCGTACGACGAGCTGATGCAGATCATGGAAACGCTCGAAACGCACTACAAGGACCTGTGCGACATCGAGTTCACCATCGAGCGCGGCAAGCTGTGGATGCTGCAGACCCGGGTCGGCAAGCGCACCGCCGGTGCCGCCTTCCGGATCGCCACCCAGCTCGTCGACCAGGGCCTGATCGACGAGGCCGAGGCCCTGCAGCGGGTCAACGGCGCGCAGCTGGCGCAGCTGATGTTCCCCCGCTTCGACCTCGGCGCGAAGTCCGAGACGATCGGCCGCGGTATCGCCGCCTCCCCGGGCGCGGCGGTCGGCAAGGCCGTCTTCGACTCGTACACCGCCGTCAAGTGGTCGCGCTCCGGCGAGAAGGTCATCCTGATCCGCCGCGAGACCAACCCCGACGACCTCAACGGCATGATCGCCGCCGAGGGCATCCTCACCTCCCGCGGAGGCAAGACCTCGCACGCCGCCGTCGTCGCCCGCGGTATGGGCAAGACGTGTGTCTGCGGTGCCGAGGAGCTGGAGGTCGACACCAAGTCCCGCCGGATGACGACCCAGGAGGGGACCGTCATCGAGGAAGGCGACGTCGTCTCCATCGACGGCTCCACCGGCAAGGTCTACGCCGGCGAGGTGCCGGTCGTGCCGTCCCCGGTCGTGGAGTACTTCGAGGGCCGGATGCACGCCGGCGCCGAGGACGCCGACGAGCTGGTCAAGGCCGTCCACCGGATCATGGCCTACGCGGACCGGGTACGCCGGCTGCGCGTACGGGCCAACGCCGACAACGCCGAGGACGCCGCCCGTGCCCGCCGGTTCGGTGCCCAGGGCATCGGCCTGTGCCGCACCGAGCACATGTTCCTCGGCGAGCGCCGCGAGATGGTCGAGCGCCTGATCCTGGCCGACACCGAGACCGACCGGGACGCCGCGCTCAGCCAGCTGCTGCCGCTCCAGAAGGCCGACTTCATCGAGCTGTTCGAGTCGATGGACGGACTGCCGGTGACCGTCCGGCTGCTGGACCCGCCGCTGCACGAGTTCCTGCCCGACATCACCGAGCTGTCGGTCCGGGTCGCCCTCGCCGAGGCCCGCAAGGACGCCAACGAGAACGACCTGCGCCTGCTGCAGGCCGTGCACAAGCTGCACGAGCAGAACCCGATGCTGGGCCTGCGCGGGGTGCGCCTCGGCCTGGTCATCCCCGGTCTGTTCGCGATGCAGGTGCGTGCCATCGCCGAGGCGGCCGCCGAGCGCAAGAACGCCAAGGGCGACCCGCGTGCGGAGATCATGATTCCGCTGGTGGGCACCGTCCAGGAGCTGGAGATCGTCCGCGACGAGGCCGAGCAGGTCATCGCCGAGGTCGAGAAGACCCACGGCGTCAGCCTCAAGCTCACCCTCGGGACGATGATCGAGCTGCCCCGCGCCGCCCTCACGGCCGGTCAGATCGCCGAGTCGGCCGACTTCTTCTCCTTCGGTACGAACGACCTCACGCAGACGGTCTGGGGCTTCAGCCGCGACGACGTCGAGGCCAGCTTCTTCACCGCGTACCTGGAGAAGGGCATCTTCGGCGTCAGCCCGTTCGAGACCATCGACAAGGACGGCGTGGGCTCCCTGGTCCGCAACGCCGTCGCGGCCGGCCGGGCCACCCGCCCGGACCTCAAGCTCGGTGTCTGCGGCGAGCACGGCGGTGACCCGGAGTCCGTCCACTTCTTCCACGAGGCCGGACTGGACTACGTCTCCTGCTCCCCGTTCCGCATCCCGGTCGCACGGCTGGAGGCGGGCCGCGCGGCCGCGGAGTCCAAGGGCAGCGACAGCCGCTGACCACACCGGGGGCAGCGAGCGCCGCTGCCCCCACCGGTCACCGTGGACGCCGAGTGCGCCCGCGGTGACGTGAAAGACCCACCGGAGCCCGGCGGTACGGGCCCCTACCCTCAGCCGTCCGGCTGCCGGCTCCGGCACCCCAAGAGGGCGGCACCTGTGCGGAGGTGCCGCCCTCGGTCTTTGATCCGCGGAGGCTCGCGCGCGGTGGCCCCGGTGTCTGTGCCGTGCGGCGACGCAACGCCCCGGCGCCGGCGGCAGTTGAAGGACGGCCGAAGCAGGGCCGCAGGGCAGCCGAAGGCCGGTCACCGGCCGGTCACGGGCCGGTCGGAAGGTCCCGTTGGTTAGATCACAGAAAAACCTGCGGCAAAGAGGGCAACTGCTGGGTATTGCCCCGGTTTACCCGTCGGGGGCGAGGGTGGGGGTACTCGCACCAAGTAATTTTTTCGTTGCCATTGGACCTTATATCGGTCATAAGATCCCGGCATCCCGCACGCCTGAGCGCCATGCCCACGCGGCGGATTCCCTCTCTTTGACCAGAAAAAGGTCTCTAGTGAACCTTCGCCGTACCCTCGCGACCGCCGCCGTCGCCGCCGTGACCGCGCCTGCGGTCCTGCTCTCCGCGAGCGCCGCCTTCGCCGACACCAAGGCCCCGGCACAGACGCAGCAGAAGCCGACCTACGCGGAACTGAAGAAGGCCGCCGACGACGCGAAGAAGGCGTACGAGGACGCGGTTGCCGCCGAGAAGGCCGGCCGCGAGAAGATCAACGCCACCATGGAAGCCCTGGACCAGGACTCCCACCCGCTCAAGGCGGCCTACCTCGCCGCTGACAAGGCGGCCAAGGCCGCCGCCGCCGGCAAGACCGCCGCCGACAAGGCCGTCACGGACGCCAGGGCCGCTCTGGACGAGGCCAAGGACGAGGCCGGGAAGGCCAAGGCCCAGGAAGCGCTTGCCGCCGCCGAGGCCCACGCCAAGACTGCCGCCGAGGCCAAGACGAACGCGGACGCCAAGCGCGAGGCGGCCGGGGACGCATTGGACGACGCCCGGGTCGCGGCGCTCCGGGCGTGGAACAAGGTTCTGACCACCTCGGCCGAGGCTCGCAAGGCCAAGGACGCGGCCGACCGGGCGCTCGCCGCTGCCGCCGGCTGCATACGCGTGCCGGGCCTGACCGTCCTCGCCGACCACCTGCCCGCGAAGGTCGTCGCCGGGACCACGGTCGACTTCTCGTTCACGGTGGCCAATGCCACCGACCGCACGCTGACCGTGGACCCGCTGGTGTTCTTCCGCCTGAACGCCAAGAACCAGGAACAGCACTTCATGAAGGTGCAGTGGGCCGACGGTTCCGGCTGGAAGGAGCTGGACTCCAAGGACGACTTCCATGTCGCCTCCGTCAAGGACATGAAGCCCGGCGCCCGCACCGATGTGAAGATGCGGATGACGCTCGAAGCGGCGGCCCCGGCCCTCGATGCCTTCGCCCTCTTCGCGGGTGACGCCTCCGACGCGTACAACCCGTGTGTCCTCGGCCCCATGAAGCGCTACGACTTCAAGGTGCTGCCGGCCGGCAGCAAGCCCGGCACGGCCGGCGAGGCGAAGCCCGGCAAGGTCGAGGACAAGGACCGCCCGAAGCCGAAGTCGAAGCCGGCCGCGCAGGCCGGTTCCTCCGCGTCCGCCGGCTCCACCGCTTCCGCCCAGCCGGCGTCGGCAGCCAACGGCGGCAGCCTCGCCACGACGGGTGCGTCGCCCGCCGTGCCGCAGCTCGCCCTCGCGGGCGGCGCCGTGCTGCTCGGTGCCGGGGCGGTCTTCGCCGTACGCCGCCACCGCGGGGCCCGGGGCACCAACTGACCCAAGGCGCCAACTGATGCCGGGCAGCAACTGGTCCCGGGCATCAACTGACGTCAGGCGCCAACTGACGTCAGGCGCCAACTGACGCCAGGTACCAACTGACGCCAGGCACCGAAGAGGGCCCGCATCCGAGTGCTGGATGCGGGCCCGTGCGCGATCCTGCCTGTGCGGCATCTTCGCAGGTCAGACTTAACGAGGGCGGCACCTGTGCGGAGGTGCCGCCCTCGCTCTTTCCGGACTCCCCCCTCGGGAGCTGCCGTCACCCCGGTCGGCGCGGGGTGCGGCCTTCAGCGGGGCTGGCGAGCGGCCGGGTGGTTGCCCATCACCCCCCACGGGATCGAGCAATCCGGTCCGTTCGCACCGCCGCTGAATTGAGTACAAGCTTTCCTCGACCCGGCCCGGTGGCGCGACCACTTTCAAGTCTGGCCAAAAGGGCATGGTGACCGCACGTGTTGGCGTGCATACTCAGGCGTGCCGGGGGTCGACTGAGGAAACCAGAGGTGGGGGTTTCGGTGTTACGCGTCCATTTCAGTGGACTCGATCTGGCCCGTGTGCGCATTGCGGCACGCCCGGACGCACTGTGGGAGACCGTCTTAAGCTTTCACCGGCTGCGCGACCGACGGGACGATTCGTCGTTCGGCAAATGGCGATCGGAAACGCGCGGAAGGTTGAATGGCGAAGCGCGGCTGCTGGCACCGCTCGTGCCCACCCGCGGGTATTTTCCCGATTTCCTGACGCCCGCCGAAGGGCTCCTCGGCATGACCGACGCGCTCGCCGCGCTGCGCGAGACGCCGGCCGTCCGGCTGCACGAGGAACTGTCCCGGCTCTCCACGGCCACCCGCCCGTTCCCGTCGTGGATACGGGCGATGGCCGAGGGCGACACCCGTGCCCTGGGCCGGCTCGCCGGGATCCTCCAGCGCTATTACGAGGCGGCCGTCGCCCCGTACTGGCCGCGCGTCCAGGGCCGTATCGAGGCCGACCGGGCCGCCCGTGGCAGGGCGCTGCTCGACGGCGGCGCGGACCGGCTGCTCGCCTCGCTCCCGCCGATGATGCGCTGGCGCCCGCCCGTACTGGAGGCCGACTATCCGGTGGACCGGGACCTTCACCTCGGTGGCCGGGGGCTGTTGCTGCTGCCGTCGTACTTCTGCCGCCGCACCCCGGTCACCTTCCACAACACGGATCTGACGCCCGTGCTGGTCTACCCCGTGGAGCACCAGGCGCCGCGGCTCACCCCGCCGGTCCCGCCGGGACGTTCCCTCGGCCGGCTCGTCGGGCAGACCCGCTCCGCGATACTCCAGGGCATCGGCGTCGGCTGCACCACCAGCGAACTCGCCCGCCGTGCCGATGTCTCGCTGGCCTCCGCCAGCCAGCATGCGACGGTGCTCCGCGATGCCGGCCTGCTGGTCACCCTGCGGCAGGGCAACGCGGTGCTGCACACCCTCACCCCGCTGGGTGCGGCCCTGCTGCGCGGTGCGCGCCCGGCGGAAGCGGCGGCGTACGAACGGCTGGGGTGAGCGGCGCCGGGGCCACCCGCGGGCGCGTGAGGTACGCCGTACCGCGCGCCGGGACCGCTGTGGCCCTTGCGGCGCTCACGAGCGGCCCTGCGGTCCTTCCGAGCGGCCCTGCGGTCCTTCCGAGCGGCCCTGCGGTCCTTCCGAGCGGCCCTGCCGCCCCTCAGGTGCGTCCTGACGGGCGGCAGATCCGCAAGGCCCGCGATCAGTAGGGGCGGTCGCCGGCGATGGCGACCCGTTCGGCGACCCGGCGATGCGTTCCGTAGTCGTTCACCGCGTAGTGCTGGGTGGCACGGTTGTCCCAGAACGCGAGGTCCCCCGACTGCCAGCGCCACCGCACCTGAAACTCCGGCACCTGCGCCTGCTGGAACAACACGCGCAACAGCCGGTCGCTCTCCGCCTCCTCCAGGCCCACGATCCGGGTGGTGAAGGAGGCGTTGACGAACAGCATCCGCCGCCCGGTCTCCGGGTGCCGGCGCACCACCGGATGCTCGACCGGCGGGAACTGCGCCTGGAATGGCGCCAGTTGAAAGGCGGAGTAGAAGCGCGCGAAACCCGGGAGATAGTCGTGCACCGCCCGCGCCCCATTGACCCGTGCCCGGATTTCCGGCGGCAAATTGTCGTATGCCGCGGCCATATCGGCCCACATGGTGTCCCCGCCCGCGGGCGGCACCTCCCGCAGTTGCAACACCGCTCCCAGCGCCGGGCGTTCGCGGAACGTGACATCCGTGTGCCATACGTTCTCGAACGTCGGGACCCCGCCGGCCGCCTTGTCGAACCGCACCACATCCTTCGAATCGCCCCACGCCAGCAACGGGTTGGTCTCCAGCTCACCCCAATTGCGAGCGAATTCGCGCTGTGCCGCGGAGCTCAGGTGCTGCCCGCGGAAGAACAGCACCTTCCACTCCAGCAAGGCCCGGTTCAACTCCGCGCGCAGGCCGTCGGACAGCGGACGGGACAGGTCCAGCCCACGGATTTCAGCCCCGATGGTGGCCGCCTGCGGCACCACCTCGAAGCGCTCGTACGGCCGGTCCTCCCAGTCGTCGGGAGTCCGGCGCAGGATGCGGTGCCCTTCGTACAGGCCGTCGGCGGGGATGCGGTGGGGGCGCAGGGCGGGGGTGGGCGTGGGAGTGAGGGTGAGGGAAGCCGTGGAATCGGCGAGCGTCGTCAACTGGTCCTCCTGAACGAGAGAGGGGGAGAGGGGAGAGGGGAGAGGGAGGAGAGGGAGGAGAGAGGGGAGAGAGGGGAGAGAGGGGGAAGGGGGAGCCGTGTGACTGGCGGGGAGCGTGGTGCGGTCACCGCGGACGCGGTCGTCGGACGGACCACCGCCCGGCGCACGTCAGCGCAGGAACCCGTCAGTGCACGAGACCGTCAGTGCATGGCGCCGTCGGTGCGGAAGCCGTCACCGCGGGAAGCCGTCAGGCCGTACAGGAACAACCGGCCGGGGGAGATCCCACCCGGCCGCGGCGACGCAGAAAGCTCAGGCCGCGGGGCGCGCACTCGCCGTGGGGGCCGCTCTCGCGCGGCGCCACCTCACGGACGGTCGGATGCGTGCTCATGCCACGCACCGTACCCCCTCGGGCGGGCGGCCTCAATCCTTCGGCCATCCCCCGGTAATCCGTCGCCCGTCCCTCAGTCGTCGATCCCGCTGCGCTCCACCCCCGCCACGATGTACCGCTGGAGCAGCAGGAAGACCACCACCAACGGGGCGATCGAGACCGCCGCGGCCACGAACAGCTCATGCAGATTGAGGTTCTGCGCGGTGGTGAACGTCGACAGCGCCACCTGCACCGTCCAGGCCTCCTGGTCCTGCCCGATCACCAGCGGCCACAGGAACGCGTTCCAGGCTCCGATGAAGACGATGGTGGCGACGGCGGCGAAGACCGGCCGGGCATTGGGCACCACGATGCGCCAGTACGTCCGCCAGTAGCCGAGCCCGTCGACCCGTGCCGCGTCCTCCAGCTCCTTGGGGAAGCCCAGGAAGTACTGCCGGAAGATGAAGCAGGCGAACGCGCTGAACAGCGTCGGAATGACCAGACCCCGCAGGGTGGAGATCCACCCGAGCGACGACACCAGCACAAAGCTCGGCACGAATGTCACGGCCGCCGGGACCATCAGCGTCCCCAGGATCGCGTAGAAGACGACATTGGCGTGCCGGTAGGGGATCCGGGCCAGGCCGTACCCCGCGAGCGAGGCCGCCACCACCGTGCCGACGGTCGTCGACACCGCGATCAGTGTGGAGTTGAGGAGCGCCCGCCCCAGAGGGAGGTTCGGATCCCGGAAGACCTCGGTGAGGTTCGACCACTGCAGCTCGTGCGGGAAGAACGTCCAGCCGGGGGCCGTGATCTCCCGTTCGGTGGCCAGCCCGTTCCGCACCAGCAGGTAGAACGGGATGAGGAACAGCAGCGCGAGGGTGATCACGGTGACGACCCGCAGCGCGCGCCCGGCTCTGGTCAGCGCGTCATGCATCGGTGCTCACTCCTCCTTGCGGCCGAGGCCGAACCAGCGGGCCTGGACGACCGTCGCCACCGCGATGATCAGCGCCAGGATCACCGCACCCGCGCTGCCCAGCCCGAGATTCTGGTCCTGTCCGAGCGCCGTGTAATACAGATAGACCAACGGCGGCCGGGCGTAGGGCGGGTAGCCGCGCGCGTCGCTCAGCAGGTTGTAGAACTCGTCGAACGCCTGGAACGCATTGATGACCAGCAGCAGCACCACGGCCACGGACGTGGCGCGCAACTGCGGAAAGGTGATGTACCGGAAGACCTGCCAGCCAGGACGTGCCCCGTCCATCGCCGCCGCTTCGTACAACTGGGGTGAGATCCGCTGCAGCCCGGCCAGAAACAGGATCATGTAGAACCCGGCCTGCAGCCACAGCCGTACGGTCACGAGGACCAGCCAGTACCAGGGCGGATCGGTCGTCGACAGCCAGGCCGTCTGGTCCGCGCCGAACCATCCCAGCACGGTGTTGGCCAGTCCGAACCGGACTCCGTTGAAGACCGACAGCTTCCAGATCACCGACGCGACGACATAGGAGCAGGCGGTCGGCAGGAAGAACACCGACCGGAAGAACGCCTGGGCGAAGCGCAGCCGGTTCACCATCAGCGCCAGGGCGAGCGACAGCGCATAGGTCGCGGGCACGATGAACACCGTGAACAGCGCAAAGGTGCCCAGGCTGCCGAGGAACGCCGGATCGCTCAGCATCGCGGCGTAGTTGCCCAGCCCGACGAAATCCGAGCCGGCCGGACTGACGGTGTTGTGCGCGTCGAAGAAGCTCAGGTAGACGCTCCACGCCAACGGCACGTACGTGAACAGCCCCAGCCCGATCGCGAACGGCCCGACGAAGACCCAGAACCAGAGATTCCGCCGCTGCGGGCCGAGCAGCCGGGCGCCGGGCGAGCGGGGCCCGGCTTCCGGCCCTGCCGCGGCACGCGGGGCCGGCACGTCTGTGACCGCTTCTTCGGTCCTGCCGGCCGTCACTTCTTCTTGACCCGCTGGAGCTCGGCATTGACCTTGCGCACCACGGCCTTCAGCTCGCTCTCCGGGTTGGCGCCGTCCTTGATGATCCGGCTCAGCGCGTCCTGATAGGCGGTACGGTCCGCGGTCGTCCACAACAGCGGCTCGGCATAGCCGTGATCGGTGGCGAACCTGACCGCGTCCGCCGCCGGTCCTGACCGCAACTGCTGGGCCTTCCTGGCCAGCGAGATCCGCGCCGGAATGTGGAATCCGTACGACAGCGCGAAGTCCTGCTGGTAGTCGGTGCGGTCCACCCACAGCCACTTCGCGAACGCCTTCGCCTCCGCCTTGCGCTTGCTCCGCGCGCTGACCGCGGAGCCATAGGACCCCACCGGAACGGAAGGTTTTCCTCCGCTCCCGTCCTTCGGGAACGGCAGCACCCCGAAGTCGTCCCCCAGCGCCTTCTTGATCTGCGGCAGCGCCCACAGCCCCGACCACTGCATCGCGGTCAGCCCCTGGATGAAGGCGGCCGGATCGGACCAGTCCGTGGGCGCACCCAGCAGCAACGACTTGTCCGCGTACAGCTGCCGGATCTTGCCGAGGGTGCGCGCCGCGGCCGGATCGTCGAACCCGGCCTTGCCGTCCGCGCCGATCAGGCTCAGCCCGGCGGCGAACAGTGGTGTCCCGCCGAGTACCCCCACCCCGCCGTCGTTCCCCAGGAACAGCCCCTTGGTCTTCTTGCCGCTGAGCTTCTTCGCCCCGTCCACCAGCTCGTCGAGCGTCTGCGGCGGCCGCACCCCGGCCTTCTTCAGCGCACTCTTGCGGTAGTACAGCAGCTGCATGTCGACGGTCTGGGGGATGCCCCAGATCTTGTCCTGCCAGATCTTCGGCGCCAGCACGGCCTGGTTGAAGTCGTCCTTGACCGGCTCGATCTCCGCGGTCAGATCGACCACCTGACCGCCCCGGATCTGGTCCAGCAGCGGCCCGTTGACCTCGAAGACGTCCGGCCCCGAGTCGGTGAGCAGGGCCGCCGCCGTCTGCCGGTCGTAGTCGCCCGGCCGCCACTGCACCGAGACGTTCGCCTTCTTGTACGCGGCGGCGTACCGCTTCACGGCCTGCTGGGTCCCGGGTTCCCCGTACTGGTGATACCACTGACCGATCGCGGGCCCCGAACCACCGCCGCCCCGCCCGGTGTTGGACCCGCACGCCGCCGCCAGCCCCGCGGCAAGGGCCGCCCCGCCGCCGGCCGCCAACAGCCGCCGCCTGTCGATCTCCGTCATGGCACGTCGCCCCCTGCGCTCGTAACCTACCGGTGATCATCGATCACCGACGGTGCGACCGTCCACTCTGCCGCACGACTGTGAAGCGCGCATGGCATCTGCACGAAACGGGGGGCCGGGGAAGGAGGGGAAGGAGGGCAGGGGTCGCTGCCGTCCGTTACGTATGGGTCTGCCGCTGCTTTCGGTACAGCTCGATGGCTGTTTCGGTGGGGAAGTTGGGCACGGTGACGGTTTCGCCGGTGTCCTTGGCCACGATGATCTTTGACCCGCCGGGCGGGGCCGGCTGCGGGCTGCCGGATGCGTCCGGCGTGCGGGGCGAGACGGCATACACGAGATAGCCGATGTCGAATTCGTGGGCGTGCAGGGGGGCGGGGGAGCCGTCCGGCAACTCGGGCTCGGCATAGCGGCTACGCACGATGGCGAGCGCTTCCTCGGGGGTGGTCGGTGGTGTGGGGATGTCCTGGGGCATGGTGATTGCTCTCCTGTCCGGGCGGGGCATTACAGGGGACTTCTGTCCGGGCGGGGTAGTGCAGGGGACTTCGCGGACCGGTGCACATACCGCCTGGCACGGTACGAACCGCACGGCAGTGCGCACACGATCGGCCGGTGCGTCCGCGAAGCGGCAGATCCGGCCCTCGGCACGGACGGCGCGCACCCGCCGGCCCGTTGGCTGATCCGTGAAGTGGTCACCCGGCCGCGGTATGCCGCCTTCTCGTGCGTATGCGTATTACGGAGTGCCCGGCCGGTAGAACTTACGGAAAAGGGCGATCGAGTCCGGCAGCGGCCGGAGCGGGACCCGACAGATCTCGCCGGTGTCTTTGGTGACCACGACACAGGAACCCCCGGGACTCCGGGGCCGATTGAGTGCTCCCGCCGGCGTGGTCTTCGGGTGGGGCGGGAGTTCGGCATGGACGACATATCCGATATCGAACTCGCTGACCTTGAGCGGGGCCGGAGTGCCATCCGGCCGAACGGGCGCGTACTCCGTGCGGGCGATCTCCACGGCTTCCTCGGCACTGGCCGGCACCGGCCGGTCGGGTCGTCCGGGTTGTCCGGGGCCGGGGGGAAGGGAAGGCGTCATGTGGTGACCTCACCGTCCGGGTCAGTAGTCCTCTTCAAGGTCAACGCTCCAGACACCCGCATCCGTGCCGGGCTCATCGATGCTCGACAACGTGATCTCCACATCTTCTCTGATCGCCTCGATTTCGACCCGGCTGACAGCCATCGCGAGCATGCAGCGGCCCGCGAGGTATGTCTGGAGCAAGTCGATAAAGGTGCGCAGACTACCGGCGATCAAAACGGGCCCTTCGTCCTCCTCGGAAGGGGCTGCCGGCAACAAGTGGACCTGGCCGCTGGAGCCGTGGACGGCAATGTCCTGCCCCCTCCACATGCCGATCCGGTAGTAGGGCCCTGGAGGGTCCCACGCCAGGACGTCTGCCAGGTCGTCATTGCCGCTCGTGCCCAGCCGGGTGAGTGCGGGCTCCTGGTCGAGCGCGAGCAGGCCCATTGCCGCGCCCTCGAATGCGGGGAGCCCCACTTCCTGGAGGACGCGAAGGGCCTCTGCGTCCGTCAGCCCGTCGGGGAGCGATGTTGCGGCGCAGCGCCGTACGGTCCGCGGCTCGAACAGTTCGGGCCAGAAGGGCCCGCTCCCGCCTGAGGACTTCTTGCTGACGGCGCAGAGATATCCGGTGTCCTTGATCATGGGCTCGCCGTGCACCGGGTGGAGGCCCTTGAAGGCGTCAGGTGCCGCCGGTTCAATGGCGAACACCCCTCCTGAGCCGGTCACCACGGAGACGTTCTTGAAGCTGAGCCGGCCGGTGAGGAAGGCCGGCTCCTCGACGTGTTCGAGCAGATCGGCCTGATCGGGAGTGACCCGGGTGTCCTTGTCCGGATGCCAGAGCGGCTCCCTTTGCCCGGCTGTGGGTACCTCGTTGCTCCAGGGGCCGGCAAGCGCCTCGCCCGCCTCCGCATCCCATACCCGGAAGCGTTCGTCCCACAGCCCCTTGGCTGTCACGGCAGTCCGGTCCGGCCATGTGCCGTCCGGGGCAACCGCCAGTTGGGTAAGCGGTCCGGGCTGCACGTACGGGGCGCCCACCCCGCCCGGCGGACGCCAGTGTGCCCAGCGCACCCGCCAGGGCAGGGTTATCCCTGAGCGCTCGATCGCGGCAGCGGTCTCCCGGTCGCCGCGGACGGTGCTCATGAGATGCAGCCACGACGCCCATTCGTGCTGCGGGAGGGAATCGACTCCGCTCAGCCACAGGTTGGTGGCATCGCCGGCGGGAGAGCCGGCATCGATCCCCTCCGGATCCTGGCTGTGCGCGGCGTCGATGAGGGCCACCTGGGCGAGGTGGGCGACAAGACGGCCGTCCCGCTGCACTTCGTCGAACGCTCCGGCCTGGACAGCGTGCGTGGCCAGGCCGCGTGCCGCGTACCGCCCGATGGGATCTGTCGCTGCCCAGCCTTGTGGGGCGGGCCGCCCGGTTGCCCACTTCCTCAGCCAGTCGACGATCCCATGGTTCACCGCCGTGAGCGCGTCGGACGGGACAGCGCTGCGGGCCGCCTCGGCGACCCGCTCGTCGCGGAACGAGACCGTGCCGTCATCGGCAAGGGTGAGGAGGCCTGCGCAGTCCTCCAACAGGCGTGCCGTGTCGACTTGCTGCCCCTCGTACGTGCCGAGAGCTCGTGTGAGCTCCTGCCATACGGCGAGGGGTGTGCGCCGGACTTCCGCCAGGGCGAGGGCGCGTAGTGCCGTGCTCCCCGCGACGTCCGCACCCCGGTGGTCCGGCGCGACGTCGGGCGAGGCAGCCTCGGGCGGCGGTGCGGCGAGTGTGACGACCAGGCGGTCGTGCGCCGGCCTGTCGTCGTCCTGGGCTCTCTCGATGAGGACCTTCGTGCGCGCCCCCACCGCCAGGTCGGAGGCAAGGTGCCGGACGATCCGGCCGGGTTGCGGAGACCGGCGGGTACGGCCGGCGCGCTGGACGTTGGTGAGGACGACGAGACCCTCGCGCACCGCCGACTCCCCCAAGGAGTCGGCCCATCCGGCACGTCGCTCCAAGGGCAGCTCAACGCCGGCGGAGGACAGGATCCGGCCGACGATCTCCTCGGCGGTCAGATCGGTGGCATCCACGGATACCGCCCCGGGCACCGCGGCAGCGACCTCCGCCAGCACACGGGTGCGGCCGCAGTCCCGCGGACCGGTCACCTCCGCCACGCGCTGAGCGCCGTGCCTCCACCAGTCGAGAAGGCCGGTCACGGCCTGGTCGGGAGTCATTCGCTCCGGATGCGGGGTGTGGGACGTCATCACTGTCCTTCGTGGGATGCCTCAGGAGGTCCGCCGGCTGTGGAGGCCGTGGTAAAGCTTCACCGCGTCCTCGGGAGGGAAGTTGGGCAGGTGCGACACCTCGCCGTCGATCTTGGAGATGACGACGTGGCTGCCCCCGGGCTCCGCGGGAGGGACGGTGGGGTCCTCGGGGCGCGGCCAGCTCGCGTGGATCAGGTAGCCGATGTCGAATTCATGGACGAACAGGCCGGAAGGGCCGCCGGGCGAGCCGGCCTCGGGGAAGTGTTTCCGCCCGATCTCCAGCGCCTCGGCCTCGTTCGTCGGCAGGGGCTCCGGTCCGAGGCGCGGACGGAACGGGGGAGGCGTGGGAGGCAGGCCGGGAGTGCTGCCCGGCCGGTCGGACTCGGTCATGGGGCTCTCTCCTCGGGGGTGGGCTGACTCTTGCGGACTGGTTCTTGGGACTGGTTCTTGTGGACCGGTTCTTGTGGACGGAGGCCAACCTCATTCACGCATCGGCAGCCCGATTGGTTCGTCTCGGGGGTGGGGCGGGGTGGAGTGAGGCGCGGTGAGGTCGGGTGGGATGGCTTGCGCGGGGTGGGTGAGGCGGGGTGCCGGCGGTGTCTCGTCCTCAGCCGAACAGCACCCGTGCCAGCCAGAACTCCAGCAGTTCCGGGTCACCGGTGATCTCGAAGGTGTGGTCGTCGGCGGGGGTACGGCCGTAGATGAGGAGCAGGAGGTCGGTCAGAGGCGCGCGGACGGAGACGGCGGCCGGTTCCTGGGCGCGGCGCCAGGCGAGGGTGTCGCCGGTGAGGTCGACGAGCCAGTCGGCGGCGGCTTCCGGCGGGGTGTCCGTGGCGTGGAAGTGGAGGGTGCGGCCGGGGCCGAGGAGTTCGCGCCGGTCGGGGTGGAAGTCGAACATCTCGGGGAGGGAGCCGAGTTCCATCCATTCGTCGAGGGTGTCGAGGGCGAGGTGCTGGTCGACGGTGAAGTCGCTGCCGAGCGCCAGTGTGACATCGGCCCGGTGCATGACCGTCTCGTGCGCCATGCGGCGGGCGAAGAAGCGCGGGGAGCCGGAGGGGAGCGGGGTCCAGATCTCGATGTCGGGGCCCGTGGAGCGCAGCGTGTCCGCAAGGCGCCGGGCGCCTTCGGTGAGCCAGGCGGCGGCCTCGGCGGGGGACTGGGTGGTGTCGCGGGGAAGGACGCGGAGGGCGGTCTCGGGCGGGGGTTCGGTCGCCCGGGTCCGTACAAGGTCCTCGACCCAGCGATGGGCCTCGCCCAGATGCCGGAGCAGCTGGGCGAGGTTCCAGTCCGGGCACGAGGGGACGGTGGTCGTCAGGTCGGCGTCCCGCTCCGTGAGGCAGGACGCCAGCAGTGTGGCCTGGGCGACGATTGCGGCGCAGTGACCTTCGTAATCCATGGCGGGGTTCGCGGGCTTCATGACCTCACGGTAGGACGCACCACTGACAACGGAGCGTCACCACGAGCAGTTCCGTGTCACGAGCGGTGAGCGGTTGCGCATCACGGGTCGTTCCTCCCCCGCCCGTCGCCTTGTGAGCCGTCCCCCTCACGAGCCCTTCCCCCTCACGAGCCCTTCCCTCTCGTGAGCCGTTCCCCCTCACGCTCAGTCAGGCGTCACGGGACGAGGGTGTTGACCTCGTCGCCGGAGAGGAGCAGCAGCGCCGCGGCCGCGGCGGCGAGGGCCGGTACGCCGTGGCGGTGGACCTGACGGTCCGCTTCGAGGCCGAAGACAGGCGGCTACGAACTCGCCGTGCTGTAGCGGTCGGTGCTGTAGCGGTCGGTGCTGTGTCGGCGCTGTACCGGCCGTTCAGAATGCCGCAGCCGGCCGCGAGAAGTCGTAGTGGACGCCGGTGAGCTCCTCCGACGCGGCCCACAGACGCTCGCCGTTGGCGTCCTTCCTGGTCCAGGGGGCGCGGAAGGACTGGACGGGGGCGCCGCGCAGGCCGTTGCGCGGACCGATGAAGGAGTTGGGCCGCATATGGGGCGCGGTGGCCGCGCAGAGGGTGCCCAGGGCGCCGCCGTCCGGGGACTGGCCGACGAGGCCGGTCCCGAAGCCGATGATCCGCTCGGCGGAGGTGCGGCCCTCCATGCGGACGCCCGCGGTCATGAGATTGGTGGAGGCGTATCCGGGGTGCGCGGCGGCCGCGACGACCTGGGAGCCTGCCGCGGCCAGCCGCCGGGCCAGTTCGTGGGTGAAGAGCAGGTTGGCGCTCTTGGAGCGGCTGTACGCGATCCAGCGGCGGTAGGAGCGCGCGCTGTTGAGGTCGGTGTAGTCCAGGTCGGCGAGGGCGTGCAGCATGCTGGAGACGGTGACGACCCGGGCGCCGGGTGTGGCGAGGAGCTTGGGCAGCAGCAGCCCGGTCAGGGCGAAGTGGCCGAGGTGGTTGGTGCCGAACTGCATCTCGAAGCCGTCGGCGGTGGTCCGGTACGGCAGTGCCATCACGCCGGCGTTGTTGATGAGCAGGTCGAGGCGGTCGCCGTCGAAGTCGTCGAGGGCGGCGGCGAAGTCCCGTACGGAGGAGAGATCGGCCAGGTCGAGGGGCCGGAACTCGGCCTCGGCGGTGGGGACGTCGGCTCGCAGCCGGTCCAGGGCGGCCCTGCCCCGCGCCTCGTCGCGGCAGGCCAGCAGTACGCGGGCGCCGTGACGGGCCAGTTCACGCGCCGTGGCGTAGCCGAGTCCGCTGTTGGCGCCGGTGACGACCGCCGAGCGGCCGGTCTGGTCGGCGATGTGGCTGGTGTTCCACCGGGTCACGCCTGTGCTCCTCCGTACGGGGGCGACCAGAGTACGTGGGTGGGGCGGCCGGGACCGGAGAGGGCCGGAGGAGGGCCCTCCGCCCGTCTTCCGCCCTCCCCGTCCGTCTTGCGTCCTCACCTTTGCCCCGGGCGCCGCGCCCGTGTTCACTCCTCCTCGGCGAGGCGCTTGATCGCCGAGAGACGGGTGTCCCAGGCAGCGGCCACCCGGTCCATCCACCGGGCGGTGACCCCCAGTCGCTCCGGTATGACCCGGTAACGCGCTTCCCTGCCCTCCCGGTGGCCGGCGACCAGACCGGCGCGGTCCAGGATCCCCAGGTGTTTGACGATGGCCTGGCGGCTGACCGGCAGTTCGGCTGCCAGGACCGTGGCGGTCGCCTCGCCGTGCGCGGCGAGAGCGTCGAGTATCCGGCGGCGGGTCGGGTCCGCCAGCGCGGAGAAGACCTCCGCCACGGCGTCCGAGCCGGAACCCTGGCCGGCACCCGCCGCCGAGCCCGAGCTCTGGCCCACACCCGAGCCGGGCCCCTGGCCAGAGCCCCGGCCTACGCCCGATCCCCGGCCAACGCCCGATCCCCGGCCGGCGCCACAGCCCGGGTCAATGCCCGAGCCCGCCCCCGAACCCTCACCGGCGCCCCCGCCCGGCCCCCCGCCCGCTTCTCCAGCCCTCGTCATGCCGCGAGCTGCTCCGCGTACCGCCGGATGTTCTCCACCTGGCCGGACCAGCCCGCGGAGTGGCTTTCGTACCCGGCGGTCTTCTTGCGGTCCTCGGGGATACGGAGGCCGGCGAATCCGCTCTCCACCACGCGCAGGTGGGTGCCGTCGCCCTCCGGGGTGAGGGTGAATTCGACGAGGGTGGAGTTGCCCTCCACCGCCACCTCGCCGGGGTGCGCGCTGGCCCAGCGGTACGAGAAGTGGTGCGGCGGGTCCACCTTCACGATCTTGGTCAGGAACTGGCCGTACTCACCGTGGTCGAGTTCCATGATCCCGCCCGGCCGCAGGTCGACCGGCGCCGGCTCGCCCTGGCCGAACCACGAGCCGACGTGCTCCGGCTCGGTGAGCACGGCCCAGACGCGCTCCACGGGTGCGGCGATGCTGATCTCCCGCTCGATGCGGTCATCGGCGCCGCCCGCGCCGCTCGTTCCGCCCGCGCCGCTCGTTCCGCCCCTGCCCCCGTCGCTGTCCTTGTGCTGATTGCTGCCGGTGCTCATGGGGTGCTCCTCCTGCTCGTGCTCTTCCGGTACTTACGTGCTACCTGATGGTTGCACGTAGCGGCAGGAGGTGCAACCGATGGGTTGCGCTTATGTCTGTGCTCATACCCCGCTGTGTTCATACCCCGCTGGGCTCATACCCCGCTGGGCTCATACCCCTCTGTGCTTATGTCCCTCTGCGCTCATGGGCGGGGTGGAGGAGAGGCGGGTTTGCGCAGTCGCGCTCCCCGCTTTCAGCAGTCGCGCTCCCCGCCCCGTGTCCGTACGGGATAGGCCGTCACCGCGACCTCCGGGTCGTCCAGGCAGTCCCCGGACGCCAGGTCGAAACGCTGCTTGAGCAGGGGCGATGCCACGAAGGCCCGTCCGTCGGCCGAGCCGGTCAGGCCGCGGGAGAGGACCTCGGCGCCGGTGAACGGATCGCGGTTGGCGATCGCATACGCCTGCCCGGCGCGGTCGGCGAAGAGTGCGGCCTGGGTGCCGTCCGGGAGGAGGGCGGCGACCCCGCGCCCCGGGGTGAGGTCGTCCATCGTGCACACCGTGACCCAGCCCTGGGGGCAGCGGATCTCGACCGTGGCGGCTGTGGCGGCTGTGGCGGCTATGGCGGCCGTGGTGGCGGTAGCGGCTGTGGCGGGGTGGGCAAGGGGGGCGAGGGTGGTGAGTGCGGTGGTCATCAGACGGACGTCCCTTCCAGAGTGCGAACGGGCAGAGTGGGGCCGGCCAGCAGCGTCAGATCCGGCTTGACCTGGTCGCGCTCCGGTACGAAGCGGACGGACGGATCCGGTGCGCCGGGCGCATTGACGAAGGACACGAAGCGGGCCAGCCGTTCGGGATCGGCGAGGGTTTCGGCCCACTCGTCGCGGTAGTGGGTGACATGGGCGGCCATCAGGGCCTCCAGCTCGTCGCACAGCCCCAGGGAGTCGTGCACGACGACATCCCGTACGTGGTCGAGGCCTCCCTCGATCCGCTCCAGCCAGGCCGAGGTGCGCTCCAGGCGGTCGGCGGTGCGGATGTAGAACATCAGGAAGCGGTCGATCAGGCGGATCAGCCCGGCGTCGTCCAGGTCCTGGGCGAGCAGGTCGGCGTGGCGCGGGTCGGCGCCGCCGTTGCCGCCCACGTACAGGTTCCAGCCGTTGGAAGTGGCGATGACGCCGAAGTCCTTGCCGCGGGCCTCCGCGCACTCCCTCGCGCACCCCGAGACCGCGGACTTGAGCTTGTGCGGGGAGCGCAGGCCCCGGTAGCGCAGCTCCAGTTCGATGGCCATACGGACCGAGTCCTGGACGCCGTAGCGGCACCAGGTCTGGCCGACGCACGACTTCACGGTGCGCAGCGCCTTGCCGTAGGCGTGCCCCGACTCGAAGCCGGCCGCCACCAACCGGGCCCACACCTGCGGGAGCTGGTCGACCCGGGCACCGAACAGGTCGATCCGCTGGCCACCGGTGATCTTGGTGTAGAGGCCGAAGTCGCGGGCCACCTCGCCGATCACGATCAGCTTCTCCGGCGTGATCTCCCCGCCGGGGATGCGCGGCACGATGGAGTACGAACCGTTGCGCTGGAGGTTGGCGAGGAAGTGGTCGTTGGTGTCCTGGAGGGCGGCCTGCTCCCCGTCGAGGACATAGCCGTCGGCGCCGACGGCCGGCGCGAGGGAGGCGAGGATCGAGCCGACGGTGGGCTTGCAGACCTCGCAGCCGTCGCCGTTTTGTGCCTCCGGGCGGCCGTGCGAGTCCAGCAGCGCCGCGAAGCTCGTCACGCGCAGAGTGCGGACGATCTCGTAGAGCTCGGCGCGGGTGTGCGGGAAGCAGCCGCACAGACCGGTGTCGAGACTGATGCCGGACGCGGCCAGTTCGTCGTTCATCACGGCGGTCAGAGACTTGACGCAACTGCCGCAACCGGTACCGGCCTTGGTGCACTTCTTGATCTCGGGGAGGGTGCCGCAGGAGTGCTCGGTGACCGCCGCCCTGACCGTCCCCTTGGTCACGTTGTGGCAGTTGCACAGCACCGCGTCGTCCGGCAGCGCGGACGGGCCGAGCGCGCCGCCGCCCTCGGCCGCGATTGTGGCGGGCAGCACCAGCTGCTCGGGCGCCAGCGGCGGAACGGTGCCGGTCAGCGGCCGCAGCATCCCGTACGCCTCGGCGTCGCCGACCAGCACACCGCCCAGCAGCTCGCCCGAAGCGCCGATCACCAGCTTCTTGTAGACGCCGCTGCGGGAGTCGGCGTAGACCACGTCCAGGCAGCCGTCCGTGGTGCCGTGCGCATCGCCGAAGGACGCGACGTCCACGCCGAGCAGCTTCAGCTTGGTGGACAGGTCCGCGCCGGTGAAGCCGGTGAGCGCTCCGGTGTCGCCGCCGAGCTGCCCGTCGAGGGCGCCGGCCGCCACCCGGGCCATGTCATAGCCCGGGGCGACCAGCCCGTAGACCCGGCCGTCCGCGGCCAGCGCGCACTCGCCGATCGCGTACACGGCGGGGTCATCGGTGCGGCACTGCTCGTCGATGACGATGCCGCCCCGCTCGCCGACCGGCAGCCCGCAGTCCCGGGCGAGCTGGTCGCGGGGGCGGACACCGGCCGAGAAGACCACCAGGTCGGTGTCGACGCGGGAGTCGTCGGACAGGCCCATGGCGGCGACCGCGCCCGCCCCGTCCGCGACGATCTCCTTGCCGCCGACGCCGGTGTGCACCTCCAGCCCCATCCCCTCGACGGTGCGCCGCAGCGCCCGGCCGCCGCCCTCGTCGACCTGGAGGGCCATCAGCCGCGGGCTGAACTCCACGATGTGGGTACGCAGCCCGAGCCCCTTGAGCGCCCCGGCCGCCTCCAGGCCGAGCAGCCCGCCGCCGACCACCACGCCGGTGCGGGCGTTCTTGGCGTACTCCTCGATGGCGAGCAGGTCCTCGATGGTGCGGTAGACGAAACAGCCCGCGCTGTCCTTGCCCGGCACCGGCGGCACGAACGGGTACGAGCCGGTGGCCAGCACCAGGGCGTCGTAGCGGACGGTCAGGCCGGAGCGGGCGGTGACGGTACGCGCGCTGCGGTCCACGGCCGTGGCCGGGTCGCCGAGGTGCAGTTCGATGCCGTGCCGGGCCATGAAGTCCGGATCGGCCAGGCTCAGGTCGTCCGGGGTGCGGCCGGCGAAGTACGACGTCAGCTGGACGCGGTCGTAAGCCGGGCGGGGCTCCTCGCACAGCACGACCACCCGTGTCCGCTCGGTGACACCGCGGTCGGCCAGCTCCTCCAGGAAGCGCTGGCCGACCATGCCGTGGCCGATGAGGACGAGGGTGGGGGTGCCGGGTGCGGCGTCCGGCGTGGCATCGGGGTGCGGCGGCATCGAGGTCATGTCGTCAGCCTGCGGCGCGGCTGTTACCCGCCCGCATCTGCTCTGTTTCCCGAACGGAACGCTGCCCTCAGTGGCGGGGCCGCGGCTGTGTGAGGGCGGCGCCCGGGTGAGGGAGGCGCCCATGTGGGAGCAGCGGCCGGGTGAGGGCAGCGGTCGGGTGAGGGCAGCGGCCGTGTAGGGCAGCGCCCATGTGAGGGCGGCGGCCGTGTGAGGACCGCGGCCCCGCCACTGATCGGCCGTTCAACTATTGAGCCGTTCAGTAGTTCAGCCCGTTGAACCGTTCAGCCGCGCCGGGCACAGCCGCCGCGGCTGCTTGTCGCCCGGCAGCTCGGCGTCCGCACAGCCGCCCGGCAGCCCGTCCACGGCCTTGCTGCCGAAGTTGGCGGTCACGGTCAGCTTGCCGTTGCCGAAGACCGTGCGCTGGACCGTACGGTCGCCGGTCAGCCACCGGAACGAGGTCAGCTGCTCGGTACCCGCGGCGCGGTGCAGCGGCGAGAAGTACTTTTGCAGGGCCGCCAGCTCGGGCCCGTTCCTGGCGATCGTCGGGCCGTCGAGGACGTAGTTGAGCGGGGTGTTGTAGAGCATCGCCAGCAGCGCCCTGGTGGTCTTCAGGGCCGGCAGCTTCTCGTACGACAGCTCCCAGCGCTCGGCGTTGACCAGCGAACCGTGCAGCGCGGTCTCGTAGAGCGGCGCGCGGTACTTCGGGTCGTACATGGCGGTGGCCATCGTGCGGGGCAGCCGCACCGGCTTGAAGAAGGCGGCGGGGGCCTTCTCCGGGTAGTAGCCGCCCCATGTCTTCCGGTCCTTCTCCAGCTTCCACAGGCCGTCGTCGACCGGGGTGAGCGCGCCGTGGTTGTAGGCCACCATCTGGTTGGCCCATGCCTGAGCGCTCTCCGAGCCAAGGACGAGGTTCTTCGACAGCCGCTTCATCCGGGCCAGGCGGTTCGCGCGGTCTTCGGCCTTGGTCATCTCATGGCCGGCGGTGTGGTCACGGAACACCTCTCCCGTCGCGTCCACGTCGAGGAAGTAGCTGTTCGCGCCGTTGGCGACCATCGTGCGGGTGCGGTCGGCGAGGTAGTGCTTGGTCGGCTCGGCCTTCTCGAAGGCCTGCGAGCTGAGGTAGCAGCCGCGGCCGCCGAAGCCCGTCTGCGGGGTGCCGTCGGCCTTGCGGACACAGAAGTCGGGATAGACCCGGTCCGGCCAGGCGGAGGTGGGGGTGTCGGCGCTCTTGGGGTCCTGGCCGTTGTCGAAGGTGTCGTACGGGCCGACGAGATAGCCCGCCTTCTTGGCGGCCTGTACCGCCGGAGCCTTCATCGGGTCGGCGTCGGCGTCGTAGCCGAGCCACATCCGGTCCACGCCCAGCTTCTTCAGCTTGTCCACCCCGGCGGCGGTGCGCGCATCGCCCCACACATAGGCGTGGAACGCGCCCAGCAGCTTGCCGTTGGCCGGGTTCTGCTCGATCTTCTTGCGCAGGCTGCCGAGTCGGCCGTGCTGCGAGAGGTAGGAGCGGTAGTCGGCGGCGGGGGCGACCGGGTTGCCGTCGGTCAGCGCGAAGGAGACCTCGTAGTCGCGGGTGCCCTCACCGGCGTCGAAGGCGTGCTGGGCCGTGGTGCGCAGCCGGCCGCCGGTGGAGGCGAACCGCAGCGAGGTGCCGAGGTCGGTGGGGGTGAGGTAGCTGACGCCGCGCCTGCCACCCGCCCCGCCCATGGAGTAGCCCCACAGCGGCAACGAGAGGGCCTCGCCCATGTCGACGGTGCTGCCTGCCAGCCCGCCCTTCTCCGGAGCGGCGTTCCAGAACGCGTCCCGCACCGGGATGTCCAGCCCCTCGCCGCGCGGTACCTGGACGGCGGAGGCAGCCCGGTCGGTGCCGGTCACCGGCCAGTCGACCGACCCGTCACGGTCCGACCGCAGCTTGATCCGCAGCCGTCCGCGCTCCGAACTCACCGTCACCTGAAGGCCCTTGTCGGGGTAGCTCCACCGGGCCCCGTCGGCCGTCTGCGTCACCGGACCGGGCTTGCCCAGTCCGCCCGCGGCCCCGTCGGACAGCACCAGCTGCCGCCCGCCACTGGTGTGCGCGGTCACCGCGAGGGAATCGGTGTCGACGACCGCTGTGCCGCCGGAGACGGGGAGTTGAAGATGGCTGCCCTCCAGCGTGCCGGCGGCGGCGCGGTCACATCCGACGACGCCGAGGGTGGTCGCGGTCAGCGCGAGCGAGGCGGCCAGCACGCGGGTGGGACGGCGGTGTCCCGCGGTCTTGTGAGGGTTGGAGTTCATGAAGAACTGAATACGCATCAGGTGTAAGAGAGCTCTAAGAACCATGTTCCAAGTACCGAAAATTACGTGCCGAGTTCCACGTCGTACGTCGCCGCCCCCGGATGTGACGGCGAACTCCGCTCTCCACACCTGCCCCGGCGCCTCAGCTCACCTGCGGTGGTCGCCCCCAGCGCCCAGCTGTCAGCGCAGGGCGACCGCGGCGCCCGTTCGTTCGGTGGCGATCCTGACGGCGAAGCCCGCCAGCGCGGTGCCCATCACATAGCGGTGCAGGCGCTGCCAGAGCGGGTGCCGGGCGAAGAACCCGGCGACGGAGCCGGCCGTCACGATGAAGAACGCGTTGCCCGCGACCCCCACCGCAATCTGGGTCAGCCCCAACAGCAGCTCCTGCAGGCCGACATGACCGCGTGCCGGGGCGACGAACTGCGGCAGCAGCGAGATGCAGAGGATGGCCACCTTGGGATCGAGCAGGCAGGTGAGGAAGCCCATCAGGAAGAGCTTGCGGTCCCCGGCCTGCGTCAACTCCTGGGGTGCGACAGGGGATCGGCCGCCCGGCCGGATGGCCTTCCAGGCCAGCCAGAGCAGGTAGCCGGCTCCGGCCAGCTTGATCGCCAGGTAGATCTCCGGCACCAGTGCGAAGGCGGTGGCGATACCGGCGGACACCGCGAAGAGAGAGGAAGCCGAGGAAGACCCCGGCCAGCGAGGTCAGCCCCCCGGCGGCCCTGGGCGATCGAGCGGGAGACCAGGTAGATCATGTTCGGCCCCGGAAGTCAGCACCATGCCGAGCTCCATCACCGCGATCCCCGCTATTGCTCCCAGCCCGATCACAGCACTGCCTCCGTACGCACGTTCGCCGAAGCGCAACCTAGCAGCCCACGGCCGTGTGCGGCTCAGTGTGCCGAGCAAGAACGGGGCGGCCCTCCGAGCTCTAGGAACCGTCCCGGAGCGCCAGCCGCGCCCGCTCCTCCTCGGGCGTGAACCCCGCCGTCAGCGGCGGCTCGCCGCGCGCCCGGTCCCAGGCCAGGACGTCGGCCGCGGTCACCTCCAGCGGGGTCGCGGGCAGCCTCGCAGCCCGCGCGCGGGCCGGGCTGCGCTGCTGCGTCGTCCAGTCGAAGCCTTCCGCTCCAAGTTCAGGTACAAAACGAACCAACTCGGGTGGTCCCCTTCGTCGATCCGGCGCAGCAGGCCGGCGAACAGCTCGCCCGTGCCGAAGACCCGGTCGCAGCCCTTGGCGAACTTCTGGCTCGGTCTGGGCAGTATCGCGCCGGATCGCCGAAGCGCAGTGCCTCTTCGCGGAGCGCGGGTGGACGTCCGGGGAGCTTCAGCTGCTGGCCGTCGAGCTGACCGAGGCGCTGGTCGAGGTGCACCGGGTCGCGGACAGCCGGGGGGGCGCGCCTGCGCTGCCGCGACGATCAGTCGAGCCAGCGCGAAGCGAGCCCGGCGAGGTAGGAGAGCGACAGGGCGGTGGTGGTGAGCTGCAGAGCGACGGTCCCGCCGGCCCATTGCGTGAGGGCGGTCATGGCGGCGGCCACCCAGACGCTCGTACACCAGCTGCAACTGACCAGATATGAGGGTTTGGAGTCATCGCCGAAACGCTCGGCGATCCAGGAGCGGAATCCCCCTGCGAGAGTGTCCTTCGTAATGAATCGGGTGAGGCGGCACGTGGCGCCGAGGGAAAGCAGGAACTCCAAAAGGCTCATGGGGGAGTGCGTCCTCTCACCGTGAGTGGCCCGAGGCGGAGTGGTAGTCGTCTCTCGGGTCGGCGCATGGCGTTCATTGAGGGCCGAGGCCGGCCGTTTTCCCGGTCCGCTGGAGGGGAAGACGGCGGCCTCGGTAGGCGAATTCCGCTACTGATTGATCATGACGATGCTGCCGCCGCCGCCCGCTCGCTGGTTGGCGGCCTCGGCCTCTTGCCAGGTGTAGAACTGGCGGGCGGTGCCATCGGGCAGGTTCAACTGGTAGACGGTGACTGTCGGACGGGCGCCGCTGCCGCAATTGCAGCCCATGTCGCACTCCTTCTGTGTCTCTCTTTTGCGAGGGGAGCCCTCGCCGCGTGACCTGTGGGCCCGAGGTGCGTCCCGGGCTCAACCCTGCGTGCCACCGTGCCGCTGGGCCTATCCTTGTGGCCCTACAGCCGTCCCCCGTAGTTGCGTTACGGGGGACGGCTGTGTTGCCGGGCCGCTCAGCAGCCCTGGGCCGGTTGCACGGGTTCAGGCGGACGACGGCACGCTGTTGGCTGTGCCGCATGCGCGCCGGGGGGTCAGGGGATGCAGGGCATCAGGGAGCTGGTGGAGGACTGCGACCCGCTGGTCGCGGTGTAGGTGGCGAAGATCAGCTGGAAAAGGCTGAGGGTGGCCGTGCAGGTGGCGACGCCGCTCGCGTTGGCCACGGCGGTGCACGCCACGGGTCCGTTGGGCCCGGTGCCCAGGTGGAACGTGACCGTCGAACCCGGCGTCGCGCCCGTCGCAGTGAACGTGGCCTGGGCGGTCAGTGTGGTGAGGTCCAGCCGGTAGCAGGCCGGCTGCGCCGTGAGCACCGCCGACGAGCCGACGGTCACGGTCGTGGTCGCGGAGACGCCGGTGCAGGTGCAGGTGGTGGTGGTGGCGGCGATCACGGTGGCCGTGACGGTGGTGGTGCCGGGGGGCAGCGAGCTGGTGGTCGTGGTGGCGATGCCGGCGGGACCGGTGACGCCGACTCCGATCGGGCCGCCGGGGGTGCTGAAGAGGACTGTCGCGCCCACGACGGGGGCGCCGCCGCAGGTGACGGTGGCGGTGAAGGTCACCGGCGTGCCGGCGGCGACCGGGCTGGGAGGCGCGGAGGTCAGCGTGACCACGCAGCTCGGCGGCGCGGTGACGGTCACGGTCGTGGTCGCGGAGACGCCGGTGCAGGAGCAGGTGGTGGTGGCAGCAGCAACCGTGGCCGTGACGGTGGTGGTGCCGGGGGGCAGCGAGCTGGTGGTCGTGGTGGCGGCGCCGGTGGCACCGGTGACGCCGACTCCGATCGGGCCGCCGGGGGTGCTGAAGAGGACTGTCGCGCCCACGACGGGGGCGCCGCCGCAGGTGACGGTGGCGGTGAAGGTCACCGGCGTGCCGGCGGCGACCGGGCTGGGAGGCGCGGAGGTCAGCGTGACCACACAGCTCGGCGGCGCGGTGACGGTCACGGTCGTGGTTCCGGAGACGCCGACGCAGGAGCAGGTGGTGGTGGCGGCGGCGATCACGGTGGCCGTGACGGTGGTGGTGCCGGGGGGCAGCGAGCTGGTGGTCGTGGTGGCGGCGCCGGTGGCACCGGTGACGCCGATTCCGATCGGGCCGCTTGGGGTGGTGAACAGGACCAGCGCGCCCACGACGGGGGCGCCGCTGCAGGTGACGGTGGCGGTGAAGGTCACCGGCGTGCCGGCGGCGACCGGGCTGGGGGGCGCGGAGGTCAGCGTGACCACACAGCTCGGTCCCGCGCTGACGGTCAGCGTCGCCGCAGCTACCCCACTGGTCGTACCGGTGGCAACCACCGGTCCCGAAGTGGTGGCTGTGAAGGTGGCGGACGCATTACCCGCGCCGTCAGCGGTCGTGACCACTGGCAGCGCCGCGTCGTAGGTGAAGGTGATCGTCTCTCCCGCTGTGGCACCGGCGGCCGATGCGGTGAAGGATCCGCCCGCCGCAACGGTTGCCGGTGTGAGGGTGAGGGTGAGTGCCATGTTGGACAGCCCCTTTCGAAGGCTCCACGAAAAGGGTGGGGAGCTGCTGCACGCCGGGAGGGCAGCAAGCCGTCCGAGCGCGCACACCTGTCGGGGTGCCCTGAAGAACACGACGAAGCCGCCTCACGCGGCAGCCGTCCACGGTCCCCCGACAGGGGATGGGCACCCCACCGTCGGTAGCACCGATTGAAGGGAACGGCGCGACGCCGCGCCATGGTTGGCGACCGGGTTGACCCGGATGGCGCAGCGCGCGTCAGCGGCGCGTACCGACCCCCCCGGCCGGATGCGGGTATGACGACGGCCCCCGCCGGGCAGCGCGCCCTCGGCCGGGTACAGCCTCCCGGACCGCGGCGGCGGCGCGGAACCGGTCCGGGCGCAGCGATAAGCCCGTCGGCGCCACACCCTGCCCTGGCGTCCTTGCCGCGTGGCTACCCCAAGGCGTCCAGCTGAGCCACCTCCCCCTCCGTGAGCACGATCCGGCCCGCGGCCAGGTTCTCGTCGAGGTGGGCGGGCGAGCCCGTACCGGGGGTGGGCAGCAGGACGGGGGAGCGGTGCAGCAGCCAGGCCAGTGCGATCTGGCCGGGGGGCGCGCCATGCCGGGCGGCGACCGCGGCGAGCGTCGGGCCCGCACCCTCGGCCAGTGCGCCGTTGCCCAGCGGGAACCACGGCAGGAACGCCGTGCCCCGCCTCTCGCACAGCTCCAGGACGTCCTCCGCGCCGCGGTCCAGCAGGTTGTAGCGGTTCTGCACCGAGGCGATCGGGGCGATGTCCTGGGCCCGCTTCAGTTCGTCCGCGCTGACGGAGTCCAGGCCGATGTGCCGGATCTTTCCCTCCTGTTGGAGCTCGGTCAGCGTGCCCAGCTGGTCGGCCATCGGCACCTGCGGGTCCAGTCGGTGCAACTGGTAGAGGCCGAGGGCGTCGGTGCGCAGCCGCCGCAGGCTCGCCTCGCACCTGGCGCGCAGGTCCTCCGGGCGCCCGGCGATGTGCCAGAGGTCCGGGCCGGTACGGACCACCCCGCCCTTCGTCGCGATCACCAGCCCCTCCGGATACGGATGCAGGGCGCGCGCCACCAGCTCCTCGGCCACGTCCGGGCCGTAGTTGTCGGCGGTGTCGATCAGAGTGACGCCGTGCTCGACGGCCCTGCGCAGCAGCGCGACGGAGTGCTGCGGATCGTCGTGCCGCGGCCCCCAGTAGCCGGGCCCGACGAGCCCGCCGGTCCCGAACCCCAGCCGCCGGACGGGCAGCTCCCCACCGATCGCAAAGATCTCTCCCATGGCCCCGGCTCCCTCGGTATCGCTGTCGCCACTGCTGTCGCCGCTGCTGTCGCCACCGGATCGGTGCCTGGAGGCAGAGCCGGTCTGCCATCGGCCGTGGTCCCGGCACCGCTCGGCCAGGGCGGCAGCAACGGCGCACCCTGCGTCCACACGTCATCGTCCATGGTCCACGGCCGAGTGCAAGTCACCGCCGGCGCAACTCACCGAACCAGCGCACGATCGCCGACGTGGCCGCGGCATTGGACCCCAAGTGGCGGGACCCCTTGTAGTCGACAGCGCCGAGATCGACGACCGGGGCGTCCACGCCTTTCCTGAGCAGAGCCTCCTGGCAGCGCTCGGTGTTGGCGGTGGCAGCCTGCTCGTCCCCGGTCGCCATGTACAGCCGGACCGGCGCACGGGGGGCCCAGTCGGTGCATACGGCGCCGGTGGTGCGCAGCGCCGCCGCCAGCGGCCCCGTCGGATGCGCAAGCAGCTCGCGGCCGTGCTCGGTCAGCAGCTCGTCCAAAGTGCCCGGGGTGCCCCGCATCAGCTGCTCCCCCGTGTGGGCGCCGTCGAAGAGCGCCTCGACGGTGCCCGCATAAGGAGCTCGGAAGACCTCGCCCGGGCTGTCGTAGACGTGGTGGAGCCGGTTGAATGCCACCAGGGTGTACGCCGCATACAGCACACCGGACTTGGGCTCCATCCTGCCCTCGAGCAGCGCGGGCAGCTCCGTACCACCGAAGTCGTACGCGCCGCTGACGGGTGCCAGCGCACCCAGCCTGAACCAGTGGTCCTCACGCGCCTCCAGAGCCCGGCCGAGCCCCAGCGCCGCCGAGGCGCCCTGCGAGAAGCCGGTGACCATGACCTTGCGCTCCAGCACATGTCCGGTGCGGGGCGCGAAGGCCCGGGCCGCCCGCAGCATGTCCAGGGACGCCGTCGTCTCCGAGCCGATGTCCATCCAGGGGTGCAAACCGGGTCCCTTGCCCAGCCCCAGGTAGTCGGGCGCGACCGCCGCAGCGCCGGACGCCGCGTGCGCGATCACCGGCGCGGACACGAACGCGCCGCGCCGCATGGACGGGGAGTCGTTCTTGTGACTGCCCGTGCCGTGTGCGAAGGAAACCGCGCGTAACCGTCCCTCGCTGTTGAGCGGCAGCGCGAAGAGCCCGCTCGCCGTGGTGGGCCGTCCGTATGGATCAACGGTCCGGTAGACCAGCCGGTACGCGACCACGCCGTAGCGGACGGTGTCGTCCTCGAACCCGGCCGCGCCCAGCTCGGCGGCCACGGCCTGCGGGGTCTGGAGTGTGTACAGCTTCTCTGCGGAGACCAGCGTGCCCCGTTCGCGCTCCTTGAGCTGCGCCTGCGCCTGGGCGTGATCAGTGGGCGCAGCCGCATTCGCAGCGGTGGCGACGGCCGCCCCGCTCAGCAGCAGGCCACAGCAGACGGCTGCTACCTGCGCCCGGCGACCGCTGCGGTACCGGGTTTTGCTGCGCGACGAGAGTAAGGCGGGGATGAGCACTGGTTCCTCCAAGTACGGTTCGAAAAGGTCCAGTTCAGCCTCACCTGTGGTGAACGTCGGCGCACTGGTGCACGCCCCCCGGCCCTCCTGGCGCCTGCACCCGATCGCGTCACCGCCCGAAGGTGGTCCTCACCGATCGCGTGGCAACCTCTACGGCCTGTCCCGTAAGGGATCTCGCGGAGCGGAGGCGTGAGTTGACGCCTGAGCGAGCCTCGGGGGATGAGTGCCCTGCTCACGTCAACGAGGGTTGCCATGGCCCTAGGTCAACATATGTTGACGCTGGGGCCAGGTCCGGAACAGGCCTTGGGGCGGGGCGTGGTTTATAAGATCAACCGGTGCCTCCTGACATATCGCTGTTCACCGTGACCCTGCTCTGTCTGGCCGCCCTCGCGGCGGGCTGGATCGACGCCGTGGTGGGCGGCGGCGGACTGCTGCTGCTCCCCGCCCTGCTGGTCGGCCTGCCGCACACGCCCACCGCGTTCGTCCTCGGGACCAACAAGTCCACCGCCGTCGTGGGCACCACCGCGGCCGCGGTCACCTACGTCCGCAAGGCCCCGATCGATGTCCGAAGCGCGCTGCGCATCGGCCTCGCCGCGATGGCCGGTTCGCTGGCCGGGGCGTTCTTCGCGGCGGGTATCAACAGTGAGGTGCTGCGCCCGCTGATCATGGCAGTCCTGCTGGGGGTGCTCGCCTTCGTCCTCTTCCGCCCGGCCTTCGGGACCGCGCCCGCGCCCTCGGGCCCGGTCTCCCGCCGCCGCGTCGTGGCGGCCGTCCTCGTCGCGGGCCTGGGCATCGGCTTCTACGACGGCCTGATCGGACCCGGGACCGGCGCGTTCCTCGTCGTCGCGCTCACCGCGATCCTGCACATGGACCTGGTCAGCTCGTCTGCCACCGCCAAGGTCGTCAATGTCTGCACCAATGTCGGCGCGCTGGCGATGTTCGCGATCCAGGGCACCGTGCTGTGGCAACTCGGCGCCCTGCTGGCACTGTTCAACCTCGTCGGCGGCATGGTGGGCGCCCGGATGGCCCTCAAGCGCGGCGCCGGGTTCGTGCGGGGCGTCCTGGTGGTGGTCGTCGTCGCCCTGCTGTGCAAGCTGGGCTACGACCAGTGGCTGGCGGCCTGACCCGGCACCGGCTGGAGGGGACAGGCTCAGAACCGGCAGTGGTACATCCGCGCCATGTCCCGCACCGCGGGCACCTTCGCCGAGACCCGGGCCGCCAGCCGGTAGGCCGTCGGCAGGTTCTCGATCCCCGGGATCTCCAGGGCGCTGATGTTCTCGACGATCTCCAGCTCCGGGCTCAGCCGCGCGATGCCCGCGACGTCCGTGCCCCAGTGCAGCCGCGCGCCGGCCTTCACGACGACCCGGTTGAGCCGCTGTGCACGGATCGCGAATCTGCTGAAGGCGTCGAAGGCCGGCTCGCCGCTCGGTACGTGGGAGATCAGCCGCCGCAGCAGAGCCGTACCGTCCTCCTCGGTCAGATACATCAGCAGTCCCTCGGCCACGATCATCGTCGGCCGGTCCGAGGGGATCCGTGTGGTCCAGGCCGGGTCGGTCACCGACGACGGGACGGTGGTGTACCCCGCGCGCTCCGGGTAGAGCTCCCGGCGCAGCGCGATGACCTCGGGGTGGTCGACGTCGAACCACCGCACCCCCGGGCCGGGGGCGAGACGGTGGACGCGGCTGTCGAGGCCGCAGCCCAGGTGCACCACCGTCGCTCCCTCGTGGCGGGCGAGGAAGCGTGCCGTCCAGGCGTCCAACCGCCGGGCGCGCAGGGCGACTCCGGCCGCGTCGCCGCGACCCATCCGCATCCTGGAGAAGTCGTAGTCGAGCCGTCGCACGGTCTCGGCGGCCAGGGTGTCGCCGAGGATCGGACGCTTCGCGCGGCTGTCGACCGCGCGGCCGTAGAGCGTGGCGAGGAGGGTTTCCTTCTCCTCGGTCAGCTGCACCTGCTGCACCTGCTGCACCTGCTGCACCTGCTGCACCCGCGCAGGGGGCGGGGTGGCGCTCGGACTGGTCATGCCATCGACGGTACGGAAGATTCAGAAAAATGTGAAGACTCGGAAGGTTGAGCGTCGGCCGAGGCGGTCGCGTCCGTCGCGGCCTCTCCCGGTCGCCGCAGTAGCCCTCCCCGTGGGCGCCCGCCGCCGCAGCCCTACCCGGGGGCCGCCGCCGCGGCCGCCGTACGGCGCTCGCTCAGCGGGACTCCCGTGACGGCCGTCAGCACCACCGCCGCGTTCTCCAGGGCCAGCAGCCCGTGCCGTTCGCGCGGGAGCATGGCGACTTGACCGGCCTTCAGTTCCGGGCCGCCGCCCTCCCCGGTCAGCCGGACCCGGCCGAGCAGGACGTGCAGGCTCGCTGCCGGGGGAGTGTTGTGCTCGTCCAGCTCGGTGCCCGCGGTCAGGGCGATCACGGCCTGCCGCAGCGGGCCGTCGTGCAGGAAGAGGTGCGCGCTGCGTCCGTGCGCGGAGGTCCTGGCTTCGTCGAGCAGGTGACGGGCGAGTGCATCGAGATCGTCCATGAGGCCGGCCTTTCGCGTGCGGACGCGGCGGAGGTTCCTTTCCATCGTTGCCGGTGCGCCCCGGGACGCAACCGGGGAGCGCGCCCGCGGGCCGGGGACTGTCCGGAAACCGTTCGGCGGGCGGTCCGGAAACCGTTCGGCGGGCCGTCCGGAACCGTCCGGGAGCCGCCTCGCGGAGGGGACGGCGTCCGGGTGCATACCGCTGCCGGGCGGGCCGGCCCCTTACGGGATGATCATCTCGGTCCGTACGATGCGGAGCGGTTCCGCGGCCGTCGAGCGCGCCTGCTCGGCCGGTGCGGGCCCACCGTCCCGTCTGTCCCGATCCCTCCCGACCCCCACCGCGAAGGATGCACCTGTGGCCGACCCGACCGACCCGACCGACCCGACCGAATCGACCCGACCACCCGGCTCCGCGGGGCACCCGGACGCCCGATTCCTGACCGTGATGACGACCGTCGACAGCGAGGCCAAGGCCGCGCACCTGGCCCGCGGCGCGATCGAGCTAAGGCTCGCCGCCTGCGCGCAGATCAGTGCGCCGGTGACCTCGGTGTACCGCTGGGACGACGCGATCGAGACCGGCCAGGAGTGGCAGGTGCTGTTCAAGACGGCCCAGGCGCGCTACGAGGCCCTGGAGGCCTATCTGCTGCAGGCGCACGACTACGACACCCCCGAGATCATCGCCACGCCGGTCACCCACGGTGGCGCCGGCTATCTGTCCTGGGTCGCGAAGGAGACGAGCTGACGTGGAACGCAACACCACTGGGCGCGGTGCGACGACGCGGCATGCACAGAAGCGGCCGGTCCGGCGGCGCTGGATCGCGGCCGGGACCGCGGTGGCCGGTGTGGCGGCGTGCCTGACCCTCGCCTCCGTGGGCCATGCCGCCCAGGACGCCCCGCAGGCGGCGGCGCACGGCGACCGGCCGAGCCCCAGCCCCCGCCCCGGTGCCACCTGGACCAGCCGGGACGCCGCCGCCTACTGGACGCCGGACCGGATGGCGGCCGCCGCACCGGCCGGCCCCGTGCGCGGCACCTCGGACCGGGCCGCCGGAGCCCGGTCCGCTCCCGCCGCCAAGTCCGCCCCTGCCGCCAAGTCGGCCGCCACCGCCCGGCACTTCGACGGCGTCCCGTCCGTCGGCGTGCTGTTCTCCGTGGACGGGGACGCCGGCGCGCACCACTGCACCGCCAGCGTGGTGCACAGCCCGCACCGCAACCTGATCCTCACCGCCGGGCACTGCAATCCGGGTACCCGGGCGGCCTTTGTCCCGCAGTATCGTTCCGGCGCGGACAAACAGCCGTACGGGGTGTGGGCGATCGAGGACACCTTCGCCTACCCCGGCCGTGGCACCACCGGCGCCGGGGCGGACCTCGACTTCGCCTTCGCCACCGTCGCCCCCGACGAGGACGGCCGGCCCGTAGAGGAGACCACCGGCGGCAACACCCTCTCCCCGGCGCCCGGTTACACCAATGACGTCACCGTCGTCGGCTACCCGAACGTCCGTAACGACCCCCAGGACAAGGCCGTACGCTGCGCCACCCGCACCAGCCGGCTGTCCGGCACCCATGAACTGCGCATGGAGTGCGGCGGGTTCTACGGCGGCACTTCCGGCAGCCCCTGGCTGGCCGACTTCGACGAGGAGAGCGGGACCGGCCGGGTCATCGGCCTGATCGGCGGCCTCAACGGCGGCGGCCCCAAGGGCCCGGACAGCGACCGCATCTCCTACAGCCCGTACTTCGGCCAGAGGGTCCTCAGCCTCTACGCCCGGGCATCGCAGGCGTGATCGTGCTCCGAGGGGGGCGGGGGCGTTAACGGTGGGGTGGCGGGGGCGCTAACGCAGCGACTCCGCCACCCCCTTCTCGTGCGGCCCGAGGAAGCGCGGATCGGGCTGCAGCAGCGCCTCCGCCGCCGCCTTCGGGGCCGCGAAGATCTCCCGGACACCGCCGTACGCCCAGGTCACATCGCGCTTCGCGGCCACCCCGACGCCGTACGAGTCGACCCCGGCCGCCTGACACAGCGCCAGCGCGCGCCGGATGTGGAAGCCCTGGCTGACCAGCACCGCCCGGTCCACGCCGAAGACCCGGTGCGCACGGCTGCAGGAATCCCAGGTGTCGAAGCCCGCGAAGTCGCTGACGATCTTGCGGGCCGGGACACCGTGCCGCAGCAGATAGGCGCGCATCGCGTCCGGCTCGTCATAGTCGTCCCGGCTGTTGTCGCCGGTGACCAGGACCGCGCGGACCGTGCCCCGGTCGTACAGGGCGGCGGCCGCGTCCAGCCGATGGGCGAGATACGGCGACGGCGCGCCTTTCCACAGCCCCGCACCGAACACGATGGCGACGGGCGCGGCGGGCGCGTCCGCGACACTGCGCACCCGGGGGCCCGCCGAGGCGTTCATCCAGGTCGCGGGCGCCAGCGCCAGCACCGTCAGGGCGACGACCGCCTGATAGGCGCGGCGCCGGCCACGACGGGTCCGCGGCAGCCGTATTCGGCGTAGTCCCCGTAGTCCGCGTAGTCCCCGCAGTCCGCTCCCTGCGCGCTGCCGTACGCGCCGCCCTGCACGCCGCACCGGCCCCGGTTCCTGCCCTTGCATCCGTCCGTGCCCCGTTCCCGGCCATGCCGGTCGTTTCGGTCTGTCCGTCGTGATCGATACGACGGACGTGATCGGTCTCGTCCGTCGTGACCGGTCTCGTCCGTCGTGATTGGTCTCGCAGGCTGCGACGCCCACCGCGCCGTGATGGTTGCGGCGGCGGCCTGGCATCGTGGCAGAGGGAGCACCCCGGCCCGGAGAGGAAGCACCGCCATGACCACCGAGCCCGAGCGCCTGCCGTTCTTCGTCTACGGAACGCTGCGTCCCGGCGAGGCCAACCACGCCTGGGCCCTGCGCGGCCGGACCACGGCCGAGGAACCGGCCCACATCGGCGGCGCGCTGCTCTACGACGGCCCCGGATACCCCTACGCGACGGCCGGACCCGCCGGCGCGGTGGTCCACGGCGACCTCGTCCTGCCCCGCGACACCGACTACGACGAGGTGTGCGCGACGCTGGACCGGCTGGAGGACTACGCCCCCGGCGACCCGGAGAACCTTTACGAGCGGGTGTGCACCGAGGCCGTGCGCGCGGACGGCAGAACCGTACGGGCCTGGGTCTACCTGGCCGCCGACCGCCTCGCCGCCCGGCTGCGCGCCACCGGCACCCCCATCGAGGGCGGGGACTGGCCGGCGTCGAGAGCCGCGGCCGGCTGACGGCTCGGCCGCAGTGACGCCACCGGCCTCCGCCGCAGTGACGCCACCGGCCTCCGCCGCAGTGACGCCACCGGCCTCCGCGGCAGAGACACCACCGGCCTGCGTCGCAATGCCCGCACGGCCTCCCTCGCAAAGACACAACCGGCGCGCGGGCTGCCAGGGTGCCGCCGCGGCACCGGTCACCGGCCCGGATAGCCTGGCAACTCCTCGCCGGACGGGCCCCTTCCGGTCACCGGCCGAGGCCCCGCAACCCCTGACCGTTGTCCGCTGCCCGCAACCCCTTCCCGTACCGCTGACGACTTCCCGTACCGCTGACGACTTCCCGTACCGCAGAACACTTCCGAACCGCAGAACAGGTGTGACCCGCGTGGCTTCCTCCCCGTCCTCCCCCTCCGCCGCAACCGCCCCCGCGCCGCTGCCCAAGGCGGAGCTGCATCTGCACATCGAGGGCACCCTGGAGCCCGAGCTGGCCTTCGCACTCGCCGAGCGCAACGGCGTCGCCCTGCCGTACTCCACCGAGGACGAGCTGCGCCGCGCCTACTCCTTCGACGATCTGCAGTCGTTCCTGAACCTCTACTACGCGCTGATGGCCGTGCTGCGCACCGAGGACGACTTCGCCGACCTCGCCCACGCCTATCTCGCCCGCGCCCGCGAACAGGGCGTACGGCACGCCGAGATCTTCTTCGACCCGCAGGCGCACACCGCGCGCGGCGTCCCGATCGCGACGGTCATCAACGGCCTGGCCCGCGCGCTCGACAGCGCCCAGGAGACCTACGGCATCAGCACCCGCCTGATCATGTGCTTCCTGCGCGACGAGAGCGCCGATTCCGCCCTGGCGACGTTCGAGGCGGCCCGCCCCTTCCTCGACAGGATCACCGCCGTCGGCCTGGACTCCGCCGAGGTGGGGCACCCGCCGTCGAAGTTCAAGGAGGTCTTCGCGCTGGCCCGGGAGGCCGGACTCAAGTGCGTCGCGCACGCGGGGGAGGAGGGGCCCCCGGCCTATGTGTGGGAGGCCCTGGACGTCCTCGGCGTGGACCGGATCGACCACGGCGTGCGCTCCCTTGAGGACGAGCGGCTGGTGGCCCGCCTGGCGGCCGAGCAGGTGCCGCTCACCGTCTGCCCGCTGTCCAACGTCCGGCTGCGGGTCATCGACGACCTCGCCGACCACCCGCTGCCCGCGATGCTGGACGCCGGACTGCTGGTGACCGTCAACTCCGACGACCCGGCCTACTTCGGCGGCTACGCGGGCGACAACTTCACCGCCGTACGCGACGCCCTCGGCCTCGACGCCGAGACGCTGCGCACCCTCGCCCGTAACTCCTTCCGCGCTTCCTTCCTCGACGAGGCGGCTCGCGCGGCGTACCTGCGGGAGGTCGACGCGCACGGGGCGTAGCGCGGGCCGGCGGGCGGCCGGGCTCGCCGGGCGCGCCGGGCACGGGGCGTGCCGGGCGGCCGGGCTCGCCGGGCGCGCCGGTCGCAGAGCGTGCCGGGCGTAGCGCAGGCCGGAGCGGTCGGCAGGGACCCGGGTGACGGGGCCTGCCCGCCCGTCCTGCCTGCCCGCGCGCCCGTCCCGCGCGCCCGTCCTGCCCGCGGGTCCTGACCGCGCGACCGGGGCCGCCGGCAGCCGGAAGGAACACGAAGTTCGCCGCGGGGAAACGGCACCGCAACGCGCGCCTGCCACGCTCACGGCATGACGGCGCCGATACCGCACCCGCCCTCCGCTTTCCCCGGCCCCCTCGGCGCGGGAGACCTCGCCGCCGAGATCAGTGCACAGCTCGGCACCCGGCTCGGCCGGGTCCGGCTGCACGGTTTCCGCAGCCCGGCTCCGCCGCCCCCCACCCTCGTCGCCGTGGCTCACGGCAGCCGTGACCCCCGCGCCCTGCCCACCGTCCGGGCGCTGCTCGACCGGGTCCGGGCGCTGCGCCCCGGGCTGCCCGTACGGCTCGGGCACATCGAGCTGAACCGTCCCCTGCTCGCCGACACCCTCGCCGAGCTGGACGGCGCGGCCGTCCTCGTCCCGCTGCTCTTCGGCCGGGGCCACCACGTCACCCACGACCTGCCCGCCGCGCTGAGGGGCGCTGTCCACCTGACCGGCCGGGTCGCCGAACCCCTGGGGCCGCACACCCTCCTCGCCGAGGCGCTGCACGGCCGCCTCCTGGAGGCCGGATTCCCCGCCGGCCGCTGCCCACGCGGCGCCGTGGTCCTGGCCGCCGCCGGCTCCCGTGCCCCGCAGTCGGTCCAGGACACCGAGCGCACCGCGCAACTGCTCTCGGCCCGCCTCGGCGGCACCCCCGTACTGCCCGCCTACGCCTCAGCCCTCCCGTCGCCCGCCACCACCCCGGCCCGTGACGCTTCGCGTGGCCCCTCTCAGATCGCCCCCACCGTCCCCGACGCCCTCGCTGCGCTGACCGCCCGCGGCCACGACCGGATCGCCGTCGCCTCCTGCTTCACCGCCCCCGGTCGCTTCGCCGCCCAGAGCGCGGCCGCCGCCCCCGGGACCGCCTCCGCGCCCCTGGGCGACCACCCCGCACTGGCCCGTCTCGTCCTGCACCGCTACGACCAGGCGCTCCTCGCACGTACCGGATCCGGTCCCGAGAGCACCAAGGCGGCTACCGTCGCTGTATGACCGGCACCTCACCGACCATCCCCGGCTATACCGCGGCCGATACCGAGCGCTGGGTTTCCGAGCCCGACAAACGGCCGGGACGCACCGCCTTCCAGCGCGACCGCGCGCGGGTGCTGCACTCCGCCGCGCTGCGCCGGCTGGCCGGCAAGACGCAGGTCGTCACCCCCGGCGCCCACACCCCCGCCTGGGACGCCAGCCCGCGCACCCGGCTGACCCACTCCCTGGAGTGTGCCCAGGTCGGCCGGGAGCTCGGCGCCGCCCTCGGCTGCGACCCGGACCTGGTCGAGACCGCCTGCCTGGCGCACGATCTCGGCCATCCGCCCTTCGGGCACAACGGCGAGCAGACGCTCAACGAAGTCGCCGCGGCCTGCGGCGGTTTCGAGGGCAACGCCCAGTCGCTGCGGCTGCTGGCGCGGCTGGAGCCCAAACGGTTCGTGCCCGCCGCGGACGGCTCGACGGTGAGCGTGGGGCTCAACCTCAGCCGCGCCGCCCTCGACGCGGCCACCAAGTACCCCTGGACGCGCGGCGCCCACCCCACCGACCCGGCGTCCCCGAAGTTCGGGGTCTACGAGGACGACCTGCCGGTCTTCGAATGGTTCCGGAGGGACACGCCCGCCGGTGCGCAGAGCTTCGAGGCGCAGGTCATGGACTGGTCCGACGATGTGGCCTACTCGGTGCACGACGTCGAGGACGGGCTGCACGCCGGCCACCTCGACCCCAACCTCCTGCTCGCGGACGCCGAACGCGCCGAGATCTTCGCGGTCGCCGGTGAGCGCTATGCGCCCGGCGCCGGATCCGAGGAACTGGCCGCTGCACTGGACCGCCTGCTGGAGCAGGAGTGGTGGCCGCACGGCTACGACGGCTCCGCGCTGGCCCAGGCCCGCCTGAAGGACGCCACCAGCCAGCTGATCGGCCGCTTCTGCCTCGCGGCCGAGGCCGCGACCCGGGCCCGGTGGGGGACCGGGCCGCTCACCCGCTACGCGGCCGAGCTGGTGGTTCCGGCCGAAACGCGGTGGGAATGCGCCGTTCTGAAAGCCGTCGCCGACCGGTACGTCATGCAGCGCCCTGACCAGGAAGCGCTCCGTGCCGAGCAGCGCATCGTCATCGCCGAACTGGCCGAGGCGCTGCTCGCCCGCGCCCCCGACGGCCTTGATCCGCAGTTCCGTTCACTGTTCGACGCGGCCCCCGACGACACCGCACGGATGCGCGCCGTCATCGACCAGATCGCGGCCCTGACCGACACCTCGGCCCGCTCTCTGCACGCCCGCCTCACCCGCCACCCTGGTCACGCGCCGGGCAACCGAGGGTGACCCTAGGGGGAAGCCCCTCTTCTCCCTCATGCTCTTCCCCCCTCACGCTCCGTGCGGGACGCTCGAACCCGGCCGCTTTCGAACGGAGCACCCTGACAACAGTGAACAGAGAACCCTGACCACGGTGGGCCGAGAGCCCCGGCCGCAGTGCACGGGACACCCCGGTTCACCGGCGCACCAGGATCCCGCACCGACACCCCCGATCACCGGCGAACGGGAACGCCGGCGGCGCCGCGGGCATCAACGAGGGGGAGCAGACCGGGGCACACAGGGGGGCGATTACGGACGCGGACGCGGACGTACGGCACCGCAACGAGGAGGAAAACAAGTGGTCGACGCACACCAGACGTTCGTCATCGTCGGGGGTGGCCTGGCCGGCGCAAAGGCCGCGGAGACTCTCCGCGCGGAGGGATTCACCGGCCGGGTGATCCTCATCTGCGACGAGCGCGACCACCCGTACGAGCGCCCCCCGCTCTCCAAGGGGTTCCTGCTCGGGAAGGAAGAGCGCGACAGCGTTTTCGTCCATGAGCCCGCCTGGTACGCCCGGGCGCACATCGAACTGCATCTGGGCCAGCCCGCCGTCCGCCTCGACCCCGAGGCCAAGACCGTCCGCCTCGGCGACGGCACCCTGATCGCCTACGACAAGCTGCTGCTGGCCACCGGCGCCGAACCCCGCCGTCTGGACATCCCCGGCACCGGCCTGGCCGGCGTGCACCACCTGCGCCGCCTCGCCCACGCCGAACGGCTGCGCGGCGTACTGGCCTCCCTCGGCCGGGACAACGGCCATCTGGTCATCGCCGGCGCCGGCTGGGTCGGCCTGGAGGTTGCCGCGGCGGCCCGCTCCTACGGCGCCGAGGTGACCATCGTCGAGTCCGCGCCGACCCCGCTGCACGGCATCCTGGGCCCCGAACTCGGCGGCCTGTTCACCGATCTGCACCGCGAACACGGCGTCCGTTTCCACTTCGGGGCCCGCTTCACCGAGATCGTCGGACAGGACGGTGTGGTGCTCGCGGTGCGCACCGACGACGGCGAGGAGCATCCCGCCCACGACGTGCTCGCCGCGATCGGCGCCGCCCCGCGCACCGCGCTCGCCGAACAGGCCGGGCTGGACCTCGCCGACCCGGAGGCCGGCGGCGGGGTGGCCGTCGACGCGGCGCTGCGCACCTCCGACCCGTTCATCTACGCCGCCGGGGACGTCGCCGCCGCCGACCACCCCCTGCTGGACACCCGGTTGCGGGTCGAACACTGGGCCCACGCCCTCAACGGCGGCCCGGCCGCCGCGCGCGCCATGCTCGGCCAGGACATCAGCTACGACCGCGTCCCGTACTTCTTCTCCGACCAGTACGACATCGGCATGGAGTACTCCGGCTACGCCCCGCCCGGCTCCTACGAGCAGGTCGTCTGCCGCGGCGACGTCGCCAAGCGGGAGTTCATCGCCTTCTGGCTCGGCGCGGACGGCCGGCTGCTCGCGGGGATGAACGTCAACGTCTGGGACGTCGCCGAATCCATCCAGCAACTGATCCGCGGCGGGGCGCGGTTGCAGCCCGAGGCACTGGCCGATCCGGAGGTTCCGCTGGCCTCGCTGCTCCCGTAGCGTGCGCATATGACGCAGAACCCCCTTGGTTCCACCGGCTCCGGTTCCGGTTCTGGCTCCAGCTCCGGTTCCGGTTCTGGCTCCAGCTCCGGTTCCGGCAGCACCGCCGGCGTCCCGGCCGTCACCTTCGACGACGTCCGGGACGCCGCCCGGCGGCTGGCAGGCGTGGCCCACCGCACACCGGTCCTGCGTTCCCGCACCCTCGACGCGCTGACCGGCGCCGAGGTCCACCTCAAGTGCGAGAACTTCCAGCGGGTGGGGGCCTTCAAGTTCCGCGGCGCCTACAACGCCCTCTCCCGGCTCTCCGCGCAGCAACTGGCCCGCGGGGTCGCCGCCTACTCCTCCGGCAACCACGCCCAGGCCGTCGCCCTCGCCGCCCGGGAGCTGGGCAGCCACGCGGTCATCGTGATGCCCGAGGACGTCCCGGCATCCAAGAAGGACGCCACCGCCGGATACGGCGCCGAGATCATCACCTACGACCGGTACACCGAGGACCGCGTCGCCCTCGGCCGCAAGATCGCCGAGGAGCGCGGCCTCGTCCTGATCCCGCCGTACGAGCATCCGCACATCATCGCGGGCCAGGGCACCGCCGCCCTGGAGCTGATCGAGGAGACCGGCCCGCTCGACGCCCTGCTCGCCCCGGTCGGCGGGGGCGGGCTGATGGCCGGCGCCGCCACCGCCGCGACCGCCCTGGTCCCCGGCATCCGGATGATCGGCGTGGAGCCGGAGGCCGGCGACGACACCCGGCGCTCACTGGCCGCCGGCCACCGCGTCACCGTGCCCGTCCCGCGCACCATCGCCGACGGCCAGGCCGCCGAAATCCCCGGCGAGCTGACCTTCTCCATCAACCGGTGGCTGCTCGACTCGGTCGTCCTGGTCAGCGACGACGAGATCCGCGCGGCCATGAAGCTGGCCTTCGAACGCCTAAAGATCGTCATCGAGCCCAGCGGCGCCACCGCCCTGGCCGCCCTCCTCGCCGGGCACATCGACCTTCCCCCGGTGCCTGAACGCCCTGAACGACCTGGCCGATCCCCCCGCCCGCCCCGCGTCGGCGTCATCATCTCGGGTGGCAACGTGGGAGTGGAACGGTTTCGGGAACTCCTGGGGTGAGCGAGCGGCGAGGCCGCCGGGCGGGACGTCTCCGGGCGGGCTCCCGCCGGGCGGGAGGCCTCCGGGCGGGAGGCCGCCGGGCGGCACATCTCCGGGGAGGCTCCCTGGTTTCCGGCCCTCCTGGTCTGCGCCCCTCCGGCTGCTCCCCCGCCCCCTCCCCCCTCCTCCCCCTTCGGGGGAGGGGGCGGGGGTGGGTTCGGGGGTGGGGGGCAAGCCATCGGCGCTCGCGGACGCCTCCCGGCCACCGGCGGACGCCTCCCGGCCACCGGCGGACGCCTCCCGGCCACCCGCTGACGCCTCACCGGACACCCGGCAGCGCCTCCCGGCCAGGAGTGTCCGACCCCGGCCGTAGAATTCACGCGTGGCAGGCAGGATCAACGATGACGATGTGAAGGCGGTACGGGACGCGGTCCCGATCGACGCCGTCGTGTCCGAATACCTCCAGCTCCGCAACGCCGGCGGCGGCAACCTCAAGGGCCTGTGCCCCTTCCACGACGAGAAGTCCCCGTCCTTCCACGTCAGCCCGGCCAAGGGGCTCTACCACTGCTTCGGCTGCCAGGAGGGCGGCGACACCGTCGACTTCATCATGAAGCTCGACCACCTCTCCTTCGCCGAGACCATCGAGCGGCTGGCCTCCCAGGCCGGCATCACCCTGCGCTACGAGGAAGGCGGCTACACCCCCGGCCGCCAGCAGGGCGAGCGCACCCGCCTGGTGGAGGCCCACAAGGCCGCCGCCCAGTTCTACGTCGAGCAGCTGGACAGCCCCGAGGCCGAGATCGCCCGCACGTTCCTCGCCGAGCGCGGCTTCGACCAGGCCGCCGCCCAGCACTTCGGCGTCGGCTACAGCCCGGCCGGCTGGGACCACCTCACCCGCTTCCTGCGCGGGCGCCGCTTCAGCGACCAGGAGCTGGTCCTCGCCGGCCTCGCCCAGGAGGGCCGCCGCGGCCCCATCGACCGCTTCCGCGGCCGCCTGATGTGGCCGATCCGCGATATCGCCGGCGAGGTCGTCGGCTTCGGCGCCCGCAAGCTCCGCGACGACGACAACGGCCCCAAGTACCTCAACACCCCCGAGACCCCCATCTACCGCAAGTCCCACGTCCTCTACGGCATCGACCTCGCCAAGAAGGAGATCGCCAAGACCAACCGTGCGGTCGTCGTCGAGGGCTACACGGACGTCATGGCCTGCCATCTGGCCGGTGTCACCACCGCCATCGCCACCAGCGGCACGGCCTTCGGCGAAGGCCACATCAAGATCCTCCGCCGCCTCCTGATGGACAACGCCGGCTCCGAGGTCGTCTTCACCTTCGACGGCGACGCCGCGGGCCAGAAGGCCGCCCTGCGCGCCTTCGAGGACGACCAGAAGTTCGCCGCCGAGACCTCCATCGCCATCACCCCCGGCGGGATGGACCCCTGCGACCTGCGGCTCGCCAAGGGCGACGCGGCCGTCGCCGACCTCGTCGAGGCCCGCACCCCGCTCTTCGAGTTCGCGCTGCGCCATGTCGTCTCCCGGCACAACCTCGACACCACCGTCGGCCGCGCCGCCGCCCTCGACGAGGCCGCCCCCATCGTCGCGAACATCAAGAACAGCTCCATCCAGCACGAATCCGCCGTCCAGCTCGCCGGCATGCTCGGCATCCTGGACACCCAGTTCGTCGTCCGCCGCGTCAGCCAGCTCGCCCGCTGGGCCCGTGAGCGCGGCCGTGACGGCGGCCCCGAACAGGGCCGTCAGCAGCGCCGGGGCCAGCCCCCGGCCGCCGAGCAGGCCCGCCCCGCGCCCGGTCCGCGCGGCCCGGCGCTCAACCTCCGCAGCCCCGCCCACCGCGTCGAGCGAGAGCTGCTGAAGCTCGCGCTGCAGCGCCCCGACCTGGTCTCCCCGGCCTTCGACGCCTACGGTGCCGACGAGTTCACCGCCCCGCCCTACGCCGTGGTCCGCCAGTGCATCGAGGCCGCCGGCGGCGCCTCGGCGGGCGCCGCCGACAGCGCGTACGTCCCCCGGGTGCGGGAGGCCGCCCCCGACGACACCGTCCGCGCCATGGTCACCGAGCTCGCCGTCGAACCGCTGCACACCCGCCGCGACCCCGACGAGGCCTACGCCGGGGTCCAGTTGGTCGCCGTCCGCCTCGCCGCCGTCAACCGCCGCGTCACCGAAATCCGCGGCACCCTCCAGCGCCTCGGCCCCCGCGCAGACCCCGAACACCTCGCCGCCGTACAGAACGAACTCTGGGTCCTCCAGCAGTACGGCCAGTCCCTGCGCGAACGCGGCTACGCCGCCCTGTAGGACGTCCTGGCGGGGGGGGGCGTCCGGAACGATCCCCTGGAGCGCCCTGCGGGGCCTCCTAACACCCCCGGACACTCCCCGCGGTAGCCGTCCGGTCACGGACCGGACTCAAAAAGTGGTCGCACGCCCCTCGTGGCGGGAGTGTGTCGTACTCCACACTGAGAAGCGGTGCCTGAGTCCTCGGAGCGCGGCGGGCCCGGTCGCACCGCGCCGGAATCCCCCGCACAACCACTTGTGACGTTCGGGGCGGACAGCGGCCATGCCGCAACCGTGCCCGACCTTTCTGCCGCCTCAGCAGCGATCACCCTGGAGGTCGCCCCCGTGCAGACCCAGACCCTCGCCGACGCGCCGCCCGCCGCACAGCCGGTCACGGAACCGGACGCGCAACGGGATGCGGAACCCGAAGCGGAATCCGACGCGGAGCCCGAAGCGGAATCGTTCCCGGAGCCGTTCGCGGAACAGGTCCCGGACCCGCTCGCCGTGCCCCAGCAGGCCGAACCGCCAGCCGCCGAAATGATCATCGCGGAGATCGTCCCGGAGCCGGCACCGCGCCCCGAGGCCGGCAGTCCGTCCGCCGACCTCTTCCGCCAGTACCTCCGCGAGATCGGCCGGATCCCGCTGCTCACGGCCGCCGAGGAGGTCGAGCTGGCCCGCCGCGTCGAGGCCGGCCTCTTCGCCGAGGAGAAGCTCACCACCACCCCCGACCTCTCCTCCCAACTCTCCCACGATCTCGACCGGTTGGTGGTGCTGGGCCGGATGGCCAAGCGCCGCCTGATCGAGGCCAACCTGCGTCTGGTGGTCTCCGTCGCCAAGCGCTACATCGGCCGCGGGCTGACCATGCTCGACCTCGTCCAGGAGGGAAACCTCGGACTGATCCGTGCCGTCGAGAAATTCGACTACGCCCGCGGCTACAAGTTCTCCACCTACGCCACCTGGTGGATCCGCCAGGCGATGTCCCGCGCGCTGGCCGACCAGGCCCGGACCATCCGCGTCCCGGTCCATGTCGTCGAGCTGATCAACCGCGTGGTGCGGGTCCAGCGCCGGATGCTCCAGGAACGCGGCTACGAACCCACCCCCGAGGAGGTCGCCGCCCACCTCGACCTGACCGGGGAACGCGTCAGCGAGGTACTGCGGCTGGCCCAGGAGCCGGTCTCGCTGCACGCCCCCGTCGGCGAGGAGGAGGACGTCGCGCTCGGCGACCTCATCGAGGACGGCGACGCCGCCTCACCCGTCGAATCCGCCGCTTTCCTGCTGCTCCGCGAACACCTCGACGCGGTCCTGTCCACCCTCGGCGAACGTGAACGCAAGGTCGTCCAGCTCCGCTACGGCCTCGCCGACGGCCGCCCCCGCACCCTGGAGGAGATCGGCCGGATCTTCGGCGTCACCCGCGAACGCATACGGCAGATCGAGTCCAAGACCCTGGGCAAGCTCCGCGACCACGCCTTCGCCGACCAGCTCCGCGGCTACCTCGACTGAGACAACCCGGGCCACGGCGCCGCGGGACCACGGGAACACCGGGCTGCCGGGCCGCGGGAGCGCCGGAGGCCGGGCCGCGGGAACACCGGACCGCCGGCCCGCGGGAGCAGCGCCGGACTGCCCGGCCGCGGAAACACCGGACTGCTGCCGCCGGAACACCGGGCCACTGGGCTACCGGGCCGCTGCCGGACTCACGCCGACCGCTGGAACGCCCCGGGATGGATCTCGTCGCGCACCGTCGTGTACTGCTGGCGCACGGCCTGCCCGACCGGCAGCTCCTCACCGGGCTCGAAGACCTGGCTCGCGGCGGCCGGCCACTGCGGCGGATCGACCCGTGCGGCCCCGCCGCCCGCGCCCGCCTCCGCCCCGGGAGCCGGGGTGAGCGTGCCGTGTGCCACCCCCCACGCCCAGGCCGCCTGCCGCGCCGCGCCCAGCGCCGCGTAGTCGGCCGGCTGCGGCACCACGACCGGCACCCCGAACAGCCCCGGGGCCACCGCCTGCACGGCACCCAGCTCGGCGGCCGCACCCAGCAGGAACACCCGGCGCACCGCCACGCCCCGCCCGCGCAGCACATCCAGCGCGTCCGCCAGCCCGCAGAGCATGCCTTCCACGGCCGCCCGCGCCATGTGCTCCGGCTTCATGCTCTCCCGGCGCATCCCGTGCAACGACCCGGCGGTGTGCGGCAGATGCGGCGTCCGCTCGCCCTCCAGATACGGCAGCAGCACCATGCCGTACGCACCGGGCGAGGACTTCAGCGCCAGCTCGGACAGGCCCTCCAGGTCCGTCCCCAGCATCTCCGCCGCACCGCGCAGCACCCGCACGGCGTTGCTGGTGTGCACGACGGGCAGATGCCGGCCGGTCGCGTCCGCGAACGAGCTGATCGTCCCGGTCGGGTCGGCCAGCGCCTCGTGATGGATCCCGAACACCGACCCCGAGGCGCCCAGCGACACCACGGCGTCACCCTCCCCGACACCGAGCCCGAAGGCCGCCGCCATCGTCTCGCCCGTACCCGCCGAGATCAGCAGCCCCTCCGGGGTGAACCCGGCCGTCCCCGACGGGCTCAGCACTTCCGGCAGCCGCACCTGATGACCCAGCGCCAGCTCCACCAGGTCCGGCCGGTAGGTCTCGGTCGCCGCCGACCAGAAGCCCGTCGCCGAGGCCCCGCCGCGGTCCGTCGTACGCCGCGCGGGACGCCCCAGCAGCTGCCACGCCAGCCAGTCGTGCGGCTGCATGATCTCCGCGATCCGGGCCGCATGCGCCGGCTCCGTACGCGCCAGCCAGCGCATCTTCGTCACCGCATGCGTCGCCTGCGGCACCGCCCCGACGGCCTGCGCCCACGCGCTGCGCCCGCCCAGCGAGTCGATCAGCTCCGCGGCCGCGCTCTGCGCCCGCTTGTCATTGCCCACCAGCGCGGGGCGTACGAGGTTGCCCTCGACGTCCAGCGGGACCAGACCGTGCGGCTGCGCCGAGACACCGATCGCCTGCACCCCTTCGAGCAGCCCCCGGCCCGCCGCCTCGCCGAGTGAGATCAGCCACGCCTGCGGATCGGCCTCGGGCCCCTTCTCGACGGGGTGCGGCGCATACCCCTGCCTGATGACGGCACCTGTGTCCGCATCGCAGACGACGATCCGTGTGCTCTCGGACGAACTGTCCAATCCGGCGACTATCCCCATGCACCCAGATGATGCCCCATACGACGCATAGGAGCAGCGTCAGGGCTGGCCGCCGGGCGCCCCGGCTCAGGTATTGCTCGTACCCCAGTCGTCCTCGTCGGGGGAACGCTGCTCGCGCAGCGAGCGGACCCGCGCGCTGACCGAGCCCGGCAGCCGGTCGCCGACCTTGGCCGACACCGTCCCGAACGCCTTCGACGCCGCGTCGCGCCCGGTCAGCGCGGCGGACTCCGCGGTGTTCCGGACCGCCGGATTCCGCGTGACCCGCTGGGCGGCCTTGCGGAGCTGCTCGTACCGTTCCCGGCCGGCCCGTGCGCCGAGCACATACCCCGTGGCCAGTCCCGCGATGAACGTGAGCCGGTAGCGCATTGCTCCACCCTTCCTCTCGTCGGACCCCTCCGGTGCCGGTACGCACCCGAGCGTCTGGCTGTGACGCGCGCCTACCCTCCGGGGCCGGAGATCACCCGAGGTGACCTGAGGCGATACCGATTGGCGGAGCACCCCCCTGCTTGCGCTAATGTATGTGTCGCAGCGAACGCGCGCCGTCCGGAGCCCCGGACTGCGGTGCATTCGAGGCACACAGAGCAATCCCCTGTAGCTCAATTGGCAGAGCAGCCGGCTGTTAACCGGCAGGTTACTGGTTCGAGTCCAGTCGGGGGAGCTCGGTCCCCTGTAGCTCAATTGGCAGAGCATTCGGCTGTTAACCGGAGGGTTACTGGTTCGAGTCCAGTCGGGGGAGCAGAGAGAAGAGGGCCCCGGAAGGGGCCCTTTTTCTTGTGCCATGGAACCGAACGACCCGTGATCGAAGTCCTCTTGGGCGTGCGTGGTCGCGCGACGGCAACCCTCACGGGCAACAGATCGTATGAGCGGCTATGCTGCGGCAGACGGCGCGCACAAATGTGCGCGACGCGCCGTGGGGGGCGGTAGCTCAGCCGGTTAGAGCAGCGGACTCATAATCCGTCGGCCGTGGGTTCGAGTCCCACCCGCCCCACTACAACTGAATCGCCATGACCTGCGGAAAGGTCGCCATCACGCTAGCGCCGGCGAGGCCGTCGCCACACCGTCGCCACACCGAGGCCCCGTAGGCTCACCCTTATGGCGTCCATCAAGACCGACGAGGCGAAGTCCGGAGACCGCTCCTACGCCGTGGTGTGGCGCGCCGGGGGCTCCCGACTGGCAGAGCGAACTCTTCGACGATCCGAACCCGGCTGAGCGCAGCCGCGACTTGGTCAACGGTCACGGACAGCGGTGGCCGCCCGGGTGGGTCAAGGGAGAAGGGTTCGTTGACCCGGACGAGTCTCCTGCGCCGGACTCGGGGAAGTTCCTGGTATACGCCCCTGCCTACGTGCGGCTGTGGACGGATATATCCGACCACACCCGAACGAACTACACGAAGTTCATTGATAACCACATGGCTCCGTGGTTCGGGGAACTGTCGGTCTCGACCGCGGGGTCAAGCTCACCCGCCTGCCAAAGGGGACCGGCACCGAGGACGACGAGGTGTTCCTCGAACCCGGGGAGTACGCCCTTCCGCGGGCACACCTTCGTGCTGATGCCGTGGACATGTTGATGCTCCGGTGAGCACCTGTCTCCGGTGGGGCGAGGTCACGGCTTTGCAGCCCCGGGACTTCACGTTTGTGTCCAAGAGGCCGACCTCCGCGTGCAGCGAGCGTGGAAGCGGCGGGGTGAGGGTGGGACGTTCCTCGGTGCCCCGAAGGCGATGAAGTCACGGCGGACCCTGGTGCTCACGCCTGAGCAGGTGCAGATGTTCCCACGGCGTTGCTTGGGCAAGAAGCCGTCCGACCTCATCTTCACGGCCCCTGAAGGGGGCGCCTGGCACTCCGGGGTGTTCCACGCCCACCGCTGGAAGCCCGCCTTGAACGCTGCCGGCCTCGCTGGCCTCACTGAGCGCCCGCGTATTCACGACCTTCGCCACACCCATGCTTCGCTCATCACCGGCAAGGTCCCGCTGCCGGTGATCCAAGCCCGACTCGGGCACGAGTCGATCACCACCACCGTCGACCGGTACGGGGCTCCTCTTGGAGTCTTCGGACGCCGGAGTAGTTGCAGCCGTCCGCAGGTGTGACAGACCGTTGGAGTGTCGCCCCCCACCCGAGGCGAGGGATGACGCCGTGCGCGAGCTGATACCCGTACAGGTGACCCGGTACCGTCCCGCGTCGGGTCTTGCCCGGCCGCGAGGCCGCCCTGGATGGCATCGCCCACGCCGCCGCGCCGATGATCGACAAGGTCATCGACAAACTCGAAGACGGCATCAAGAGAACAGCGACACATCTTGACGAGAAAATGGTCGGCGGCGTCAAGAAAATGAAACTGAATCATCGCGAATGATGACAATATCGCGACCGAGATTTAGGGTATCGGCAAGAAGTCGCACGGTAACGCGCCGACGTATAGCCGGCGCCACACCGGTGCGTCCGCGAGTGACTGGCGCAGTCGCCCTGTCTGTAACTCTGATGCGGGCGACGGTTCCATGTCGCCGGCGCTCTCGCAGTGGTTCCGGATCCACTGCGTCGCGGCGCGGGTTGCGTGCTCCGGGCCGCGAGCAGTCGTCCTGATCTCGCCGAGGAGGTCCCCGCCGTGCCGGGTCTGGACGCCGATGGCCCAATGGCTGCCGCTGTAGCGGGTGCCGTGGGCGAAGACGGCGGCGGTGTCGTCGTGGAACGTGTCGAGGGGATGGCCGGCGGTCGGTGGGGGTGGCCGGTGGTCGGTAGGGATGGCCGGTGGTTGGTGGGGGAGCGAGACCGAGGGTGCACTCGCGCCACGTTGCTCGGCAGGTGGAGCAGCTGCGGTTCCCTGCGCGGCAGCGGTGAGTGCATCCATCGGCGGCGCACGCACGCTCCGGGTAACGATGCCGTGAGCAGTACCTGCTGCCGGCTGACGTGAACTCCGCGCCGCAGTCGGGCTCTTTGCAGGTGGCAGCCCGCATTCGGTGACGGCACAAAAGCGGTTGGTGGCCCTGTACACGTGGTTGCAGGGCGGTTCCTCCGTATTGACCACGAGCGTTGTTGGCATTCCCGCCAAGGGGCTCTGGTCTCCTGCGGGGCTGGGGCCTCGGAGCGGTTTCCGCGGTGACCCGTGTGTGGTGATGGTTTGTGGTGATGGTCCTCGCGCTGGCCCGCGGAGGTACGGCGGGCTCGCGCGGGCAGGACGCGGCAGACAGGCAGGTCCGGCTTCTATGCCGTGATGCGCGGGGTCAAGCCGTCCACAATGAGGGAAAGTCCCGCCTCGAACGCCGATTCGGGATCGATCAGTGGCGTGTCGGCCGGTAGGTCCGGGCCGTCGCCGAGGCCGGAGTCCGCCTGTTCTTCCAGGACGGTGCCGACCGTGAAGCGGCCGGCCGTCAGCATCGCCATCTGCGCGTCGTGCTCGGGCACGCCGGAGTCGACGAGGAAAGACATCTTGTGGCGGATCCGGTCGAGGTCTGCGGTGGGCGTGGAGCCGGCATGGAGGCGTGCGCCATCGCGGCGCATCAGCAGGGTGCGCCTGAAGCTGCGGGTGTTCTCCAGGAACCATTCGCGCCAGTCGTCCTCGGGCGTCGGCAGCGGTGCGTTCGCATGGGGCGCCATCGCGGCCTGCGCCATGGCGGCCAGGAGGTCCTTCTTGGTGCGGAAGTGCCAGTACAGCGAGGGCTGCTCGACGCCCAGTCGCTTCGCCAGTTGCCGCGTGCTGACGGCGTCCAGGCCGACCTCGTCGAGCAGGTCGAGCGCCTCGGCGACCACGGTCTCACGGTTCATCTTCGTCACGTTGACAATCTATCGCTGATAGATAACTCTGAAAAGGAATCATTCACTGATAGATTTTGAAGTGGTGGACATGACACAGGGTTCGGGAACGCGATCCTTACGAGTCCTCATCGCCGGCGGCGGAGTCGCGGGGCAGGCGCTGGCCTTCTGGCTGACGCGGGGCGGCCACCGGGTGACCGTCGCCGAACGCTTCCCCGCGCTGCGGGCCACCGGTGCCCAGGTCGACCTCCGGGGTCAGGGCATCGAGGTCGTCCGCCGCATGGGACTCCTCGACGACGTCCGGGGCAAGCTCGTGGACGAGAAGGGCGTCGCCTTCGTCGACGCCCGCGGCAAGGCCAAAGCGACGATCATGGCCAACACCTCCGGGCAGGGCCGCCAGACACTGACGTCCGAGTACGAGATCATGCGCGGCGACCTGGTACGCATCCTCCACGATGCGACCAAGCGCGACGCCGAGTACGTCTTCGGCACGAGCGTGGACGGTTTCGAGCAGGACGAGCACAAGGTCGTCGCGCACTTCTCAGACGGGTCGTCCGGCGAGTTCGACCTCCTGGTCGGCGCGGACGGACAAGGATCACGCATCCGCCGGGCGGTCCTCCCCGAGGGCTTCGACCCGTATTGGCGGGTCGGCATCCACATGGCGTACTGGTTCGTCCCGCGCATCGATTCCGACAGCAACATCCGGGACACCTATATGGTCCCGGGCGGCCGTCAGATCATGCGCCGCAGCCACAATCCGACCGAGACCCAGGTCTACTTCGTGATGCGCGAAGAATCCGAGGAAGCCTCGGCGATCCACCGGGAACCCGTCGAGCGTCAGCAGGAGTTCTGGGCGAGCAGGTTCCGCGACGCCGGATGGCAGACCGAGCGCTTCATCGGGGGTATGAAGACCAGCCCCTTCTTCTACTCCCAGGAGATCGCCCAGGTGCGCACCGACACCTGGTCCAAGGGCCGCGTGGTCCTGGCCGGGGACGCCGCGCACTGTGCTTCCCCCTACAGCGGCATGGGAATCTCCGGCGGCTTGGTCGGCGCCTACGTCCTGGCCGACGAGATCAATCGGCACCCGGACGATCTGCCGACCGCACTGGTGACCTACGACACCGTGCTGCGGCCCTTCGTCAACCACATCCAGGCCGAGGTCAATCCGCGACTCCTGCGCCTGGGCATGCCGATGACCCGGCGCGCTGTCGACGCCTTCCAGGCGGTCACCGCACTGGCTTGCCTCTTGCGCATCCCCGGCCTCGTCGCGCGATGGTCGAAGGAGGACCGCGGCGGCGACTGGCAGCTCCCCCGCGCACGACAGAGCTGAGTGCGGCCCAAGAACAAGCCCGGCACGTCCGCGCGTTCGGGAAGACGCTCATCCAGCTACAGGGTGACCAGCTCCCGCAATGGATCAAAACGACTCCGACGCCGTGATCACACCGGCCACACCAGGATCGTGGCACTGCGGCCGTCCCGGCGGGCTCCCCGGAGCAGGACGCTCAGGCCGTGGAGCCCTGGTGCGAGCCAGTCGTGAAGGCGCGGATGCCGGGTGCTGCCTCGCGCAGGCTCGCGAAGCGGCGGTGCACCCCCTCTACCCGGGCTGAAAGGGCCCGCCAAGCCGACCGGTCAGTAGCGGGGCAACGGTCCCGGGCGTCGGCGTCATACCCTCGTCTCTCCCAGCCGGTCGATGAGGTGGTCGGCGAATTCCTGTACCACCGCGGTGAGTTGGCGGCCGACCATGGCCTGGATCTGGATGGTCCGGAGGTGCATTTCCGGATTGAGGATGGCGATGGCCTTCAGTCCGTCGCCGCGCAGGCGTCCGTGGACGCTGATGTGGCCGACCATGGACACGGCGTTGGCCTCTTTCACGAAGGCCGACAGGGCGCTGGAGCTGGAACTGACCAGCAGGGGTTCGAAGCTGATTCCCTCGATCGCGCAGCAGAGGTCGAAAAGACTCCGGTTCGTGGCGCCTTCCTCCGTGAGTACGACCGGATACGGGAGGAGGTCGCGCAGATGGATTTCGTTGCGGTCGGCGAGGGGGTGGTCGGAGCGGACCAGGGCCTGGATCGGGGCGCGCTGGGCGTGAATCACGCGGACGTCCGGAATGGGTGCGAGACTGAACGTCATGGCGAGGTCGGCCGTGCCGTCCTGAACCATTCGAGTGGCCTGCGAGGGAGGCACCACGGGAAGCTGGAAGGTGGTGCCCGGGTGGTCCTTGCGGAAGGAGGCCATGGCGTGCGGGAGGAATTCCTGCGCGATGCCCTGTGAAGTGGCCACCCGGACAATGGTCCCCAGCCGGCCGCGGCCGCGGATGTCCGCGAGCACCTGATCGGTTTCCAGTGCGGCGCGGCGCGCATAAGCGGCCAAGAGGGCGCCGGCCTCACTCGGTACCATTCCGCGCGGGCGGCGCTCGAACAGCGGCACCCCGATTTCCTGCTCCAGTTTTCCGATCTGCCGGCTGATGGCCGAGCCGGCGACCAGTAGCCGCCTGGATGCCTCATTGACCGAGCCGGTGCGGACCACTTCGAGGAAGTATTCAAGAGCCGGACTGTTCAGCATGCCGCCAGCATAGGAGGGCATTGCCTTCTGGGCAATGATTTGTTCTATAAATTGCGATTGTGCGAATACTGGGGTGGTGTCTACCTTCGTCCTATGACCTGCGGGCTCACCCGGTCGAGCGGACCGTAAGACGAAAAGCCTCTCTCGTACGGCTGACTCGTCGATCAGTCAGCGGTCGCCCAAGGTCCTTTGAACCGCTCGGGTGTGCATCCTCCCCGCAGGCAGTTGCGGCAGGGGAAAACGATGAATGCGACAGTTCCCACTGAATGCTCCGGCTCGTCTGCGATGTCGCGGCGGGAGCCCGAATTCCGCTGTCCGCTGCCGCACATCCCGGAGTCCGTCGGCCTGGTGCGCCGACGGGCGCAGGCCGTGCTGACCGGCTGGAATCTGCCTTCCGCCACCATTGAGGACGCGGTCCTGGTGATCTCGGAACTGGTCACCAACGCGGTCACCCATGCTCTCCCGCCGGCCGTGCTCCAGCTGTCGCGGACGGTGGCCGAGGGGTCCCGTGCGCTGCGTATCGAGGTCACCGACGCGGGTCCCGCCGGGTCCGTGCCCCGGCCTGCCGACGGCCGGACCCCGGTGGAACACGGGCGGGGGAACGGCATCGTCTCCGCCCTGGCCGCCCGGCACGGCACCCGTGTCGCCCCCGGCGGGATCACGCGATGGGCGGACCTTCCCGCGGTGTGAGGCAATCCGCTGTGCGTTGCCTTTTGGGCAATCAGGTGTTCTAGAAGTTGCGATTGTGCGAACGGTCGGGTGGCTCTAACGTCATCGCTCAACGAGTTGCCGGATCCGATTTTCCGCTTCGGACTCGCCCATCGGCGGTGCTGCCCTTCGCGGCAATTCGCCTGCTCGATTCGAGGGAGTGACACTCGTGACGACCCTGAGAGAGACAGATCAGATGGATGCCGAGAAGCCTGTCAGCAAGAGTCGTACACGGCGTGCCGTGCTCGCGGCCACCGCCGGGAACATGCTGGAGTGGTACGACCTGACCTCGTACGGATTCTTCGCGGCCTCGATCTCCAAGGCATTCTTCCCGGCCGGTGATCCGACGGTGTCCCTGATGATCGCCTTCGGCACATTCGGGGTCTCGTATCTGGTCCGGCCCTTGGGCGCGCTGGTCCTGGGAACGTATGCGGACCGCGTCGGGCGGAAGGCCGCGCTGCTGCTCACCATTCAGCTCATGCTGATCGGCACATTGCTGATCGCCGTGATGCCCACCTATGAATCCATCGGAATGGCCGCACCGGTACTGATTCTGCTGGCCCGTCTGCTGCAAGGATTCTCAGCGGGTGGGGAGTTCGGCAGCGCGACCGCATTCCTGGCCGAACAGGACCCCGGCCGAAGGGGATTCATGGCGAGTTGGCAGTTCGCCTCGCAGGGCGCGGCGACACTGCTGGCCGCGACCTTCGGCACCGTACTCAGTCTGAGCCTTACCGGAGCGCAGTTGGATTCCTGGGGCTGGCGGATCCCGTTCATCGTCGGCCTGCTGATCGGGCCGGTGGGATACCTGATCCGCCGGCATGTCCCGGAGACCACCGAATTCACCGACGTCGCGTCGGCGGGAGAGGTCGCGGCGGCCCCGGTCCGCCAGGTGCTCCGGAACGAGAAACTGCCGGTGCTCCTCATGATCGGAGCACTGGCGATGTCCACCGCGGTGGCCTACGTGATCATCTATATGCCGACCTACGCACACGAGGTCCTCGGACTGCCGTCCTCCGCCGGCTTCATCGGGGCGGCGGTGTCCGGCGTGGCACTGACGACCCTCACACCCCTGGTCGGCCATCTCTCGGACCGGATCGGCCGCACCAAGATGATGCTCATCGCCGGGATCGCCATGATCCTCAGCATCTACCCCCTGTTCCTGCTGCTGTCGGGCAGTCCGTCGCTGCTGGTCATGGGCGTGGTGATGTTCATCCTGGGTGTCTTGAAGGCCTGCTACTTCGGTGCGCTGCCCGCCTTGATGTCCCAGGCATTCCCGACCGCGACCCGCAGCACCGGCCTGTCCCTCAGTTACAACATCGGCGTCATGTCCTTCGGCGGCTTCGCGCCGGTGGTCATCACCTGGATGATCGCTGCCACCGGCAGCCACCTCTCGCCCAGCCTCTACATCATGGCGGCCGGCGCCCTGAGCATCGCCTCCCTGCTGGCCGCCCGCCGCTTCCTCGCCTTGCGCTGACCCCCCGGACGCCCTCCGCGCGGCCCTGCGCATGCCCGGCCGTACCCCGCCTGACCGGCGCCGCGCCCCACTGTGCCCAGAAAGAACGAGGCCAAGAATGACCGACGCTTCCCAGATCCGCGCCCAACTCCCCGCCACGCCGCGCGAACTCGTGCAGGGGTGCCAGGACGAACTCGTCGCCGGACTGATGGCGTACGTCAGCCATCCCAGTGTGAGCGCGACCGGCGAGGGCTTCCCCGCCGCGACCGATGTCGCCGTCGAAGAGGTCAAGCGAGCCGGCCTGACCCCGTCGGTGCTCGTCGGTAAGGGCCGGCCGCTGGTGGTCGGCCACCGCGCGGGCCCGGAGGGCGCGCCGCACGTCCTGCTCTACGGCCACTACGACGTCCAGCCGGCCGGGCCGCGCGAGAGGTGGGACTCCGATCCCTTCACCCCCGTCCTGCGGGACGGGCGGATCTGGGGCCGCGGCACCGGGGACAACAAGGGGCAGCACTACGCGCACCTACAGGCGCTGCGCCTCTTCGACGAGCACATCGGCGCGCTCCCCTGCACGGTCACCGTGCTCCTCGATGGCGAGGAGGAGATCGGCAGCCCCACGCTGGCGGACACCCTGCGCGCGCACCAGGAGTTGTTCGACTGCGATCTCGTGGTCTGGAGCGACCGTTCGGTGCATGAGTCCGGTGAATGGTGTGTCTCGCACGGGGTCCGCGGCATGATCCGTCTCCGGATCGGCGCCACCGGTCCCAGTCACCCGCTGCATTCCGGGAATTTCGGCAATGTCGCGCCCAACCCGGCATGGCGGCTGGTCCAGGCGCTGGCGAGTCTCAAGGACCCCGGCGGCCGGGTCCTCGTCGAGGGTTTCGACGACGGCAGGGAACCGCTGTCCGACGCCGATCGCGCCGCGTTCGCCGCCCTCCCGCTCGACCTGCAAGAAGTCCTCGGGGGCATCGGCCTCACCGAGATGGACCCCGCGTTCAACGGACTGTCCTTCTATGAGCGGCTGGCCGACCGCCCCACGCTCACGATCAACGGGATCACCACGGGGGACGTAAACCGGACCATCATCCCCGACACCGCGGAGGCGGGAGTCGACATACGGCTGACGCCGGGTCAGGACCCGCAGACGGTCTTCGAGCGGGTGGCCGCACATCTGCGGGTCCATGCCCCCGGGGTGACGGTCACCATGGTCTCTGGCGTACCGGCGTCCAGGACCCCGATCGACAACCCCCATACGCCCAGGGTGGCGCGGGCCATCTCGCGGGTGACCGGGCGTGACCCGCTGCTGGTCCCCGCGTACGGCGGCACGCTTCCCGACTGGACCTTCACCGGGATCCTCGGGGTGCCCAGCATCGGCCTGCCGCTGGCCAACGCCGACCAGGCCAACCACGCGCCCAACGAGAACCTCCGCGTCGACTACTTCCTCGATGCCACCGCGATCTGCATGGAACTCCTGCTCGAACTGGGTTCCTGAATGTCCGGCCGCCCGGCGAAACCCACTGGAACAGGGGCGTGACACCGCACATGCGCACCACACCACAGCCCAAGCCCTGGCTCGTCCACGACGGAGCCCTCACCGGTCTGAAGGTCCTCGATCTGTCCCGCATCCTGTCCGGGCCGTTCTGCACCATGGTGCTGGCCGACCTGGGCGCTGATGTGATCAAGGTCGAGGATCCCGTCTCCGGAGATGACACCCGCGCCTGGGGGCCGCCCTTCCAGGGCGAGGACGCGGCGTACTTCCACAGCGTCAACCGCAACAAGCGCGGTATCGCCGTCGACCTCAAGGACCCCGACTGCCTGCGCCTGATACAGGAGTTGGCGACGACCGCCGATGTCGTCGTGGAGAACTTCCGGCCCGGTACGGCGGCCCGCCTCGGCCTGGGCTACCAGGAGGTCCGCGAACGCAATCCCGCCGTGGTGTACGCCTCGGTCAGCGGGTACGGGCAGACCGGCCCGTACCGGAACGAGCCCGGCTACGACGCGATCGCGCAGGCGGTCAGCGGCGTCATGAGCGTGACCGGCGAACCCACCGGGCCGCCCGTGCGGTTCGGGGTGTCGCCGGCCGACCTGGCCGCCGGGATGTGGGCCGCCATCGGCGTTCTCGCCGCCCTCCGCAACCGTGAGCACACCGGCACCGGTGACTGGGTCGATGTGTCGCTGCTGGACGGCCAGGTGGCCTGGCTGAGCTACGTCGCCGGTGGGTACTTCGCCTCCGGCAGCGTTCCGCGGCGCTACGGTTCGGCCCATCCCACGATCGTGCCCTACCAGGCATTTCCCACCGCCGACGGTCACCTGATGGTCGCCGTCGGAAACGACGGGCAGTGGCGCCGCCTCGCCACCGCGATCGGGCTCGCCGCACTCGTCGACGATCCACGCTTCGCGACCAACTCGGACCGGGTCCGCCATCGTGCGCAGCTTCTCCCGCTCATCGAGCGCGCGCTGGGCGCCCGTGGCGCCAAGGAATGGGCCGCGCTGCTGACCGAGGCGCAGATACCGGTCGGGCCGATCAACACCGTCGACGAGGCACTGCGGCACCCCCAGGTCGTCGCGCGCGGCATGGTCACCGAACTCGACCACCCCGACGCCGGCACCCTGCGCACGCTCGCCTCACCCATCAAGCTGTCCGACAACCCGGCGGCCGTGCGCACCCCACCGCCCCGGCACGGGGAGCACACCGCGCAGGTGCTGACCGCCATGGGGGTCGGCCCGCGGAAATGGTCCGACCTGTGCGCGCGAAAGGCCGCGAAGTGACCGCCGTACCCGCTCGCGACGTCCGCATCGCGACGGTCCGGTCCGGGGCGGTCGCGGAGATCCGGATCGGTGACGGCAGCCGGCGCAACGCCCTCCCCGGCGCGGCCTGGGTCCGGCTGGCCCGGCAGGTCGCGGAACTCGGCGCCTCCCGGTCGTTGCGGGTGCTGGTGATCCGCGGGCACGGGGACACGTTCTGCGCCGGCTCCGACATGACCGACTGGGTGGACGCGGAGCCCGGCTACGTCGAGGACTCCTTCGCGCACATGGAAGAGGCGTTCTCCGCGATCGAGGACTGTCCCGTCCCGGTGATCGCCGAGATCCGCGGGGTCGCCGCCGGAGCGGGGTGTCAGCTCGCCCTCGCCTGTGACCTGCGGCTGATGGCGGATTCCGCCCGGATCGGGATGCCGATCGCCCGGCTCGGCATCCTCGCCAGCCCCGCCTTCGCCGCCCGTATGGTCGCCGTGGCCGGACCGTCCGTGGCACGGGAGCTGCTCTACACCGGCCGGCTGGTCGACGCCCGCACGGCGGTGGCGCTCGGACTGGCCGATCACCAGGTGCCCGCGGCGCAACTCACCGACCGCACCGACCGGCTCACCGCTGCCATCGCCGAGCAGCCGCCGGCGGCGATCCGCGCCGCCAAGCTGGCGGTCGGCGCCGTGCTGGGGCCGCAGCGCACCGCCACCGCCGTCAATCCGCGGCCGGCGGTGGCGCGGTCGCACTTCGGTCCGGCGATCGCCGCCTTCCTCGGACCGCCGGCGGCAGCCGCACCGGATCCGCCTCTCGCGCTCTGAGCGGGGAGGGCGCGCGGCGGGCAGGAGGTGGGGGCCGCCGGCCCGCCGCAGTCGGTGCCCGCGCTGGTCGGCCGGGAGCGGGATCACCGTCCGGATGCCGCGTTCGCGCACTGGGCAGAGGGGGACCGGGCTTCCCGCATCCGGCCCGCCAGTTCGTTGGCCCCGGCACGGTCGTCACTTTGACGTTCAGCGCTGGGGGGCCGCCCTGAACAAGACGCCTTCGTGACTCTCACGCCAAGGTATCGATCTTGGTCCGGCACGCAGTGCGCAGCATGTGCATCTGCGCGACCGCGTCCCGGTACGAGGGTGCGCCGGGGTTGTTGATCGCCTCCGTCACCAACCTCTCCAACACCTTCCGGGTATCGGAGGGGATGACGAAGGTCCCGTACTGGTGGAACCCGGTCTCCACCTTGTTGCGGAGCGTCCGGTTCAGCGCGTCCCAGGCATCCTCGGCGGCGTCCCGAAGCCGCCTTCGATCGACTACCGCGCCGCGCGACAGCCTGTCCAAGCACCGCTCCATCGTCTGCGCACGGTCATCCAATTCCGTGGCGAGCTTCCGCACGCGCGCGAACACCTTCGACGACGCGACTACGAGACCGACCACCACGCTGAGACATGTGGCGAAGACCGCGGGCGCGTAGCGCCCGGGGATCGGCAGATCGCGGATCAAGCAGACGAGGCCCACGGTGCCGCAGCACATTGCGGCCACCTGAAGGGCCGCGGTCCACGTGAGGCGTCCCCGCAGGCGCTCGTAGGCGAATGAGGTCGGCTCCCGCACGCCTCCGCCGACATGGAAGACCCAGATCATGACCAGGGCCAGGCCGGTGACAACGGGCTGGTCCGGCAGGAAGCTGACCGCCGCTACCACGACCGAGCCGAGAGTCACCACATACGCGGTCATTGGCACGAACGTGATCACCCGATGCCAGGTTTCGGAGCGTGCCACGCACCACGGCTTCACGACCCAGTACGAACCGAGCAGCAGGAGGGCCGAGAGGACGGCTGAGCAGCTGAACAGCGTTGGCGAGGTACCGCTGAGCGCCACAACCGAGAGGACGACGACCGCACCGATGCCGGTCGCCCCCGCCCACAGCCGCCAGGGGGCTGGGCGGGCTCCGCTCCAGGGGGATACGGGCTCGGGTAGCACGGGCGGCCTCCTTGCTTCGGTTGGCGCCTGCTTTTCCCGACGCCACTGCCGTCGAGGAAAGCATCCGCTACTGACAAACCGAGCGCTCGCCGCCAGGTAACAGCGAAAACCGAAGCCGTCTCCCGCCGGCTCTTGTCTGATCCCGTTGGAGGCTGCACGGCTCGGTGGTCGTGAACTGCGAGGTGAAGGTTGAATCTGGGCGGTTGGCCTCGCGATGGGTCAGCCTGACCTTGCAGCTTCGGCGACCTACCCCAGGCTCACCTCTGTCCAGCAGGCGACGCGAGGTCGGCGCACGGCGACATGAGAGGTACCGGTGGCTGGTGTGGGGTGAGGGCCGTCGGCGGCGGCCAACGTGGTTCCTTTCCTCAGAGCCGCGACGCTGACCGTCGGCCGGAGTCGTGCGAGCGCGCTGTTTAGGGTAGAGGTCATGACCAGCGATCGATCTGCCGTGTCGCGTGACCGCCGTCGCGTCGAGCTTCGTGAGTTTCTGCGCAGTCGCCGGGCTCGGGTCTCGCCTGCTGATGTCGGTATGCCGGATGGTGGGCGGCGGCGGACGCCGGGACTGCGGCGGGAGGAGGTCGCGGTGCTCGCCGGGGTCGGGGTGTCCTGGTACACGTGGCTGGAGCAGGGGCGCGACATCAAGGTGTCCGAGGAGGTCCTTGACGCGATCGCACGGGTGCTGCTGCTGGATCCCGCCGAGCACGTGCATCTGTACCTGCTGGCCGGGCTCAACCCACCGCAGTTCGCCTCCGCGCCATCCGTGCCCGCCCCGCCGCAGGTGCAGAGGCTGCTGGACGCCTGGTCACCGCGGCCCGGATACATCCGCGACCGCCACTGGAACTTCACCGGCATCAACGAAGCCGCCCGCATCGTGTTCGGTTATGGCGACAGCGACCACAACTGCCTGGTCTCGTTCTTTACCAACGTCCGCTACCGGGTCCTGCAACGGCACTGGGCCGACACCGCCCCAGACGTGGTCGCCGGGTTCCGTGCCGACGCCGCCCGCTATCCCGAAGACCCGGAGTTCGACCGCATCGCCGGGGAACTGGCCCAGAGCAGCCCGGAATTCGCCGAGCTGTGGGACCGCCACGACGTGGCCGAGCACACCAGCGCGGTCAAGGCGGTCGACCACCCAGAAGCCGGAACGCTGGTCTTCGATGCCACCCTGCTGCCGCTGCCCGAACTGCCCGGACACCACCTGATCCTGCACAACCCCCGCCCGAGTACCGACACCCGAGAAAGGCTGGAGCAGCTCATGGCCACGCACAGCCTGGTGGTGTCACACCCAGGATGAGCGGACACTGCCGGGCCTCGTGACAGCCCAGCAGAATCACTGCCATGAACAGCAGCAACACGCAGATGAAGGCAGTGACCATTCCCGAGTTCGGCGAGGCCGAGGTGCTCCGCGTCGAGCGGATGCCGGTCCCCGAGCCCGGCCCCGGACAGGTGGCCATCGACGTGGCCTACGCGGGCGCCAACTTCGCCGAAGTGCTCTACCGGCGCGGCGTGGTGGCCGTACCGCTGCCATTCGTGCCCGGCATCGAAGTCTCCGGCCGGATCCGCGCCCTCGGCGAAGGCGTCACGGACCTGACCGTCGGCCAGCCGGTGGCTGCGCTGACGATCGTCGACAGCGGCGGCTACGCCGAGGTGGTGGTCACCTCCGCGGACCTGGTCGCCCCGCTGGACGGTCTCGGCATCGGACTCGGCGTCGCCGCGGCACTCCCCTCCAACAGCACCACCGCCTTCCTCGTCCTGGACCGGGTGGCGCGCATCGAGCCCGGAGACCGTGTCCTGGTCCACGCCGCGGCGGGCGGTGTGGGCAGCCAACTCGGCCAGGCCGCCCGGCTGCTGGGCGCCGGCCGTGTGGTCGGGACGGTCGGCAGCGAGGCGAAGATCGAGACCGCCAAGAGATTCGGCTACGACGAGGTGATCCTGCGCGACCAGGTCGCCGAGGCAGGCGAGTTCGACATCGTCGTCGACATGGTCGGCGGCCCCTCCCGCACCGCCGGCCTGGACCTGCTGGCCCCCATGGGGCGGCTGGTGGTGATGGGTAACGCCTCGGGCGCCGAAGACGTCGGCATTCCCGCCAACCATCTGTGGTTCACCAACAAGACCGTCTCCGGCTTCAACCTCGCCGCCTTCTCCGCGGCCTTCCCCCAGGACACCGGGCTGGCCCTGCGCCGCGCCGTACAGGCCGCGGCTCAGGGAACTCTGCGGGTACAGGTCGAGGGCCTACCGCTGGAACAGGCTGCCGAGGCACACCGCCGCATCGAATCCGGGCACACCACCGGCAAGCTGGTCCTCACCGTCGCGACGCGGTGACCTGGGGCTGGTGTGTTCTCTGCCGAGGAGGTGGCCGGGGATGGTGAGGGCTCCTCTTCACCGGTGCGGGGCTCGCGATCTGCACCGGGTCGACAGGTCCTCGTCCCGAGCCGGGCCCTCACGGAACGTCGGTGGTCGCAGCGCGGAGGGGGTCCTGCGATTCCGTGCACGAATCCGGGTGTTGCCGTCCCGGGAAGGCGCATCCGTCGTGAACGAGCCTGGATCATGGTCTGGAAGGCCCGCTTGCCGTCCCGCCTGACCAGGACCTCCGCCGGCGGACCGCTCAACCCACCGGCCCGGCCCGGTCCCCACCCTCACCAAAAGAAGGCGGCGCATGCGGTGACTGCTCCCGGCAGTCACCGCATGACGAGTCAGGGTGTCGGTGACGTGAGGTGCCGGCAGATCAGCTCGTGGGCGAGGTGCGCCGTCGTCAGCAGGTCCTCGGGGGGCGTGCCGAGGTTGGCTCGCACGGACAGTCCGTGCACGACGGATTGGATGACTCCGGTCAGGGCCGTTGCGTCGGCCTCGGCGACGAGCTCCCCGTCCCGGGCCGCTCGCTCGATGCGTGCGTGGAGGGCCCGCTCGTTCCAGCCGTGCAGTTCGGCGTAGTGGGCGCTGGTGTCGAGCGTGCTCGTGCTGTCGGTCATCGCGGCGCTGCTGAGAAGACAGCCTGGATGGACGTCACTTGGCCGGGTGAACTCGTGGACCGAGTCGATCAGGATCCGGTCGATAACGGTCCGGAGGTCCTTTTCGGCGACCGCCTGCCGGTAGATCTCCCGGTAGCGCTCGGCGTAGGTCCGCACCGCTTCCTCGAACAGTCCGGCTTTGCTGCCGAAGGCGGCGTAGAGGCTGGAGGTCGAGAGTCCTAGGGCCGCGGTGAGGTCGCGGGTCGACGTCCCGGAGTAGCCGCGCCGCCAGAAGAGGCGGGCGGCGTCGAGGATCGCGCGGTCGCGGTCGAAGGCTCGTGGTCGTCCACGGGTTGGCTGGGGCACCCTTGCATTGTAGAGCGTTTGCTCCATAATCGATTTATGGAGCAAACGATTCAGAAGAGTCTGCCGGTCGGCGGAGGCAGTTGGGTCACGGTCGAGGTGTACGGGGAGCCTGATGCTCCCGGTCTCGTCGTCGTCCCGGGCGCGATGAGCGACGCTCGCGGGTGGCGTCATGTCGCGGCCGCCGTCGATGCCTGGCCGTCGGTGACGGTCGTCAACCGCCGGGGCCGTGCCCCTTCGGGGCCGTTGACCAGCACGTACTCGCTGCAAACGGAGGTCGACGACCTCGGCGTGATCCTCGACGAGTGCAAGGGCGCGCAGGCGCTCTTCGGCTGGAGCTACGGCGGCTTGATCGCGCTGCTGGCCGCCAATGATCGTCCACTGCGCCAGCTGATCGCCTACGAGCCGGTGATGCGACCGTTCGGCCGTCACATACTGCCGGATCTGCGGACCGCTGAAGAGGCGGCGGACTGGGACGCCACCGTCGAGATCGTGAACCGGCAGCTCGGCGGCCTCGACACGGCGCAGGTCGAGGCCCTGCGGGCCGACCGTCAAGGGTGGGCTGAATTGCGGCACTTGAGCAGGCCGGCGCACCCCGAGCTCGCCGCGCTCAACTCGGCGTCGCTACCGGAGGAGTTGGCGCGGCGGGCGGACCGTGTCGATCTGATCATCGGGCAGTGCAATCACGGAACGGCCCCGTACGGAACGTCTTTCGGCGACGTCCGGCGGCGCGTCACCCGTGCCGAAGTCCATGTGCTTCCCGGGCAAGGCCATCTGGCCCACATCCAGGCGCCGGCAGAGCTCGGCCACCTGCTCAACGGCCTCGCCACTGCCCGGTGAGCAACCTTGCCGGCGTCATGGCCTCGTGCCACTCGGTTCTGTCTCCCGGTCAGGGCCGGAGGGGCGGGGCCCCGAGTCGGCCGCGCCTGGTTCTCCGGGTTCTGGGGGTTCTGGGGGTTCTGGGGGGTCTCGGGGTTCTCGGGGTTCCCCGGGTTCTCGGCGTCCTTTCCCCTGCTCACGCCGAGGTTAGCCGGACGTTAGCGGAGCGGCGGCTTCGCGATAGTGGCGCCGGGCAGAGTGGTTGCCGTACCGAGGAAACAACGACACCGACTGCCCCGGGGGACCCCGAAATGCGCTCCAGTGCCTCTGTCCGCACCGCTCGTCGCCGCACCCTGCGTATCGCCGCCGTGACCCTGACCGCGGCCGCCGGCCTCACCCTGACCGCCTGCTCCGGCTCGGGCGCCACCGCTGTGAAGCCCGCGGGCCAGGCGGACACGGGCGCGGCCGCCGCCGACTCCAGCGGCGCGGGCTCTTCCACCGGGGCACAGGACTCCGACGCCCCGGCGGGCTCCGGTGGCAAGGCCGATCCCAAGGCGGGCGCCGCGGGCCGGCAGTCGGGCAAGCAGTCGGGCGGCGCGCACGCCCCGGGTGGTGGCGGGGCGGCCTCGGGTGGCGAGCGGTGCCACACCTCGGGCCTGAAGGCGGTGTTCGCCACGGGCGAGGACGCGGCCCCTGACCCGAACGCGGGGGGATCGACGACCACCAGCGTCGTGCTGACCAACAAGAGCGGCCGCACCTGCAAGATCGGCGGCTTCCCTGGCGTGGACCTCAAGTCCGAGAACGGCGGCGAGCGCTGGTCGCTGGCCCGCTCGTCGAAGACGCACGGGTCGATCACCCTGCAGCCCGGCGACAGCACCGACTTCACGATCAACGTCGCCATGACCAAGGAGGACAAGGGCTTCTACCAGCCCGCCTTCGCGGACGTCACCCCGCCCAACGAGACCAAGCCGCTCACCATCAAGTGGCCCTGGGGCACGCTCGTCGACCAGCGCGGCGCCACCCACCCGGCCACCTTCGTCAACCCCATCGGCTGACCACCTCAGCACTGCCCCGGCCGGCGCTGCCCCGGCGCGCCCCGGCACTGCCCTGGACGCGAGCCGAAGCACCTCCGGGCCCGACCAGCTCAGAACCCGAAAGGCGAACAAGCCAGGACAAGCATGATGTCGTGGCGTACTCGAATCGGTGCCGGTCTCGCGGTCGCCGCCGCAGCGGTCGCCATTCCCCTGACCGCCACCACCGCCGCTGCCGCCCCGCCCCCCGGAGACGGCTGGGCCCCGTCGACGGTGAGCGTCGCTGGTCGCTGGTCGCTGATCGCTGTCTGCTCTCGGCTGCCCGCTCTCTGCTCTCGGCTCGGCGGGGGCGCGTCCCCGCCGACACGGAGCCAGGAAAGTCCGCCGCCCGGTGCGACACACCGGGGCGGCGGACTTTCCGCTGCACGGATCCGCCGCGGGTGTCACAGGTTTTCGCCGGCCTTGCCGGGGGCGCGCGGAGCAGGTGCGACACCGCCGAAGCCGGCGAGGGGGCCCGGGGCGGGCGGCTGACTCCGCTCCGTCAGAGCGCTATGTTCCCTTTACGTAGATATTCTGTGAAGTGTGATCGAGCCTGAACGGCCGCGGCTTCGTCGTCGCCACGGCCGGGGGAGCCTGGTGCGGCTGTCGCCGGTGATTCTGACCGTCGTCATCGCAAGCCTGGCATATGCCACGCCCCCGGAAATGGCCTTCAGCCGCCTCCTGCCTGCGGCACCGGCCCTCGCCGCCGCCATGTGGCCGGTGCTCCCCACCGTCCTGCTGGGGACGGTCTGCCTCTTTCTGATGATCGGCCTCAGCATCGTGTTCCCCGGCCTGGGGACGTGGTGGACGGCTGCGGGGATCATCGCGGTCACCGTGGCGGCCGCGTACGGAAGCCATGTCCGGCTCCAGCGGGAGCGGACCCTCTTCCATGTGCGGCTCGTCGCCGACGCGGCGCAGCAGGTGGTGCTGAGTCCGATGCCCCGCCGCTTCGGGAGCGTCGAGATCGAGTCGCTGTATCTCGCGGCCGCGGCGGAGGCCCGTATCGGCGGAGACTTCTACGAGGTGGTCGACACGCGATACGGGGTCAGGCTGCTCATCGGTGATGTGCGGGGCAAGGGCCTGCCGGCTGTGGGGGCGGCCGCGGCGATCGTCAATTCCTTCCGGGAGGCGGCCTACGGCGAGGCCGACATGGTCAGCGTCGCGCGCCGGCTGGACGCGAGCAGCACCCGTTACAACGCCGCCTTTCCCCCCGAGGGGCCGATGGAGCGCTTCGCCACCGCGCTTCTTGTCGAGATCCCGCACGAGGGCGGGCGTATCGAGATCCTGAACTGCGGACACCCTCCGCCGCTGCTCCGGAACCGCGGGGAGCTCCGGTCCCTGGAGCCCACCGCCCCCTCGCCGCTGCTCAACCTCGCGGAGCTGATCGGCGATCACTACAACACCGACACCTTCGACTTCGCCCCCGGCGACCTGCTCCTTCTCTATACCGACGGGATCGCCGAGGCCCGCGCCCGCGACGGCCGGTTCTTCCCGCTGGCGGCCTGGATGCGCCGACAGCCCCCGACGCCACCCCACGAACTGCTCGCGGCTCTCCACCGCGACCTCCTCCGCTACAGCAGAGGACGCCTGGACGACGACATCGCCGCCCTCGCGGTGCGCCTGCGCGAACCCTCGGAGTGAGTCCGGCCCGGATGGTCCGGCCAGGCCGTCGTCGGGCGGCCGTTCGACCTGACGCCCGACCATCAGGTCCTGGCCGAACTCCGACTGGCACCACCCGAGCACAAGTGGCGCCGCGTCCATGAGATCGTGCTGCCGAGGCAGCCCTTTCTGCGGGCCCGGGGTGCCTGCCGTCACGATCCCGTTCCCTCTCCGGGCGACGAGGCGGCTCGGCGCTCCTCCGGCCGAAACGTTCCAAGTCGGCTTCTCTACACCGCGCTTACTGCCATCCGAGGGGCGCAAGAGCCCCCTCCGGGCAGAGCGCATCCGCATCCGCTTGGTACGTCCGGCCGTCCGGCGGTTCGGCCGGCTCGGGCGGACCCGGGCCGGCCCGGGCGGACCGATGACCGTGGCGGCCCCCCGGTGGTGCGCAAGGGAGGCACCGTCAGCCGGGTACCCCCATCCGCTGTGTGCCGACGACGGACAGGAGTCGTAGGGCCTCTTCCGAGGAGGAGCCGGGGGGTGCGGTGTAGATGAGGAGTTGCTGGTCGCGGTCGGTGAGGTCGAGGACGTCGCAGTTGACGCTGATGGGGCCGACGACGGGGTGTGCGAAGGTCTTGCAGGGGGTGGGGCGGGCGGTGACGTCATGGGCTGCCCAGATGCGGGCGAACTCCTCGCTGCCGGCCAGGAGTTCCTTGACCAGTCCGGTCACCTCCGGGTCGGTGGGGTAGCGCGCCGCGGCGGCGCGCAGGTGCTGGGCCGAGGTCCGGGCGAATGAGTCCGCGTCCGAGACGCCGTACAGACGCCGGCCGTGCCGGTACGGGCCGAGGAAGGCGCGGCGGAGGAAATTCCGGTCCTGGCGCGACAGGGCGGAGAAGTCCTCCATCAGGGCCGCGGCCAGGTCGTTCCAGGCGATGACCTCGTACGTCGCCGAGATCACGATCGCCGCGGCCCCCGGCAGCCGGTGCAGCAGATCGACGATGCTCTGCCGTACCTCACGCGAAGGTCCCGGCGGGGGCAGGGGCGGGGCGCCGGCGAGCTGGTGGAGGTGGTCGCGCTCGGTGTCCGACAGACGCAGCGCGCGGGCAAGCTGGGCCAGCACCTCGCGGGAGGGGTGGGAGGCGCGGGCCTGCTCCAGTCGCGTGTAGTACTCGGTCGAGATGAAGGCCAGCTGTGCCACCTCCTCGCGACGCAGTCCCGGGGTGCGGCGGCGCGGTCCGGCGGGCAGCCCCACGTCCGCGGGGACGATGCGCTCGCGCCGGCTGCGCAGGAAGTCGCCCAGCTCTCGTCGTACTCGTCGATTCACCTGCCCAGTGTGCGCGGAGGACAGAGGCCCAGCCAGGTACTCCCGGGGCCTGGATGAGCGGGGCGGCCGGACACAGGCTCGTCTGCATGGACAACACACGGATCACCCCGATCTCGCCGACGGCACCGACGGCACCGACGGCACCGACGACGCCGACGACGCCGGTCACGTCGACCACGCCGATCGCGTCAAGCACGTCCTCGGGCTTGCTCGACGGCAAGGTCGCCTTCATCACCGGTGCCGGTCGCGGCATCGGCGCGGCTGCAGCACGGCTGTTCGCCCGGGAAGGGGCCAGAGTGCTCCTCGCGGCCCGCACGGAGGCCCAGCTCAAGGTGGTGACCGAGGAGATCAGGGCGGCCGGCGGCACCGCGGACCATGTGGTGTGCGACCTGGCCGACGGGGCGAGCATCCGTGCCGCCGCCGACCGGGCCGTGGAGCTGTACGGGCGGCTCGACGTGGCCTTCAACAACGGTGCGACGGGGCAGCCGCCCGGCCCGATGGACCAGTTGTCGGAGGCCGACTTCGACCGGGTCTGCGCCGTCAACCTCAAGGGCCCGTGGCTGGCCATGACCGCCGAAATCGCCGCGATGCGCGCCACCGCGAAGCGCGGCGCCATCGTCAACACCTCCAGCGTCGGCAGTCTGATGGGCAACCCCGAGCTGCCCGCGTACGGCGCGGCGAAGCGGGCGGTCAACAGCCTCACCGCGTCGGCATCCGTCACCTACGGCCCGGAGGGGATCCGCGTCAACGCCATCGCGCCCGGCACCACGCTCACCGAGATGCTGGAGGACTGGGAGGGGGAGTCCCCGGGCACCATCGCGCAGCTCAATGCCCAAACCCCGCTGGGCCGCGCCGCCGACCCGGACGAGATCGCCCAGGCCGCCGCCTGGCTCCTCAGCGACCGCGCCTCCTACGTGACCGGTACGGTCCTACGCGTCGACGGCGGCATGCGCGCCTGAAGCCGACAGCTGCCGGTACAGCGCGGTCTTGGGTTGGCCGGGTGGTTGTGGTGCGTCCAGGTAGGGGTGTTGCGGGGAGGCGGCACGCCGCCGTGCCTCCCCGTGGCCATCATGGGCAACCGGTCCGCCCGGCCGTCAGGAGTGCGGGGCGGGAAGGGAAGGTGATGACGGTGGAGTTGTTCCCGCCGATCCCGTTCGCCGAGTGGCGGGACACCAAAGAGACGCTGCATCGCTTCGCGCAGATCGTGGGGAAGGTCCGGCTGGCCTCCGCTCCGCGGCGCAACCACTGGTGGAACGTGCCGTTCCACCTCACCGGACGCGGCATCACCAGCCGGCCCATGGGACAGGTCGACGGTAACCCGGTCTTCACGGTCGATTTTGACTTCGTCGGTCATCGGCTGGTCGTCGCGGCGCTGGACGGCCGGTCGCTCTCCTTTCCGCTCGTCGGTCAGTCCGTGGCGTCCTTCTACGGCGCGGTCATGGAGGCGCTGGCCGCGCTGGGCGTCCGGGTGGAGCTCGACATCCCCCGGCCGTTCGACCTGCCCGATGCCGGCCGGCCGTTCGCCGAGGACACCGAGCACGCGACCTACGACGCCGGGCATGCCACCCGCTACTGGCAGGTCCTCAGCCAGGTGGCCGCGGTACTGGAGGAGTTCGCCGCGGGCTATTCGGGGAAGGTCAGCCCGGTGCATCACTTCTGGCACACCTTCGACATCGCCCACACCCGGTTCTCCGACCGGCATATCGACCAGCCCGGGCAGGTCGATCCGGTGACCCGGGAGGCGTACTCCCGGGAGGTCATCAGCTTCGGCTTCTGGTTCGGCGACGACTCCTTCGCGGCGCCCGCGTTCTACTCCTACACCGCTCCGGAGCCCGCGGGACTGGCCGAGGAGCCGCTGGAGCCGGCGGCGGCACAGTGGGCCGACCGCGGTGGCAGCCACTTGGCGGTGCTGCCGTACGACGAGGCCCGTGCCGCGGCCGATCCCCGTGCTGCGGTGCTCGGTTTCTACGAGAGCGCGTATCGGGCCGGGGCCCGGCGTGCCGGATGGGACCGAGAACGGCTCGCCTGCCCGGGCGGGGTGACGGACCCGTATCTGCGGCGGGGGGAGACGGGAGGGGCGGCCTCCGGAGGGTCTGCCCTGTGAGGGCCAGCCCTGTGAGGGCCAGCCCTGTGAGGGACGCCCCTGTCAGGGACGGCCCAGTGAGGACACGCCCTTAACGAAATGATCTTCGAGGTGGTTGGATTGCTCCGGTCGGGCATGACCTGACGGCAGTAAGCATCACTTGATCACCGGCGCCACCGGCATCCCGCTCGCCGCCACCTTGACCGGCGGCAACCGTAACGACGTCACCCAGTTGATCCCACTCCTCCAAGCCGTGCCGCCCGTGCGGGGCAAGCGCGGCCGGCCCCGCCGCCAGCGAGCGGTCCGAAGAAAGCCGAAACGGGGCACAGCCTCCCCGTTCACCTGCCCCGGCCGTGGAGGCAGCCGTGTACCGGGAGGTGGAGGCAGCCATCGCCACTGGATCATCCGGTCCCGGTCGCTCACCTGGTGCGACCCGCCCGCGGCGATCACCTGCGGCATCAGCGGCGCGATCACGGCCAGCCAGGGCTGGTTCGCATGCTCGTTCCTCATCAGGCGGCGCTCGCCGCGGAACTGGCGCGACTCCGGCGGCGCGACGCGCAGGATCACCGGCTCCGCACGCCCGGCCAGGGTGACGCGATAGACGCTGTTGTACTTCCCCGTACCCATCTCGACAACGGACACCGGCGTGGCGGCGCCCCCGAGGGCCCTCGCGCAGACCTTCCCGATCTCGTCCGCGGTCAGTGACTGCTGGAACGCCTCCGAGGCGCGCTCGACTGGCTGGAAGTCCATGCCGCGCAGGATGCCCCGCTCGCCGGCTGTTCGACACGTACTCCGCGTCCGGCGCTACGGCCGGAACGCCGGTAGCCCTGTGCGCAAAGGCCGCGGTGTCCCGCAGGGTGTCCACAGCCCGGGTGCCAGTCTGCACCATCGTGACTTCGGGTGCGGAGAGCGGTATGTCGATCATGTCCGCCGGCATAGGAATCTGCCGCCCGGCGAGGGACGCGCTGATTCCTTTGCGCCACGCGGCGGTCAACGTGCACGCTTGGGGCGCCGGGGCCTCGGGCAGCCAGGCAAGCGCACCCAGCGCAGCGTCTCGACCTCTTCCGGCGGCAGCAGCCCCGCGCCGATGAGCGCAGCCCGACCGGCCTGCTCCGCACCGATCCGGTAGGCGCTCGCCCAGGAGTCCGTCTCGTGGAAGTAGCCGTCCGTGAGCAGTACCGCCGCCGACACCTCGCCGAGCCCCTGCGTCAGGCCCTCCCGGATCGCCGGGAGGAATTCGGCAGGCAGCCGCTGCTCGGACACGACGCTGAGCAGTTCCAGTCCGCCTTCGCCGCCCGGAGGTTCGAAGTCCGCGACGAAGCGCGCAAACGGCCCACAGCCGCCGCGGTTCATCACCACGCAGACGCTCACGCCACGCACAGGAGAGGGAAGGCCAAGGCCAATCATGGGTCCACCGTAGGGACGCCGCCTCAGTACAGCCAACGGATTGTGCGAGGCTCGGCCCGTTGCGTTTGAGTCAGCCGTTCCGCTTGAACCCGCGGCGGAGGGGAGCCGGTTTTGGCGGATGCCACACAGGCTGCCACCAAAACCGGCACTGAAGTGCTCCGAAAGGGAGAGCACGACCAGTGAGACTGCGGCACTCCGGCCCCGGCGGTGAGCTGGCAAACCAGCGGCGCCCGCGACTACGCCGCCCTCGCTCTGAAAGAGGCCGGGAAGCTGTAGAGACCCCCGGCGCACTGCAAGCGCACACCCGAGGGCCTGATGGTTCGTCCGACCCTCGTCGTATGGGCCAGGAAGCCGAGAAGGCCGGGAATTTGGCGTGGCTTTGCCGACGTGCCCCGGACCGAGAGGCAACCGGAACTGGGAGTTCGGGTACCTCCGGTGTTTTGCGCTTACCGTCTGTCCATCTCACGGAAAGGCGAAGCTGCGCCCGATGCAGTCTCCCCCGCGTCCGGGGCCGCCACCGGACCTGACCTGGGGATTTGCGCGGCTAACTCCCGGCCGGGCGAAGGTCCGTTCATCCATGCGCTGCGTGCTGTCACACGTCCAAGAAGCAAAGGATTGCCATGTTGCTGGGGCTATCTGGATCTCCCCACCCCGTGTTCGGAGCCGGGACAGTCCCGCTCGCCGAAGTTCCCCACTCTCCCGCGCGTCAGCCTGGGGCAGGGTGCCACAGGGGAAGTCCGCCCGACGGCCACCGTCAGGGCCGGGACGCACAGTTCAGGTGAGCGAGGCCGCATGACCGCAGGATCCGCGTCCGGCACCAAGGGCGGCAGCAAGACTGGCAGGCTCTGGCCCAGTTGGCGCAGCGCCGGATCCGCGCACGACGGGCGGACCGCCGACGACGCCGGGGCCTGATCGCGCTCATCGTGGTCGGCGCCCTGGCGTTGGTAGCCGGGCTGCCCTGGCTCATTTGGCGCGGACCCAATGTTCTGGACGCCTAGTATCTCGACAGTAAGGCAATGGCCAACGGATCCGCAGCCCTCGCCACCGGCCTGCGTACCGCCGCCGTCGCCTTCGTCGCTGTCCTCGGTGCCGACATCGCCCTGAGGAACGGTCCAACTGCCCATCCAATAAAGGCTTGACAGGTATTGAGGAGCCAATAGGCTTCGTTTGGAACGGGGTTCCAAGGCATGATGGAAGGAGCCCCGTGATTATTTCTCAAATCCGTCCGCATGGATGGAGGAAGGTGGTAACAATGAACGTGGAGTTGGCTCTGGAGGAGCACGAGGGCGTATTCGACCTGGACGTTCGTGAGGTGACCGACGTCGCCGCGCCAGTTTCTCAGAATGCGGCATTCACGCTCGGCGTCCGATGCGAAACCACGGTCATATTCTGCTGAGTCGGCATCGGTGGGCACCTTTCTCGGTTCGGGAAAGGTGCCCACTGCATCGACGAGGGCGCTGAAACGGATAGCAGGGAAGGTTGCAGTGGGGAATTCGTTGTTCTCATGTGTGGGATTTGCCCTGCTGCGCGCCCCCGTGCACCCGGCGCACCGCGCCCGTGAGGCCATCGTCGACGTACCGGAAGGCGTGGCCGACGAAGCCGTCAGGCTGACCGACCACTTACGCGACCTCGCCTCCGACGTGGAATTCCGGGAGGCAGTCGCAGTATCCAGTGTGTCGCTGGCACACCGTTGGGACGCGGCCCTGGGCGGAACGGAGCAGAAGGTCACGGACCTGCGGCGGGCAGTCCGGGCACTGACCTCCTACCGGTCGCGCATGGCCACCCGCGCCACTCCGTTCGGTCTGATGGCCGGCGTGGCCGTGGCACGGATCGCCCCCCGGCCGCAGGAGGCGGGGGCGCGTCTGGGCGCTGCCCACCGGCGCGTGGTCCGGCCGGACCACGGTTGGCTCACCGCGCTGGCCACGGACTGGGAGCGCCGACCCGAGGTGGTGCGCCACCTGCGCATACAGGCCAACAACCTGTGTGTCGTCCGGGGAGACCGGCTCGTGGTCGCCACCGGCCCCGGCGACCCGGCGGACGAACGGCCGGACGGACGGGTGGTGCGCGAGGTGAGCGTGCGGTACACCGCGGCCGTTCGCGCCGCGGTGGAGTCGGCTCGTGCCCCCGTACCCTTCGTGGACTTGGAGGAACGGCTGGTCGAGCAGTTCCCGCAAGCGTCCCGCGAGACCATCGTCCAGATGTTGGTGGGACTGGTGGAGCGCGAGGTTCTGCTGACCGAGCTGCACCCGTCTGCCCACCACGCGGACCCCGCGGGTCATGTGCTGGCCACCCTGGCGGCGCCGGACGCGCCGGAGCCCGCCGAACTCCGCGCCATCGCCGCACAGTTGACAGAACAATCGGTGCGGACCGCGACCGGGGCGGGTGGCACGGGTCGGCAGTCGGCCTGGAAGTCACTCCTCCACCGGATGGGTGGGCTCCGCGAGCAGGAGCACCTGGTGCAGGTGGACCTGGCTCTGGACGCGGAGGTGCGCCTGCCGCCTGCGGTCGGAGCCGAGGCGGAACGGGCCGCGCACCTGTTGTGGCGGCTGTCCGACGACGTCCCGTCCCTCCAGTACCACCGCGACTTCCTGGAGCGTTACGGCGAGGACCGCGCCGTACCCGTCAAAGAGCTGCTCGACCCGGATGTGGGCCTCGGGGTGCCTGCCGACTACCGGCAACCGCCGAGCCGCCGGACACCGCCGGGCCAGGACGGCCGGAATCCTGAACGCGACCGGCACCTGCTCCACCTCGCCCAGGAAGCCACGGTGACCGGTGCCGCCGAAGTGGTGCTCACCGACGACCATCCGCTCGTGGTCCGCCTCGCCCGCGACACCGGTACACCGCCCGCGGGGCTGGAGTTGTTCACCCAGCTGGTGGCCACCTCGTCCGCCGCGCTGCGCGACGGGCAGTTCCGGTTGGTGGTGGAATCCACCGTCGACGAGGCCGGAGCCAGCTTCGGCCGGTTCGCCCACCTGTTCCCGGACGAGGACCGGACGGCACTGGCGGAGATGGCTGCCGCGAGCCGGGGCGGCGGCGCGGCAGCGGACGCGGTCCGCGCACAGGTGGTGTTCCGGCCACGCAGCCGGTCCGGCAATGTGACCCGGATGCCCCGGCTGTTGGAGCCCCATGTCCCGGTCGGCGCGTTCGCCCTGGGGGAGGGGGACCTGGACCTCGACGACCTCGCCGTGCGAGCTGACGCCCACCGGCTGTTCGTGGTGCGGCTCAGTGACGGCCGGGAGGTGGTCCCGGCCGTCTACCATCTGCTCCGCCCCGACCGCGTACCGGATGTGGCACGCCTGCTCGGTGACATCCCGCGCAGTGGCGCGCGGCCGTGCCGGCCTTGGAATTGGGGGGCCGGCGAGGACCTGCCGTACACCCCCCGGGTGCGGTACGGACGCACGGTGCTCGCTCTGGCTCGCTGGCGGCCGTCCGAGGCAGTGCGCGACCAGGACACACCGTTCGACCAGTGGGTGGAACGGGTGCACACGTGGCGGGAGCGCTGGCGGGTGCCCGAGCGTATCTGCCTGACCCACTCCGACCAGCGGCTCGAACTGCTCCTCAGCGAGCCGGCACACCTGCGGGTCCTCCGTCGTGAACTGCGCCGCCGCCCGGATGCGGTGGTCCGCGAGGTGCTGGACGCCGATGACACATCGGGGTGGCTGAGGGGAGAGGGCGGTGCGCATCGCAATGAGTTGGTCTTCCCCCTGCTCTCCCGTGCTGTGACTCCCGCGCAGACCAGCGCGGTGTCGGTGGGGACGAGAGAAACGCCGCCCGGATGCGCACCACGTACGGAGTCAACCCTTGCCGCCCTCCCCGGACGGCAGGAGGCCCGCCGTCCCTTGCGGCCTCGTGTCGCGCGGGGTGAGCACCTGCCCGGAGGCGAGTGGCTGTACGCCCTGGTGCACTGTTCTCCGGACCGCCACCAGGAACTGCTCGGCCGGCATCTTCCCCGCCTGCTCCACGCGCTGCCGAAGGCGGTGGACCGCTGGTTCTTCATCCGCTACCGCGATCACGACGACCATGTGCGGCTGCGCCTCCACGGAACGCCCGAAGCGCTCGCCGGCACCGTGCTGCCCGCCGTGCACCGGTGGGCCACCGACCTGCGAGCGCACGGCCTGATCCAACGGCTTTCTCTCGACACGTACGCGCCGGAGTACGAGCGCTACGGCGGCCCGGCCGCTCTGGCGGCCGCGGAACGTGCCTTCCACGCCGACAGCCTTGCAGTCGTCAAAACGCTCGACCTGCGTGAGCGCGCCATGCTGGAGGTCGAGCCCGTGCTCCTCGCCGCAGCCGGCTATGTGCACCTGCTCCGGGCCTGGCAGGGGACGTCGGTCACGTCCGGATCATCGGACGGCACCGACGGTGACCCGAGCGGGCCGGAGTGGCTGCTGCGGGCGTACCCGAAGGACGCGAGGCACAAGGAGTTCCAACGACGCCGTGCCGAGGCCGTCGCCCTCATCGACCCCTACGGTGACTGGGCCGGGCTGTGCGCCCGCCCGGGCGGGGAGGCGGTGCTGGCCGCGTGGGAAAAGCGGTCGCGAGCGGTAGCTGACTACCGGCGCGCGCTGCAGGGGCCGGGTGCCCGCGAGTGGTACTCGCCAGGGCGGACACTGTCGAGCCTGCTCCACATGCATCACAACCGGCTGATCGGCGTCGACCGGGAGGGAGAGCTGGCGTCGCTGGCGATCGCGCGAGGCGTTGTCCAGGCACACCGGGGCCGGCGGACAAAGGGGCGGACGTGACGGGAGAGCAGATACCGAACGGAACACCGGGCAGTGACACCTCTGACGCCGTCGCCCGGGGTGCCGAGATCCGGGGCGGAGCCCTCCCGGGCGGAGGCACGACCGTCGACAACACACCACCGGTCAACGACACCCCACCGGTCGGCGAGGCCGTCCCCGACGATGCCGCGACGCGGGGCCGGGCCCGACGGATCGTTGCCGAACTGGCCGAGCGGCTTCACCGACCGGACCCAGTCGTTGGGACGCCCGCCGCCCGCGGAGACACGGCGAGTGCGCCGGGCTCGGGAACGCCGCGGTCACCTGTGTCCGGCCCCACCCTGGCGGCGGGGCACAGCGGGGCCGCGCTGCTCTACGCGGAGCTGTCCCACATGGCACCTGCCTTTCGGCAGACCGCCCATGCCCACCTGGCCGCTGCCCTGTCCACGTTGGGATCCCGACCCGGCGTGGGCCTTTACGACGGAGTGACGTCCCTGGCCTTCGCGGCCCGCGTGACGCGGCACGGTCCGCAGGACTACGCCACCCTCCTTGACCAGCTCGATGAAAAGGTCATCGCCGGCCTGCGCGCCATCCTCGGCACGGAGCGGGCACGCCTTGACGCCGGGCGCGCCGGCGTGGCCATGAGCACGTACGACACCATCAGTGGTGTCACCGGTATCGGCCGTTACCTGTTGTTGTGCCGGGACCGTCACCACGAGCCGCTCGCCGAGTGCCTGTCCTACCTGGTCCGACTGGTCCGTACGGTGCGCGCCCACGGGGTCGCGGTGCCGGGCTGGTGGGTGCCCACAGGTCCCTCCCTCCTGCGCGACGCCCGCTTCCCCCGCGGCCACTTCAACCTCGGGGCTGCGCACGGCATATGCGGACCCCTGGCTCTGCTCGCGCTCGCCCACGAGCTGGGGGTGCGCGTGCCCGGCCAGTCGGAGGCCATCCACCGTCTGGCCGAGCACGTACTGTCCTTCCGGCTCGACGGAGGCCGCTGGCCGCGGGTGCTCGGGTTCGACGACTTCGTCGCCGACTCCCCAGGGGCCGTTTCCGGACCTGGGGCCACCGCGGCCGGTTGGTGTTACGGCACCCCCGGAGTGGCCCGAGCTCTCTACCTGGCCGGTCGTGCCCTCAACGAACCCGGATGGCGGGACACGGCGACCCAGTCGCTGACCGGCACACTGCTCGCTCTGACGCGCCACCAGGTCGGGAACAATTCGCTCTGCCATGGATGGGCCGGACTGCTGCAGATCGCCTGGCGGATGACGGATGACAGTGCCGACGCACGCTTGGCCGGGCTCCTGCCCCGCCTGGCCGGCCGACTGATCGACGCCTATGACCCCGGCCTGCCCTACGGGTTCTCCCACGACCGCCCCGCGCTGATGTCCGGACAGCCCCTACCACCGCACAGTCCCGGCTTCCTGGAAGGCGCCACCGGCATCGCCCTCGCCCTCCACACCTACGCCACCGGACGAAGGCCGTCCTGCCCATGGGACGCGGCGCTGTTGCTCAACTGACGGGGAGATCGTTGACGTGCATGTTTGCCCCCGATTTCGACGACGCCGGCCTGATCGACGTCTCCCGCGTGGTTTTGGACTCAGCCCACGTCAGGGTCAAAAAAGGGGGCGAACTCGCAGGGCCGAGCCCCGTGGACCGGGGCAAACCGGGTTGCAAGATGCACATCCCTTGGTGGAGCCAGATCCCCGAAGGAGCCAGGAGGGATCCCTTAGATGACCGGGGGGCGGCCCAGTCTCGTCATGCGCCAGACCGTGCGCCAGCGCATCGGCCGCCGCCGTCCGCACGGGGTCCGCACCCCCTCGGCGAAGCCCGCGGCCCAGGCGCGCAGGCCCGCCGCCGAGCGGCTGCGGACGGCAGTCAGTGCGGCCCATACGCCTAGGTAGAGCGGCACCAGGAGCGCGGGGAGGTGCCGCTTGGCCAGCCAGACGCGGTTTCTGGCGACCATGCGGTGGTAGACGGCGTGCCGGGTGGGCGAGGTGTACGGGTGCTGGAGCACCAGTTCCGGTGCGTAGCGGATGTGCCAGCCGTCGTCCAGGGCCCGCCAGGCCAGGTCGGTTTCCTCGTGCGCGTAGAAGAACTCGTCCGGCCAGCCGCCGATTCTGTCCAGCATCGGGACGGACAGCGAGTGCCCGCCGCCGAGGAACGTGGTGACCAGCCCGCCGCGTGCCGGGTCGCCGACGCGCAGGCGCGGGACGTGGCGACGCTGGGTACGGCCCCGCTCGTCGGCGACGCGGAAGCTCACGACCCCCAACTTCGGGTCGCCGGTGTGCAGTTCCGCCAGCCGGCTGAACACGTCCGGGCTGATCAACAGGCCGTCGTCGTCCAGATCGACCACGATGTCGAGGTCCCCGAGTTTGCGCAGCTCGTCCAGGGCGACGTTCCGGCCGCCGGAGACTCCCAGGTTGTCGCTCAGCTCGATGCCCACGGCACCGTGCGGCAGCGGGGGGAGCGGCGAGCCGTTCCCGATGACCACGATGTGAGCCGGCGGGAGGTCCTGCTTGGCGACCGAATCCAGCAGCGCCTGCAGCTCGGCGGGACGGTTTCCCATGGTCAAGATGGCGACGCCTACGCGCAGATGACGCACAGAAGAATGCTCCGTTCTTGGCGGTCCTTTCGCGATGCTAGCCGTCGGGGGAGGCGACTGCGTGCTACGGCACCTCCCCGGCGACATCCCGTCGGATGGCCGTAGTGGGGCTCTTTCCGGTGGACTGGCAGGCCCGCCGGGTCCGCCAGGTCCGCCGGGTCCGCCGGGTCCGCGAGGTCCGGTGGGGTCCGTCAGGCCCGGTGGCCGGGCGCTTCGGTGCGGCGCACCATGGAAGCACCGGGGGGTATCTGCCTGGATGGCCAGATGGGCAGGCGACCAGATGACCAGGGGGGTGGATGGAGGAAGCCCTCATGATGGAAGTCAAGACGGTCGACAAGCCGGATGAACGGCGCGACTTTCCCCGGGGCCACCTCGAAGCCCTGCACCTCACCGGACTGGACTTTGCCGTGGCCACCTTCGAGCCCGGCTGGCACTGGACGGAGTCGGTGGGGCCGATCGTCGGGACCAAAAGCTGCGAGGTACACCACAACTGCTACATGGTCCAGGGCCGGATGCGTCTGCGGATGAACGACGGCGCGGAGTCCGAGGTGGGCCCCGGCGATGTGTTCGTCTGTCCGCCGGGTCACGACGCCTGGGTCGTGGGGGATGAACAGGTGATCCTGTACGACTTCGCGGGCGGTATGGCGACCGACTACGCCAAGCCCGAGAGCTAGGGGATCCAGGGGTGGGGCGGCTTGGGGAGAGCCGCGGGGGCGAGGCGAGCCGAGGTGATGCGGTGCGGGGTGACGCGATGGGGGGCGATGCGAGGCGATGCGAGGTGATGTTCCCCAGGGCGTGCCGGAAGGGGAGATTCAGGGGGTGCGGGGGTGCCCTGGGTGCCCTGGGTGCCGTGGTGGAGCCCGGTGGGAGGGGCGGCGGCCCGCAGTGGTGGGGCCCGTGTGGGGGCGTGGCGATTCCCACGTGAATCGCGATGTCTAGGAACGCGATCGGTGGGCAGGGGTGCGGGACGGTCCGGCGTGCGGAATACGTCACGGGTTATGCCCGTTACCGCAGCCGGAGACCGACTGGCAATCGTCGACAGACCGGAAGCAGGGAAACACGCATGAGCACCATCGAGCTCACCAAGGAAAACTTCGACGAAATCGTCTCCGGCAACGATTTCGTCCTCATCGACTTCTGGGCCGAGTGGTGCGGGCCGTGCAAGCAGTTCGGCCCGGTCTTCGAGAAGTCGTCCGAGACGCATGACGACCTGGTCTTCGCCAAGGTCGACACGGAGGCGCAGCCCGAGCTGGCCCAGGCCCTCCAGATCCAGTCCATCCCGACCGTGATGATCGTCCGCGAGAACATCGCGGTCTTCGCCCAGCCGGGCGCGCTGCCCGCCGAGGCCCTGGAGGACGTCATCGGCCAGGCCCGCGCGCTGGACATGGACGAGGTCCGCGCCTCGGTCACCGAGGACCAGCAGAACGAGCAGGCCGAGGCCGCCGAGCAGGGGCAGCAGGCGCAGGGCTCGTGAGCGACCTCCTTCTGGTCCGGCACGGCGAGACCGAGTGGAGTCGGGACGGCAGGCACACCAGCTGGACCGATCTGCCGCTGACCGTGGTCGGTGAGGAGCAGGCCCGCGCACTGCGGCCGCTGCTGTCGGACCGGAAGATCGGGCAGGTGTACGCCAGCCCGATGGAGCGGGCGCTGCGCACTGCTGAGCTGGCGGGCCTCGCCCGCCCGCAGACCGATGCCGACCTGCGGGAATGGGACTACGGCGGCTACGAGGGCATCGCCACCGCCGAGATCCACCGCAGTCGGCCCGGCTGGTATCTGTTCTCCGACGGTGTCCCCGAGGGGCCCGACGGGCACCCCGGGGAGTCACCGGAGCAGGTCGGGGCGCGTGCCGACCAGGTGCTGGCGCGGATCGTGCCGCAGCTGGCAGCCGGTGAGGGGGATGTGGCGCTGGTGGCGCACGCCCACTTCCTGCGGGTGCTCGCCGCCCGCAGGCTCGGGCTGCCGCCCGGCGCCGGCGGGCTGTTCACGTTCGAGACCGGGGCGGTGGGCGTCCTGGGCACGGAGCACGACCGCCCTGCCGTGGTCGCCTGGAACGCCCGGAGTCTGTAGCGGAGCGGCTGGAGCCTGCGAGGCATGGACCTGTAGTGCCTGGACCTGCGGTGCTGGAGCCTGCGAGGCCTTTGGACGTGCAGGGCCTGAAGCCTGCAGCGTCCGGAGCCAGTGGTGCCCGGAACCGGCAGGCTGACCTGCCTGCCCGCCTGCCCGCCTGCCCGCCTGCCCGCCTGCCCGGGCCCGGCGCGTGCGCGTCCTTACGGGTCCATCGGATCGAGGTGCAGGGGTTGCACCTTGCCCTCGATCATGGCGCCGAGCCCCATCACGGCACAGGTGTCGGGGCGGTCCGCGGTGTGCACCGGCATGGTCGTGGCCTGATGAATCATCGGCTCCAGCCCGGGGATCAGCGCGCTGCCGCCCGCGAGCACGATGCCGCGCTCCCCGAGATCGGCCACCAGATCCGGCGGGCAGCGGCGCAGCACGGACCCGATGGCGTCGAGGATCGCGGTCAGCGGGGTGGTGATGGCGTCCCGGACCCGCTCGGTGTCGACATGCACGGAGCGCGCCATCCCGCTGACCACATCCCGGCCGTGCACCTCGGTGGAGCCGGGGGTCAGGCCGTCGCCGCCGGAGAGGATCAACTGCAGCGGACGCACCGCCTGGCCCGCCAGCATCAGCTCGTGGTGCAGCCGCAGATGCTGGATCACCGCGTGGTCGATGGCGTTGCCGCCCACCGGAACGGTCTCCGCCGCCACGATCGAACCGAGCGAGAGCACCGCGACCTGCGTGGTTCCCGCACCACACACCACGATCATGGTGGCCTCGGGCTGCTCCACCGGCAGCCCGGAACCCACCGCGGCGGCGACCAGGGTGTCGACCAGCTCCACCCGCCGTGCCCCCAGCCCCGTCAGCGTCTCCACGGCAGCCCGCTGGGCCAGCGGCTCGCTGCCGTACGGGAGGCAGACCGCGGCCCGGGTCGTGGGGCGGCGCCGCCAGGTTTTGCGCAGCTTGTCGCCGACCAGGGTGCGCAGCAGCCGCTGGGCCATGTCGATGTCGACGATGGTGCCGTTGGAGACCGGGCGTACCACCCGGATGTAGTCGGGGGTGCGCCCGTCCATCACCTCGGCCTGGGCGCCCACAGCCAGCAGTGCCCCGGTACGGGTGTTGATGGCGGCGACGGTCGGTTCATCGACGACCAGCCCCTGGTTCTTCACATACACCCTGGTCCGGGCCGCTCCGAGGTCGACGGCGGCCGAGCACCGCCGCAATTGGGCGAGGCTGATGGTCATGGATGATTCCTCCCCGACGGGCCGGTATGGACGAAAGCGCTCGTGCGGCCTGTTCGCAGGGACCGCTCGTGCGCCATCCTCCGGTCGCGCGCGGCCGCCCGCCCGCTGGAAAGGTCCGCTCGGGGGACGGGCCGGGGACGGACCGGGGGCGGTTAGGGCGAAGGAGTGAGGTCGCGGCCGTTGGCCGGTGTGGCGGGGGCCGAACCGGTCAGCCGCTGGTACAGCCCCCAGGTGAATTCCGCGACGATGTCCCGGGGGGTGCCGTCGGGACCGGGGGCGGTGCAGGCCAGCTGCCAGCGGGTGGGGGCGCTGCCCTCCCTCGGACGGGCCGGTGCGAAGGCGCGGGCGACCTCGTCGACCGTGCACGACCAGGGCCTCAGATCCTCGGTCGTCCGCAGGTCAGGGGCCCTGGCGCCGGGTGCCCGGACGAGCCAGGCGTTCCAGACGGCGCCCCGGGCGCCGGTGAGGACTTCGAAGCGCAGATCGGGCCAGAGCGGAACGGTCCAGGCCAGGGCCTCGCAGGTCAGGTCGCCGATACGGCGGGTGGTGACGGTCTCGGGGGTGCCGAGCAGCGCACGATACGGCCAGGCGCCGCCGCGCGCCCGCGGGGCATGCATGCGTGCCTGCCAGCGGCGGTTGGCCTCGCGCATATCGGCGCGGGAGGTCCCCAGGGTCCGCAGGGCATCCTCGACCAGGCCGGGGTGGTGGTCGGCCATCCGGCGCAGCAGGACGAGCTGGAAGGCGACCGGCCCCGGCGGGCCGGACGAGGCTCCGGAGCCGGCGGGCGGGTCGGTGTCAGCGGTGCCGTTCATGAGGACATGGTCGTGGACGGAGCGGGATCCGGGACCGGGGGACCGGAGGGCCCGCGGTCGGGAGTCGGGCAGGCCGCTCAGCCGCCATCCCCGCCATCCCCGCCATCCCCGCCATCCCTGCCAACCCCGTCATCCGCACCATTACCGGCGTCACTGCCATCAACACCAACACCAACCTCACCCCCGCCCCCCGGCCGCCCCACGAGCGCTTCCATGCCGTCCAGCAGACGGGCCAGCCCGAACTCGAAGAGCGAGTCCTGATTCACCACGTCCTCACCGATCGCCGAGACCCCCGCGTACATGGGGTACGAGCCCGAGGCGAGGATCCCCTCGAACGTCGGCTCCATCGTGGCCATCCACTGCTCCTGGTCCATGCCGGTCTCCTGCTCGGCCTCCAGGTCGTCCTCGAATCCGGCGGCGGTGGACAGCACGAAGCCCAGCAGCGTCAGCGCCATGTGGATCAGCGTCACCGGGTCCATCCCCCGGACCCGCGCCATGGTCCACTCGATCAGTGCCATCGCCCGAGGCATCGGCTGCGGCCGGGTGATCGACAGGTGCTGCGCCAGCCACGGGTGCCGCCGGTAGAGCTCCCACTGCAGGCGTGCGCCCGCCTCCATCCGTGCGCGCCAGCCGTCCGGCGCCGGCCGGGGCAGCTCGACGTCGAGGAACGCGGCGTCCGCCATCAACAGCACCAGCTCGTCCTTGCCTGCCACATGACGGTAGAGCGCCATCGAGGACACCCCGAACTCGGCGGCGACCCGGCGCATCGACAGCGCCCGCAGCCCCTCGGCATCGGCGACCTTGATCCCGGCCCGCACGACGCTCTCGCGGCTCAGCCCGCTGTCCGTCTCCCGCGCCCGCCGCTCCCGTACCGGCCCGCCGCGGCGGGCGGTCCGCTGCGGCTCGGCCACGACCGTGCCCACCCCCGGTACGACCCGTACCAGCCCTTCCTGACGCAGCGTCGTCAGCACCTTGGTGGCGGTCGCCATCGCCACCCCCCACTCCTGGGTGATCCGCCGGGTCGAGGGCACGCGGTCGCCCGGCGTCAGCTCGCCCGTGGCGACACGGTGCCGGATCGCGTCGGCGATCTTGCGGTAGGGCGGTGGGGGTGGCTGCTCCACGGGGGGCCTCCGTACTAGTGCGCCAGGGGAAGCCAGGGTAATCCTGCGGGGTGTGAGGGGAGTAGTCCGCACTCCATCCGGGCGTTGCACTAGGGCCGGTGCACTAGTGTGATGCATCACCAATTCCCTTGTCAGGACTAATGTTTGCACCGTAAGCGCAACCTGCTTACGGTGTCATCCATGTCGTTTACTCCGTACACATCCAAGCCGCTGGCCGGCCGCCGGGAGTGGACCGCCCTGGGCGTCCTCCTGCTGCCCTGCCTGCTCGTCTCGATGGACGTCTCGGTGCTCTACTTCGCGGTGCCGTTCCTGACGGCGGAGCTGAAGCCCAGCAGCGTCCAGCAACTGTGGATCCTCGACGTCTACGGGTTCGTCCTGGCCGGCCTGCTGATCACCATGGGGGCGCTGGGCGACCGCATCGGCCGCCGCAAGCTGCTGCTGTCCGGCGCCCTCCTCTTCGGACTCGCCTCCGGGGTGGCCGCCTATGCGCGGAGCGCCGAAATGCTCATCGCCGCACGGGCGTTGCTCGGCATCGGCGGTGCGACCCTGATGCCGTCCACCCTCGCGCTGATCCGCAACCTCTTCCACGACGCCAAGCAGCGCGGCAAGGCGGTCGCGATCTGGTCGGCCGCGGTGACCGGCGGCATCGCGGTCGGTCCGGTGCTCAGCGGGGCGCTGCTGGAGCACTTCTGGTGGGGCTCGGTCTTCCTGGTCAATGCCCCGGCGATGGTGCTGCTGCTGGTCTGCGGGCCGCTGCTGCTGCCGGAGTTCAAGAACCCGGCGGCCGGACGCTTCGACTTGCCCGGCTCGCTGCTCTCCCTGCTCGCCATGCTGCCGGTGGTCTACGGCGTCAAGGAGATCGCCCGCGACGGCCTGGCGGTGCTGCCCGTCCTCGCCCTCGTGGCCGGCCTGGCGGCGGCCGCGGCCTTCGTGTACCGCCAGCGCACCGCCCGTCATCCGATGCTCGATCTGGAGCTCTTCCGGCACCGCGGGTTCAGCGTCTCGGTGCTGATGAACCTGCTGGCGATGTTCGCGATCGTCGGCTGCGCGGTGTTCTTCACCCAGTACCTGCAGTCCGTACGGGGCATGAGCCCCATGGAGGCAGCGCTGTGGAATCTGCTGCCGACCCTCGCGGTGGGCGGGATGGCGCCGGCCGCCACCGCGCTCGCCCAGCGGATGGACCGGGCCTATGTCATCGCCATGGGGTGCGGCATCGCGGCCGGCGGCTTCGTCTGGCTGTCCTGGCTGGAGCCGGGCTCGGCCCTGTGGTGCCTCCTGACCGGATCGGCGGTCTACGCCTCGGGCCTGGTGGTGGTGATGTCACTCGGCAACGAACTGGCCATCGGCCTCGCGCCGCCCGAGCGGGCGGGCTCCGCCTCGGCCGTACTGGAGTCCGGCACCGAACTGGGCGGCGCGCTGGGCATGGCGGTCCTGGGCAGCGTCGGGAGCGCGATCTACCGCGGTGACATCGGCGGCGCGCTGCCCCCGGGCCTTCCTGTGGACGCGGCGGGCGCGGCACGGGAGACGCTGGCGGGCGCCGTGGCGGTGGCTGGTCAACTCCCCGGGAGGGCCGGGGAGATGTTGCTGACCGCGGCTCGGGCGGCGTTCACCGACGGGCTGCGGACGGCGGTGCTGGGCGCCGCGGGCGTCATGGCCGTTGCCGCGGTGCTGGCGCTGGCGCTGCTGCGGGGGCTGCGGACGGCGGGAGCCGCGGGGGAGCCGGACGCTTCGGGGGCGGCTGGTGGGCGGCAGGGTGCAGTGGTTGGGGCAGAGGTGGGAGCGGACGCGGCCGGTGGGTCGCCGGCGTCCTAGCCGGTCCGTCGCCTGCGTCCTGGGGGGCTCGCGGAACACCCCGTGGGGCCGCACCCCTCCAAGGAGGTACCGGCCGGGCGCTCTCGCTCTCTTGCGGCGGCCGGAGCGCCCTTGTCTCTCTTGCGGAGGCACCCCGATTCGGCGCCCCTATCGGCACCCCGATTCGGCACCCGGATCAGGCGCCCCGATTCGGCGCCCGGCCGTCGGCCGGCTCACTCGGGCGCGACGCCCAGCATCCGCTGGAGCAGTTCCTTCAGCAGCGTCCGCTCGGCGACCGTCAGACGGCCGAGGGGTTCGCGGGCGAAGTGGAGCGAGGTGCGCAGCGCCTCGCTCGTGCGCGCGCCCTCGTCGGTGGGGGCGGCGAGCTTGACGCGGCGGTCGGACGGATCGGGGCGGCGTTCGACCAGGCCGCGGGACTCCAGGCGGTCCACGATGCCGGTGACGTTCGACGGCTCGCACTTCAGGCGCTCGGCGACCTTGCGCATGGGCAGCGGTTCGAGGCTGAGCAGGCTGAGCACCCTGGCCTGGGCGCCGGTGAGGGAGTGCTCGGCCGCGGCGAGCTCGTACTCCTCGTAGTAGCGGGCGACGACGGTGCCGATGAGGTCGACGACCTCGACGGTCAGGGGGTCTGCGCGGGGGGTCATACACACGAGGATACCCATTTACTTGACAACATGAAATATCGAGGAGCATGGTTGTTTCAGTACCTGAAGCTTTTGGAGGATCGCGCTTATGTCCGCACTGCCCACGACCGGCCGCGAATGGCATCTCGTCGCCCGCCCCCACGGCTGGCCCACGCCGGAGGACTTCGCGCTGCGCGAGGCCGCGGTGCCCGAGCTCGGCGAGGGTCAGATCCTCGTCCGTACGCAGCACTTCTCCGTCGACCCGTACATGCGCGGCCGGATGAACGATGTGAAGTCCTACGTCCCGCCCTTCCAGCTCGACCAGCCGATGGACGGCGGCGCGGTCGGCGAGGTCATCGCCTCGCGCGATGACTCCCTCGCCGTCGGCGACCATGTGCTGCACGGTCTCGGCTGGCGTGAGTACGCGGTGCTGGACGCCAAGCGCGCCGCCAAGGTGGACCCGTCGCTGGCTCCGCTCACCGCCTACCTCGGCGTGCTGGGCATGCCGGGCCTGACCGCCTACGCGGGCCTGCTGGAGGTCGCGTCCTTCAAGGAGGGCGACGCCGTCTTCGTGTCCGGCGCGGCCGGTGCGGTGGGCAGCGAGGTCGGCCAGATCGCCAAGCTCAAGGGCGCCTCCCGGGTCATCGGCTCGGCCGGGTCGGACGACAAGGTCAAGCTCCTGGTCGAGGAGTACGGCTTCGACGCCGCCTTCAACTACAAGAACGGCGATGTCGCCAAGCAGCTCAAGGAGGCCGCGCCGGACGGCATCGACGTCTACTTCGACAACGTCGGCGGTGACCACCTCGAGGCGGCGATCAGCTCCTTCAACGTTCACGGGCGCGCCGCCATCTGCGGCATGATCTCGATGTACAACGCCACGGAGCCGAGCCCCGCCCCGCGCAACCTCGCGATGGTGATCGGCAAGCGGCTGCGCCTGCAGGGCCTGCTGGTCAGCGACCACGCCGCGCTGCAGCCGCAGTTCGTCGAGGAGGTCTCCGCCTGGATCCGTTCCGGCGAGCTCAAGTTCAGCGAGACCAAGGTGGCCGGCATCGAGAACGGCGTCGAGGCGTTCCTGGGCCTGATGCGCGGCGAGAACACCGGAAAGATGATCGTGAGCCTCGACAGCTGACGACAGACGTCGACAGACGACGGCTGGCGACAGCTGACGACAGTTCGACGACGCCCTGGCGCCGGAGGAGGGGTGGGGGAGCAGGGGGGCGGGGAAAGCCCGAGGGGCATCCATCTCACCACCTCGCCCGCCTCCCTCCGACCCCTTGCCCCGCCCGTTAGGCTCGGCGGCACGCCGTCGCGATCCGTGGGCACGAGTCGCGGCGAACCACAGGAGGATTTGGTATGTCCATCCAGTCCGTCGATGTCGTCTACACCGCCGTCGCCACCGCTGAGAACGGCCGTGACGGCCGCGTCGCCAGCGATGACGGCAAGCTCGACGTGATCGTCAACCCGCCCAAGGAGCAGGGCGGCAGCGGCGCCGGCACCAACCCCGAGCAGCTGTTCGCGGCCGGCTACAGCGCCTGCTTCCAGGGCGCGCTCAGCGTCGTCGCCCGCCGGGAGAACGCCGATGTCTCCGACTCCCGGGTGACCGCCAAGGTCGGCATCGGCAAGACCCCGGACGGCGGTTTCGGTCTCACGGTCGAGATCTCCGCCGCGATCCCGAACGTCGACGCGGCCACCGCCCGCGACCTCGTGGAGAAGGCGCACCAGGTGTGCCCGTACTCCCACGCCACCCGCGGCAACATCGAAGTCAGGCTCACCGTCGTCTGACGCCCGACGCCCCCGACGCCCCCGACGCCCCCGACGCCCCCGACGCCCCCGGCGCCCCCGACGCCGGGTGCCCGGCGCCCGGCGCCCGGCGCCCGTCGACTGACGCCCGACGCCGGGCGCCGTGAGCGCTGGGGCCCGCGAGCACCGGGGGCCGTGGGCACCGGGGGCCGTGGGCGCCGGAAACGTGCGGCAGGAGATGTGAGGCCAGGGGCCGTATCCCGTGAACGGGGTGCGGCCCCTGGTGCGTCTGCCGTTTTCCGCCGATGCGGCGTCAACTCGCGCTATTCTGGCGGGGCTTCACCACGTTCCTCCCCACAGCTCCGCCGGCGGCCGGCCGGTGGGGGCCCTGGTCTCCGGGGCCTGTCCGGAGGAGCGAGGAGGAGCGATGGACGATCAGGACACGGAGCAGGAGAGCGACCGGTGGGCGCCGTCTGACAGATGGCAGGTGGTCATCGGGGTGCTGGGCCTGCTGGTGGCGATCGTCGCGTGTGTGGGGCAGTTCGCCCGGTAGTTGCCGGAGGGCCCCGTGGGTCCGGACACGGCCGGTGCCCGTCGTCGAGGCGGGGCGGCCAACGGGGGAGTGCCCGGGCTCGACAGGCCCCCCTTCCGCGCCGTGATGTGACGCAGCCAACATTCACGCCATCTTGACGCACGCCCCGTGTAATCGATTTCGTAGCCCCCGCGAATCCCTCGCGAAATCGATTACACATCGATCATGCGAAGCCGCTCCCCGCACGGGAAGTGCTCGCACGGACAGAACGGCAACGGCGCCATGGCGAACATCAAGGATGTGGCAGAACGGGCAGGGGTCTCCGTCGCCACGGTCTCCCGGGTCCTCAACGGCCACAGCCCGGTCGCGGAGACCCGCGAGCGGGTGCTCGCCGCCGTACAGGAGCTGGGCTACCGCCCCAACAACGTCGCCCGCGCGCTGCGCACCGCACGAACCGGCGCGCTCGGTCTGATCATCAGCGACCTCACCAACCCGTTCTTCACCGAGCTGGCCGACGCCGTCGAGGACGAGGCCCGCAGCCTCGGCTACAGCCTGGTCATCGGCAACGCCGGCGAGCGCCCCGCGCAGCAGGACGACTACATCCGCACCCTGCTCGACCGGCGGATCGACGGCCTGCTGGTCAGCTCGGCCGGCACCGGCTCGGCGATGCTCCGCGAGGTCGTCGCCTCCGGCACCCCTCTGGTGCTGCTGGACCGCGCCGTGCCCGGCATCGACGCCCCCTGCGTACGCGCCGACGGCCGTGACGCGCTCACCGAGCTCGCCGCCCACCTCGCCGCCCTCGGCCGCCGCCGGCCGGCGATCATCGTCGCCCCGGCCGGCACCCCCACCGGCGATGAGCGCCTGGACCTCTTCCGTACGGCGCTGGCCGGGCACGGCATCGCACTGCCCGACGAGCGGGTCGGCGCCACCCCCGACCTCCAGCACACCGGGGGCCGGCAGGTGATGAGCGCCTTCCTCGACCTCCCCGAACCGCCGGACGCGGTGCTGGCCACCGACAACCTGATGGCGCTGGGCGCGATGGACGAACTCCGTGCCCGCGGGCTGCGGGTCCCCGACGACGTGGCGCTGGTGGTCTATGACGATGTGCCGTGGTTCACCCACACCGATCCGCCGCTGACCGCCATCGCCCAGCCCACCCGCGGACTCGGGCGGGCCGCCGTCCACACCCTGCTGGAGCGCATCGAAGGGCGGCCCGCCGACTCCGTGCTGCTGCCCGCCCGGCTGGTCACCCGCCGCTCCTGCGGCGAAGTGCCCGCCCCCTGAGCGGGCCCGCCCGGGCCGGCCCGCCGCTCCGGGCCCGGCACCCCCGTCCGGGCGGGCCACCCCGTCAGTCACCAGAACCATCCGAGGAAGAGAGGGGCAGCGCATGACCGGCGTCAACGACGACGAACCGGGCGGCCGCGAACTGCTGCGCGTGCAGGGGGTGACGAAGTCGTTCCCGGGCGTCCGCGCGCTGGACGGCGTGGACCTGACCCTGCGCACCGGTGAGGTGCATGTCCTGCTCGGCGAGAACGGCGCGGGCAAGAGCACCCTCATCAAGATGCTCTCCGGCGCCCACCGCCCCGACGAGGGCCGCATTCTCGTGGACGGCGACGAGGTCACCATCCGCTCGGCGCAGGACGCCGAACGGCACGGCATCGCCACCATCTACCAGGAGTTCAACCTCGTTCCCGGGCTGACCGTCGCCGAGAACATCTTCCTGGGCCGCCAGCCGCGCACCGCGCTCGGCCTGGTCGACCGGAAGACGATGCGGGCACGGGCCGCCGAGCTGCTGCGGCGCGTACGGCTCGACGTCTCCCCGGACACCCCGGTCGCCGAACTGGGCATCGCCCGTCTCCAGATGGTCGAGATCGCCAAGGCGCTGAGCCTGGAAGCGCGCGTCCTGATCATGGACGAGCCGACCGCGGTCCTGACCTCCGAGGAGGTCGAAACCCTCTTCGCGATCGTCCGCGAGCTGCGCGACTGTGGCGTCGGCATCATCTTCATCACCCACCACCTGGACGAGATCGGCGCACTCGGCGACCGGGTCACCGTCCTGCGCGACGGCCGCTCCGTCGAGGAGGTGCCGGCCTCGACGGACGAGGACGAGCTGATCCGCCTCATGGTGGGCCGGGACATCGCCGAGCAGTATCCGCGGCAGCGTCCCGAGGAGCCGGGCGCGCCCCTGCTGCGCGTCCGCGGTCTGACCCGCAACGGCACCGTGGCCGGGCCGGTCTTCGAGGGCATCGACTTCGAGGTGCGGGCCGGTGAGGTCGTGGGCCTCGCCGGGCTGGTCGGCGCGGGCCGCACCGAGGTGGCCCGGGCGGTCTTCGGCGTGGACCGCTATGACGCAGGGACGGTCGAGGTCGACGGCAAGGAGCTGGCCCGCGGCGATGTCCGCGCCGCCATGCGCGCCGGGCTCGGCCTCGTGCCGGAGGACCGCAAGGGCCAGGGCCTGGTCATGGACGCCTCCCTCCAGGACAACCTCACCCTCGCCCGCCTCGACCGCGACACCCGCGGCGGGCTGGTGGACCGGGGCGCGCAGCGGCGCGAAGCGGCCACCGTCGCCGGGCAGTTGAAGGTCCGGATGAGCGGGCTGGGGCAGAGCGCCCGCACCCTCTCGGGCGGCAACCAGCAGAAGATCGTCATCGGCAAGTGGCTGCTGGCGGACACCAGGCTGCTGATCCTCGACGAGCCGACGCGCGGTATCGACGTCGGGGCCAAGGTCGAGATCTACCAGCTCATCAACGAACTGACGGCGTCCGGCCGCGCGGTGCTGATGATCTCCAGCGATCTGCCCGAGGTGCTCGGCATGAGCGACCGGGTGCTGGTGATGTCGCAGGGCCGGCTGGCCGGAGAGCTGTCGGCCGAAGAGGCCACCCAGGACGCCGTGATGGAGCTGGCGCTCCAGTCCCCGCACGGCACGAGCACGAACACGAGCACGAAGCACCACGACGAGAGCGCGATGGAGGGCTCCGATGTCCACTGAGCTGAAGAAGGGAGCCGCCGCCGAGGCGGTGGGCCGGGCACCGGACCGGGACGGCGCGGGAGCGTGGTTCTCCCGGGCGGTCCTCAGGAACGGCCCGCTCGGCGGGCTGATCGCCCTGGTCGTGGTGATGGCGGTGCTGTCCAGGGACTTCCTCAACGGCCAGAACCTCCTCAATGTCGGCGTCCAGGCGTCGGTCACCGCGATCCTCGCCTTCGGCGTCACCTTCGTGATCGTCTCGGCCGGTATCGATCTGTCCGTCGGCTCGGTCGCCGGGCTCTCCGCCACCGTCGTCGCCTGGGCGGCCACGGGCGAGGGCCTGCCCGTCTGGATGGCCGTACCGCTCGGTCTGGCGGTCGGCGCGGGGGCCGGTCTGGTCTCCGGCGCGCTGGTCGCCTACGGCAGACTGCCCGCCTTCATCGCCACGCTGGCGATGCTCTCGATCGGCCGCGGTCTGGCCCTGGTCATCTCCGGCGGCTCGCCGATCCCCTTCCCGGGCTCGGTCGGCGCGCTCGGCGACACCCTCGGCGGCTGGCTGCCGGTGCCCGTCCTCGTCATGATCGCCATGGGGCTGATCGCCGCGCTGGTCCTGGCCCGTACGTACACCGGCCGGGCGATGTTCGCGATCGGCGGCAACGAGGAGGCGGCCCGGCTCTCCGGCATCCACGTCAAGCGCCGCAAGCTCGTCATCTATGCGCTGTCCGGGCTGTTCGCCGCGGTCGCCGGCATCGTGCTCGCCGCCCGGCTCACCTCCGCCCAGCCGCAGGCCGCCACCGGCTACGAGCTGGACGCCATCGCCGCCGTCGTCATCGGCGGGGCCAGCCTTTCCGGCGGCTCAGGCAAGGCCTCCGGCACCCTCATCGGCGCACTGATCCTCGCCGTCCTGCGCAACGGCCTGAACCTGCTGAGCGTTTCGGCGTTCTGGCAGCAGGTGGCCACCGGTCTGGTCATCGCGCTGGCGGTGCTCCTGGACACGCTGCGCCGCCGGAGCGCGCGATGAAGGCCCCGATGAACGCCCCGAGGAGCGCCCCGGGGACCGGCCGGCGGAACGCCCGGGGGACCGGCCGGAAGACCGCACCCGAGGCCGCACCCGAGGCCGCACGCGCGACAGCACGCGCGACCGTACGCGCGAGCGCCCGGCTCAGGACGCCGCTGGTGGCCGGGCTGGCCGCGACCGTCGCCCTGGGGCTGGCCGGCTGCGACCGCGGCGGCAACACCGACCTGGGGCTGGCGCTGTCCACGATGAACAACCCGTTCTTCGTCGGCATCAAGAAGGGCGCCCAGGCCGAGGCGGACGCCCGCCATCTGCACCTCAACATCACCGACGCGCAGAACGACCCGACCCAGCAGATCAACCAGATGGAGACGTTCACCAGCCAGAACGTCAAGGCGGCCATCATCAACCCGGTCGACTCCGACGCCGCCGTCCCGGCCGTCGGCGTCGCCAACCGGGCGAAGGTGCCGGTGATCTCCATCGACCGCGGTGTCAACGGCGGCAAGGTCGGCTCGACCATCGCCTCCGACAATGTCGCGGGCGGCCGGCTCGCCGCGAAGACGCTGGCCGAATCGCTCGGCGGCAAGGGCAAGGTGGCCTTCCTGGAGGGCCAGGCCGGCACCTCCGCCGCCCGCGAGCGCGGCAAGGGCTTCGAGGAAGGCATCAAGAAATACCCCGGCATCCAGGTCGTCGCCCGTCAGCCCGCGGACTTCGACCGCACCAAGGGCATGGACGTGATGACCAACATGCTGCAGGCGCACCGCGACATCGGCGGGGTGTTCGCCGCCAATGACGAGATGGCGCTGGGCGCGTCCAAGGCGCTGGGCGGCCGCTCGGGCAAGGACGTGAAGGTGGTGGCGTTCGACGGCACACCGGACGGCGTCACGGCGGTCCGCAAGGGCACGCTGACCGCCACCGTCGCCCAGCAGCCGGAACTCCTCGGCAAGCAGGCCGTGGACTGGGCGCTCAAGGCCTCCCGTGGTGAGAAGCTGCCGCAGTCGGTCAGAGTGCCGGTGGTGCTGGTGACGGCGAAGAACGCCGCGAAGTTCGACGGCTGAGAGTGCGGCCCGGCGGGTCGCCGGGCCACGACGGAGGAGAAAAATGGGAGAGCGGCGCATGTATGACGTCCTCGTGGTCGGCTCGGCCAACGCGGATCTGACGGTACGGGTCGAGCGCCGGCCCGGCGCGGGCGAGACCGTGACCGGCACGGATCTGGTCGAGTCGGCCGGCGGCAAGGGCGCCAACCAGGCGGCCGCGGCGGCCCGGATCGGGGGACGCACCGCGCTGCTGGCGCGGGTCGGCGGCGATGCCTACGGCGAACTGCTGCTCGGCGCCCAGCGTGAAGCGGGCACCGACGTCAGCCCGGTGATCGTGGACGACGCGGCCCGCACCGGCACCGCCATGATCCTCGTCGACCCGGACGGCGACAACAGCATCGTGGTCTCGCCCGGCGCCAACGCCGCCCTCACCCCGCAGGACGTGGCGGCGGCGAAGGACACCATCGCCGCCGCCACGGTGGTCTCCCTCCAACTGGAGATCCCCATGGAGTCCGTACGCGCCGCCGCCGCGGCCGCCGAGCAGACCGGCACCCGTGTCGTCCTCAACCCCTCCCCGGCACCCGAGGCGGCCGCGCTGGACCCCGAACTCCTCGCGACGGCCGACCCGTTGGTGGTCAACGAGCACGAGGCGCGGCAGCTCTCCGGGCTCGCCGACGGCACGCCCGCCGCGTGGGCGCAGGCGCTGCGCGAGCGGGGCGCCCGCTCCGTGGTGGTCACCCTCGGCGGCGACGGCGCGCTGGTCCTGGACGCCTCGGGGGCCACGGAGGTCCCGGGCGTACGGGTCAAGGCCGTGGACACCACCGGGGCCGGCGACGCCTTCACGGGTGCCCTCGCCACCCGCCTGGCCCGTGGCGAATCGCTGCCCGAGGCGGCGCGCTTCGCCGTTCGGGTGGGTGCCGCGGCCGTCACCAAGCCGGGCGCCCAGCCGTCCTATCCCACCCGGGCCGAGCTGGACGTGCTGGCCCCCGAGGCGGCGCAGGGCTGAGACACGTGCCGGCGCCCGAGCCGGCGCGGGGCTGAGGCCCGGCTCCGGATGGCCGGACGGCCAGGTGGGGGCGGGCCGCCAGGCGGGGGCCGCCCGACGGGGGCGGCCAGGCAGGGGCGGGCAGGGGGAGGGCTGCGCCGGGAGCGCCGGCCCGGGAAGCGCCGCCCCCGGGAAGCGATCCGTTGCTTACTGCCGGTTTATGGGTCCTTTGGGCAGGATGGGTGCTGTGGGGCAACTGTCGTGTGCCTCACGGGATCTGAGGAAGGACCAGCAGTGCGCCTAACCCCCGTCCCGGTTTCGATCGCCGTGCCCGCGTCACCGGGTCTTCGGGGCTGATGACCGTGACCGTCTCCACCCCGCCGTCCTCGTCCTCCCCGTCCTCCTCGTCCTCCCCGTCCTCTTCGTCGTCCCCGCCGTCCGCGCCGGTGGCCGTACCTCCGCGGCCCACCCGGGCTCCCCGGCCGCCGGACCACCGTCCGGCACCGTGGTTGCGGCCGACCATCCGGATACGGCTCGCCCTGCTCTACGGTGGCATGTTCCTGATGGCGGGGGTCGTGCTGCTCGTCATCATCTACTTTCTGGCGGCCCGGACCCTCAAGGAGGGCACCCCGGAGTTCAGGGTGTTCGGCAGCAACGTCAGGCTGGGCAACATCAGCTGTCCCGACCTGCCGTCGGTCGCCTCGCTCGACGAGATCAACTCGGCGATCGGCCGCTGCCTCCGCAACCAACGCGAACAGGCCCTGCACACCTTCCTCAACAGCTCCGTGCTGGCGTTGCTGGGTTTGACGGTGGTGGCTTTCGCTTTCGGTTATGCGATGGCGGGGCGGGTGTTGTCGCCGTTGGGTCGTATTACGCGGACGGCTCAGCGGGTGGCGGGTTCGGATCTGCACCGGCGGATCGAGCTGGGGGGTCCGGATGACGAGCTCAAGGAGCTTGCGGACACCTT
>NZ_JBICWS010000020.1:0-131762 GCF_043199875.1 Streptomyces sp. NPDC048516 | reverse complement strand
TCGACATGAACACCCAGACCATGACGGTCAAGCGGGACGGCAAGACCTACAAGTCCATCCCGATCTCCGGCGGCAGCGCCGACCACCCCACCTACAACGGCCAGATGGTGATCTCGGAGAAGTTCGAGCAGACCCGGATGGACGGCTCGACGGTCGGCTTCGGCGGTGAGTACGACATCAAGGACGTCCCGCACGCCATGCGTCTGTCGTCGTCCGGCACCTTCATCCACGGCAACTACTGGGGCCCGTCCTCCGTGTTCGGCAACTCCGGCACCAGCCACGGCTGCGTCGGCCTGCGGGACAGCAAGGGCGGCGGTGGCGACACCCCGGGCAAGTGGTTCTTCAACGAGTCGCTGGTCGGCGACGTCGTCATCGTGAAGAACTCGCACGACCAGACGGTCAAGCCCGACAACGGCCTCAACGGCTGGAACCTGTCCTGGTCCGACTGGAAGGCGGGCAGCGCGGCCTGACGGACGGCGCTCCCAGAGCAGCTGCACACAAGGCGGTGGCCGGTCCCGGGCGGGACCGGCCACCGCCTTGTGTGCAGGGGGCGGGCTTATACCTAGGGGCGGGCCTCAGGGGCGCGGTTTCACCGGACCGTGCGGATGCGCCGGACCGTGCGCAGGCGCCGACCTGGGTGGATCAGCCGGTCCGGTCGGCTTCGCCGGGCTGGGGGGATGCGCCGAGCTGGGGGGGGGATGCGCCGGACCGTCCGGCTCCACCGTGCTCCGCAACGGAACCTCCCGTACGAGCCAGGCGGCCGCGAAGCCGAGCACGGCCAGCGCCGCGGCGCCGGCCAGGACGCCGTGCAGCCCGCTGGTGACCGCCGCCCGGTAGGCGTCCCGCACCGGTGCGGCGAGCCCGTCCAGCACCTGCGGGGTCAACTGCCCGGCCCTTTCCGTCAGCCGGCCCGCGGCACCCTCCCCCAGCCGGTCGGCGAGCCCGCTGTGCAGCCGGCCGGTGAAGACGGCGCCCAGCAGGGCGACGCCGAGCGAGCCGCCAACCGTCCGCAGCAGCGTCACGGTGCCGCCGGCGGCGCCCATGTCACGGGGCTCCGCGCTGTTCATGGTGATCAGCATGGTGCTCTGCATGACGAACCCGATGCCCATCCCCGCGAAGACCGTGAGCCCGGAGGCCAGGCCCGTCGCGGTCTCCCTGCCGAGCAGCAGCAGGACCAGCACGCCCACGGTCAGCACCCCGCCCCCCAGGATCGGGTAGATCCGATAGCGCCCGTTACGGCTGATCAGTGCCCCGGTGCCGAGCTGCACGCCCAGCATCCCGAACATCAGCGGCAGCAAGAGCAGACCGCCGGCCGTCGGCGACAGGCCCTGCACGAACTGCATGTACTGCGGCAGATAGCTGGTCACCCCGAGCATCACCGCGCCGATGAGAAAGCTCAGAATCTGGGCCAGGGTGAAGTTGCGGCTGCGGAACAGCCGGGGCGGGATGACCGGCTCCACGGCCCGCCGCTCGACCCGTACGAACCAGGCCAGCGCCACCACGCTCACCGCCGCCAGCCCGAGGATCTGCGGTGACCTCCACCCGTACCGGACGCCACCCCAACTGGCCAGTAGGGTCAGCGCAAGGATGGCGCCGGAGAGCAGCACCACACCCGGGTAGTCGATCCGCGCCGTGCTCCGTTCCGCGCGGCCCAGCCGGATCCAGCCCCCGACGATCGCCAGCGACACCACCCCGATCGGCACATTGACGTAGAACGCCCACCGCCAGCTCAGCTGGTCCGTGAGAAAACCGCCGAGCAGCGGCCCGCCGATGAACGCGACCGGCATCATGGCACCGATCATCGACTGCATCCGGCCGCTGTGCCGCGGCGGCACCAGCACACCGATGATCGAGAGCGCCCCGACCATCAACCCGCCCGCACCCAGCCCCTGCAGGGCCCGGAAAGCGATGAGCTGCGCCATGTCCTGCGCCAGCCCGGACAGCATCGACCCGGCCAGAAAGAGGGCGACCGCCGCCATGAACGTGCCCTTGCGGCCGTAGAGATCGCCCGCCTTCCCCCAGATCGGTGTCGCCACGGCGGTGGTGAGCAGATAGGCCGTCACCACCCACGACAGCTGGTCCAGCCCGCCGAGCTCCCCCACGATCGTGGGCAGTGCCGTGCCCACGATCAGACCGTCCACCATCGCCAGGAACATCCCGAGCAGCAGCCCGAAGACCCCTAAGTAGAGGGACCTCGGGGGGCGTCTCCCCCTGGGTGTCCCGCCGGCCGTCCCTCCCGCCCGGTCGGCCGCTTCCGTCGTGCCGTTGACCGCCACTGCTGTGCCCCCTCGCGTGTACTGCGTATCGATCGGATACAACGTACACATCGACGTGTACAGCGTCTACTGCTGATACGTTGTACGCGATGCTTCGGCTGGACCCGGGAAGGAAGTGAGCGCCATGACCGGCAAGAAGGCCGGCGCAGCCAAGGACGGGCAGCCGTTGCCGTCCGGGTCGGCCCCGGAGACGCCGGACACGTCCGACGCGGCGGCGGTCTCCCTCTGGGAGCGCCTGGACCGTCCGGCGCCGGCGCCGCGGGCCACCCTGACCCCGCAGAAGATCGCCGCGGCCGCCGTACGCATCGCCGACACCGACGGCATCGACGCCGTCACCATGCGGCGCCTGGCCACCGAGCTGGGCGTCGCACCCATGGCGGCCTACCGCTATGTGTCCGGCAAGGCCGACGTCCTGGACCTGATGACGGACGCGGTCTACGCGGACCTCACGCTCCCCGACGACGTCGAGAACTGGCGCGACGTGATGCGCGCCAACGCGCTGCGCTCCCGGGAGATCGTGCTGCGCCATCCCTGGCTCATCCAGATCTCCTCACCGCAGTCCTTGCGCGCGCTCACCCCTCACCGGATGGCCGCGGCCGAGCGTGCGCTCGCCTCCCTGGACGGGCTCGGACTCGACAGCGACGCGATGATGGCCGTACTCGGGACCGTCAACTCCTATGTGCACGGGGCGGTTTGGGCCGAGTGCGCCCAGTATTTCCTCATGCGGGAGCAGGGCTGGGGCAGCAACGACGATCTACGGGTCGCCCTCGCCCCCCAGATGCGCTACCTGATCGGCACCGGGCGCTACCCCACCTACCACCGCTATCTCCTCGAAGCCACCCGCAAGGACGACCCGCAGTGGCGCTTCGAAACAGGCCTCGACAGCGTCCTCGACGGCATCGCGGCCCGGCTGGGGATCTGAGCGGCGGCTCCCCAAAGCGGTCAGCGGACAGCAGTCAGCGGACAGCGGACAGCGGACAGCGGACAGCGGGCGCCAAAGCTTCAGCGGCCGTCGGATGCTCGATGCTCCGACGGCCGCTGGGCCGGTCTCGGGGGCCGTGGGGCCCCGCTGACGGGGCGGTGGCGCCCCGGCTGACGAGGCAGTGGGCCCCGGCGGGGGCTTACGGGTGGTAGCGCTCGGCGATCTTCGTGGCGGCGCCGCCCGTCACGGTCACCCGGACGTCGATGTTGCCCATCTTGGCCGCCTTCCGTGCGTCGTCGAGGGTGCAATGGGTGGTGCCGTAGCCGGCGGCGTCCGTGTGAACGCGGCCGTCGGGGGCCTCGCAGAGCGCTGCCGCACCGAGCGCCTTGGTGCTGTCGAGGAGGTGGAACGCCTGCTCCGGACCACTGTCCGGGGCCACAGTGAGCTTGTCCTCGGTGAGCCACTTCAGCTTGCCGGCCCAGGTGCCGCTGACGCCCGTACGGCCGGCGGAGGCACCGCCCTGTCCGCCCGAGCCGCCCGTCGCGGAACCCTGGCCTCCGGTGGTGCTCGTGTGCGACGCGCCCTTCCCCGCGGCGGCCCCGGAGCCACCGCCCGCCTGCCCGCCCGTCGAGGACGAGCCCGCGGAGGAACCGCCCGAGGAGGAACCGCCGGAGGACGCGCCCCCGGACGTGGCATCCCCCGCATCCGAGCCGCCGTTCGCGGCCTGGCCGTTCGCGGCCTGGCTGTTCGCGGCGGAGGGCGCGGCCGACGCCTTGTCGTCCCCGTTCTGGCAGGCGGTCAGCGAGAGCGCCGAGGCGGCGATGAGGGTAGCGACGGCGAGACGACGACCGCGGCGCAGGGCGGTGGTGGCGAGCGACATTGAGGATTCCCCCGGGGTGGTGAGTGGTGCCTGGTAGCGGGTCTCGGATGCCGGGTACCGGGTGCCTGGTGTTCGGTGATTGGTGACCGGTGACGGGTGACCGGTGACGGGTGACCGGTGACGGGTGTCTGCTGTCCTTCGGCGTGACTGCTGTCCTTCGGCGTGACATCCAGGACTCTCGTCGTGGCTGCTAAAGATCTACTAACGCACGAGTAACTTCGCTCCACGTCCCGTCAGAACCCGCCCTGGAGCCGGGAGAGGGGAGGGGAGGGGAGGGGAGGGGAGGGGAGGGGAGGGACGAGCGCGCCGAGGCCTCCACCGGGTGTCGGCGGAGGCCTCGGGGTGTGCGGGAGGAGACGGGGCTCAGGCGGGGACGGGGCTCAGGCGGCGGCGGTCACTTCGGCCTCGCCCTCGGCCGGCGAGTCCGCCGCGCGGGACCGCGGTGGCTTGCGGAGGCCCTTGAGGAGGATCACCAGGGCCGCGCTGACGCCCGTACCCGCGGCGATGGCGAGCAGGTAGACGAACGGCTGGCCGATCAGGGGGACGACGAAGATGCCGCCGTGCGGGGCGCGGAGGGTGCAGCCGAAGGCCATCGACAGGGCTCCGGTGACCGCGCCACCGGCCATCGCGGCGGGAATGACGCGCAGCGGATCGGCGGCGGCGAAGGGGATCGCGCCCTCGGTGATGAAGGAGGCGCCGAGCACCCAGGCCGCCTTGCCGTTCTCCCGCTCGGCCTTGGTGAAGAGCCGCCCGCGGACGGTCGTGGCCAGCGCCATCGCCAGCGGCGGCACCATACCGGCCGCCATCACCGCGGCCATGACCTTCAGGCTCCCCTCGTTGGGGTTGGCGAGGCCGCCGACCGCGAAGGCGTAGGCGACCTTGTTCAGCGGCCCGCCCAGGTCGAAGCACATCATCAGGCCGAGTATCACGCCCAGGATGATGGCGTTGGCGCCGGTGAGGCCGGACAGCCAGTCGGTCAGGCCCTTCTGCAGCGCGGCGATCGGCTTGCCGATCACGAGGAACATCAGGAAGCCGACGATCGCCGAGAAGATCAGCGGGATGACCACGACCGGCATGATGCCGCGCAGCACCGGCGGGATGTCCACCCGCTGAATCGCCATCACCACCGCACCCGCGATCAGTCCGGCGATCAGACCGCCGAGGAAACCCGCGTTGATGGTGAGCGCGATGGCGCCGCCGACGAAGCCGGGCACGAGACCGGGCCGGTCCGCCATGCCGTACGCGATGAAGCCCGCCAGCACCGGGACGAGGAAGCCGAAGGCGACGTTGCCGACCTGGAAGAGCAGGGCCGCCCAGCTCGTGGATTCGGTCCACAGGAAGTGGTCGGCGACGGACGGCGCCTTGTTGATCGTGTAGCCGCCGATGGCGAAGGCGAGCGCGATGAGCAGACCGCCCGCGGCGACGAACGGGACCATGTAACTGACGCCGGTCATCAGCCACTTACGCAGGCGGGTGGCGAAGCCGTCACCCCTGGCGGCGTCCTTGTCCATGGGCGCAGCGGCACGCACGGGGGCCGACACCTCACCGCGTTCGGCCTTCCGCCGCACCTCGGCGATGAGTTCGGCGGGGCGGTTGATGCCCGCCTTCACCCCGACATCGACGGTCGGCTTCCCGGCGAACCGCTCCTTCTCCCGCACCTCGACGTCATGCGCGAAGATCACACCGTCCGCGTCCGCGACGAGCTGTGGATCGAGCCGCTTGAACCCTGCCGAGCCCTGGGTCTCGACGGACACCTCGACGCCGGCGGCCTGTCCGGCCTTCTCCAGCGATTCGGCAGCCATGTAGGTGTGCGCGATGCCGGTGGGGCAGGAGGTGATGGCGACGATACGGAAGGGAGCGGCCGGGGCGGGGCCCTTGGGGACGGCGCCGGGGGCGGCATCGGGGACGGCGTCGGGGACGGTCTCAGGGACAGCTTCGGGGGCGGCCTCAGGGGCGGCCTCAGGGGCAGCTTCGGGGGCAGCCTCCGTCTCGGAGGGAGTCTCAGGGGTGGTCCCAGGGACGGTCTCAGGGGCGGCCCCAGGAGCAGTCTCGGGGCGCGCGTCCTCGTCCGGCGCCGGGGCCGCGGGCTCCTCCGCCGGCGCGTCCCCGCGGATCAGTGCCGCCGTGCGCTCCGGTTCGGTGGCGGACCGCAGCGCGCCGGTGAAGGACGCGTCCATCAGATGCCGGGCGAGGGTCGAGAGGATCGACAGGTGGTCCGCGTCGCCGCCCGCCGGTGCCGCGATCAGGAAGATCAGGTCGGCCGGCCCGTCCGGCGCACCGAAGTCGATGCCGGAGGCGCTGCGGCCGAAGGCCAGCGTCGGCTCCGTGACATGCGCGCTGCGGCAGTGCGGAATCCCGATCCCGCCGTCCAGACCGGTCGGCATCTGGGCCTCCCGTGCGGCCACGTCCGCGAGGAAGCCCTCCAGGTCGGTGACCCGACCGTGGGCGGCCATCCGCTCGGCCAGGGACCGTGCGGCGGCGTCCTTCGTTTCTGCGGACAGGTCGAGGTCGACCAGTTCCGCGGTGATCAGCTCACTCATCGCGGGCTCCCTTGCACGCGGTACCGCCGTGCGGGCGGTGGGGACGGAACGGGGGGTGGCTGGCGCGCCTCCCGGCATGGGCCGGAGGGCGGGAACGAGGGGTCGCGGAGGACCAGGAGGCGCCCGGGGGCCGGGAAATCACAGGGGGCCAGGTGGCCACAGGGGGCTGAGCGACCACAGGGGGCCAGGTGGCCGCGGGGATAGCAGGCGTAAAGACGGCAGACGCAGGAACAGCAGGCGCCGGAACAGCAGGCGCCGGAACAGCAGACGCAGGAACAGCAGACGCAGGAACAGCAGACGCAGGAACAGCAGACGCAGGAACGGCAGGCGCAGGGACGGCCACCACGGCGACGGCAGACACAGGAACGGCCGCCGCGGCGACGGCAGGCGCGCCCGTCATGACACCGGCTCCGTCAGCACGCGGTGGAGCGGTACCGCATCGGTGGTCGTGACCGCCGAGGTCTCCAGATCGGCCGGCGTCGGCATCAGGCTGCCGGGCAGTTGGACGGCGGCCGCGCCATGGGCCAGCGCGGCGGCCAGCGCCATCGGTCCCGTACCGCCCGCGGTGAGGAACCCCGCCAGTGAGGCATCGCCCGCGCCGACATTGCTGCGCACCGCGGCGACCGGGGCGCTGCCGAAGTAGGCGCCTTCCGCGTCGACCAGGAGCTGGCCGTCCGCCCCCAGGGAGGCCAGTACGGCGCGGGCACCCCCCGCGCGCAGTTCCTCGGCCGCCTTGACCGCATCGCCGAGGGTCGCGAGCGGCCGGCCGACGGCCTGCGACAGCTCCTCGGCGTTCGGCTTGACGATGTCCGGTCGCTCGCGCAGCGCCGCGATCAGCGACGGGCCCGAGGTGTCCAGGGCGATCCGGGCGCCGGCGCGGTGGGCGCGGGCCACCAGCTCCGCGTACCACTCGGGCGCCAGACCGCGCGGCAGACTGCCGCAGCAGGCGATCCAGTCGGCCCCCACCGAGCGCTCGCCGACCGCGCTGAGCAGCGCCTCGGACTCGTCCGCGGTCAGCTCGGGCCCGGTCGCGTTGATCTTCGTCAGGGTGCCGTCCGGTTCGGCGACCGAGATGTTGGAGCGGGTCTGGCCGGCCACCTCCACCCCTGCCACCTCGATGCCCTCGGCGTCCAGCAGAGCGGCCAGCGCCGCGCCGGCCGGGCCGCCCAGGGGCAGGACGGCCAGGGTGCGGTGTCCGGCGGCGGCGACCGCCCGCGAGACATTGACGCCCTTGCCACCGGGGTCGATCCGGTCGGCGGTGGCCCGGAGCACGGCCCCGCGGTCCAGCGCCGGGATCTCGTACGTCCGGTCCAGGCTGGGGTTGGGGGTGACGGTGAGGATCATGCGCGTACTACTTCCGTGCCCGCGCGTTCGATGGCGAGGGCGTCGTCGGGGCTCAGGCCGGTGTCGGTGATGAGCAGGTCCACATCCGACAGCTCGCCGAACCGGGCGAAGTGCTGCTGCCCGAACTTGGCGGAGTCGGCGAGGAGGACGACGCGGCGGGCCGCGGCGATCAGTGTCCGCTTGACGGCGGCCTCCGCGAGGTCGGGGGTGGTCAGGCCGCCGTCGAGCGAGAAGCCGTTGGTCGCGAGGAACAGCACATCGGCGTTGATCTCTCGGTAGGCGCGCAGCGCCCAGTCGTCGACCGCGGCCCGCGTACGGTGCCGGATCCGGCCGCCCACGAGGTGGAGGGTGAGCCCGGGGTGGTCGGCCAGCCGCGCGGCGACCGGCAGGCCATGGGTGACGACGGTCAGCTCGGCCTCCAGCGGGATCTCGGCGGCGAGCCGGGCGGCGGTCGTACCGGCGTCCAGAATGACGCTCCCGGAGCCGCCGGAGCCGCCCGGGCCGCCTTCGCCACCGGGAAGCTCGGCCAGCGCGGCCCGCGCGATGCGCTGCTTCTCGTCGGCGGCGACGGCGTCCCGCTCGGCGAGGTCGGGCTCGAAGTCCAGCCGGCCGGCCGGGATGGCCCCGCCGTGCACCCGGCGCACCAGGCCTGCCCGGTCCAGGGCCTTCAGATCACGCCGCACGGTCTCGGCGGTGACCTGGAACTCCTCCGCGAGGGAGAGCACATCGACCCGGCCGCTCTCACGGGCGAGCCGCAGAATCTCCTGCTGGCGCTCCGGTGCATACATCAGCGTGTCTGTCCGTCCCATGCCCGAACCTGTGGTTTCGACGCGATGCTACGTCGACACCTTCGCGAAGTAAACACAAATGGACTTCACGCAGACTCAAACAGACATCGGGGCGACCGAGCGGGTCTCCCGCTCCCCGCGGGCTTCCCCCCGCGGACACAACAGAGCCCCGACGCCACGAAGGGCACCGGGGCTCGTCCTCTACAGGCACAGGCCTTGCCATGGATGTCGGCACGCGCGAGAGCGCGCACCTGTCATGCGGCGGCGTCGAATCCCGTGTCACGCGCCATCCGCTTCAGCTCCAGCAGGGCGTGCTTCTCGATCTGCCGGATACGCTCCCGGGTCAGACCGTGCTGCTTGCCGACCTCGGTCAGCGTGCGCTCCCGGCCGTCCTCTATGCCGTACCGCGCCTTGATGATCGAGGCGGTGCGGTGGTCGAGCCGGTCGATCAGATCCTCCAGCTCCTCGCTGCGCAGCAGCGTGAGCACGGACTGCTCGGGCGAGGCCGCGGAGGTGTCCTCCAACAGGTCGCCGAACTGGGTGTCGCCGTCGTCGTCCACCGACATGTTGAGGCTGACCGGGTCGCGCGCCCAGTCGAGTACGTCGGTGACGCGGGCGGGCGTGGAGCCCAGCTCACCGGCGACCTCCGCCGGCTCCGGATCACGGCCGTTCTCACGGTTGAACTCGCGCTGTACCCGGCGGATCCGGCCCAGCTCCTCGACGAGGTGCACGGGCAGCCGGATCGTGCGCGACTGGTCGGCTATGGAGCGGGTGATGGCCTGGCGGATCCACCACGTCGCATAGGTCGAGAACTTGAAGCCCTTGGCGTAGTCGAACTTCTCCACGGCACGCACCAGACCGGCGTTGCCCTCCTGGATCAGGTCCAGCAGGGGCAGCCCGGCACGCGGGTAGCGACGGGCGACCGCGACCACCAGGCGGAGGTTGGAGCGGATGAAGACATCCTTGGCCTTCGCACTCTCCTCCACCAGCGCCTCCAGCTCCTCGCGGCTGGCGGCTGCGGCATTGCCGTCGGTGACCTCGCCGTCCAGGATCTGCTGGGCGTAGACGCCCGCCTCGATGGTCTGGGACAGCTCCACCTCCTTGGCGGCGTCGAGCAGTGGCGTACGCGCGATCTCGTCGAGGTACATGCCGACCAGGTCGCGGTCGGCGATCTCCCCGCCTACGGCGCGAACGCTGTGGGCCCCGTCAGAACCGCTGCTGCTTTCCTGACGGCGGGCGACGGCACGGGTTGCCATGCGTGTGCTCCCTTTGCGATGAGTCGGTCGCGGGACGGTGGGCGGGCCGGAAGGGGCATCGAAACCGATGCTCACGTAGCGACCCGTCCGAAGGAAACAACGGCTGGAATCCGGACAGAATTCCCACGCCGCCCCGCTATTTTTCTGATCATGCAGTACCCTGCGCGCCCAATTACGGAGGTCCCATGCTGCGTGAGCAGGGAGAAGTGCAGGTCAGGGCGGGCGCGGAAGCTGACCTTCCGGCCCTTACGGATCTTTACAACCACTACATCCGTGAGACGTGCATCACCTTTGACCTGGAGCCCTTCACTCCCGGCCAGCGCCGCCCGTGGCTGCTCTCCCACCCCCAAGACGGCCCCCATCGTCTTCTGGTTGCCCAGGAAGCGACAGATCGCACGAAAAACCCGCACAACGGGTCGGTGAGCGAGGCGCGGGCCGGGGCTGCGGCGCCCGAGTCGCGGGCCGGGGCTGCGGCACCCGAGGCAGGCCACCCCGCAGGCGCGCTGCTCGGCTATGCGACCAGCAGCGCGTTCCGCCCGAAGGCCGCACACGGAGGTGGGCCGCAAGTTCGGCCGCTACTGGGACGTGGCCTGGTACCAGAAGGACCTGGGCTGACCCTGCTCCGTCCCGGCCTTGCGACCCGCCGTTCCGGTTGACGCGGACCGCCCCCGGGTGTCGCCTGGTGAGGAGGGTCAGCGGGACAGCGAGGCAGCGGGACGCATCGAGAGGAGCCCGTCATGGACCAGCACGCTCACCGGCACGAGGCAAGGGCCGCCCGCTCACACGGCACCGTCGACACGGAACACGGCGCGACGGCGAACGGCCGGTCCCGCGACTCGCAACGGGCGCCGCGACCGGCCGGCAAGGCAGGCATGGCGGAGCGGGCCAAGCGCATCCCGGCGACCGTCTCGCTGCCGATCGTCACGGCCCTCGCCTTCGGCTGCTTCACCATCTTCCGCACCCACACCGACGGCATCAAGGGCGGCCCGGCCATGCTGTACGGGCTGGCCGCGGCCGTGGTGTCCGGCGTGCTGGGACTGTTGGTGGCCCACTTCCAGTCGTCCATGATCACCGAGACCCGGGCGATCGCGTACGGCGCGCTCTTCGGCTGCTCGATTGGCTGGGTCTACAGCCTCGGCGGGGAATCGATCCTCAAGTCGTCCGCCTTCGGCTTCACCATGGGCGCCGTGATGTTCGTCGTCGCCCTGTACATCTTCCGCACCCACCGCGTCCGCGAGCCGCACGGCATCCACCGGCCCCACGAGCCCCACCGGACCCACAGGGGCGACAGGGACCACAGCCTCCCCGTGGCCACTCACTGAGCCGGCCTGCTGACGGTTGACCCCGCGGCACCCGCCTGTGACGCCTGTGCGCGCCCGTCACGCCACTCGCCACGCCCGCCGGCCACGCCACTCGCCACGCCCGCCGGCTTTACGCCGCCGGTCACTCCCCCGGTCACGCCATCCGTGGCGTCGCATCGCAGGACGTCCGCCGGATGGTGCGCAGCGGCCGCCCCGGCACCCAGCTCTCCAGCACCACATACGGATCCTCGACGGACGTGTGCACCGCCTCCGTCAGCTCCGCCCGGAAGAGGTGAAACGGGTCCGGCGGCTGCACCACCGCCGCATAGCGGGCGACCACCTCGGGGTCCGTCACCTCCACCGCCCGCCCGGAAACCCGTGCGTCGCCTCCGGACAGATCGGTGCCGGGTCCCGGATTGGCATGCAGCGAGAAGCGGGGGTCGCGCCGCAGGTCAAGCACCTTGCGCGAGCCCACCATCATGCCCAGCCACAGCTCCCCGTAGCGGAAATCCGCCTCCAGGCCGGTGAGCCGCGGCCCGCCGTCCTTGCGGAGGGTCGCCAGAACGTGGTGCCGGTAGGCCCCGAACCGCTCCCGCACCCGCCCGGCGAATTCCGGCGCCGCCGCCTCGACCACCGACCAGCCGACCGCACCGCCCCCGACTCCCCCACGCCCCTCGGCACTTCCGCCGCCTCCGACGTTTCTGCCGCCGCCGATGCCCCCGGCCCACGTGCTCTCACTCGTCATGGCAGCACCCTTCCCCCTATACCCGACACCCTCTGTCCGGTATCGAGACCGATACGGACACGGACACAGACACAGACACGTATACGGATGCGGACACGGACACGGACACGGACACGTATACGGACCGCGGTGGGCGAACGGTGAGGGAACGGAGTGAGGGAACGGAGTGAGGGCCGGCGCCAACGGCCGGTGCCAACCTGGCGCGAGCTCCTTGCTGAGTGGTGACCGCGCCTGTTACCCGGCATCGCGGGCGCCGCCACCCATCCGGCGATCCGTGTGGGCCACGCCGTACGCAGCCTTCTGACGGAAGGTGAGGACACCCCACGGACCGCGGAGTTCACCCACGCCCTCGGATACTGGGCCGCCCGCCCTCTGCCCCTGCCCACCGCCGTGCGCCCCGGGCCTCACGAACGGCCTCCGGAGCGGCGCCGCGCCCGCCCCTCAGCCGAACTGCACCGACCGCTTCGCCAGCCCCATCCAGAACCCGTCGATCACACTGCGTCCACGGTCCAGCTGGGCATGGGCATCCGCGGCCCCCAGCGTCACGAACAGCGGGGCGAAGTGCTCGGTGCGGGGATGGGCCAGCCGGCCGGCCGGCGCCTTGTGCGCGAAGTCGAACAGCGCGTCGAGGTCCTGGGCGTCCAGGGCCCGGCGCCCCCAGTCGTCGAACTCCGCCGACCACGCCGGCGTACCGCCGCCGTCGTGCCGCAACGCAGCCAGATTGTGCGTGAAGAAGCCGCTGCCGATGATCAGTACACCCTCCTCGCGCAACGGTGCGAGCTTGCGCCCGATCGCGTGGAGCCGGCGCGGATCAAGCGACGGCAGGGAGATCTGGAGTACGGGGACATCGGCGTCCGGGAACATCTCCACGAGCGGCACATACGCACCGTGATCGAGTCCCCGGTCGGGGATGTCCACCACGGGCATGCCTGCCGTCCGCAGCGTTTTGCGTATCCGCTCGGCCAACTGCGGCGCCCCGGGGGCCGGGTACCGCACCTGGTAGTAGTGCTCCGGGAAGCCCCAGAAGTCGTAGACGAGCGGCACGGTCGTGGTGGCGCCGAGTGCGAGCGGCGCCTCCTCCCAGTGCGCGGAGACGATCAGTACGGCCCGGGGACGCGGCAGCTGTGCGGACCAGGCGGCGAGCTGGCCCGGCCACGACGGGTCGTCGGCCAGCGGCGGCGCACCATGACTGAGATAAAGAGCCGGCATTACGGACATCGCAACCCCACAGCGTCACACTTGTCAGTAGTCGGTGCGCGTGACGCTTCGGCCGCCACACCCCCCACGATGCTTGAAGGTTCAAGCGTCGACTTTCAGGATAACGCGGCCTTGTTAAATCTTAAATAACTCTCCGAGTGGTGAGAGAGTGGATGGTATGAGCATCGAACCCGCAACCGAGCCACGGTGGCTCAGCGACGAGGAGCAATTCGCCTGGCAGTGCTACCTCCACGCCACCACGCTCCTGGAGGACCACCTCGACCGTCAGCTGCAGCGGGACGCCGGGATGCCGCATGTTTACTACGGACTGCTCGTCCAGCTCTCCCGTGCACCGCGGCGCCGGATGCGGATGACCGAGCTGGCCCAGAACGCCAAGATCACCCGTTCCCGGCTCTCGCATGCGATCGCGCGGCTGGAGCGGAACGGCTGGGTACGGCGCGAGGACTGCGCGTCCGACAAGCGGGGCCAGAACGCCCACCTCACGGACGAGGGCATGCGAGTCCTGGAGAAGGCCGCCCCCGGGCATGTCGCCGCCGTACGCGCCGCGATCTTCGACCGGCTCTCCCCCGAGCAGATAGGCCAACTGGCCGAGATCTGCCAGGTCATGACCGAAGGGCTGCAGCCGAAAGGCGCCGACCTCCCCTGGCTCCGCTGACCGGCGGCGGAGCCGGAGACGGCCGGCAGCCGCAGGGCGGGCGGGGCTGCGCACGAACACGAATGCGCCGGGCCAGTGAGGCCCGGCGCACCCATGAGTCAGACCGGCGCACCCATGAGTCAGACCGGCGCACCCATGAGTCAGGCCGGCGTACCTATGAGTCGGGTAGGAATGCGGTAAGAGTGCGCGGCGAAGGCGGCGGAGGCGACGTGGCCCCGCCGGCGCACAAGCTCACCGGCCCACGAGCCCGCGCGGCCGCGCCCCGCCACCGCGGGATCAGTGCGCCATCACCGGAACGGGCACCTCGTCCTCATGAACCGCACCCGCGCCCGCGCCCTCACCGTCCGCCGAGGAGGCCACCGGCCGGCTGCCGCCCGGCCGTCCGGTGTTGATGAAGGTGAAGGCGATCACGCCTGCCAGGGCCAGGATGCCGACCGCCCACCAGATGGCCGTGGTGTAGCCGTGCACCATCGACTGGAGCTTGAGCAGATCCAGCGAGCGCGCACCGGCCGCATGCGAGGTGGCGTACGCGGTCGTGGCACTGGCCGCGATGGTGTTCAGCAGGGCCGTACCGATCGCGCCGCCCACCTGCTGCGAGGTGTTGACCATCGCGGAGGCGACACCGGCGTCCCGCGGCTGCACCCCCTGCGTGGCCAGTGACATGGCCGGCATGAACGCCGTACCCATGCCGAGACCCATCAGCAGGAAGCCGGGCAGGATCAGTGCCGGGTAGGACGTGTCCAGGTCGATCTGGGTGAGCACCAGCATGCCGAGCGCGGCGACCGTGAAGCCCGGCGCCATCAGCAGCCGCGGGCGGACCCGGGTCATCAGCCGGGCACCGATCTGCGTCGAGCCGGTGATCATGCCGACGATCATCGGCAGGAACGCCAGACCGGTCGTGACCGGCGTGTAGCCCTTCACGATCTGCAGGTAGTAGGTCAGGAAGAGGAAGAGACCGAACATGCCGATGACGGCCAGGCCCAGCGACGCGTAGATGCCGGCCCGGTTCCGGTCCGTGACCACCCGCAGCGGCAGCAGCGGGGCCTTCACCTTGGACTCGACCAGCACGAACGCCAGCAGCAGGACGACGGCCGCGGCGAACAGGGCGAGGGTCCAGCCGGCCAGCCAGCCGTCGGACTCGGCCCGGGTGAACCCGTAGACCAGGGAGACCAGGCCCAGCGTGGCCAGGATGACGCCGGGGACGTCCAGCCGGGAGGTGTTGCGGCTGCCCGCGGGCTCGCGGATGACCAGGTACGCGCCGGTCGCGGCCACCACGGCGAACGGGATGTTGACGAAGAAGGTCCAGCGCCAGTTCATGTACTCGGTCAGCACCCCGCCGAGGATCAGGCCCACGGCGCCGCCGCCACCGGCGATCGCGCCGAAGATGCCGAACGCCTTGGCGCGCTCCTTGGCCTCGGTGAAGGTCACGGCCAGCAGCGACAGCGCGGCCGGCGCCAGCAGCGCCCCGAAGACCCCCTGGAGCGCACGCGCGCCCAGCAGCATCCCCTGGTCCGCCGCGGCCCCGCCGAGCGCGGAGGCAGCCGCGAACCCGACGAGCCCGATGATGAAGGTCCGCTTGCGCCCCCACAGGTCGGCGACGCGCCCGCCGAAGAGCAGCAGCCCACCGAAGGCCAGCGCGTAGGCGGTGATCACCCACTGCCGGTTGGCGTCGGTGATGCCGAGGTCCTGCTGTGCGGAGGGCAGCGCGATGTTCACGATGGTCGCGTCGAGAACGACCATCAGCTGGGCGAGAGCGATGAATATCAGCGCTTTCCAGCGCCGGGGATCGACGTACGGGGCGGTTTCAGGCATGGCGGGATCCACCTAGTGGTGCGGTGAGCGAACAGGAGCGAAGTACGGGACGTGCGGAACGAAGTACGGGACGTGCGAGACGTGCGAGACGTACGGGGTGTGCGGGAAGCGTCAGCCGGATGCGGCGCGCGCCCCGGCCTACGAGCGGCGCCTCAGGTCGTCCAACGTGGCGGCCGATCCGGGGAGTTCAGAACGGGCGGGCGCCTGCAGACCGTCCAGGAACAGCTGCAGATGACGGTGTACGAACTGGTCGAAGTTCGTACAGTTGCTGCCCGGCAGCGGCCGGGTGAGCTGGGTGATCGCGACCATCAGATCACCGACGGCGAGGTCGGTACGCAGTTGGCCGCTGTCGCGCGCGGCACCCATGACGGCCTCGACGGCCGCTTCCAGGCGTTCGCGCGCCGCGAGCAGATCGGGGTGGTCTCGGTCGACGCCGTCGGAGAGCAGCGGGCACAAGGCCCCGATCCGCTCCTCCACCGCAGCGTGGACAAAGCGCCTCAGCGCTTGGAAAGCATCGGGCTCCTCGGCAAGGGCACTCTCCGCGCGGTCCGCGGTACGGGCCATGACGGCGAGCGTGACGTGGTGGATCAACTCCAGGCGATCCGCAAAGTGGCGATAGAGCGTCGCATTGCCGACACCCGCACGTCGAGCGATTTCATCGAGCGGGACCTCGGGCCCGAACTCGACCATCGTCTCGCGGGCGGCCGCAATGATCCGCTCCCGGTTGCGCAGCGCATCGGCCCGCAGGCGGGGCTGCCGGCCCTTCAACGCGGTCTTCGCGCATGCGGCGACGGCAGTCACGGCAGCTCACTCCCCTCAAGTCTCGACACTTCCGGAAGGCCCGGATTTTCGGACGTACGCCGCCCAGCCCGTCCGGTCGGGTGACCGACGACCGACGAGGCCGACCGGCCGTCCGACGACCCGGTAGCCGGGCAGCCGGCCGGGGCCGCCACGAACCGGGGAATCGCTCCCCGGTTCCTCGGACCTCTGGTTAAACGGGGACCACCTCCCCGGATATTTCATGACCCCGTGTGACCTGAAACACACTCACCCATGACCTGAACCACACTCACCCGCGACCTAAACCGCGCTCACCCGCCCACTCCAGGCACCCCCGGACCAGCAGAAGTCAGGCCCGAGCAGTCCAGACCCGCCCCCCCATGCCCGACCCGTCCCGCTCCATCCCGACCCATCCGGACCCATCCCGACCCATCCGGCCCCGCCATGACTCCAGTTGACGTAACCCCGCGCGCGAGCGATCACCCATGAACACAAGGTGATCGATATGAAGCACAAGGTATCCGCGGTTCTGGCCGTCGGCGCCGCCACGGCGGCCGCGGCCATAGCGCTGGGCTCACCGCCCAGCGCCGTCGCCATACCTACCGCGCCCGGCGCCTCGCCGAGCGGCCCGTGCGCCCTGCGCGGCATCAGCGACGACGTCGCTGAATCCGCGGACACCCCCGCCGGCTACGCCCGCTCGGTCGGCGTCGTCAGGGCGCTCACCCTCTTCATCGACTTCCCGGACGCCCCCGCCACGCTGTCCCCCCGCGCCCGCTTCTCCGAATTCTTCCCGGCGGCGACGGACTACTTCCGCACCAGCTCGTACGGCAGGCTGACCTACCACCCCATGCCGCTCTTCCGGTGGATCCGCATGTCCCGCCCGCTCGCGGCGTACGACATCGGACGGGGCGCCAGCTTCGACCCGGCCTCGGACGGCGGCTATCACGCCCTCTCCCGGGAAGTCGTCCGCGCCGTCGACCCGATAGTCGACTTCCGTGACTACGACGTCATCAACGTCATCGCCACCCCCAACGCGGGCCCGCCCGCGACCCGTACGGTCCTGTCGGTCACCTTCAGCGGCGGCGACATGGGGCTGAAGACCGCCGATGAGGTGCCGTTCCGGAATGCGTCCTTCATCTGGAGCCGGCAAACCGGGGTGAGTGCCTTCCGCGTGCTCAACCACGAGAACGCCCACAGCTTCGGGCTGCCCGACCTCTACTTCACGGACGACCGCGACGCCCCGCCCCCGGTAGGGCACTGGGATCCGATGGACGAGGACTGGGGGCCGAGCAACGACTTCGTCGGCTGGCACAAGTGGAAGCTCGGCTGGCTGTCCGCCGGCCAGGTGCACTGCGCCCCACGCCGCGGGACGCCCGGCGAACACACCCTCACCCCGATCTCCACCCCCGGCGGCACCAAGATCGTCGTCATTCCGACCTCGCCCCACACCGCCCTGGTCGCCGAGGCCCGCACCCGCAGCCCGCTCGACCCCGCGGTCTGCCGGCCCGGCGTCCTCGTCTACCGCGTCGCCACCGACGTCCCCTCGGGCCGCGGCCCGATGCGCATCGTGGACGCCACCCCGCACAGCGACGGCTGCTACCAGGACAACAAATACGTCGACCCGGAACTGACCGACGCCACCTTCCTCCCCGGCGACACCTATACGGACCGTCACAGCGGCGCAGCCGTCACCGTCCTGACGGAGAACCCGGACGGCACCTACCGCGTACGGGTGACCCCGGCACGCTCCTGACAAAGACCACCGAACCCCGGCGCACGCCCGCCGAGGTCAAGCGAACCGCACCACCAGCACCCGTCCCCGCTCCCCCTGCTCTCCCCAATTCCCCTGCCTCCCCTCACGCCTCCCCTCACGCCCCACTCTTCCCACCGCTGCTCCCCCGCCCCTCCTCCCGCCAGTGCCGGCGCCCGATGCTGATCAGCCGCAGCTGCCTACGGGCCACCTGCACCACCTGCTCGGCCGCCCCCTCGACCCCGTCCGCGTCCGCGTCGAGCAGCGCCGCGGCCGTCGTCACCAGCCGGTCCACGTACAGCTCCGCCAGCATCCGCACGTCGTCATCGCGCCACCCTTCCGACACCGGCTGGGACTTGAGCGCCGCCGCGACCTCCTCCGCGAACCGGTCCATCTCATCCGCGATGGCCTGCCGCACGGCCCGTACACCCCCGTGCCGCTCGCGCGCCACAAACCTGATGTGCAGCGGATAGCGGCGCACATGCCGCTCCACGACCGCGACCGTACGGTCGATCCGCTCCTCGGCCCCATCCTGCTCGGCCAGGATCGCCCGCACCATCGCATGCAGGCTCCCCAGCGCCTCCTCGACCAGGGCGACGCCCAGCTCACCCATGTCCCGGAAGTGCCGGTAGAACGCGGTCGGGGCGATGCCCACCATCCGCGTCACCTCGCGCAGCCCCAGGCTGCTCAGACTCTGCTCCTCCAGCAGACCGAGCGCCGCGTCGAGCAACGCCTGACGGGTCTTCTGTTTCTGTGCCTGCCGGACTCCAAGACTGTGACTCATGTCATCCAGTAAACAACCGTTCTCTGAACTACTCCACCCGTGGGCGGTCGTAGACTGAAGGAACTGAGTGAACAACTGTCCTCTGGAACCGGAAAGGAAGATCATGCTCTTCCTCGTCGCAGCCCTCCTCCTGATGGGGATCATGCTGGGCACCGCGGCACACCTCCCCGTCCCCGTCACCCTCGTCGCGGCCGCCGTCATCGCCGGCTGGCTGCTCGTCTTCTTCCTCCGTGAACGCCGCCACCACGCCGAGGTGACCTCCCGATGACCACGCTCAGCGAAGCCACGCCCACGACCTCGCCGACGACGCCCGCGCCCGCGCCCGCGCCGGCCACGGAAGCCAAGGATTCGCACCGGTCCACTCCCCGCCCCCGCCCCCAGGCGGACGGCATGGCCGTCGCCTCTTTCATCCTCGGCCTGCTCGGCACCCTGGTCCTGAACATCCTTCTCGGCCCCTGTGCCCTGGTCCTCGGCGGCCTGTCCCTGGCCCGCGGCACCACCCGCCGCGGCCGCGCCCTCCTGGGCATCACCCTCGGCGCCGCCGACCTGCTCCTCCTGGCCTTCCTCACCAGCACGGACGGCACCCTCAGCTGGCACATCGGCGGCTAACACCCCGCCCCCGGGCCACCACTGCACCAACCGGCCCGACAGCAGCGCCCCACACGATGGCGGTGGTCACCTCGACCACCGCCATCGCACGTCCCGCACCCCCTCCCGCACCCCCTCCCGCACCCCTTTCCCCCACCACGAGGCCACGCCCGCCCCTCATCCCCAACAGAAGCGAACTACAGCGAACGCATCAGCTACCCTGTCAGGGGCTCAGGCCTTGCCTCCGTAGCTCAGGGGATAGAGCACCGCTCTCCTAAAGCGGGTGTCGCAGGTTCGAATCCTGCCGGGGGCACAGAAGAAGAGGCCGGTCCAGGAGGGTTTCCTCCTGGACCGGCCCTTACTCGTTTCAGGGCTCTGCCCTACGCGCGCCACTACGTCTGCTACGTCGACGCGGAGTCGCCTGCCGTCGGCAGACCCCCTCCACCGCATTGGCGTCTAACGGGTGAATCAGGTCATTCGGCGCGTGGCGGTCAGTGTGACAGCGGGAAGGTCATCTGCACACCGGACATGCGATGGGCAGGGAGCGTCCCGATGCCGAAGTTCCTGATCCAGGCCACCTATACGTCCGAGGGCACCAAGGGGCTGCTCAAGGAAGGCGCGAGTGGGCGCCGCACTGCCGTCGACCAGGTCGTCACGGCCCTCGGCGGGAAGGTCGAGTCCGTGTACTTCGCCTTCGGAGAGGACGACATCGTGCTCATCATCGACCTCCCCGACCCGGTCTCCATGGCCGCCATCAGCCTCACCGTCAAGGCCAGCGGGGCCTTGCACACCCGGGCCACGCCCCTCCTCACCGTCGAGGAGATCGACGAGGCCGCCCGCCGGCAAGTTCCCTTCCGCGCCCCCAGCGTGTAGAGCGAGGGCGGGGATCGTTCCGCCTCACAGGCTGCGTCACGGGCCGCACACAGTGCGCATGGCGTCGCATTTACCGAAGACGACCGTGCCGTCGGGCTGGATGTCCACCGACCGCAAGTCGTGCGTGAGGGAGCGGTGGCGGGCAATCAGTGGTACTCCGCCGTGTGTCCGCGCCTGACATCGACGACGTCGGACAGTGGCGTACAGAAGCGACTCGGCCCGGACGGTGAAGGGCGCTGTTCCGCTTCTTACTGATAACGGAGTGGTCCGCGTAGACCCGCACCATGGTGGCGGTGTACCCACCTGCTCGAAGAATTCGTCGAGAGCAAGGCCACGAGAGGGCGAGGACGCTTGATCGGCACATTGGTTCTTCGCCTGGTCAGGGGAAACCTGCGCTACTGCCTGCTTCTTGGCCGTGGTCCCTGGGAAGGGGACGAGTTGCCGATTACTCCAACTCCTGCAAGAGCGTGCACGACGATTTTACTGCCGATAGACGCAAACACTTCAGGGACCATTTCCACCACCCGCTTCCAGAGTTTCATCACCTGCTTGTGAAACCGCTTCATGGCCGTGGCGATGAACCGCCTGACCACCCACGACAAGAGGAACTTCAACACCAGAGTTGCAGCGAACAGCCTCCAGTCCCCGACCCCAGCAAGATGTCCCAGGCTCGAACTGGGATTTCCCCCTACCAGGGGCCACGGATGCATCGATGATACTGAGACAGCGTCAAGTAGGGCAACGGAATCAGGAAAGTCGGCCGTAGCAGGTACGTCTCCGTATCCGGATCACGCGCGAGGGAACCCATCTGACCGAGCCGCCCAAGCCGCCTATCGTCAAAGGGATTCCCGGGCAGGAGCCGCGGTTGTCGGCCGAGTCCTCCGTGAGCGGGTCGGCGAGGAAGTGCGGGTGGCGACCAAAGTGCCGCCCAAGAACCAGGTCTGGCAGGCGTCCGGCCGTACGGACCCGGCCGAGGCGTTCCCCGTCTTCGACCAGGCGCCGGCCGGCTCCCTGCTGCCTGCCTGTGTGGAGCACGGCGTCGGCGTCGTCGTCCGGGTGGCGCTGGACAAGGGCGGCCTCACCGGCCGCAGCACGGCCGACACGGTGTTCCCGGAAGGCGATTGGCGCAACCGCGTCCTTCCGCGACGACCGACCGGCACAGGTCGGACAGCGGGCGGCCGCCATCGTCGCAGCGCGACTACTACGCCTGATCTCCGACGACCACCACCGGCGGCCGTGCGCGCCCGCTCGTACCGAGGCCCCCCTGCTGCGCCCACGGCCTCCGTTGATGGTGCATGTCCTCTTGATGTCCTGCTGCTTGTTGATGTCCTGCTGCTTGCAATGCCCTACTGCACGGCGCCGGTGGTGGGAGCCGCCGTGGTGGGAGCTGCCGTAGTGGGAGCCGCTGTAGTGGGAGCTGCCGTGGTGGGGGGCGCCGTAGTGGCACCGCCAACCGTGGCACCGCCAACCGTGCCGCCCACCGTGACACCGCCAACCGTGGGGTTACCGGCCAGCGTGGCACCGCCCTGCGTGGCACCGCCCTGCGTGGTCTGGCCCTGCGTGGTCTGGCCCTGGGTCGTCTGCCCCTGCGTGGTCTGACCCTGGGTCGTCTGACCCTGGGTGGTCTGGCCCTGCGTGGTCTGACCCTGGGTCGTCTGGCCCTGCGTGGTCTGACCCTGGGTCGTCTGAGCACCGACCGTCGTGCTGGCGCCGGTCGTCGTGGTGGTGGCGCCCGTAGTGGTGGCGCCGGTCGTCACACTGGCGCCGGTCGTCGTGGTGGTGGCACCCGTAGTGGTGGCGCCCGTGGTGACGCCGCCTGTGCCGCCGCCACCGCCGCCGCCCCCGCCGCCTACGAAGACGCAGAGCCTCGGGTTCTGGACGACCCTGCCATTCCGTACGTTCACCACGAGGAGCTTGCCGGTATTGGGGTCTCTGAGGAACTTACAGAGCAGGCTGGGCGCCGCGCTCGACGATGTCGAGGCGGTCTTCGCTGTCTGAGGTGCCGCCTGCACGCTCATCACGCCACCCGTGCCGACGAGCGCCACCGTCAGAATGGACGCGCCGAGCACGCTGGGTAGATGTTTCCGGATGCCCTTCACCATGATGCCTCCTTTGGGCGGACGGCCTACGTGGGTATCTCCCTCAGCCTGGAAGGCCGACCATGGCCCTGGTGTTGATCCGGCGTGACCCTGCCGTGACGCCGCTCAGGACGGGGCGCGGGGAACCGGCCCTTCGGGTCGTAGGGGGCGGGCGATGAGGACGGCGACGTCGTCGTGGCCGTCCGGGTCGCGGAGGGCGTCGAGGAGGCGGTCGCAGGTGTCCTCCAAGGAGCGGTCAGGGGTGCCGAGGAGGCGGAGGAGGACGTCCAGGCGCGCGTCGATGGGCTGGTGGCGGGTCTCGACCAGACCGTCGGTGTAGAGGACCAGCCGGTCACCGGGGTGCAGGGGGAAGGTGGTGGCCTCGAAGGGGACACCACCGACGCCGAGAGGTACGCCGGTGGGCAGGTTGAGGAGTTCAGGGGGCTCGCCGGTGCGGATCAGCACCGGGGGCAGGTGTCCGGCGATGGCGATGTCGCATACCGCGCGGTGCGGGTCGTATACGGCGTATACGCAGGTGGCGTAGTACTCCAGCCCGACGGTGATCTTGTCGATGTGCCGCAGTACGTCGCTCGGCGGGATATCGAGGTCGGCCAGGGTGGAGGTCGCGGTGCGCAGGCGCCCCATGGTGGTGGCGGCGTTGATGCCGCTGCCCATCACATCGCCCACGACGAGGGCGGTCTTGTCCGCGACCAGGGGGATGACATCGAACCAGTCGCCGCCGACTTCGCTGGTGGTCCCCGCGGGCTGGTAGCGGGTGGCGATCTCCAGTCCCGTGCGGTGCGGTGGGCGGTCCGGGAGCAGGCTGCGCTGAAGGGTCACCGCCGTATTGCGCAGGCTCTGGTACAGACGGGCGTTGTCGATGCACACCGCGGCGCGATCGGCCAGTTCGGCGGCGAGGGTCAGGTCCTCCTCGTCGAAGGGCAGCGGATTGCCGGCGCGGGAGAGACACAGCGCGCCCAGCACCTCGCCGCGGGCGATCAGCGGCGTGGTGAGGTAGCTGTGGATGCCGGCGCGGGCCAGCAGGGCGGCGGCCTCGGGGTCACGTGCCATACGCGTCAGGTCCCGCTCGCCGACGTGGGAAACCAGGATGGGGCGGCCCGTGCGCACGCATTGGGTGACCAGCCGGTCGGGCCCGTAGCTGGCCAGCCGGCCGGGAGGATCGGCGGCCCGGACCGCCTCGGTCGGGTGGGCGGCGCGCACCGCGAGGGCGCGGAACAGCGCATGGTGGTCGCCGGGTGTCGTGGGGCGGCGGTCGTCCAGGACGGAGTCCAGGACATCCACCGCCGCCACGTCGGCGAGCTCGGGCACGGTGACGTCGGCCAGCTCGCCGGCGGTCCGTTCCACCTCCAGCGTGGTGCCGATACGGGCGGTGCCGTCGGCGATCATGGCCAGATGCCGGCGGGCGCGGGCCGTCTCGGTGGCCGCACGGTGCCGGTCGGTGACATCGACTATCAGGCCGGCCACCCCGAGAATCCGCCCGCCGGGATCCTCGAGCCGGTAGCAGGAGACGGACCAGGCGTGCTCGTTGTCGGGATCGGCGGGGGTACGCCCCATGGTGTACGCATCGACCAGGGGGCTGCCGGTCGCCAGCACCTGCCGCAGGGCGGTCTCGAGCGCGTCGAGGTCCATCAAGGGCAGCACCTCGCGGACCGACCGGCCGAGGTGGTCCTCGGCCGGGACACCGTTCATCCGCTCCAGCGCCGGGTTGACGGCCAGGTACCGCAGGTCGGTGTCGAAGACGGCCAGCCCGATCGGGGACTGCGAGAACAGCCGCGTGGACAGGGCCACATCCCGTTCCACCTGCCGCAGGACCGCCTCGTCGGTGGCGATCCCCAGCGCGTAGAGGTCACCCCGGACATCCAGCAGCCGCATATTGCGGAACTCCACGAGCCGGGTGCTGCCGTCCTTGTGCCGGATGGGGAAGGCACCGGCCCAGCTGCTTCCCGTGCCCATCACCTCGGTGAAGAGTCTGATCACCAGGTCCAGATGCTGTTCATGGACCAGCAGCCGGCCCGCGTACTGGCCCAGGGCCTCCTTCGCGGTGTAGCCGAACAGCTCCTCGGCCTGCGGGCTCCACAGGACGATGTGCCCGTCGGAATCCAGCACCACCGCCGCGACGCCGAGCAGATCCAGCAGCCCACTGCGCTGCGGCGGTCCGGCGTCGGGCCGATCGCCCACGGGTCCGAAGGGGCCGGCTGTCCTCATCCCAGGCACTCCCTCCGCCTGTGAGCGCCGCCTGTGAGCGCCGCCTGCGCCAGGCTGCGGCCTGTGTGCCCTGCACCTCGCAGTGCCTCCATGGTGCCCCGGACCCGGGCGACCCCGCAGGGCGTGCGGGCGGGCCGGGACGCCACGGCGCGGCACGGCACGGCGCCGTGCGGCACGGTGCGGTGCGGCACGGTGCGGCACGGCGCGGTGCGGTGCGGTGCGGCACGACGGGGCGCGGCACGGCGCGGTTCGGCGCGGCACGCCACGGCGCGGCACGGCACGGTTCGGCGCGGCACGGCGCGCGGCCACGGATCGGGGGTCCCGAGCGAGGGGAGTTATCCACAGGGTCGACGGCGACCCCCGCGGAACTCGTAGGCTTCTGGAATGGCTCTGGCGGACGTGGAAATGGTCGTGGACATGGATGTGGAAGGCGCCTCGGACGCAAGCGAGGCGGTGCAGGTACTGCGCCGGGTGTTCGGGTACGAGTCGTTCCGCGGCAGTCAGCAGGAGATCATTGAGCACGTCATAGGGGGCGGGGACGCGGTCGTCCTGATGCCGACCGGTGGCGGCAAATCGCTGTGCTATCAGATTCCCTCGCTGGTCAGAGGCGGTGTGGGGGTGGTCATCTCCCCCCTGATCGCGTTGATGCAGGACCAGGTCGATGCCCTGCGGGCGCTCGGGGTGCGGGCCGGGTTCCTCAATTCGACACAGGATCTGGAGGAGCGGCGGCTCGTCGAGGCGGAGTTCCTGTCCGGGGAGCTGGATCTGCTGTATCTGGCGCCCGAGCGGCTGCGCGTCGAGCAGACACTGAGCCTGCTGGACCGGGGGAAGATCTCGCTCTTCGCGATCGACGAGGCGCACTGCGTCGCGCAGTGGGGCCATGACTTCCGGCCGGATTACCTGGCGCTGTCGATGCTGCACGAGCGCTGGCCCGAGGTGCCGCGGATCGCGCTGACCGCCACCGCGACCGAGGCGACCCATACCGAGATCACCTCCCGGCTGCGGATGGCGGACGCCCGGCACTTCGTGGCGAGCTTCGACCGGCCGAACATCCAGTACCGGATCGCGGCGAAGAGCGAACCGAAGAAGCAGCTGCTGGAGCTGCTGCGGAACGAGCATGCGGGAGACGCGGGGATCGTCTACTGCCTGTCGCGGGCCTCGGTCGAGAAGACCGCACAGTTCCTGGTGGAGAACGGCATTGCGGCGGTGCCGTATCACGCGGGACTGGACCCGCGGACGCGTGCCGAGCACCAGGCCCGCTTCCTGCGTGAGGACGGGCTGACCGTGGTCGCCACGATCGCGTTCGGGATGGGCATCGACAAGCCGGATGTGCGGTTCGTGGCGCATCTGGATCTGCCGAAGTCGGTCGAGGGCTACTACCAGGAGACGGGGCGCGCGGGGCGTGACGGGCAGCCGTCGACGGCCTGGCTGGCCTACGGGCTGCAGGACGTGGTGCAGCAGCGGAAGATGATCGACGGGTCGGAGGGGGACGAGGCGCACCGGCGGCGGTTGTCGGCCCATCTCGACGCGATGCTGGCGCTGTGCGAGACGGTGCAGTGCCGGCGGGTCCGGCTGCTGGCCTACTTCGGGCAGGAGAGCAGCGCATGCGGCAACTGCGATACGTGCCTGGCTCCGCCGGAGACCTGGGACGGCACGGTGGCCGCGCAGAAGCTGCTGTCCACGGTCGTCCGGCTGAAGCGTGAGCGGGGGCAGAAGTTCGGCGCGGGCCAGATCATCGACATCCTGACGGGGAAGAAAACCGCCAAGGTCATTCAGTTCGATCACGACGGGCTGAGCGTCTTCGGGGTGGGGGACGACCTCCGGGACGCCGAATGGCGCGGTGTCGTACGGCAGTTGCTGGCCCAGGGACTGCTCGCCGTCGAAGGTGATTACGGCACGCTGGTGCTCACGGAGGCGAGCGGCGAGGTGCTGGGGGGCCGGCGCGAGGTGCCGATGCGGCGGGAGCCGGAGAAGGCGGCGCGGGCGGCCAAGGCGAAGACGAAGAGCAAGCGGGCGGCGCCGGCGGACCTGCCGGAAGAGGCCCTGCCGGTCTTCGAGGAACTGCGCGGCTGGCGCGGGCGCACGGCCAAGGAGCAGGGCGTGCCCGCGTATGTGATCTTCCACGATGCGACGCTGCGGGAGATCGCCACGGTCCGGCCGACGACCACGGCCGAGCTCGGCGCGATCAGCGGGGTAGGCGAGAACAAGCTCGCGAAGTACGGATCGCAGATCTTGGATGTGCTGGCGGGACGGGAGACCCCCGGTGAAGAGGGCGCCGGCGCGTCAGCGGCGGGCGGGGAGACGGCGACGGCCGGGCCCACGACGACGGCCGGGCCCACGGCAGCCGGGGCGACCGGGGCGGCAGGGGCGACCGGGGCGGCCAAGCCGAGCAGAGCGCCGGGGGATGCCCCCCTGGGGCCGGAGCCTGACGACGAGGAGGCGTTTCCGGAGCCGCCGGATGACATTGACTGGTAGCCGCACGGGGGAGCGGGTCAGCGAGCACGGGAGGCGGCATCAGGCAGTCGGAGGATCGTGCGGGCGCCTCCGTCGGGGGCGTTGGTGAAGCGGATGTCGATGCCCAGGACGGCGGACTGGCCGACGGCGATGGTCAGACCCAGGCCATGGCCCTTGCCGCGGCCCGGGGCATCGGTGCGGAAGCGCTGCGGACCATAATCCAGCAGGTCGGCGGAGTAACCGGGCCCGTGATCGCGTACCTCGATGGTCGCCGGGCCGCCGGGCGGGGCATCGACGGTGACGACGACCGGGGGCCGGCCGTGCCGGTGTGCGTTGATGACGAGGTTGGCGACGATGCGGTCGAGCCTGCGGCGGTCGGTCTCGACCACCCTGTCGGCGTCGGTCCGCACGACGGTGTCGAGACCGGTGGCGCGTACGGAGCCTTCGATCAGTGTCCCGAGGTCATACGCGTCGAGGTCGGCGCGCTCGGTGCCGGAGTCCAGCCGGGAGATCTCCAGCAGGTCCTCGGTGAGGCGGTGCAGCGCCCGCAGCCGGTCGTTGATCATCTCCTTGGGGCGGCCCTCCGGCAGCAGCTCGGCCGAGGCGAGGATGCCGGTGAGCGGCGTACGGAGCTCATGGGCGACATCGGCGGTGAAGCGCTGTTCCGCCTGGAGCCGGCTCTGCAGGGAGCCCGCCACCGAGTCCAGCGCCGCAGCCACCGCCGCCACCTCGTCCTGCCCGGCAGAGCCGCCGCCCGGCGCCTGATCCGCGCCGTTGCCGACCCGGGCGTCCAGGTCGCCGGCGGTGATACGGCGCGCGACCGCCGCCGTGGTGGCCAGCCGCCGGCTGATGCGCTGGGCCAGGAACAGTCCGGCGAGGGCGACGACCGCGGCGGCGAGCACGGCAGAGCCGAGGATGGCGGTGTCGAGCTTCTCGAGGGAACGGCGCGTGTTGCCGTAGAGCGACCAGACGGCCATGACGTGGCCGTCGGCCGGCGCCGCCGCCCACATGACGAGGCGGCCCCGATACGTACCCACCATGGTTCCGTACCGGCCGGAGCGCGCCAACCGGCGTAGGTCGGCAGGAAGTTGAGGCGGGTCGAGGAGGGAGTTGAGGCCTTCGCGCGAGGTGCCGTACTCGAAGAGGTCCAGGGCGGTGCTGAGGTTGGCGCTGGTCTCCTTGCGGACCTGGCCGACGGTCTGACGGGCCACCGCATTGTGGACGAGGGCCCCGAGGACGGCGGCGACCGCGCAGCTCACCGCCATCACGGTCAGCGCGATCTTCCAGCGGAGGGAGACCGCCGGGCGTTTCATGGGCTGCCGCCGCCGGCCTGTGGGGTCTGGGAGGTGCGGGCGTCATCGAGGGTGAGGTTCCACAGACTCATCGAATCGCCGTCCCAGAGATAGTCGATGACGCTGACGTAGCGGGGATCCTTGGTGGGCTCGCGGATGGCGAGATGCCCGGCCGCCAGCTCGACGCCGGCCAGCACACCGCGCAGCACGAGCACCCGGGTCACCACCGCGTCCCGGACGCTGTACACCCGCAGCTCGCTGTTGCGAGGGGTGAGGTTGACGGCCATGAGCAGGTCCGGTTTGCCGTCGCCGGTGAGGTCGTGCAGCTCGGGACGGCGTACCGCCTTCGGGGCGGGCGGCTTCCCGCCCTGCGCGGCGATGTCCGCCTTGAGGACGGCGAGCGGGTTCGCGTCCGCCATGGTGCCGCTGGGGATCCGCGGGACATGCGGTACGGGCACCAGGGCAGCCGGGTTCTCGTCACGACTGGGCGGGGCCGGCGAATAGTCCGGCCACAGCACCAGCGGCGCATCCACGTCCCGGGCCCGCCCCTCGCTCTCCAGCCCCTCCACGCCCGCGCATCCCGTCGCGAGAAGGGCGAGCGAGACGAGTGAGGCGAGCGCGAAGAAGGGCGAGCGGGCAGGGCGGTGGGTACGCGCCGTGCCGGGTCGCGGTCGTCGCATATCGTCGCCACCACCTTCGCGCCTCCGCACCTTCACGCCCCTGCGCCTCCGCACTTTCACGCCCTGCGCCTCGCACCTCCGCGCCTTGCGCCTTCGCGCCCTGCGCCACCACGTCTCGCGCCACCACGCCACCACGCCTTGCCACCACGCGGCCCTGCCCCCCGCGGCCCTGCTCGCCCGTGGCCCCGCCCACCCGTGGCCCCGCCCACCCCACGAGACGCCCCGTGGAGCCGGTCACTCGAGGCGATCAGCGCGAAGTGATCAGTTCGACGTGACCGTTCGGCGTGACCGTTCGGCGTGACCGTTCGGCGTGACCGTTCGGCGTGACCGTTCGGCGTAACCACTCGCACGGAAAGCGTCATATATAAGGACGTAACCTGACACAAGGCTATCCAGGACGACGGAGAACGGAATCTTTGGATCGGCCATTCCGGCGGCTTTCAGGGCCTTTGCCCGACGGGGCAGGCATTCCTTCACACGACCGCTCCCAGAGATCTCGGCGACTGTTACACAACGTACGGATTACCGTTAAGGACGCTCCGTAGCGTGCTCCTTAGTCACCACGCCCCTAGGGCGGCACGAACCGCCCACGACGAGGAGTACCCATGCGGGCCCAGCACCGCTCGATGATCCGTACCGCCACCGTCGCGACCGGTGCGCTGGCCGTCCTGCTGCTTCCCGCGGCCGCCGCCTTCGCCGCCGACTCCACCGCGCCCACGGAGAGCCGGACATCGATCATGCTGCCCGACAACGGACTGGCCGGACTGGCCGAGAAGGCCGGTCATCTGCCCAAGGCCGGGGTGATAGGCGGTGCGGGTGCGCTGGGCGTGGCCGGCGCGGTCATCGCCGTGCACCGCCGGCGCCACGGAAGCCGGGGACGCCAGGAGGCCTAGGGCCACCCCAGGGGTCAGCGCCCGGCTACTCCTCCTCCCCCACCAACCGCTGCACCTCTTCGTAGCCCAGCACCTCGCCGCCCGCCCCGGCCGCATCCGTGGGCCGTTGCCCCGTACGGATCGCGTCCGCCGCCGTGAGGGTGGCCTGCAGCGCCGTACGGAACAGCAGCGAACCGGTGCTGATGCGGCGTACGCCGAGGTCCGCCAGACGGCTGACGGTGTGCCGTCCGGGGGCGAAGAGGATGTTCAGCGGCGCGGGGATCCCGGCGACCAGGGCTGACACCTCCTCGTCGGCGATGACGCCCGGTACGAAGATGCCGTCCGCGCCCGCCGCCAGATAGGTCTCGGCGCGCGCGAGCGTCACCGACAGCGGCGGCGGGCTGTCCGTCAGCCAGTGGGTGTCGATCCGGGCATTGAGGAACAGACCCGGCGCCCGCTCCTTCACCGCGCTGAGCAATTCGGCCTGGCGTACCGGGTCCTGCAGCCCCTCGCCGCCGGGCAGCCCGTCCTCCAGGTTCAGCCCGGCGGCCCCGGCCTCCGCCAACTCGGCGGCCAGATCCCCCACTTGACCGGCGTCGCCGCCGAATCCGCCCTCCACGTCGACCGTGTACGGGCAGGACAGCCGGCCATTGAGCCGCAGCGCCAGGGCCAGCGTCGCGTCCCGGGCCTCGGCGAGCCCGCGCCCGTCCGGATAGCCATGGGCCGCGGCAACGCCCAGGCTCGTGGTGCCGACCGCCGCATATCCGGCCCCGGCGAGCGCGACGGCCGAGATGACATCCCAGGCATTGGGCAGCAACAGCGGCTGGTCGGCATGGTGCAGCGCATGGAAGTGGAAGGTGGCGTACTCCGGGGAGGTACTCATATGGGCACCGTAGGCCGGAGTCCCTTCGGTAGGCGCCGAAGACTCGCGGCGGACAATGGAGTCATGACCACTCCGGCGTACAGCTCCGAGCTCGCACGGCTGGCCGCACTGCTCGCGGACCGCACCCGGGCGTCCTTCTGCCTGGCCCTGCTCGACGGCCGGGCCTGGACAGCCGGCGAGCTGGCCGCGTATGCGCAGGTCAAGCCCTCGACGGCGAGCGAGCATCTGACCCGGCTCACTGACGGCGGGCTGCTGGTGGAGCGCCACCAGGGCCGCCACCGTTACGTCCAGCTCGCCGGTCCGCGCGTCGCTGAGCTGCTGGAATCCCTAATCGCACAGCTCGACCCGCCGGCCGAGCGGCCCCGCGGGCTGCGTGCCGTGAGCGCCTCCACCGCGCTCGCCCGCGGCCGCACCTGTTACGACCACCTGGCGGGCCGGCTCGGCGTGACGATCACCGACGCCATGACCGGGCGGGGGCTGCTCGACCAGGACGGCGGTTTCGCGCTGACCGACGCCGGGCGGCAGTGGCTCACCGACGGCCTGGGGATCGAGCCTGCCGCGCTGCGTACGGGGCGGCGCCCCCAGGCCCGCGGCTGCCTGGACTGGACCGAGCGCCGGACCCATCTCGCGGGCACGGCCGGCGCCCGGCTCTGCGACCGGCTGCTGGAGGGGCACTGGGTCCGCCGGATCGGCAGCGGCCGCGCCGTGCGCCTCACCCCGGACGGAGCGACGGCGCTGCGGGACCTGCTGGGGATCGACGCGGTGGCGGCCGATCTGATGTGAGGAGGCGGTCCGAACAACCCGCGCCTGGCCACCCGCACCCCGAACCCCTGCCCGAGCTGCCCGCACTCCGGACCCGACCCTGCCCGAGCTGCGCACACCCCCGTACCTGACCCCGCCGGGGCTGCCCACCCTCCGGCCCCCGCCCGAGCCCTCCCCGAGCCTCCCCGAGCCCCGAAATTCCGGTGCTCCGGCCCCCCTCCGCTCGTACCGTACGAGCATGATCGAGACGCCGCGCCCGGACGAGACCGCGCCCGCCACCCGCACCCTCTGGCGCCCCACCGGCCCCGAGGAGCTGGCCCTGGTCGAGGCATCCGGCTGGCGTGCCTGGCCGCCACGCCTGCCCGACCAGCCGATCTTCTACCCCGTGCTCAACGAGGACTACGCGATACGGATCGCCCGCGACTGGAATGTGCCGGCCTCCGGCATCGGCCATGTCACCCGCTTCGAGATCGAGGCGGACTTCGCCGAGCGCTATCCGGTGCGGCAGGCGGGCGGCGAAACGATCCTCGAACTGTGGGTCCCTGCGGAGGAGTTGGAGGAGTTCAACCGGCATATCGTCGGGCGCATCGAGCTCGTTCGCAGCTTCCACCCGCCGCAAAAATCATGACGGCGTCCCGGCACTGCGCCCCCGCCGCTCCCGTTCTGCTGACCCCGGCACAGCGCACCAGCACCGCCGGGCTGCTGAACGGGGCGGCCGCCCGTCGCGGTCTCGAAACGGTGACCTTGACCGGGCCGGGCACCCTGCGCGCGCTGGCCGGGCGGCCGGTGCACTGGTACGGCGGGCCGCGCACCGCCGACCGCATCGCAGGACCACTGCGGCTGGGCCTGCTGGACCCTCCGGACGACTGGCTCGCCCGGCTGCCGCCTCAACTCACCCTTCGCCGCGTCGAGCTGATGACACACGGGGAAGCGTCACGGCGTACCGGACCGTTCTTCGTCAAACCGCCGAGCGACAAGTCCTTCCCGCCGAGCGTGGTGGCCTGCGGGGCGCAGCTGCCGCCGGCCACCCCGCAGACTCCGGTGCTCGTCTCGGAGGTCGCCTCCTTCGCCACCGAGTACCGGCTGTTCCTCCTGGCGGGCACCCTGGTCACGGCCACCCGCTACGCCGTCCACGGCCGCCTGGACCCCGCACCGCTGGACGCCGACCCGTACGCCCCGGACGTCCGCGCCTTCGCCGCCCGGCTGTCGGCGCTCGCCCCGCTGCCGAGTGCGGCGGCGGTCGATGTGGGGCGGCTGGACGGGGGCGGATGGGCCGTGGTGGAGGCCAACATGCCGTACTTCGCGCACTGTTACGCCGCGGATCCGGCGGCCGTGCTGGAGGTGGTACTGCGGGCGGCAGGTCCGTATGAGCGCGTCCAGGACAGCGACCGTCGTTTCCTGCGCGTTCCTGGGGGGCGGCCCGGGGCATTGGGGGTCGAGGGAGCCCAGGGAGCTCAGGGGGCTTAGGCGGCTTAGGGGGCACAGGGGGCACAGGGACGTCAGAGGCCCAAGGGCCCTCTACGGCCTTTGAACGGCCTCACGGCCTCACGGCCGACATCCGCCACCGCCGCGCCGGCCCCGCTCCCGGCCCCTCGCAAGCCCCCGCCCGCCCGTACACCGTGATCCGGGCGCCCCTGACCCGCAGCGTGCGGCAGACCTCGAACGCGGTGTGCAGCGTGGACCGTTTGGCGATCTCCTGGTCGTTGTCGTCGGCCGGCTGCCCGTCGGGGTCGCCGGCGACGATGATCCGGCGGACGGCCAGCATCCGGCCGCGGATCGCCTCGCCGGACAGCTCGGTGCCGTAGAGGGAGTGTGAGGCCAACGGGCTCTCGGCTTGGGCGAGATCGCGCAGCCCACGGAACTCGTCCGGCAGGGTCGCCCGCCAGATCCGCCTGCGGGACGGCATGAACAACAGGCCGTCGCCGGGCTCGGCCACCTCGTGTATGGCGTGCGCAATCGCGGTGACATCGTCGACCCGGCTGTCCGGGCTGCGCAGATGGACGTTGACGGGCAGCAGCACAGCCGGCACCACGGCCACCGCCATCGTCCGCCGCAGCCGCCGGCCACGGGTCTGGCCCAGCTCACCGGCCGGGCGCAGCAGCCGCGCCAGCGCGGCGCCCGCGAGCAGTGCGAACCCGACGACGTAGTAGAGGACATAGCGGTCCACATAGGCCGGTTCGACATGGGAGAGGAGCAGCAGGAGGAGGGTGGGCAGGAGGAGCAGGGGGACGCCGAGGGCGCGCAGTCCGATCGGGCCGCGGGAGCGGACCCGGACGCGGGCGCAGGCGAGACCGAGGACCGCGAGCACGGCGAAGGTCAGCAGTTGGACGGGGTCCGGCCACATGAGCCAGCTGATCTGCGCGGACTGCCGGGTGCTGAACACCGCGAGCGGTGCCAGACCGGCGAGGACGGTGGCCGAGGAGAGCAGCCAGGCGCGCAGTACCCGGCGGGGCAGCCGCGCGAGGATCACCGCGGCGCCGTGCGCGGGCAGTGCCAGCGACGCGAACTCGTGCAGCAGGCAGGCGATCAGCATCAGCGCCGTATAGCCGAGCCACAGCTTTCGGCGCGGGCGGGCCGCGGTCAGCACCAGCAGATAGCTTGCCCAGACGACCAGCGCGCAGACCATCGCATACGAGCGGCCCTCCTGCGCGTACTGCTGCACGACGGGGATCAGCGCGAAGGTGAGCCCGGCCAGCAGCCCCGCCCGCCGGCCGACCAGGCGCTCCCCCAGCAGGGCGACACCCGCAGCGGCGGCGGTCATCGCGGCCACGGAGGGCAGCCGCAGCCCGACGGCCTCGCCGGCGGCGCCGCCGAGAGCGACGTCGTAGACGCGGAACCAGAGGTGCATCAGCGCGTAGTAGAGGCCGTGGACGACATCGACGTGCTGCAGCGTGGGCAACAGGTCGGCCAGGCTGCGGTGCGCCATGTCGTAGGTGACCGCCTCGTCGCGCCATATGGCGTCCTGCCGGCGGATGCCCCACGCCCCCAGAAGCAGCATCAGCCCGGAGGGCACCAGCACCACCGCGCCCTGTGCCGCCCAGGCACCGCGGGCGGCTACGGCGGACGCGTACGTCTTCTGCGCTTGCGCTACGTCGATGACGGGCTCCGGTCACGCGCGGGACGGGCGGACGGACAGACGGACAGACGGACGGACGGACGGACGAACGGACGGACGGACGGACGAACGGACAGTCAGTCAGAAAGGCAGGCTCACGATAAAGCAGGCCGCCGGCGCACGCCCGGACGGGCGAGCGGAACGGCGGCCACGGGCGGCGGCCATGGACGGCAACCGGGGGGCGGCGGCCCGGGGGGGGCGGCCCGGGGGCCCGGGGTGCGGCAACCCGAGGGCAGGAACGCCCGCGGTGGCCGCGGAGCAGGAGTGGATCAGGCCCCTGGAACCGGGCGGGCCGGTGAGCCAGGGGCGGCGGGCTGCGATCCGGGCCTCGGGGGGCCCGGGGGCCGCAGGGGGGGACCCGGGGGCCGCGGGCCGGACGCCCCGCAACCCCCGGCCCCGGCCCCGGCCCCGGCCCCGGCCCGCTCAGGTGATGCGGACCAACTTCGCTCCGAAGGACGGCTCGACGAGGTCCTTCTGCAGGGCGACCGGCACCTTCTGCTTGCTCTGGCCGTTGCCGACGGTCAGCACACCGACCTCGGTACCGGCCTTCGCGGTGTGCGGGACGGTCTTGCCCCCGTCACCGACACTCAACTGCAGCTTCTGGCCCGGGACCCCCACCGCCTTCAGGTCCTTGGTGGCGACGACCGGCGTGCGCCCGTTCAGACCATCGTCGACATAGCCGACGACCTGGCCCTTCTTCACCGCCGTGGCCGAGGTCAGCGCGTTGCGTACGGCCTCGATGACCTTCTGGCTGTTGTTCTTGACCAGGGTGAGGCTGTTGGAGCCGTCGGGGTCCAGACCCTTGAAGTGCTGGTCCATCATCGTGCCCAGTATCAGCTGGTCCTTGCCGTCCACGGTCTTGTAGGCCGCCCAGGACAGCGTGCCGCCGGCCGCCGTGCTGGAGCCGGTCTTGATGCCCTTGATGCTCAGCCCGGCCAGCAGCAGGTTGTCGATGTTGCTGTTGATCCGCTTCGGCAGGCCCGGGATCTCGGTGTTGGGCGTGGCGACGATCGGCCGGAAGGCGTCGAACTTCATGACGGCCTCGGCCAGCTTGAGCTGGTCGACGGCGGTGCTGACGGTCTTGGCGTCCAGGCCGCTGGGGTCGGTGTAGGTGGTGTTCTTCATGCCCAGGTCCTTGGCGGCGGCGTTCATCTTCTTGACGAACGCCCCCTCGTTGGCGGACTTGCTGTCCCAACGGGCCAGCAGCCGGGCGATGTTGTTGCCGGACGGGATCATCAGCATCTTGAGCATGTTCTTCTCGCTGAACTTCTGCCCGGCCCGCAGCCCCTCGATCCGGGACTCGTGCCTGGAACCGCCCTCGGTCACCGCCTTGGCGTCGACCTCGATCCGCGGGCCCTCCTCGTCCTTCTTGAGCGGGTGGTCCCGGAGGATGACATAGGCCGTCATGATCTTGGCCACGCTCGCGGTCGGCACCGGCTTCTGCGGGCCGAACGTCCCCAGGTCCCCGGAGCCCACCACCTTCACCGCGGCCTGCCCCTGCGCGGGCCACGGCACGGCGAGCTTGCCGCCCTCGAAGGTGAACGAGGACTTGGCGTCGCCGACGGTGAGCGTCGGGTCGGGCAGCGGGCGCACCGCCTGGGCGACCACAAAGATGATCACCAGCAGCACCGCCAGCGGGGTCCAGATCTTGAACCGGCGGACGACCGTGCGCAGCGGGGTCTCGGGCGGCGGCGGGGTGTTGGTGAGCTGCGCCAGGAGATCGAGTGGCGGCAGGGGCTCCTGCTTGGTCCGCTCCGACTCGGGCAGCGCGGCGGGAGCGGCGGCGGCCGTGGCTCCCGTGGTGGCGGGCGGCATGGCGCCCGGCCGGCCGGCGGGCTTGGGCGGGGCGGCCGTTTCGGAGGCCTTGGCCGCCTTGGTGGGCTCGGCAGGCTTGGCGGCGGGGGGCGCGCCGGCTGCCTTGCCCTCCGGCTTCGCCGCCGTCTTGTCCGCAGCCTTGTCGGGCGCCTTGGCGGCGGCCGTGTGGGCCGTCTTGCCCGCCGTCTTGTCCGCGGGCCGTTCCACGGCCGCGTCGGACGTACGGGCAGGCGTCCTGGGCGCCGTCTTGCCCAGCGACTTCCCGGCGGTACCGTCGTCCGCCGACTTCAGCGCCACGAACTGACTGGTCCGCTCGGCATCCCGCTCGGGATCGCGCGTCGCCTTGGTATCGGTCTTGGACTCGGCCTCGGCGCCGGTCTTGGCCCCGGTCTTGGCCCCGTCCTTCGACGCGCCTTCCGCCTTGCCCTTTGCCTTGCCCTCGGCACCCGCTTCGTCGTTGAGGCCGGGCTTGCCCTTGGCGATGTCCTCGCTCTTGGCGGCGTCCTTGCCCTTGGCCGGGGTCGTGACCTTGGCCGCGCCCTCGCCCCTGGCGGGCGGGTTGATCTTGAACGCGGTGGTCACCTGGTCGACGGCACCGGCCGCCGCACCCTTCCCCTTCAGCTTCGCGACAGCAAACACCCGGGTGGCTTCATCCACCGCTGTCCCGTCGGCGTCGGCATCGGTGTCGGTGTCGGCACCTGCGCCGGCCTCGGCATCACCGTCGCCGCCGCCCTTGCCGACAGCCTCGCCCTTGCCGCCGGCCTTGCCCTTGCCGCCGGCCTTGCCCTTGCCGCCGGCCTTGCCCTTGCCCTCAGGCGCAGCGCCCGCCTTCGCGCCGGACTTGCCCTTCTGCGGCCCGACGGTCTTGAAGACGGCGGTCGGCTGATCGACAACCTCAGGCGCGGACTCAGCCCCGGACGCCCCCTCGGCCTCGGGCGACGACTCACCCTCGGGCTCGGTCTTGGCCTCCGTCTTGGGCTCAACCTTCGACTCAGCCTTGGGCTCGGCCTTGGGCTCGGCCTTGGGCTCGGCCTTGGGCTCGGCCTTGGGCCGGGTGGCCCCGGAGTCGCCGCGGCCACCCTTGGCCTCGCCCTCCGGCGCGGCCTCACCCTTCACCGCGGCCTTCCCGGACTCCGCTTCCGAATCCGCTTCCGCTTCCGGCTCCGGCTCCGCTCCGGACTCTGCTCCCGGCTCCGCTCCCGGCTTCACTTCCGGCTTTGCGACGGCACCCTCAGCCTCGCCGTCCGCGCCACCGTCACCGCCCTCGCCGGCCGCGGCATCCTCGGGGCCGGCCTCGGCGCCCTCGGCGTCCTCGGCATCCTCATCGCCCTTCCCGGCGACCCAGGCGGCCACAGCAGCCCGAAGGCGCTCATCGCCACCCCCGCCGCCACCGGCGCCCTCAGCAGCCTCTGCGGCCTCCTGAGGCGTCTCCGACGCCTCAGACGCACCAGCCCCCGCAGACGCTCCGGCGCCCTCAGACGCTCCGGCCTCGGCCGCAGCCTCCGACCCGGCCGCAGACTCCGACTTCACACCAGACCCCGACTTCGCCCCAGATTCCGACTTCGCCGCAGACTCCGGCGCTGCCGCAGCCTCCGGCTCTTTCCCAGGCTTCGAGTCCGTACCGGCCCCCGATTCCTTCGCCGGCTCGGCCGGCTCCCCGCGGAAGGCGGACAGGCGCGGATCACGTTTGCTCCGCGCCGTCTCCCCCGACGACTGCTTCTTGTCCGACTTGTCGGGGGACTCGCCCGCCACCGATGTCTCCTTCATACGTCGCCACGCCGCCTTGGCCCAGTGTTCCCAAGTGTCCTGTGTCCGCATGGCACCATCTCGTCGCCACGCGTACCGGTAGGCGTCGCACCCCACAGAAAGATGTCGCCTACGTGCAAGACGAGAACGACATACCTACCGGTTCCCTACCGAACCCCCCACGCACCCTCGACAGATGAATGTGAGAGGGGTCACCCTGTCATTCATCCACGCGGGGAGGCATGGATGGGCAGGAGCCGCAGAACAATTCCGGAGGAGCTTCTACTGCTCGCTTTGGACCCGACGACGGGTACCACAGCGCAGCCGCAGTCGCTCGACCTCGGCCTGGCCGGGGCCCAGCTAGTAGAGCTGGCTCTGGCAGGACGGATAGCCCCAGACGGGGATCGTATCGCCGTGGTGATGGCACGGCCGACAGGAGATCCAACTCTGGACTCCGCGCTCGAACTGCTGCGCCGACGCGGCAGTCCGGTGCGCGCGGTCCACTGGATCGGCGGGCCCCGGCTGGGGCTGCGCCAGACCTACCTCACGCACCTGGAACGGTGCGGCATGGTGCATGCCGTGGCGGGACAGATGTGCGGGGTGCTGCCGACGACGCGCTACCAGGCGACGGAGACAGCCATCAGCCGGGAAATCAGGGCCCGGCTGGACAACGCGATCCGCACCGGCGTACCCCCGGACCCGCGGACCGCGGCGCTCGCCGCGCTGGCCCATGCGGTCGGTCTCGGCAAGCATCTGTACCCAGGGAACGAAGGGCGTTCATCGCGCTCCCGTCTCCGGGATCTGATCCGGCACGACCCGATGGGCGGGCTGGTCGCACACGCCGTCATGGATGTGCAGAACGGCGCCGCGGCGCAGCCACGGCGGCCGCAGGCCGCCGTGGCGGGAGCCGTACGGCAACCGGCGGCCCGGGCCTCGGCGGAACCGGCCGGCGCGCCGGGCCAGTCGCGGCACGGCCACGGGCGGATGGCCCGGGTGGGCGCCCGCTGACGCCGTAAGACACCCGGCGGCGACTCACGCGCCACCGCTACACCCACCGCACACCGCACCACGCACCACCGTCCCCACGTCCCGTTCGGGAGCCGCAGCAAGAAGCGCGGGGTGGCGGGCCGGCCTTCTGGACGACGGCCGGCCCGCCACCCCGCGCAGCTGCGCGGGCGCATTTTCCCGATTCCGGCCCCGAATTTCCAACGTGACCACCTTGTCCAGCCATTTGCCAGCGCGACGTGGACCGTTGGTGGCAGTCTGCTGACCAGAAAACAGCAGTACGGAGCCGGAGGTGCACTTAGCGTGGCGTCCAACGTCAACCCCACCGTCAGGCGACGCCGATTGGGCCAGGAGCTGCGCAGGCTTCGCGAGGCCAAAGGCATGACGGCAGAAGAGGTGGCGGACCGGCTGCTCGTCTCGCAGTCGAAGATCAGCAGATTGGAGAACGGTCGTCGCAGCATCAGCCAACGCGATGTCCGCGATCTGTGCGGGGTCTACGAGGTCGAAGACCACCGCATCGTGGATTCGCTGATGCAGATGGCCAAGGATTCACGCCAACAGGGGTGGTGGCACGCCTTCGGCGACATCCCGTACAGCGTGTACATCGGCCTGGAGACCGAGGCCGCCTCGCTGCGGGTGTATGAATCCCTGCTGGTGCCCGGTCTGCTGCAGATGCCCGGCTATGCCGAGGCGGTCATTCCCGGCACGGTCCCCGAGCTGGCATCCGACCATTTGGAGAAGCGCATTCAGGTGCGGATGCGGCGCCAGGACCGGATCAACGATTCCGAGCACCCGTTGCGGCTGTGGGCGGTGCTGGACGAGAGCGCGCTGCGCCGGGTGGTCGGCAGTCACCTGATCATGCGCGAGCAACTGGACCATCTTGTCGAGATGAGCCAATTGCCGCATGTGACGGTCCAGATTCTGCCGTACGACACCGGGGCGCACGCCGGCATGTCGGGAACGTTCTCCATCCTCGAATTCGACGATGCCGCCGATTCCAGCGTGGTGTACATCGAGGGCGTCACCAGCGACCTCTATCTGGAGAAGACCAACGATGTGCACAAGTACACGATCATGTACGAGCATTTGCGCGCACAGGCATTGAGCGCGGAGCAGAGCCGGGAGTTCATCGCTGCCGCGGCGAAATCCCATGCGGATGCCGCGGGGTGAGGCCCGCCGGGGAGAAATAGTACGGAACCGGCATTCCTGCGGGGAGGCTGGCACGGTACACCTGCACCCGCCCCCGTGAATAGGGATCAAGAAATATGCCATTCGGACGGGTGAACGGCCTCTGCGGCTCGTGATGTTGGCGCGTAGCGTCATGACTACCGAATCCGCGGTAACTCAGAGTGAGTTGGAGTGAACATGGCCGTGCAGCCCAATTCCGCATTCTCCTGGACCAAGTCCTCGTACTCCGGTGGCAACGGCGCCTGCGTGGAAATCGCCGTGCCCGCCGTCACCGCTATCGCAGTGCGGGACTCCAAGGACCCCGACGGTCCGCGCCTCACGTTCGACAACTCCTCCTGGAACCGCTTTGTGTCGGACGTCGCCGGTGGCGCGTTCGACCTGGCGTGACCTGAGCCGTCACCGTCCGCGGGTCCGCAGTCCGCAGTCCGCAGATACGAGCCCTCTCGACTGGATCGCCGTCCCGGCCGAGGGGGCTCGGCCATGCCCACGCCTATCCGTGTGCCCTTGTCCCGTCCCTTGCCCTTGTCCCGTCCCTTGGCCTTGCCCCTGCCCCTGCCCTCAGCGCAGCTCGGATACGTACCGGTCCGTCCCGGGCACCGTCGGGATGAACGGCGCCACCAACTCCACCCGGCCCAGCGCCGACTCCGCGACCTCCTCCTCCAGGCCGGCGAAGTGTGCCGCCCAGCCGTCGCGCGGGTCCTGCTGGAGGAACCACAGGAGGGTCAGCCGGGTATCCACCCCCACGACCTGCTTCACATAGGACATCCGGTCCCCCGGCAGCGGGGTCGGCCGGAAGACGGTCACCATCGCCGCCGGTGAACCCGCCAGCCGCCGGGGAAGGTGGCGGGCACACAGCCACTCCACGAGCTCGCCCCGTTGCTCCGGTCCCTCCGTGTCGATCACCTCCAACACCAGCCCGGCGTAGGGGTGGTCCAGCGCATGGAAGTCACGGGGGCCGGCGGCGCCGTCCCGGTAGACCGTCGCCACATGCTCCTGGAAGGCCGTGAAGACGTGCGTACGGTCCTGGTGGACCCGGCCGTCCCGGTTGAGGCGCCGGTTGATGCCGACGGTCCACTTCATGTGCTCGTCGTAACGGCCCTCGGTGAGCCAGTAGGTGGAGAGGTAGCAGCCGGTCGTGACCGGCTGGGCGACGGCGGACTTCTCCGGGCGGCGCAGCAGTTGCAGGTCACGGGTGGCCACCCAGCGGCGGCCGGCGAACATCCACGGCATCGCCATCGCGCCCGCGATGTAGTGATCGTCCTCGTACCAGCGGTTGTAGGCGTGTTCGTGCCCCGGATGCGGTTCGACCATGGTGATCAGCGCATGTCCGGGGCGCACACCGTAGGGGCCGACGGCGGCCAGCTCGGCGTAGGCGGCGGCCCCGGTGTCGGCGCGGACCCCGGTGCCGGCGGCGGTCCCGGTCCCGGCCCCGGTGCCAGACCCGGTGTCGGCAGCGGCTGTATCAGGCGGCGTTCCTTTGCTGTCTGCGGTCATGACAGACAGGTGTAGCTGACGAGGCGTCATATGGGGAGAGGCGGCGCATCCGCGTTACCGGGGCTACCACGTACCGGGTCTACGGGCACTGGCTGTTACGCGGGCACGGCAGCACCCCCGGCCACCCACCATGCGGTCCGCCCCCCACACCGCCGCCCCGGCCCCCTTAGGCTTCCTGCCATCTGCAACTAACGCCGGTTGATCGCAGACACGACCGATGGGAGCCGTCATGCCGGACTCGATCCTTTCCTCCGCGGCCACCGCCGTCCAGGGACTCGCCGCGCGGGTGGCGCGGACCGGCAGCTCGCCCGTACGCGACATCCTGGCGCTCACCGCCCGGCCCGAGGTCATCTCGTTCGCCGGCGGGCTGCCCGCGCCCGAGCTGTTCGACGCGGCGGGCATAGCGGCGGCCTTCCAGCACGTGCTGGCCGAGGAGCCGATGCGTGCCCTGCAGTACTCCACCAGTGAGGGCGATCCGGCGCTGCGTGCGGCAATCGCGGCGCGTACGACCGCACGCGGACTGCCCACCGACGCCGATGACGTGCTGGTGACCACCGGCTCACAGCAGGGCCTGACGCTGCTGGCCACGGCCCTCTTGGAGCCGGGCGACGTGGTGCTGGTCGAGGACCCCTGCTACCTCGCGGCGTTGCAGACCTTCTCCTTCGCCGGCGCCCGGGTGGTGCCGGTGCCGACCGACGACGAAGGGCTCGACCCGGCCGCGCTGGACGAGATCACCGCGCGCGAGCGGCCCAAGCTGCTCTACCTCGTGCCGACGTTCCAGAACCCCACCGGCCGCACCCTGTCCGCCGAGCGCCGGGCCGCGGTCGCCGAGGTCGCCGCCCGGCGCGGGCTGTGGATCGCCGAGGACGACCCGTACGGCGAGCTGCGGTTCGAGGGTGAGCCGGTGCCGTGGGTCGCCTCCTTCCCCGGAGCCGAGGACCGCACGGCGCTGCTGGGCTCGTTCTCCAAGGTGATGGCGCCCGGTCTGCGGCTGGGGTCGGTACGGGCGCCGGCCGCCTTGCGGCGGGCCTGTGTCATCGCCAAGCAGGCCGCCGATCTGCACACCTCGACCGTCGACCAGGCGGCCGCGGCCCGGTATCTGGCGGTCGCCGACCTCGATGCCCATCTGCGGCGGGTGCGCGACGCCTACCGGGCACGGCGGGATGCCCTGGTCGACGGGCTGTCCGGGGCGCTGCCCGGGGGTTCGCGGTGGAACCGGCCGGCCGGCGGCATGTTCGTGTGGGCGACCCTGCCCGAGGGGTACGACGCGACGGCGCTGCTGCCCGAGGTGGTGCGGCATGACGTCGCCTACGTCCCCGGGGCGCCGTTCTTCGCGGGGCCGCCGGATGCGACCGCCGTCCGCCTGTCGTTCGTGACGCACTCCCCGGAGGAGATCCGCGAGGGGCTGGGGCGCCTGCAGAAGGCCCTGGAGGGAGCTCGCCGGGACGGGCGCTCCTGACAGCGGCAGCTCTGGCTTTCCCTGCCCTCCGGACCTAACCTGACGCCCCATCACAAGCGAGCCGCGGGCCCGGCCGGGAGGCACACATGCTGCTGCGGAACAAGACCGTCATCGTCTCGGGTGTGGGGGCCGGGCTCGGCCATCAGGTCGTGGCGGCCTGTGTACGGGACGGCGCCTCGGTGGTGCTGGGCGCCCGTACGGAGGCTAATCTCGCCACGTCGGCCGCGCGGATCGACCCTTCGGGCGAACGTACGGCCTGGCGGGCGACCGATATCGGCGACGAGGCGCAGTGCGAGGCGCTGGCCGCGCTGGCCGTGGAGCGGTTCGGCGGGATCGATGCGGTGGTCCATGTCGCGGCGCTGGACTCGCTCTTCGGAGGCCTGCGGGACGCCGACTTCGACTCCTGGCGCAGCGTCGTGGACGTCAATCTCTTCGGCACCCTGCGGATGACCCGCGCCTGTCTGCCGTCCCTGGTGGCGCGCGGCGGCGGCTCGGTGGTGATGATCGGCACCCAGTCGTCGGTCGCCGCCCCCTCGCAGGTGCAGCAGGCGGCATATGCGGCATCCAAGGGCGGGCTGGTCTCGGCGATGTACTCGCTTGCGCGGGAGCTGGGACCGGACCGGATACGGGTCAACACCGTGCAGCCCGGGTGGATGTGGGGCCCGCCGGTGCAGGCGTACGTCACGTTCCAGGCGCACAGCGAAGGCGTTCCGGAAGCGGACGTGCTGGGCCGGCTGACGGAGCAGATGGCGCTGCCCGAGCTGGCGACGGACGCGGACGTGGCCGAGTGTGCGGTCTTCCTGGCCTCCGACCGGGCGCGTGCCATCACCGGACAGTCGCTGCTGGTCAACGCGGGGGAGCTGATGCGGTAGCGGCCCCGCCCCTCCGCAGGACGCCCCTCCGCAGGACGCCCCTCCGCAGGACGCCCCTCCGCGGGCCGCACCACCGTGCCCGCGCCCCGGCCGGTCCGTCTCCGGTACGGGCGGTCAGGCCAGAGGGTGCGGCCGGTCAGGCCCGCGGGTACCGGGCGAGCCACCCCGGCGAGGAGCCGGCCGGGCCGTGCAGCGCGGGCCCCTGCGTCATCTCCATCGAGAAGTCGTCGGCCAGCTGCAGCATCGTCTCCCGGCCCTCCAGCTCGACCAGCCACACCGGCGGCAGCGCCGTCTCACCGTGCAGCGTCCCCAGCAGGTTGCCGCAGATGGCACCGGTGGAATCGCTGTCCCCGCTGTGGTTGACGGCGAGCAGCAGGCCGTGCCGGACGTCCTCGGCGACCAGTGCGCAGTACACGCCGATCGCCAGCGCTTCCTCGGCCGTCCAGCCCGCACCCAGCGACTCCACCCGGGCGGGTGTCGGCATGCCCTGCCGTACGGCGCCGAGCGCGCGCTTGAGGGCGTCGGTGGTCTCCTCGTGGCCCGGGCGGGTGGCCAGATGCGCCAGCGCCTTCTGCACGGCACCGTCGAGGTCTTCGCCGCGGGCCAGCGAGTGGCTGATGACCGCGAAGGCGCCGGCCGCCAGATAGCCGGTGGGGTGGCCGTGCGTCTGCGCCCCGCACTCGGCGGCGAGCTGGAAGACCAGTTGCGGCTCCCAGCCGACCAGCAGGCCGAACGGCGCGGAGCGCATCACCGCGCCGCAGCCCTTCGAGTCCGGGTTCTTGGGTGCTTCGAGGGTGCCCATCACCTCGTCGCCGAGGCCGCTCAGGCAGGCCCGGCCGGGCGCCCGGCGGGAGTACAGCCACTCCTCGCGGGCGAGCCAGCCGTCGTCCTTCTTGCGCTCGTCCGGGCCCCAGTCGCGCTGGGTGGCGGCCCAGCGCAGATAGGCGCGGTGGACGTCGGTGGGCGGATGCCAGGCGCCGGTGTCGCGGCGCACCTGGGCCCGGATCAGCCCGTCCACGGTGAACAGGGTCATCTGGGTGTCGTCGGTGACCGCGCCGCGCCGCCCGAAGGCGGGTACGAAATCGGCCACGCCTTCCTGGCCGTGCGCCGTGCGGATCGCGTCGAGCGAGTCGAATTCGATACCGGCACCGAGCGCATCGCCGATGGCGCCGCCGAGCAGACAGCCGCGTACCCGGCTACGGAAGTCCTGCTGTTCCGTGCGCCCCCAGATGGCGCCGCCTCCCGCTGCGCTCACTGCGCCTCCCGAAGCTCACGACGTTCGGGGGCCTAGCAGAGGCCCCCCGAGGCAGCACTGTAATCGTTCAGGATTGATCAATTTTCGGCCAGGAGGGTAATGCGAATAGTCACTCACAAGGAGGCTTTTGGCCGGTACGGTCCCGATCAGCACCATCCGGCCTCCCCGGCCGTCCGCCTCGCCTCCGGAGAATCCGCATGGCATTGCGCTGCGCCGTACTCGACGACTACCAGGACATCGCCCTCTCGATGGCCGCCTGGTCCTCCCAGGCGGGCGCCGTGGACGTCCGTACGCTGCGGCGGCCCCTCGGTTCCGAGGACGAGGTGGTGGCGGCGATCGGCGACTGCGGGATCGTGGTCGCGATGCGCGAGCGCACCCCGTTCCCCGCCTCGCTCCTGGCCCGGCTGCCCGCCGGCCACCCGCCGCGCACCCTCCCGAACGTGCTCGCCCTCCCCCACCTCGGCTATGTCACCCGCCGCAACTACGAGGGCTACTTCCGGCAGGCCGTCGAGGACATCACCGCCTTCCCGGCGGGCAGCCCGGTCCGGGAACTGGGCTGACACCGGGCGGGCGGCAGCGGCGGCGCAGGGGCCGGCGGACGGCAGGGGCCGCCCGGCCACAGGGGGGCAACCGTTCGATCATGGCGGCGGTGCCCGCTGGGCATGCTGTCCCCATGTCCGAGTACGAGTGGGATCGCACCACCATGGCCGTTGTCGCCTCCGCGCTCTCCGGGGACAGCGACGGCGCGGTGGAACTCCTCCGGCCGCTCCCCCAGAGCGATGTCTGCCATATCGCGGTACGGCTCGCCGCGATGGCCGCCGACGCGCTGATCGTCGCCGCCCAGGACAGCGGAGGCGACCGCGAGGAGGCACTGTCGCAGTGGCAGCAGTGCATCCTGCAGCACGAGGCCGAGTACGAGGGCGAGGGCGAGGGCCAGGGCCAGGGCCAGGGCGAGTGAAGGCCCGGCCGACCGGCCGGTGACCGGGCCGCGGGCCACCGCCGTACTGCCGCGGCCCTCCGTTCCGGCCGATCGCCCCGGCCGCCCGTTCTAGTCGGCCAACGGCAGCAGCTCCGGGAGATGGCCGTCCGAAGCGAGGGCGGCGGCCCGGCGTTCTTCGGTGACCGGGGCGTACGTCGTGGTGCGGGGGCGGGCCGGGCGGCCGGCCCGGTCGGCGATGGCGATGAGGTCCTGGATGGAGCGGTAGGAGCCGTAACTCGAGCCCGCCATCCGGGAGATGGTCTCCTCCATCAGCGTGCCGCCGAGGTCGTTGGCACCGGAGCGGAGCATTTCGGCCGCGCCTTCGGTCCCGAGCTTGACCCAGCTGGTCTGGATATTGGTGATGTGCGGGTGCAGCAGCACTCGGGCCATCGCCGTCACCGCGCGGTTGTCGCGCGTGGTGGGGCCGGGGCGGGCGATGCCGGCGAGGTAGACGGGGGCGTTGGTGTGGATGAAGGGGAGGGTGACGAACTCCGTGAAGCCGCCCGTCTCCTGCTGGATCTGTGCCAGCAGGCGCAGGTGGCCCAGCCAGTGGCGCGGCTGGTCGACATGGCCGTACATCATCGTCGAGGACGAGCCGATCCCCAGCTCATGGGCGGTCTTGATGACCTCGACCCAGGTGGCGGTGGGCAGCTTGCCCTTGGTGAGGATCCAGCGGACCTCGTCGTCGAGGATCTCGGCCGCGGTGCCGGGAATGCTGTCCAGCCCGGCGGCCTTGGCCTCGGTGAGCCACTCCCGGATGGACAGGCCCGTGCGCGTCGCGCCGTTGACGACCTCCATGGGCGAGAAGGCGTGCACATGCATACCGGGGACGCGTTCCTTCACGGCGCGCGCGATGTCGAAGTACGCCGTGCCGGGCAGGTCGGGGTGGATGCCGCCCTGCATGCACACCTCCACCGCCCCAACGTCCCAGGCCTGTTGGGCGCGGTCGGCCACCTGGGAGAGGGAGAGGGTGTAGGCGTCGGCGTCGGTGCGGCGCTGGGCGAACGCGCAGAAGCGGCAGCCGGTGTAGCAGACGTTGGTGAAGTTGATGTTCCTGGTGACGATGTAGGTGACGTCGTCACCCACGGTGTCGCGCCGTAGGTGGTCGGCGAGGGTGCAGAGGGCGTCCAGGGCGGGGCCGTCGGCGTGCAGCAGCGCCAGCGCCTGGGCGTCGGTGAGCTGGGTGGGGTCGTCGGCGGCCTGCGACAGGGCCTGCCGTACGTCGGCTTCGATGCGCTCCGGTGCCATCCCCGGGGCGGCGGCCTCCCGCAGCGCCTCCCAGTCGCCGTAGACCTCGTCGAAGTCGTCGCGGCGGTCGGCGGTGCGGCCTTCGGTGTCGATGGTGTGGTGCAGGTCCGTACGGCCCGAGGAGATCATCGTGAAGCCCTCGTCGGGCTCCTGCCAGGGGCGGCCCACCACGGGGGCGTCCTCCACGGCCAGGCCCGTCTCCGGGTCGGCGAGCGCCCGTACATGGGGCAGCAGGCGGGGGTCGAGCCAGGGCTCACCGCGCTGAAGGAACTCCGGGTAGATGGGGAGCCGTTCCCGCAGCTCGAACCCGGAGGCGGCGCAGCGCTCGGTCAGCTCGTCGATCTGCGGCCAGGGGCGCTCGGGGTTCACATGGTCGAGGGTCAGCGGGGAGACGCCGCCCCAGTCGTCGATCCCGGCGTCGATGAGCAGCGCGTACTCGCCGTCGACGAGGTTGGGCGGCGCCTGGATGCGCGTCGAGGGGCCCATGATGTGCCGGGCCACCGCGATGGTCGCGGCCAGCTCCTCCAGCTCGGCGTCCGGCATGCCGCGCATCGCCGTGTCCGGCTTGGCGCGGAAGTTCTGCATGATCAGCTCTTGGATGCCGTGGTACGCGCGCTGGATTCGGCGCAGCGCGAACAGGGACTCGGCACGCTCCTCGTACGTCTCGCCGATGCCGATGAGCAGTCCGGTGGTGAAGGGGACGTTGGAGCGTCCGGCGTCCTCCAGGACGCGCAGCCGGACGGCCGGTTCCTTGTCGGGCGATCCGTAGTGGGGACCGCCGGGCTCGCTCCACAGCCGCTCGGCGGTCGTCTCCAGCATCATCCCCAGAGACGGGGCGACGGGCTTGAGCCGCTGGAAGTCCGTCCAGGACAGCACCCCGGGGTTGAGGTGCGGCAGCAGACCGGTCTCCTCCAGGACGCGGATCGCCATGGCACGGACATACGAGAGCGTGTCGTCGTAGCCATGCGCCTCCAGCCACTCGCGGGCCTCGGGCCAGCGGTCCTCCGGCTTGTCGCCCAGGGTGAAGAGGGCTTCCTTGCAGCCCAGTTCGGCGCCGCGGCGGGCGACGTCCAGCACCTCGTCGGGCGACATGAACATCCCGTGGCCGTCGCGGCGCAGCTTGCCGGGGACGGTGACGAAGGTGCAGTAGTGGCACTTGTCCCGGCACAGGCGCGTCAGGGGGATGAACACCCCGCGGGAGTACGTGATGACCCCGGGGCGGCCGGCGGCCTCCAGGCCGGCATCCCGCACCCGGGCCGCGGAGGCACACAGGTCCGTGAGGTCCGCGCCGCGCGCCTGCAGCAGCACCGTGGCCTCGCCGGCGTCCAGCGCCACACCGTCGCGGGCCCGCTTGAGCGCACGGCGCATCGCGTTGGCCGTCGGCCGTCCCTGGGAGGCGGGCCCGGAGGCCCTTTCGTGGTCGGTCCCTTGGTCCGATGCCTGGTCAGGTCCCTGCACGCTGGAAGTCATCCTCCGAGGATACGAGCGCCCACCGACAGCGCCGCCGCCGGAGATCGAGTGGCCGATGTGCCACTGATCACTCCGGCCCGTGGTTCCGTCCGGGCGCGGAAGGGGCACTTCCCGGCGGCGGCACCGGGCACGCCTGCACAGCGGCGGCCCCCGGCACGCCTACATGCCGGCCAGCAGCTCGTCGGAGTACGTCCTGGTCAGGAACTCCATGTTGTGGCCGTCGGGGTCGCTGAGGTAGAGGCCGCGGCCACCGTCCCGGGTGTTGATCTCCTGTGGCCTGGTGTGCATGGGGTCGGCCCAGTAGGAAAGCTCCCGCTCCTGTAGGCGGTCGAAGATCGCGTCGAACTCGCCCTCGGACACCAGGAACGCGTAGTGCGTGGGGACGAACTCGCCGTTGGCGACGTGCTCGGCGTAGTCGAGGGTCACTCCGTTGTCGAGTTTGAGGGCCGCGAAGGGACCGTAGGCCTTGGGCTCGGGCGCGCCGAGCAGACCGGCCAGGAACCGGGCGGAGGCGAAACGGTCCTTGCTGTGCACGATCGTGTGGTCGAGGCGAGGCATGGGATCTCCTTGATCTCTCTGGCCGGACGATCAACGTGTCCCCTGATCCGCTGATCCGCCGAAGCGGCGCGGGCCATCGGCCTCTTTGGCCTACCGGCTTCCCTGGCCCATCGGCTTCCCTGACCCATCGGCCTCTTTGGCCTATCGGCCTTCATGGACCACTGATCGCCTTGGCCCGCTGACCGCCTTGGGCCGCTGACCGCCTCGGACCACGGATCTTCCGGGACCGTTGATCTTCCTGGCCGTTCACCGTTCTCTCCGGGCCGCCGGTCTGCGGAGAGATCCGCGGCCCTTCACCTTCGACGCTACGACTGCGGAGGCCGCCGCGGATCGTTCTCCGGTACCGGCCCGGGCGGGAGGCGGTACACCGCTGGTCCTAGGCCTGGTCCGAGGCCGCCGCCGGCTGCCGGCCGGCAGCCGGCCGGAAAAAGGGCCTCCCCCGGGGCCCGTGCGCCATCCCCTCCGTTCCGCCATCCCCTCCGTTCCGCCATCCCCTCCGTTCCGTCCTCCGCTCCGCCGTCCGTCACCCCTCCCGCACGCCGCGCTCCCCTGGGTCACCCGTCACAGGTACTGCGCGAAGTCGTCCAGTGTCCGCAGTACCTCGGCCTCCCCGGCCGGCGGCAGTTGCAGCACCACCTCCTGCACGCCCAGCTCGCGATAGTGCGCCAGCTTCCCGGCCGAGGGCTGGACCGCGTAGGGCACCACCACCGGCTCGCCCGTGCGCCCGGCGTCCGACCATGCCTGCCGTAGTACCGGAACGGTCTCCGTCAGCCCGCGGCCGCCGATCGGCAGCCACCCGTCGGCGTACTCGGCGATCTGCCCGAAGAGCTTGGGGCCGGCCGAGCCGCCGAGGAGGGTGCGCGGCGCGCCGTGCAGCGGCTTGGGGTGGGCGAGGGAGGCCCGTACGGACCCGAATGCCCCCTGATACGCGGTCGGTTCCTCGGCCCACAGGGCGCGCATCAGCGCCACCCGGTCTCGGGTCAGCTCCCGCCGGGTCGACCACTCGACGCCGTGGTCGGCGGCCTCCTCGACGTTCCAGCCGTAGCCGATGCCAAGGGTGAAACGGCCACCGGAGAGGAAGTCGAGGGTCGCGATCTGCTTGGCGAGGTCGACCGGGTCGTGCTGGGCGACGAGGGTGATGCCGGTGCCGAGGGCGAGCCGTTCGGTGACCGCGGCGGCCTGGCCGAGCGCGATGAACGGGTCGAGGGTACGGCCGTATTCACGGGGCAGCGGCTCGCCCATGGGGGCGGGCGTGTCCCGGCTGGCGGGGATGTGGGTGTGCTCGGGGAGATAGAGGCCGGCGAAACCGCGCTGCTCCAGCTCGCGGCCCAGCCGGTCCGGCCGGATCGTCTCGTCGGTCAGGAAGATCGTGGTCGCGATCCGCATGCGGGAACACCTCCGTGTCGGGCGGGTGAGTGACCGCATGGTGCCTCACCGCCCGGTGGTTATCCACAGGCCTTTCGCTCTCCGCCACACGCGCGTACAACAGTTTTCACGCGGTGCAACGAGCCGGCCGCGCAGCGGAACGAGGGGACCGCGGGTGGTACGGACGGGCACGACAGGCGCTGGTACGGGCCCGAGACGGCACGACGGGCGGCGGAGGGGGCGGGGGTTGAGATGGAACGACGCGACGTTCTGAGACTTTCGGCGGTTGCGGGCGCGACGGGCGCGTTTACGCTCGGACGTGTGAGCTTCGCCGACGCCACACCCGCTGCCGGGCAGCCCGGAGGCGGGCAGTCCGGCAGCGGGCAGTCCGAAGGCGGGCCGGGCGAGCAGACCCGGCGGGTGTCCGGTTATCTGCCCACGGGCGCGCCGGACTTCGTGTATCTGCCGGTCGAGGTGCCGCACGGCGTCCGCGAGATCGCCGTTGCCTACCAATACGACAAGCCCACCGTCCCCGAGGGCACCCCCGGCAACGCCTGTGACATCGGCATCTTCGACGAGCGGGGCACGGGCCTCGGCGGCGCCGGCTTCCGCGGCTGGTCGGGCGGGGCGCGTGCGGAGTTCTTCCTGCGCGCCGACGAGGCCACCCCCGGGTATCTGCCGGGCCCCGTCAACGCCGGCACCTGGCATATCGCCCTGGGGCCGTACACGGTCGCGCCGCAAGGGCTCTCCTACGACGTCACGGTCACCTTGCGGTACGGCCCCCCGGGGCACACCCCGGCACCCGTCCATCCGCCCGAGCGTGCCCGGGGCCGGGGCCGTGCCTGGTACCGCGGCGACAGCCATCTGCACTCCGTGCACTCCGACGGCAAACGCACTCCCGCCGAGATCGCCGCGCTGGCCCGCGCCGCGGGGCTGGACTTCCTCAACACCTCCGAGCACAACACCACCTCCGCACACCGCGCCTGGGACGGTCTGTGGGGCGACGACCTGCTGATCCTGACCGGCGAGGAGGTCACCACCCGCAATGGGCACGTGGTGGCGATGGGCACCGATCCCGAGGTCTTCATCGACTGGCGCTACCGGGCCCGCGACAATGCCTTCGGGAAATACGCGCGCGCCATCCGGCGGGCCGGCGGCCTGGTCATCCCGGCGCATCCGCACGCCACCTGCATCGGCTGCCACTGGAAGTTCGGGCTGAACGAAGCCGATGCGGTGGAGGTCTGGAACGGCCCGTACACCCCCGATGACGAGATCACCCTCGCCGAATGGGACAACACCCTCGTCGCACACACCCGTGGCCGGGCGGACTGGCTGCCGGCCGTCGGCCACAGCGACGCCCACCGCGACCCCGATGTGGTGGGACTGCCGCAGACCGTGGTGCTCGCCGACGATCTCTCGCGCCGTGCGCTGCAGGAGGGCATCCGGGCGGGACGGGTCTGGATCGCCGAGTCGTCGAAGGTCGATCTGGCCTTCTCCGTCACCGGTGAGCGCGGCGAACACGCCGGGATCTCCGAGCGCCTGGAGGTCCCCCGTACGGCAAAGGTCACGGCCCATCTGAAGGTCTCCGGCGCCCCGGGCTGCACGGTCTCCTTCCTCACCGACCAGGGGCGCCTGTACTCCACCCCACTCCCCGCCTCGGGCAGCGGCACCGTCACCTGGCAGACCACGCCCGACTACGCCGCCTACATACGCGCGGAAGTCCGCCACCCCGCGACGACAGCGGGCCTGCCGGGCCCCATGGCGGCCATGACCAACCCGGTCTTCCTGGGCCGCTGGGGCTGAGGAAGGCCAGGACACGGCGAGGGGCCGGGCCGGGCACGGCGACCGGGCAGAAGACCGCCGGGTGCCGACGTAGCTTGGCGGGGGATCCTGATCGGCCGTGGCGAAGCATCATCAGCCGCGGTAGTCAGGCTCGGTCGCGGCCATCAGGCTCAGCCGCGGAAACTTGATCAAGTCTGGGAGGGGCATTCATGCGTGCCATGCAATTCGAGCGGTTCGGTGATCCGGAAGTCCTGACGGAGGCCGAGGTACCGGACCCGGTGGCGGGGTCGGGCGAAACCCTGGTCGAAGTGGAGGCCGCGGGCGTCAACTTCGGCGACATCAAGCACATCGCGGGCGAACACACCGAGGGTCCGTACGCGCCGAAGGGGCCGTTACCGCACATCCCCGGCATGGAGGTCGTCGGCCGGACCACGGACGGCCGACGGGTCCTCGGCTACGTCCGCCAGGGTGGCTACGCCGCCAAGACGGTTGTCGCCGACCGCGATCTGGTCACCATGCCACCGGGCGTGAGCGCGGGCGCGGCGCTGGCTCTGCTCGTGCAGGGTTTGACGGCGTGGCATCTGCTGCGGTCGGTCGCCCGCGTACGGCCCGGCGAGAGCGTCGTCGTCCATGCCGCCGCGGGCGGGACGGGCAGCCTCGCCGTCCAACTGGCCCGGGAGTTCGGAGCCGGACGCATCATCGCCACCACGTCGTCCGACGAGAAGCGCGCCTTCGCCCTCGAACTCGGCGCGGACGCGGCAATCGACGGCGAGGCGGAGGGCTACAAGGAGCGGGTTCTCGATGCCAATCAGGGGCGCCCGGTCGACATCATCCTGGACGCCATAGGTGGCCCGGTCCTCGACTCCGCGGTGGACGCACTCGGGTACCTCGGGCGACTGGTCACGTACGGCGCCTCGTCCCGGCAGGCGGCCTCGGCCATCGCACCGGGCCGGCTCGCGGTGCGGAGCATCGGCATCGCCGGCTTCTGGATCACCCCGCTCCTTGCCCGAAACGGGGTCGGAGGTGCGGCACTTGAGGAGTTGCTCGACCTCACGGCGCAGGGACGCCTGCGGCCGCTGGTCGGCGCGGAGTACGACCTCGCGCGTGCTCGCGACGCGCACGAGGATCTGCTCGGCCGCCGCACGAAGGGCAAATTGGTCCTCCGCCCTTGATGGCCGACCCTTTTGCGCCCTCGTCCAGAAGTCCGTGCGTCTACGCCGAGCAGGACCGGCACCCACCGCGGCCGCGGCAGCCCGGGTCTGCCGGCCCGACCTGTGGCGGGCCGGTTCTCACTCGCCGGCGGGGTGACGCAGCCAGGCGACGGTGCCATCAGGTGGGCGACGGGTGCCATCAGGTGGGCCGAGAACGGCTCGACGGTTGCCGGTGTCACCCATTCCTTCGGTGAGCCCGGCTTCCGATTTGACCGTATTGAGTTCCACCGGCCATGTGACCATTCAGTGAACTTCCCCGGGAGATTCCGAAACCTTGTGATCATGCGGCAGATTGGCGCTGCGCGTTGACGGCGGGCGTTGTTACGGTCGGCGCATTGAGTTCTCCACGCAAACGCGTGGAAATGCACCGACGTGCGGGGGGATAAACCGGATGGACAATACATTCCGCCAGGAGCTGGAACAGTTCCAGAGTTACACCGCCGAGCTCCAAGGCATGCTTTCCGGTCTGCAAGGAAGCCGCCCCGAAAGGGCGGAAGCATCGGACGCACAGGGTGCAGTGCGGGTCAGGGTGAGCGGTGACGGACTCCCGCAGGAAATAACGGCCGCCTCGGACTGGGGGAAGCGTTGCAAGTCCGGCGGTCTCGGCATGGCCGTGGTCGAGGCTGCCCGCAATGCACACTCCGAACTCATGGACACCTGGTCACAGAATCTTCCCAGTGGCCCCTGGGACGCAGGCCCGGGAATGGGAAATGTGGGCGGCGCCCCGGCGTCTCGCACCGGGACAACCGGGACCTCCGCCCCGGAGGAGCGGGACACCCGGTACGTGATTTCCCGTCCGCTGGACCAGCTCGTGGAAGATGCCATCTCCTCTCTGAGTTCCGCGGGCAACTTCGACACCGCTCTCGACCAGGAAGCGCCGGCGTCGGGATCGGATCCAGCCGGCCGCGTGACGATCACCCTCACCCCCGCGTCCCTCACATCGTGTGACGTGGAAGCGGGTTGGGCCGCAAACGCATCGGTGACCCAGATCAACCGGGCCCTCGGTGAGGCGCTTGCTGATGCGCGTTCCGCCCTGGCCCACAGCAGCGTTTCCGAGCAGGCAGAGGGAGAAGGGCGCAAGCTCGACGGCCTGATCGACGAAGCGATGGCCGCCCTCAGCGACCCCAGGCGCCTCAACAACCTCTGACAGGAGCACGCTCGTGGTGAATCCCGATATCAAGGCGGTCACCCATGTGCTGCGCTCCGAAGCGCGCATGTGGGATGAACAGAGCGACGCTCTGGGAAAGCTGCACCATGCAGTGGAGGGGCTGCGCATCAGCCGGCTTGAAGCAGGCATATTCCAGCTCGTGTTTTCGGCTTACGAGACCGCGGTCGACGAGATATCTGACCGATGCAAGGAAGGTCAGCAGCGCACGCAGGAAATAGCCGACGCCCTCATCAAGAACGCGACGGCCTACGATAACCAAGAAGAAGAAACAAAGGCGCATGTCGAGGGAACATACTGAACAGGGGGCGGCATGACTACCTTCAGCCTTTCGCAGTATCAGGCTCTGACCCAAGAGCTGAAGTCCGGCGTGAACAAGCTGTCGCAAAAGAAAGAGGAACTTGTTCCGACGGCACAGAAGGCGGGCAATGAATGGCACATGCCCCAGAAAATAGCCGATGCCCTCATGTGGATCGCCGAGAAGATGAAGGAATGTGCGAAATGGGTGATCGAAAAGATTGAGGACGCACTGAAGGCCGCGGCGGCCCCCATCACTCTTTTCCAGATCTCAACCGACTGGGTTGACAAGATCAAGACCCCCGCATCGGCAGTGCAGGGGCAGACGGACTGGAAGGCCCTGCAGGCTCCCCGCCACTGGAAAGGGGAGGCAGCCGACCTCTACCTGGCATCGGTGCGGGGACAGTCCCCGGCCGCGGGGCGGATCGCGACGATCGCGGACCAGGTGTCCTTGTCCTGCACGATCTGCGCCTCCACCGGGCTCGCGTTCTACGTCGCGATGGCAGGAATCCTGACGAAGGCCATCGTGGGTACGGTTGCGGCCCTCGGCGCGCTGATGACCGGGTTCGGCGCTCCCGTCGCTGCCGGGATCTTCCTGGAAGAAGCGGCGGTTAACGGCGCGACCGCAGGCGCAGCGGTCCTGGCGGCGCTCGGAGTCCTGGGAACCCAGGTCGAGGAACTGAACCGCGTCAAGGGCCAGGCGAAGGACGTCAGCGACTACCCCGGCCCCCCTGTTGGCCAATGGCCCAAGGGCACGGCGTGAGCAGGCGCGTACCGAAGCGCGTATATCCGTTCGCGGTAGTGCTGATGCTTCTGGGGGCGGGTGGGCTCTGCGCATCGGTGGCGCTCGCGGTCAATGGGTATCGTGCGCCGAATGCCCTCTTTCTGATCTCCTTCGTCCCGCTCATGGCGGGCCAGATGTACAACCACTACAGGCGAAGGCACGACTGGTTCCACCGAACGTTCCGCACGTACGAGAACTTCCGCGCGGAGGTGATCGAGGAGGTGCGTCAGGTGAGGTGCGAGAAGGGTGATGCGGCGATCGTGCGGCATCTGAGGAACCTGTACCCGCACCTCCCAATGCCTGTGATCACACGGCTGATCAAAGAACTCTGACCCGGTACCAGCCGGTGGAGGGCAGCGCCGGCACACCGGCCGGCGCTGCCGACAGGCCCGCTCTCAGCCCGGCCAGACAATCGCCTGCCACTCGCTGTACGCATGCAGCGCGTACGAGCCCACATCCCGCCCGACCCCGCTGCGCTTGAAACCCCCGAAGGGCGCTTCCATGTTGCGGCCCACCGTGTTCACCCCCACCCCGCCGGCCCGCAGTTGCCCGGCCACCCGGAAGGCGCGGGCGGTGTCGCCGGACCATACGTAGTCGATGAGCCCGTAGTCGCTGTCGTTGGCGAGGGCCACCCCCTCGTCCTCCTCGTCGAAGGGCACCACCACGACGACCGGACCGAAGATCTCCTCGCGGACGACCCGCATATCGGGGGTGCAGTCGGCCAGCAGCGTCGGCGCGACGTAGAAGCCGCGCTCCGGAACGGACGGCCGTGCGCCACCCGCCACGACCCGTGCGCCTTCCTTCCTGCCCAGCTCCACATACGACTCGACCCGGTCGCGGTGCGCGGCCGAGATCACCGGCCCGACGACCGTCCCCTGCGCACGGGGATCGCCGACCCGGAGCTGTCCGATGTAGCGCGTCAGCCGCTCGACCAGCGCCTGGTACACCCCTCTCTGCACGATCACCCGCGTCGGCGCCGTACAGATCTGCCCGCTGTAGAAGGAGTAGGTGGTGCCGATACCGGCCACCGCCGAGTCCAGGTCCGCGTCGTCGAAGACCACCGCGGCGCCCTTGCCGCCCAGCTCCATGAGCTGGCGTTTCATCCCTCGGCCGCACACCTCGGCGATGCGCTGCCCGACGGCCGTGGAGCCGGTGAAGCTCACCATGTCCACGTCCGGCGAGTCCACGGCTGCCTCACCGGCCTCCGCGGAAGCGCCGCTCACCACATTCACCACTCCCGGTGGCGCGCCTGCCTCCGCCAGCGCAGCCGCCATCCGGTACACCGACAGCGGGTCCTGCGGGGCGGGCTTGACGACAACGGTGTTGCCCATCGCCAGCGCCGGGGCGATCTTGCCCGCCGGGTTCGCCCACGGGTTGTTGTACGAGGTGATGCAGGTGACGACGCCGACGGGCCGGCGTACGGCGAGTGCCCCCAGCACGGCCGCCCGCCCGGCCGGGCCCGCCTCGTTGATCTGCGGAGGCAGCCCCTGCTCGACCGGCTCCAGCGCCCCCTTCGCATACCGCCGAAAGCGCGCCACCCCCACCGCGACCTGCATCCCGCGCGCGGTCCGGGTCGTGGCCCCGCTCTCCGCCTGCGCCAGCTCGGCGTGCGCCGCGAAGTCGCGCTGCATCACCTCAGCGGCCCGGTCGAGAATCGCGGCACGCTCCTGCGGCGAGGTGCGCGACCAGGGCCCGAACGCCTCGCGCGCCGCGGCCGCCGCCTCGTACACCTGCGCCCGGCTCGCCTCGGGCGCGAGCCCGACGACCGCCTCCACCGCCGGGTCGACGACCTCGTAGTGACCGCCGTCGGGCTCGACCCACTCACCACCGATGAACAGGCGTTCCGAGGCCGTCACGTGGCACTCACCGCGCCCATGGTCCCTTTGTCCCCACCATGCCCTTCGACCACGGCCACTTGACGCCGACCGCGCGCCTGACCCCGCCCCGGCTTGGACCCCATCCCCGTCACATGGCACGCATCGCCCCCATGCGCCGGGTCCATCACCCCCGTCACTTCGTACTCACCGTCCTCGTGTCCCGGCCCGACCGCAGCACGGTCCCCGGCACCGCACCGGTGACCAGGTCGTTGCGGATCGTCTCGACGCCGTTGACCCACACCGCGTTGATGCCGACCGCCCGGGAGTCCAGCCGCGGGCTGTCGCCGGGCAGATCGTGGACGAGCGTGGCCTTGCCCGCGTCGATCCGCTCCGGGTCGAAGAGCACGAGGTCGGCATGCCAGCCCTCCTCGATGCGTCCGCGCTCCCGCAGCCCGAAGAGCTGTGCGGGGTCATCGGTGAGCATCTTCACCGCCTGCTCCAGGCCCACCAGCTTCCTGCCGCGCAGGCAGTCGCCGAGGAAGCGCGTCGTGTAGGGCGCACCGCACATCCGGTCCAGATGCGCGCCCGCGTCCGAGCCGCCCAGCAGCACGTCCTCGTGCTGCCAGGTCTCGGCGCGCAGCGCCCAGGAGGCCGGGTCGTTGTCGGTGGGCATCGGCCACAGCACCGTCCGCAGCCGGTCGTTGGCGCAGATCTCGACCATGCAGGCGAAGGGCTCCAGGCCGCGCTCGGCCGCGATGTCCTGGACGACGCGCCCGGTCAGGCCCTCGTTCTCCGGGGAGTAGGTGTCCCCGATGACGTACCGGCCGAAGTCGGTGAGCCGCCGGAAGACACCCGCCTCCTTGCTCTCCGCGCGCCGCAGCATCTCGTCCCGTACGCCGGGTTCGCGGAGCTTCGCGAGGCGTTCGGGTACCGGCAGGCCCAGGATCTCGCCCCAGCCGGGGATGAGGTTCAGGGCGCAGAAGGTGCCCAGGGACATGTTCATGGGGGTGAGGATCGGCATCGTCAGGGCCACGATCCGGCCGCCGGCCTCCCGGGCCCGCTCGCTCGCCATCAGCTGGCGCGGCACCCGTGCGGGCACCGCCGCGTCGATCGTCAGCACGTTCCAGTTCAGCGGCCGGCCGGCCGCCGCGCTCATCGCCACCAGCAGCTCGATCTCGTCGTCGCCGAACTGGTCGAGGCAGCCCGCCACGATCGCCTCGATCTGGGTGCCCTCGTGCGCGGCGACGGCCCGCGACAGCGCGAGCAGTTCCTCCGGTCCGGCGTGCCGGGAGGCGACCGGCTTCCCGTCGCCGTCGGAGTGGGTGGAGGACTGCGTGGTGGAGAAGCCCCAGGCCCCGGCCTCCATCGCCTCGTGGAAGAGCGCCAGCATCTCTTCCAGCTGCCCTGCTGTCGGCTGCCCGCCGATGGCGTCCGGGCCCATGACGTACCGCCGCAGTGCGCAATGGCCCACCATGAAGCCCGCGTTGACGGCGATCCGCCCTTCCAGCGCGTCCAGGTAGTCGCCGAACGAGCTCCACGTCCAGGGGGCGCCCTCTTCGAGTGCCACCAGGGACATGCCCTCGACCTTGGACATCATCCGGCGGGTGTAGTCGGCGTCGTCGGGCCGCCCGGGGTGCAGCGGTGCCAGGGTGAAACCGCAGTTGCCGCCCGCCACGGTCGTCACCCCGTGGTTGAGCGAGGGGGTGGCGTACGGGTCCCAGAACAGCTGCGCGTCGTAGTGGGTGTGCGGATCGACGAAGCCGGGGGCGAGGACGAGACCGGTCGCGTCTTCGCTCGTCCTCGCCTCCTCGATGCCGGTGCCGGAGCCGGTCCCGGAGCCGGAGCCCGAGCCGGTGCCGATCCCGGAGCCGATACCGCCTCCGGCTCCCGTTCCGGACGGGGCGATGACGGCGATTCGGCCGTCACGGATGCCGACATCGGCGGTGTACGAGGGCGTTCCCGTGCCGTCCACAACGGTCGCGCCCTTGATCAGGTGGTCGAGCATGGGCGGTGCATCCCCTTCCCCTGGGCGGTAATTCCGCGGGTTCAGCTGCCTGCGGCCTGACGGAACCGGGTCGTCCGGTGCACCGGATCCGTGTCGATCTTCGGGATCACGTGTTCGCCGATGAGCTTGACCGTGTTCATCGTGTCCTCGTACGAGATCCCGATCGGCAGCCCGAAGCTCAGCTGGTCGGCGCCGGCCTGCTCCCAGCGCTTGCACTGCCCGAGCACCTCGTCCGGGTCGCCGCAGATCATCAGCTCCTCGGCGATCAGCAGCTCGATGAGCTCGGCGGTGTAGTCCGGCAGCAGCTCGGGCCACTCGGGGATGCCGTCGGGCCGCGGGAAGGTGTCGTGGTAGCGGAAGACCAGCGACTGGAGGTAGTTGAGCCCCCCGCCCACCGCGATCTCCACCGCCTTGTCGTGCGTCTCGGCACAGATCGCGGTCGAGGTCACCATCACGTTGTCGTTGACGAAGCCGCCGACCGGCTCGGCCTCCCTGATCGCCGTCTTGTACTGCTCCAGCACCCACTCCATGTCGGAGACCTTCTGCACGCTGAAGCCGAGGACGCCCAGCCCCTTCTTCGCCGCCATGGCGTACGAGGACGGCGAGCCTGCCGCGTACCACATCGCCGGGTGCGCGGCCCCGTACGGCTTCGGGAAGATCTTCCGCGGCGGCAGCTGCCAGTGTTTGCCCTGGAACCCGACGTACTCCTCCTGGAGCCACATCTTCGGGAACTCGGCGATGGTCTCTTCCCAGATCTCCTTGGTGTGGTTCATATCGGTGATGCCCGGGAGGAACCCCAGGATCTCGTGGCTGCCGGCGCCCCGCCCGCTGCCGAACTCGAAGCGGCCCTCGCTGAGATGGTCGAGCATGGCGACCTTCTCGGCGACCTTGACGGGGTGGTTGACCTGCGCGAGCGGGTTGAAGATTCCGGATCCCAGATGGATCCGCTCGGTCGCGTGGGCCAGATACCCCAGAAAGACGTCATTGGCGGAGAGGTGCGAGTACTCCTCCAGGAAGTGGTGCTCGGACGCCCAGGCGTACTTGAAGCCGGACTTGTCGGCCTGGATGACGTACTCGGTCTCCTCCATCAGCGCCTTGTGCTCCGCGAGCGGATCGGTCTCGGCCCGCTTGCCCACGTATCCCTGTACAAAGAGCCCGAATTCCAAGGAGGTTCACCGTCCCCTGAGCCATTCGCCATTTCTGACGTACCGTCAGATTCGATGTGCCGACTGTTCCACCGCGCACGAGGAGCGTCAATAGCCGCTTCCCCGCAAGCTGATGCACCGTCAGGACAGGCTGACCCCCGCCAGCCAGCCACCGTCGACGACGAACGGCTGCCCGGTGATGTACGACGAGTCCTCGCACGACAGGAAGAGCGCCAGCTTGGCGACCTCCTCCGGCCGGCCGATCCGGCCCAGCGGCACCAGCTTCCGGTAGAGCTCGTCCACGGCCCGCTTCGACTCGGCGGGATCGGCACTCGGGTCCAGTGCCGCGGGGTTGGTCATCGGAGTGTCCACGGCCCCCGGGCACACCGCGTTGACCCGGATCTTCCCGGCCGCCAGCTCCACCGCGGCGACCCGGGTGAGCCCGAGGACCGCATGCTTGGTCGCGGCATACGCGCCGACGAAGGCCATACCCGTCAGCGCCGTGTACGAGGCCGTATTGACGATCGTCCCGCCGCCCGCCGCCTCGATCTCCGGCGCCACCGTACGGATCCCGAGGAAGCAGCCGACCTGGTTGACCTGCACGACCTGCTGGAACTCCGCCAGCGGCGTCGACACCAGCTCATTGAAACGGAGAATTCCCGCGTTGTTGACCAGCCCGTCGATCTTCCCGAAGGCGTCCTTGGCAGCGCCGGCGGCCGCCTCCCAGTCCGCCTCCCGCGTCACATCCAGATGGACGAAGCGGGCCCGGTCCTCCCCCAGCTCCTCGGCAAGCGCCTCACCCTGCGCGTCGAGCACATCCCCGAGCACCACCTTCGCGCCCTCCGCGGCGAACAGCCGCGCCTCCTGCTCACCCTGCCCGCGCGCCGCACCCGTCACGATGACAACCCGCCCGTCGAGCTTGCCCATGCCTGCACTCCTTAGCTGGTGAGTACGTCGCCGCCGGTCCGACCCGTCGGCCGTGAGCGGTCAGCGGTGAGTGGTGTGTGGTGAGTGGTGAGTGGTGAGTGGTGAGTGGTGCGTAGTGGACGGTCAGTGGCGAGAGGCAAGTGGTGAACGGTTGCCGGTCAGCCGGTCAGCCGTTCAGCAACGGCGCGACATCCGTCCCGAACGCCGCCATCTGATCCCTCAGTTCGTCGCATCCCCGGCTGCGGAACCTCACCTGAATCTGGTCCACTCCCATCGCCCGGTACTCCCGCAGCGACTCCGCGATCCGCTCCGGCGCCCCGGACAGGGTCCGCCGGCCGACCTCCCAGCCGGGCTCACCGACATACAGCGGCTCGGCGATGGCACCGATCACGACCGGCACCTCGACACCGGCCGCGGCCCGCAGCCTCCGCAGCTTTCCGATCTGCGCCGGCAGCTCCGACCGCCGGTCGCCTTGCGGCAGCCAGCCGTCGCCGCGCACCGCGGCCCGGCGTACGGCGGCGGGCGAGGATCCGCCCACCCAGAGCGGCGGCCGAGGCGTCTGCACGGGCCGCGGCGCCTGCCCCAGCCCCTCGAACGCGAACCGCTCCCCCGCGAACTTCGGGAACTCCTCCGGCCCCAGCGCCACCTTCAGCGCGTCAAGCGTCTCGTCCAGCACCGCCCCACGCCGCTCGAAGTCCGCTCCGAGCACGTCGAACTCCTCCGGTACGTGCCCGGCCCCCACCCCGAGGATCAGCCGCCCGCCGGAGAGCCGGTCGAGCGTCGCGTACTGCTTGGCCGTGACCAGCGGATGCTTCAGCCCGGCCACCGCCACATGACTGAGCAGCCGCACCCGCTCGGTGACGGCGGCCAGATGCGCGAGGGTGGCGACCGGGTCGTACCAGACGGTGCTCATCACCTCGGCCAGCCGCCGCGGGATCGCCAGGTGCTCACAACAGGCGATATACGCGAACCCGTACCGGTCGGCGGCCCGCGCGACGGCGACCAGATCCGCGGGCCCCGCGGCCGGCTCCCAGCCCTCCGCGAAGAGGGTGCTCTGCGCCTGCACCGGAAGCTGCATCCCGTACGCCGGCCACCCCGCCCCGGGCCGCCATACCGCCTCGTAGTCGCTGTCCATACGCCCTCCCGCCGCATCTGACGCATCGTCATATAGCTTGCGCGGGCCATCGTGGTGGCTGCGGGGGCATCAGGCAAGGGGGACGGCGGGCGCGGGCAGACCCGCCCCGGAGGGCCCGGCACCCACGAACAACACCATCACCCCCTCCACCTCACCGCTCCCGGCAGGACAACCGCACCCCCCTGCTAGCCGCCACGCGACACACCTCCCGCAGGCTGCTGCTCAACTGACGTGCGAGGTAATGCAGTTCCGGGAAGGTCGCCTTGCGGTCGCCCAGCATCTCGCCCGCGTGACCGAGCAGATCTTCGGCCATGCCGAGCTGGACCGCCTCCACGTCGTCAGCGATCCGGGAGACCACACCCGCACCGTCGCCCACGACGATGCAGGTCTTCCCGTCCGGGGTCGTCCACGGCAACAGCCGCGCCGTCTGCGGGTCGGACATCAGGCCGCCCCCTCGATGCCGTAGGGCCAAGGCCACGGGGACGGGGAGGAGGTCAGCGCGCCCGGACACGTGGTCGCAACGGCGGTCTCACCGGCCTGCCGATGGCGGCCCGGGGCGGGCGGCAACAGCGGCCACAGCGACTCGAAGATGCGAGCGGGACAGTTCGTCACGTCGAGCTGCTTTCTCGGTTGGGGCCCGCCCCGAGCCGCGCCAACCACCACTGCGGGGGCTTCGGGTGGTCATGCGATGACCGACCGCAGGGGCCCGGAGAGAGCAGCAGGGGCACACTTTGTGCCCCTCGCTCACGCCGCCAGCGCGCCGATTCTCACCGCCAGTTCGCTCGCCCGCCGGCGCTGTGGATGACGGCTCGCGAGAAGGAGGTGACAGGGTGGAAGTAGTCGGCGGGCAGCCGTGCCGCCATGGCGCGCGCCACGTCCCAAAAGCGCCAGGCGGTCCCGGTGTCGCCGCGGCGGGCTGCCGTGTACCCGGCCTCGAACTGCAGGGCTCCCGCAATGGCGAGCACATCGTTTCCGGCCTCCGGCAGCAGCGGCTCCAGATAGCGGATGGTTTCCAGATTCACCGCGTCAGCAGCGTCGAAATGCGCATGCCCGCTGTCCCGGTGCGCCTGAGTCGCCAGCCACGCCGATACGCCGATGGCATGCGCGTCCTCGGATTCCTGCGCGGCGACCATTCCTCGCTCCACCACCCGCCACAAGAGCGAGGCATCCGGTTGGTAGGCGAGGAAGAACTGGCTGAGGCTGTACACCTCGGACAGGGTCCGCGCTGCGACATACGACGCTGCCTCGCCGAATCGGCCTGCAACACGACCAGTTGAGCATCCTGGATGAGGTCCGGCAGCAGGGCGCCGATGACGTCACGGTAGTGAGGAGCGGAATGCCGGGCGGCCCAGGCACGGACAAGGCGCTCGCGGAGATGTTCCGGGGCCGGTGCCTCGCACCGCGTGGTCAGGGGGTATCTGCTGAGGGCCGATCGCACGTGCGGCAGCCGGGCATGCCCCGGACCGGTGAACAGGGCGATCGCCATCGACCGGTCCCCGGTCAGCTCGGACAGGTCCCGAACCCTGAGCGCCTCCGCGATCCGCAAGACCATGGGCAGCTTGGGCATCTGCAGGCGCCCGCCCTCGACCTGCTTGACCCAGCTCGGCGACTTGGCCAGCAGCCCGCCAGGACGTTACGGCTCATCCCTCTACGGGTCCGCAGGATCTGCATGCGCTGGCCAAAGGCAACCGGTTCGACAAACGGATCCGGCGGAGCATCGGAAGACTCGGACACGGCCTTGCCCCTCTCTGTACAGCTCTTCACTGTCAGAGTACGGGGCACGGCGATACGTGGTGATCCCTTCTACGGAGGGCAAATTCATGGCCAGGCGTGACTACCGGAACGATCCGGACGCTCCGGCGGCCAACAGTCTGGTTCCGGCCGTCTCCACAGTCGTGGTCGACGAGTCCGGCCGCATCCTGCTGCAACGCCGGCGCGACAACGGCATGTGGGCGCTTCCTGGCGCCGCCGCCCGGAAGCGCGTGGACGACTGGCGCGACGGCCGTATGCCCGCCGCCCGGTAGGTGGCCGACGGGCAGCAGCCTTGACGCCTCAGCCCCCCGCCCCCGGCCACAGCCCCTCCCCCGTCAACCCCAGCAGCGAAATCGCGTTCCCCCGAACGATCTGTTCCACGAAGTCCGGCGCGAGGTGTCCCATCTGCGATTCGCCGACCTCCCTCGACTTCGGCCAGGTCGAGTCCGAGTGCGGGTAGTCCGTCTCGTAGAGGACGTTGCCGACGCCGATCGCGTCCAGGTTCTTCAGGCCGAAGGCGTCGTCGAAGAAGCAGCCGTAGACGTGTTCGGCGAAGAGGTCGGACGGCGGGCGCAGGACCTTGTCGGCGACGCCGCCCCAGCCGCGGTTCTCCTCCCAGACCACGTCGGCGCGTTCGAGGATGTACGGGATCCAGCCGATCTGACCCTCGGCGTACATGACCCTCAGGCTGGGGAAGCGGTCGAATTTGCCGCTCATCAGCCAGTCCACCATCGAGAAGCAGCAGTTGGCGAAGGTGATCGTGGAACCGACGGCGGCCGGGGCGTCGGCCGAGGTCGAGGGCATCTTCGACGAGGAGCCGATGTGCATCGCGACGACCGTGCCGGTCTCGTCGCAGGCACGGAGGAAGGGGTCCCAGTAGTCGGTGTGGATGCTGGGCAGCCCCAGGTGCGGCGGGATCTCGCTGAAGCAGACCGCCCGTACGCCGCGGGCCGCGTTGCGCCGTACCTCCGCGGCCGCCAGCTCCGCGTCCCAGAGGGGGATGAGGGTCAGCGGGATCAGCCGCCCCTGCGCCTGCGGGCCGCACCACTCCTCGACCATCCAGTCGTTGTACGCGCGCACGCCCAGCAGCCCCAGTTCGCGGTCCTTGGCCTCGGTGAAGGTCTGGCCGCAGAAGCGGGGGAAGGTGGGGAAGCAGAGTGCGGACTGGACGTGGTTGACGTCCATGTCGGCCAGCCGTTCGGGCACGCTGAACGAGCCCGGACGCATCTGTTCGTAGGTGATGCCTTCGAGCTTGATCTCGTCACGGGAGCAGCCGACGGCGGTGTCGAGGCGGGTCAGCGGCCGGCGCAGGTCTTCGTAGACCCACCAGTCGGCTATCGGACCGTCGCCCGACGCGTCGCCCATCGTCGGGGCGAACTTGCCACCCACGAAGGTCATTTCCTTCACGGGCGCCCGGACGATGCGCGGGCCGGTGTCGTGGTACTTCGACGGAAGCCGGTCCCGCCAGACGTTGGGGGGCTCCACCGTGTGGTCGTCCACCGAAATGATCCTGGGGAAGGTCGCCATGCCGGATACGGTAGCGCTGATCTGACGAACCGTCAGCAATGCCGCGGTAGACGGATCCGGCAAGGGGGCGCACGGAAGTTTCGCCCCGGCGCCCCCACCGTGTGCCGCCCCACCCCCGGCGCCGATCGACCGAGGAGGCCTTGCGGATGCTCCGGACCCCTACTGACGTAAGTGGGCGCGACAAGGCAGACTGGCCGTTGCGCACAGCGAGGCAGTGCGCACAGGGCGAACAGACGGCATACGGCGAAGGGCAGGGGGACACCATGGACGACGGTCCGGGGCGGGAGCGACTCCGCTTCTCCGTGCTCGGTCCGGTACGGGCCTGGCGTGGCGCTACGCCGCTGGCTGCGGGCTCCCCGCAGCAGCGCGCACTGCTCGCCGCACTACTGCTGCGCGGCGGACGTACCGCCACCGCGCCCGAACTCGTCGACGCCCTCTGGGGTGACGAGCCACCGCACGCCGCGCTCGCCGCGCTGCGTACCTATGCCTCCCGGCTCCGCAAAGCGCTGGGCGCGGACGCCGACGCCCTGGTCAGCGAGTCGGGCGGCTACGCCCTCCGTGCGGTGGACGGTCGTCCGCTGGACCTCGACCACGACCACGCCGAGCAATACGCGGCCGAGGCGGAGAAGGCCAAGGCGTCCGGTGACCGCGCCCGGGCCCGGGAACTCCTCGACGAGGCCCTGGCGCTGTGGGACGGCGAACCGCTGGCCGGGCTGGCCGGGCCGTATGTGGAAACCCAGCGCACCCGGCTCGAGGAGTGGCGGCTCTCCCTCGCGGAGACCCGCCTCGAACTCGTCCTGGAAGCCGGCTGCCACGCCGACGTGGTGTCCGACCTGACCGCGCTCACCGCCGCCCACCCGCTGCGCGAGCGGCTTCGCGAACTGCTCATGCTGGCGCTGTACCGCAGCGGACGGCAGGCCGAGGCGCTTGCGGTGTACGCGGACACCCGCCGGCTGCTCGCCCACGAACTGGGCGTCGACCCCTGCGCCTCGCTTTCCGACCTCCAGCAGCGCATTCTGCGGGCCGACACGGATCTGGACGCGCCGCCGGTCGTCATCGACGGTCCGGACGCCCCCGATCAGGTGGCCGTACGCCCGCAGCAACTTCCGGCAACGGTGGCGGACTTCACCGGACGCGACGCCTTCGTCACCGAACTCGGCCAGCAGCTGGCGACCGCCGAGGGCAGCGTGATGGCCGTATCCGCGCTCACCGGCATCGGCGGTGTCGGAAAGACGACGCTGGCCGTGCATGTCGCGCACGCCGCCCGCGAACACTTCCCCGACGGGCAGCTCTATGTCGACCTTCAGGGCGCCGGTCACACTCCTTCCGAACCGGAGGCGGTGCTCGGAGCCTTCTTGCGCGCCCTGGGCACTCCCGACTCCGCAATTCCGGACGGGCTGGAGGAGCGGTCCGCGCTCTACCGGTCGACCCTGGCGGGTCGGCGGGTGCTGGCACTGCTGGACAACGCGCGGGACGCGGCGCAGGTCCGACCGTTGTTGCCCGGGACGGAGGGATGTGCGGCACTGATCACCGGCCGCGCACGCCTGATCGACCTGGCCGGCGCCCATCTCATCGACCTGGATGTGATGAGTCCCGAGGAGGCGCTGACCCTCTTCACCCGCATCGTCGGCGTGGAGCGGGTCACGTCGGAGCGGCAGGCCGCCATGGCCGTCGTCGGCGCCTGCGGCTTCCTTCCGCTGGCCATCCGCATCGCCGCCTCCCGGCTGGCCTCGCGCCGTACATGGACGGTCTCCACCCTGGCCAGCAAGCTCGCGGACGAACGCCGCAGGCTGGATGAGCTGCGCGCAGGTGACCTCGCCGTCAAGGCCACCTTCGAACTGGGATACGGCCAACTGGAGCCCCACCAGGCCCGTGCCTTCCGGCTGTTGGGCCTTGCCGACGGCCCGGACATCTCCCTCGCCGCGGCGGCAGCCCTCCTCGACCTCGACATCGATTCCGCCGAGGACCAGGTCGAATCCCTCGTCGACGCCAGCCTGCTGGAATCCGCCGCCCCCGGCCGCTACCGCTTCCACGACCTGGTCCGGCTGTACGCGCGTGCCTGCGCGGAGCGTGACGAGCACCCGCCCACGGAGCGTGCGGCAGCCTTGTCGCGGCTGCTGGACTTCTACCTGGCCACCGCCGCCCGGATGTACGCCCTGGAGCGGCCCGGGGACCGGCTGGTCGACCACATGGAGCCCACGCGCCACCCCGGACTCACCTTCACCGACCGTGCGACGGCGCTGAGCTGGCTGTTCGGCGAAGCGGGCTGCATCCTTGCCTGCGCCCAGCAGTCGAAGGGCGCCGGGTCCCTGCGGCGCGCGGTGGATCTGCTGTTGCTGACCCGGGACCTGGCCGAGTCCGGTGCCGACGCGCTGCAGTATGAGCAGGCCAACACCGCCCTGCTCACCTCCGCCCGGGAGGCCGAGGACGCGCACGCCGAGGCACGTATCCACACCGCACTCACCAACGTCCACACGCTGACCGGCCGCCTCGACGAGGCCGAGGAGCACGCCCAGTCGGCGATGCTCCTCGGACTGGCCGCCGAGGACCCTTTCTCCTCGTCCTACGCACCGAACGACCGCGGGATCATCGCCACCACCCAGCAGCGTTACGGTGACGCCGAGGCTTATCTCACCCAGGCACTCTCCGCTTTCCGCGACGACTGCAACAAGCAGTCCGAAGCGAGCGCACTGTGCAACCTCTCCCGTGTCCACCTGAACACGGGACGCATGGACAGCGCGATCCGGCTTGCCCAGGAAGGCATTGCGATATACCGCCAGCTCGGGGCGCAGCGGCGATTGGCAAATGGCATGTACGCGCTAGGACTTGCGTACACCCACGCCAATCGACTGGACGAGGCGACCGACCAACTCACCAAGGCGCTGGCGATATTCCAGGACAGCAGGCAGCGATTCTGGGCGGGCATGACGCACTTCAGGCTGGCGGAGATTCACCTCGCCGACCATCGCCCCACGCAGGCTGCCACCAGTGCCGAGCAGGCACTTACCGCGCTGCGCGGTGTGGGCGGGGAGTGGTGGCGGGCAAACGTCCTCACACTGTTGGGCCGGACGCTCCACGAACTGGGGCACACCGGGCGAGCCCGCGCCTGCTGGCAGGACGCGCTCTCCATCTACGAACGGCTGGGCGTGCCGGACACTTCTGAGGTGCAGGCCCTCATCAGCCTGGCCACCGTGGCATAGCTACTGGTCAGAGGCGTTATCAGAGACGTTTATCGATCGTTCATCGCGGCACGTCACTCTCTTACTCATCGAACCGCCGCCTCGGGGGGCAAGCGGCTCGGTGACGCGGCCCCACCGTAAGGTGTTCGGCCCAGGTTCACCCGTCCGGCAGCCCACGGGGGAGTTGCCGGCCGGGGTGGACCACAAAGCGCCCACACACAGGAGTTGATGAGTGTGACCACCGAGAACCAGGTTCCAGAGCCGAACGAACGTGATGTCATCAAGCCCTTGGACAACCACACGCCGGTAGCCGCTTCTGGGCTCGCCAAGAAGAAGGTCGTCAGGAAGCCCGGGGACTTGCTGCCTTCGGACAACCACACGCCCGTCATCGAGCCGCGGTAAAAGCGGGGTTCGGCTGGAGTCAACGGGGGTTTGCAGGGGCCGGTTCTGATGGCAGGAGGGGAGCCATCGGAGCCGGCCCTTGCGGCATGTCCGCGGTCATTTCGCCATTCAGCCGTCCTGCAGCGCTTTTCGGCCACACGATCGAATACATGCTCTTGACGCCCTTATGCAGTCGCTAACTTCGCTTCATACGTAATTCCACCAACCCACATCTCCTCCTCTGCAAAGGAACCGGAATGGCTCACGCGGCACTCATGACCCACGCAAAGAAGGCCCTTGCCATAGGCGCGATTGCGGCTGCGATAACCGCTGGGATGGCCACGGCCGCACCTGCGATGGCCGATTCCCATCACCCTGTCTCCTACACCGCCCTGGACCACCACGTTCCGCTCGTCGGTTCGGTTGACGCCAAGGACCGCCACCGTCCCTGAACCGGGAACAACTCGGCAGCGGGGCCATGCGCAGGGGCCTCGCTGCCGACACCTTTCCATTCCCGGTCTGCATCAGGGCGCACCCCTACCCTGTCGCGCCTCGCCTCCTCGTACATACACACACCACCCCTCTTGGCACACGTCTCTGACGGGCCGTCAGTTGCGCTGCTACAGTCGCGCCATCCGGCCCCGGTGAGGCCACCGGGGCGGCCACGTTCCGCCCTGCTCGCAGCCAGGAGGCGCGCCGTGTTCGAACCCTCCCGTATCCACACGCTCTGGGAACTGGTCGAGTACCGGGCACGAGTCTCACGTGGGGCGCCGATGTTCTACGACGGGGACGGGCGGAGCGTCACCTTCGACGGGGTGCGCGACGAAGCGCTGCGGGTTGCGGCCGGGTTCCGGGAGCTGGGGATCGGGGCGGGGACCCGGGTGGCCTGGCAGTTGCCGACGCGGATCGAGACGGTCGTCGCCTCGTTGGCGCTGGCCCGGCTCGGGGCCGTGCAGACGCCGGTCATTCCGCTCCACCGGGAGCGCGAAGTCGGTTTCATCCTGACGGAGTCGGCGGCGGAGTTCGTGCTCGTACCGGACGTGTGGCGGGGGTTCGACCACACCGCGATGATGCGGAAGCTCGCCGGGGACGGGGTACGGGTGATCTCGGTGGCGGGCGGGTTGCCGCAGGGGGATCCAGGGGCGTTGGCCGGCATTGCGGGAGCGGACGAGGGACGGCGAGCCGGCGAGACGCAGGGAGCGGACGAGGGACGGGGAGCCGGCGAGAGGCAGGCAGCGGACGAGGGACGGCGAGCCGGCGAGACGCAGGCAGCGGACGAGGGGCAGGGAGCGGACGAGGGGCAGGGTGGTGGCGCCGGGCAGGGTGGTGGCGCCGGGCAGGCGACCTGGGTCTACTACACCTCGGGCACCACTTCCTCCCCCAAGGGCGTCGAGCACACCGACGCCACTCTCCTCGCCGGTGGCATCGGGCTGGCCACCGCGCTCGGGATGTCCGCGGACGACATCGGCTCGATCGCCTTCCCCTACGCGCATATAGCCGGTCCGGACTATGTCATCGCCATGCTCGTCAGCGGGTTTCCCGCAGTCATCCTGGACAGTTTCGAGCCGGGCCACGCGGCCGCCGTCTACCGGAGCCACGGGGTGACGATGGCCGGCGGGAGCACCGCCTTCTACCAGGCGTTCCTCGACGAGTCGCGGCGTTACCGGCAGCGCCGGCCGCAGGCCGGGCGGTTGATTCCCTCGCTGCGGCTGCTGTCCGGCGGCGGGGCCCCGATGCCCCCGGAGCTGTATGCGGCCGCCGGGCGGGAGCTGGACTGCGCGATCGTGCACGGGTACGGCATGACCGAGTGCCCGATGATCACGATGGGCACGCCGTACGACAGCGATGAGCAGTTGTCGCGGACCGTGGGCAAGCCGGTGGTGGGGGCGGAGGTGCGGATCGTTCTGCCGGACGGGAGCGAGGCCGGAACCGGGGAGTCCGGTGAGGTGACGCTCAAGGGGGCGATGCTCTTCCGGCGGTACACGGACCCCGCACTGACCGCCGCGGCGTTTGCCCCCGACGGTTCCTTCCGCACCGGTGACCTGGGATATCTGCGGCCCGACGGGCATCTGGTGCTGACCGGGCGGCTGAAGGACATCATCATCCGCAAGGGCGAGAACATCTCCGCGCAGGAGATCGAGGAGCTGGTGCGCACCCATCCGGCGGTGGCGGAGGCCGCGGTGATCGGGCTGCCGGACCGGGAGCGCGGCGAGCGGGTGTGTGCGGTGGTCACGCCCGCCGATCCGGCCGCGCCGCCACTGACCCTGGACGGGCTGACTGCGCATCTGCGGTCGGCCGGGCTGATGACGCAGAAGCTGCCGGAGCAGCTGGAGATCGCCGGTGAGCTGCCGCGCGGCGGACCGCTGAACAAGGTGCTCAAGGCATTGCTGCGGGAGCGGTATCAGGAGCGGCCTCAGGAGCGGTATACGGAGTAGCCGGGGGCGCCGCGGCGGTGTGGCGATGAGTTCCGGGGGCCGGCGGAGTCTTCACTGGGAGCGGCACCGGAGAGGGCACGGCTCCCCTCCGGTGACCCCGGCACGACGCCCCGGCACGGCTCCCTCCGGTGGGTCCCGGCAGGAGACCCCTGCGAGGCGCCTGGACGGGGCACTCCGACAGCACGCCCGGCAGGACGGAAGGACCCCGACGATGACCGACACGATCGACTTTGCGGCGCAGGCCCGGCTGGTGTCACAGCTGGCGGCGCAGACCGCCGATGAACAGCTCGACGCCCCCACCCCTTGCGAGAGCTACGCGGTACGCCATCTGCTGGGCCACCTCGTCGGCCTGTCCATGGCGTTCCAGTACTCGGCGCGCAAGGACCTGGGGCCGATGACGAGTGGCGACCCGAACGCGGCGGTGCCGGACGTGGAGCCCGGCTGGCGGGCCGAGCTGGACCGGAACCTCCGCGGGATGGCCGAGGCCTGGCACGATCCGCGGGCCTGGGAGGGCGAGACCCAGGCGGGCGGGGTGACACTGCCCGCCGCCATGGTGGGCCGGTTCGCGCTGAACGAGTTGGTGCTGCACGGCTGGGATCTGGCACGGGCCACCGGCCAGGAGTACACGCCGGACGCGGCCGGCCTCGGGGTCTCGTATGCGCTGCTGGCGCCGCTCGCCGAAGGCCCGGAGCGCCTGCCGGTGTTCGGACCGCCCGTGGAGGTGGCGGCGGATGCACCGCTGCTCGACCAGGTGGTGGCGCTCAGCGGCCGCCGACCCGACTGGGCGCCGCCGGGGTCGTAGGCGGCGGCATCGGCCGTACTGCGGCCTCGGCGGTACGGCGGCATCGGCAGACGGCAGCTTCAGCAGCACGGCGAACGCGGCAGACCGCAGCTTCAGCAGCACGGCGAACGCGGCAGACCGCAGCTTCAGCAGCACGGCGAACGCGGCAGACCGCAGCTTCAGCAGCACGGCGGATTCGGGAGTACGGCAGCCCAGGCGGTGCCGCGGTCGGATCATGCCGGAGCGGCCCCCGGGGCTCCGTTCCGCAGCAGGGTCTTGAGGACCTTGCCGCCGGCGTTGCGCGGGAGCGCGGTGACGAAGGCGACCTCCCGCGGGACCTTGTAGTTGGCCATCTCCCGGCGGGACCAGGCGATCAGATCGTCGGCGGTGAGCAGGGAGCCGGCGCGGCGGACCGCATAGGCCTTGCCGACCTCGCCGAGGCGGGGGTCGGGTATGCCGACGACGGCGACCTCCGCGATGTCCGGGTGGCGGCCGAGGAGTTGCTCGATTTCGGCGGGATAGGCGTTGAAGCCGCCGACGATGAACATGTCCTTGATGCGGTCCGTGATCCGGAGGTTGCCCGCCGCGTCGAGGACGCCCACATCGCCGGTGCGCAGCCACCCTTCGGGAGTGATCACCCGGGCCGTGGCGGCCGGGTCCTCGAAGTAGCCGGACATCACGTGGTAGCCGCGGACGTGCACCTCGCCGGGCTCACCGGGTGGCACCGGGCCGCCCGCGGCGTCGACCACCCGGACCTCGGTGCCGGGGATGGCCCGGCCCGAGGTCGTGGCGATGACCTCGGGCGGATCGCCGCGGCGGCACATCGTGACGACGCCCGAGCTCTCGGAAAGGCCGTACGCCGTCAGCACGGTGGAGACCTTCAGCTCGCTGCGCAGCCGTTCGACCAGCTCCAGGGGGACCACGGCGGCGCCGGTGACCACCACGCGCAGCGCGGAGAGGTCGTGCAGGGCGCGGGCGGGGTGGTCGAGAAGCTGCTGGTGGAGGGTGGGCGGGCCGGGGAGTACGGAGATCCGCTCGGCGGCGATATTGGCGAGCGCGGTCTCCACACCGAAGACCGGCTGCGGCACCATCGTCGCGCCGCGCAGCAGACAGGCGATGATCCCGGCCTTGTAGCCGAAGGTGTGGAAGAACGGGTTGACGATCAGATAGCGGTCGCCCTCACGAAGGCCGGCCAGTTCGCTCCACACGGCGTAGGCGCGCAGGGTCTGGGCGTGCGTGATCACCGCGCCCTTGGGGCGGCCGGTAGTGCCGGAGGTGAAGACGATGTCCGAGGGGGCGTCGGGGTGCAGCGCATCGGCCCGGCCGCGGACCGTTTCCGGGGGCACCGCCGCGCCGCCGGCGAGGAAGTCCTGCCAGGTGGCGAAGTCGGCGGGGGCGTCCTCGGAGAGCACCACGACCTTTTCCAGCCGCGGCAGTCCGGGCAGCGGGCCGCGGCCGGGTCCCTCCTGGGCGGCGCGGCGGAGCGAGGCGACGTAGGACGTGCCGAGGAAGGTGCCGGTGACGAAGAGGAGCTTGGCGCGGGTGCGGCGCAGGACGTAGGCGGCCTCGGTGCCCTTGAAGCGGGTGTTGAGGGGGACGAGGACGGCTCCCGCGGTGACGGCTCCGAGGGCGGAGACGATCCAGTCGAGGGTGTTGGGCGCCCATACGGCCACGCGGTCACCGGGCGCCACCCCGGAGGCGATGCAGGCGGCCGCGGCCTCCTCCACCCGCGCGCCGAGCTCGGCGTACGACACCCGGGTACGGCCCTCGACCACGGCCTCCCTGGAGCCGTACCGCCGGGCGGCCGCCCGTACCAGCCGGGGAATGGCGCCGTACGCCAGATCCGCCCGCGCCTCCGGACTCCCCTGAGCCTCCGGATCAGCCTGCGTCTCCAGACCCCCTTGCGCCTTCAGGTCCGTCCCCGCCTCCAGATCCGCCCGCGCCTCCAGGTCGTCGCGCATCGCGTCGCCTCCCGCCGAAGAGCCCTGCGCCACTAGCTGACTGCCCGTCAGATTAGCGGTAGCCTCCTCCGCTGTCAGCAGTGACAACCGACCGTGGAGGTGGCGATGGGGGCGACCCTCAAGGACGCTACGGCGATAGCCGGCATCGGGCAGACACCGTTCGCCAGACAACTCGGCGCCTCCGAGAAGACCTTGGCCTGCCGGGCGATCGTCGCGGCGCTGGACGACGCCGGGATCGCCCCCTCGGAGGTGGACGCCTTCGCCTCCTACACCATGGAGGAGACCGACGAGGTCGAGATAGCCAAGGCCATCGGCGCCGGGGACGTCACCCACTTCTCCAAGGTCGGCTACGGCGGCGGCGGTTCCTGCGCGACGGTGGCCCACCTGGCAGCCGCCATCGCCACCGGCCAGGCAAGCGTCGGTGTCGCCTGGCGGTCCCGCAAGCGCGGTTCGGGACCGCGCCCCTGGAAGAACACCCAGGTCCAGCTGCCCACCCCGGGGCAGTGGACCCGCCCCTTCGGACTGCTGCGCCCCGCCGACGAGATCGGCATGCTGGCCCGCCGTTATATGCACGAATACGGCGCCACCCGCGACCACCTCTTCAACGTCGCGCTCGCCTGCCGCAACCGCGCCAACCAGAACCCGGCCGCGATGATGTACGAGCGCCCGCTGACCCGTGAGATGTATATGACCGCCCGCTGGATCAGCGAGCCGCTCTGTCTCTTCGACAACTGCCTGGAGACCGATGGCGCGCTGGCCTGCGTCGTGGTCTGTGCCGAGCGGGCCCGCGACTGCCGGCAGCGGCCCGTCTATGTCCACTCCGTCGCCCAGGGCCTGCCCGCCCAGCATCACGGCATGGTCAACTACTGGAACGACGACCCGCTCACCGGCCCCGCCTGGACCGCCGCCCGGCAGCTGTGGAAGGGCGCCGACCTCGGACCGCAGGACGTCGACGTGGCACAGATCTATGACGCCTTCACCCCCCTGATCCCCCTCTCCCTGGAGGGATACGGCTTCTGCGGGCGCGGCGAGGGAGCGGCCTTCACCGAGGGCGGCGCGCTGGAGACCGGCGGCCGGCTCCCCCTCAACACCGGTGGCGGCGGCCTCTCCGAGGCGTACGTCCACGGTTTCAACCTCATCACCGAAGGCGTCAAACAACTGCGCGGCACCAGCACCGCGCAGGTCCCCGGCGCCGCCACCTGCCTGGTCACCGCGGGCGAGGGCGTCCCCACCTCGGCCCTGCTGCTGAGGAGTTGATACGCCATGAGCGCCCGTGAAGCCGTCGAGCCCACTATGTCCGCCCCCTCCGCCGAGCCTGGCCGACCGGCTGGGCCCGCCGCGTCGGCCCCGTCGACCGAGACCGCCGAGTCCACCAAGTCCGGCAAGACCGCCGAGTCCACCAAGTTCTCCAAGTCCACCGAGACCGCCGAGTCCGCTGAATCCGTTCGCGATGTCATGTCACCCAGCGTGACATCCGGCACTGACAACCGGCCCGACAGCGGCTCCGGCCTGCTGCTTCCCGTCGCCGATGACGACGGGGCGCCCTTCTGGGAGTACGCCGCCAAGGGTGAACTGCGCATCCAGGCCTGCTCCGGCTGCCACGAACTGCGCTTCCCGCCCCGGCCCTGCTGTCCGCACTGCCAGTCGTTCGCCGCGCACTGGCAGCGGATGAGCGGCCGAGGCCGCATCTGGTCCTATGTGCTGCCGCATCCCCCGCTGCTGCCCGCGTACGCCGCCCTGCCGGGCTACAACGCGATCGTCGTGGAGCTGGCCGACGCCCCGCGCATCCGCCTCGTCGGCAATCTCGTCGCCGACGCCGACGCCCCCCTCAACTCCGTCGCCCCGGCACGGCTGCGCATCGGTGCCCCGGTGAAGGCCGCCTTCCACACCATGCCCCAAGGCGTGACCGTGCCCCGCTGGCTCCTGGAGCGCCCATGACGATCCGCACCCAGGCCGAGGACGGGGTCGCCCTGGTCACCCTCGACCGGCCCGAGCGGCACAACGCCATCGACCTCGACACCGCCGCCGAACTCGCCGCCACCTGGCGGGCGTTCCGCTTCGACGACACCGTACGGGCCGCGGTGGTCACCGGCGCCGGCGGCCGGGCCTTCTGCACCGGCCTCGACCGCTTTGCCGACGTCCCCCAGCCGCCTTCGCCCTACTGCATCGACGACCCGCTGCTCCACATCGGCCCGAAGGCCAACGACCTGTGGAAGCCGGTCATCGCCGCCATCGACGGAATGGCCTGCGGCGGCGCCTTCTACCTCCTGGGCGAGGCCGATTTCCTCATCGCCTCCGAGAACTCCACCTTCTTCGACCCGCACACCACCTACGGGATGGTCAGCGCGTACGAGTCGGTCTTCATGGCGCAGCGGATGCCCCTGGGGGAAGTCGCCCGGATGGCCCTGATGGGGACCGCGGAGCGGCTGGGCGCGGCCCGCGCGTACGCGATCGGCCTGGTCTCCGAGCTGACCGCACCCGGCGAAGCGGCCGAGGTGGCGCTGCGCCGCGCGGCCGTGCTCGCCGCCCAGCCGACCGAGCCGGTCCAGGGCACCGTACGCGCCCTGTGGGCGGCCAAGGAGGCGGCCCGGGCACACGCCCTGGCGCACGCCCCCCAGCTGATCGCGCTGGGCAACCTGCCTCCGGAGCGCCAGGCCGGACTGTTCGCCGCCCGCACGCGCGACGGCGGCCAGGAAGGCGGGCGGGACGGCGGGCCACTGGTCAGATGACCCCTACGCCGGCGGATACGTCGGCGGGCGTACTCCGCTCCCGCGCGCTCCCCTCAGGCGTACTCCGCTCACACGCGCTCCCCTCAGGCGTACTCCGCTCACACGCGCTCCTCCCGGGCGTACTTCTCTCAGACGTACTTCTCTCGCGAGCTCGGAGGCTCGGGCGTAGCGTCGGTCACGGAGGATGACCGGACGACTCGAAGCGAGGCGACGCCCGTGGTGCGCAACGTTTTGGGGTCGCTGATCGCCCTCGCCGGAGCGGCGGCCGCCGTATGGAGCCCCTTCCGTCCCTGGTACGACGGCCGTCACGGCAGCGACGTACGGATCGAAGACCTCTTCAACGGCATCACCCGCAACGGCGCCGCGCTCTTCGGCTCCGTCCTCCTGCCCATGGCGTTCGCCGCCCTGCTGGCCCTGATCGGAGTTGCCCTGCGCTCCCGGGCGCTGATCACCGTCGCGGGCCTGGTGGTACTCGGCTTCACGATCCTGTGGATGGTCCGCCAGGGGCAGGCCACCAGCGAGCTCACGGCCGGTGCCCGTGGCCTCGGAGTGGGCGTGGCCAGCGCACTGGGCGGCGGCGCGCTGCTGCTGCTCGGCGCCATGATCATGCGCGGCCGCGGCCGACGGGTCCGTGGCCGCGGCTATGACGAGCGGCAGTACGACGACGGGCGCTACGGGCCCTCCGCGCACGACGACCCCTACGGCCGGCGCGCACCCTACGACCCGCACACGCCCTACCCCCCGGGGACACCCGAGCCATGGGACGCGGGCCGCCCGGGGGCGGAGGAGTGGAACCCCGAGCCGTACCCGACCGGCCCCGGCCCCGCCGGCCACCCGGCGGGCCCCGCGGCGCCCGGCGGACCCGACCACGGCGCCCACGGCCCGTACGAGGACACCCCCACCGCTCCCCTGCCGGTCACGCCGCCACCGCCGCCGGCGCGGCACCAGCAGCCACCCCCACCGCAACACCAACAGCCGCCCCAGCAACAGCAACAGCCTCAACAACCGCAGCAACCGCGGGAACAGCAACGGCCGCAGCAGCCACACCCGCAGGCGCCACCCCCGCCGCCGACCATGCCGGCCCATCAGCAGCCCCCCACGCCTCCCGTGGAGTGGGCCAAGGAACAACGGCAGCCGCCGCGCCCCTCCCAGCCCGGGCAGCCCGGACAGCCCGAACGATCCGACGGGCCCGAACAGCCTCCGGAGGACCGGGAGTAGAGGCCGGACACGTCACGCCCAACACGTCAGGCCACAGCCGCCACGCCAAGCCGCAGCCGCCGCGTCACATCACGCCCGCCGCGCCAGCCCCGTCCCCTTGGCCGCGTCCAGCGCGTACACACAGCGGTCCTTGCTGCAGGCGTACACCACACCGCCGACCGCCACCGGTGAACCGGTGATCTCGCCGCCGGTCGCCAGCTTCCAGCGCAGCTGGCCGCCCATCGCGTCGAGCGTGTAGAGGCAGTGGTCGGCCGAGCCGAAGTGCACCCGGCCCTCCGCGACGACCGGTGCGCCGATGACCTCCGCGCCGGCCTGGAACCGCCAGCGCGGGGTGCCGGTCACCGCGTCCAGTGTGTAGAGCGCCTTGCCGCTGCCCAGGTGGACCGCGCCGTGGGCGACCAGCACCGGTTCGGTGGACTGCCGCGCCTCGGTGGCGATCCGCCAGCGGTCACGGCCGTCCGCCGGGTCCAGCGCGTAGACCGTGCCGAGGTAGTCCGCCAGATAGACCCCGCCGCCGGTGACGGCCGGGCCCGGGGCGAAGGCGGGCGGGCTCAGGAACACCGCGGGCGCCTCGAAGTGCCAGCGCACCTCGCCGCGGGCGATGTCGATCGCCAGCACCCGGGTGCCGGCCACGACGTAGACCGCACCGTCCGACGCGGGCAGCAGCCGTACCGGCACCCCTCCGCAGGACGCGGCGTCGCCCACCGGGTACGACCAACGCTCGGCGCCGGTCCGCGCCTCCAGCGCCTTCAGCCGTGCGTCGGCCCAGACGAAGACCGTGCCGTCGTGCACCACGGGTGCGGCCTCGGCGGTCTCGAAGTCGGTCTGGACGCCGCCGATCTCCCACAGCAGTTCGCCGGTGGCCGCCTCCCAGGCCTGGACTCCGCCACCCCGGGTGCTGGTGACCACGGTCCCGCGGTCGACCTGGAGGGCGTAGACCCAGCCCTCGGTGTGCAGCCGCCAGCGCTCGGCGCCGTCGTCGGCGTTCAGCGCGTACAGGCTCGGGCCGTCCGAGGCATGGATCCGGCCGTCCGCGACCGCCATCGCCCAGGCGACGTCACGGGTCTTGAACTTGCGGCGCCCGCTGGCCACATCGAGCGCATGCACCTCGAAGGACGTGACGTACAGCAGGTCGTCGGCGACGGCGGGGGTGCCCCACACATCGTTCGACATCCGGAAGCGCCAGGGGCGCCAGCGGCCGGGCTCGGCGGGCGGCGCCTCGGGCGGCGGGGGCGGCGCGGCCTCGCCGCGGCCCGGGCTCTCCCCGGTCACGGCACCGCCGGCCGGGCCCTGTGCCGGCACACCGGTCACGGGGCCGGTACCGGGCGGCCGTACCCAGTTCGTCGCGGCACCGGCCTGCCCACGCGGCTGCGGGCCCGGAGCGTCGGCGCGCGGTCCCGGCCCTATCGGAGCGGCCGAGCCACCCAGGTGTACGGGGCCGGCGGCACCATCTCCGGAGACGCCCGGCGGCGCGGTGGACAGTGCGGCGGCGGGGGACGGCGCAGCGGCGGACGAGGGCGGGGCGGTGGGCGACGGCACGGCGGTGGGCGGGGCCGCGGAGACCGGGGTCACCCGGGCCGCCGAGGCGTCCGGGCCGAGCGCCGCGGGCTGCGGCATCGGGCCGGGGTTGCCACCGCGCGGGTCGGTGCCCCGGTGCGCACCGGGGCCCGCGCCGACACGGCCGGGCCAGCCGGACTCCGCCGCGGCCGGTGCGCTCTCCGGCCGCGGCGGCGCCTGGGCGGGCTGCGCTGCGGACACCGGAGGCGCCGCGGGCGGGGACGACGGGACGGGCGGATGCGGCGGCGCGGCCGGAGCCGCACGGCCGGTGCCGCGCCCGGAGCCGGCCCGCTGGCTGCCGTTCGCCACGGTGGAGCGGCCGCCGCGGCGGCCTTCGATGAGCGCCACCGCTCCGGGCGGCAGCCAGGCCGAGGCGGTACCGCTGTCGTCGTTGCCGGAGCCGAAGAGGTGCGGCGCGAGCTGGGACTGCAGATCGGCGGGGGACGGCCGCTGGCCGGCCTCCATCTGCATACAGGACTCCATGAGCGGACGCAGTTCGTCCGGCAGCCCGGCCAGGTCGGGCCCCTCACGCAGCAGCATGAAGACCGTCTCGACGGGGTTGGCGCCGTGGAACGGCGCATGACCGGTGGCGGCGAAGACCAGCGTCGAGCCGAGGGAGAAGACATCGCTCGCGCCCGTCACGCTGCGCGAGTCACGGGCCTGCTCGGGCGACATATAGGCGGGCGTGCCCACGGCGACGTTGGTCATCGTCAGCCGGGTGTTGGAGACCCCCGAGGCGATGCCGAAGTCGATCACCCGGGGGCCGTCCTCGACGACCAGCACATTCGACGGTTTCAGATCACGGTGCACCAGGCCCGCGCCGTGGATCGACTGCAGCGCCTCGGCGATCCCGGCCGCCAGCCACCGCACCGCCTGGGCCGGGAGCGGCCCGCACTCATTGACTATTTCCTCGAGGGAGGGCGCGGGGACATAGGCCGTCGCCAGCCAGGGCACCGCCGCGCGCGGATCGGCGTCCACCACCGCGGCCGTGTAGAAACCGCTGACCGCGCGGGCCGCCTCGACCTCGCGTGTGAAGCGGACCCGGAACAGCTGGTCCTCGGCGAGCTCGGTACGCACCGTCTTGATCGCCACACGTCGGCCGGACGCCGAGCGCGCCAGATAGACCAGTCCCATGCCGCCGGCCCCGAGACGGCCGAGCACCTCGAACGGGCCGATCCGCCGGGGATCGTGCTGCGTCAGCTGCTTCAGCTGCTCCACCACTTGCCTGCCACCTCCCCGTGGGGCGTAAAAAGAGACTCTCAAAAGCCACGAGCCGCCGAGAGCCACTGCCCCGTGCAGCGTCTCACCGCCTGGCCGAAACGGCCGTACGCGTGCTGATTGTTCCTGGCCGGGCCGACGGTTGCGAACCCGGGGCCTGTCCGTCGTGTCACGGCATACCCTCCGCGACCCGCACCGGACCCGTTACCCGACGTAACCCAACCACGCCTGACGTGCTGCGATACGTCCCCTGACGGGTGGTTACCGGGCGGGTTACCGGCAAGTTACCGATCTGCCACGCGCGACACCGCCCGAAGTGCGGACATTCACCGCTCCGTTTGACGGGACCACCGAAGAAGTGGTTCGCCCTCCCGGCCGACCGGTTTCCGTGGTGGCCGTGGTGGCCGAAACCATACTGTCCCTCCGACTGCGCACACCCCTCCCCGACCCGTCATGCCGTCTCCGCCGGTCACGCCATCCCCACCGGTCACACCGCCCCGTCCCGGTCACGCCTTCCCCCCGTCGCCCCTCCTGGCCCAACGGCTCAATTCTGCGCGTTCGAAGGCCATTTCGGCGTCATGACACCTGGCGTGGCGCCCTATCAGGCATCCGGGCAGGCGGGAGAGGCGGCCGCGGCGGCGGCCAGATATCCACGCTAGCGCCGTTTCGTACGATTCACCCGCCGAGAATTCGCACACGCGAACGATTTCGTCGGAGCCCGCGGGCGTGTGAGCGGCGGAGTCAATGTTCAACTGGCGGCCATCGCGGACCACTTGCCGCACGGACGGTGACCACTTATCCACCAAGGTTGTCCACAGCCTGTTGATAACACTCTTCACCGGTTCGGACCAAGCGGGGCGGCGCGAGTCACGGTCACGGGCGGGCCCGTCACCAGCACACTCACGGGGGCTGCGCACCCCGAACTCCCCCATCCCCATTTGCAGGCAGCCAAATCGCGCTCCGATCACCCCTCGGTAAGCTGACGGCATGACAGGACAAGTTCGAACCGTCGACGGCAGAGTTGCCGGCCGCCGCGGACAGGCGACGCGGCAAAAGCTTCTGGACTGCCTCAGTGAAATGCTCAGTTCGTCCCCCTACCGGGACGTCAAGGTCATCGATGTAGCCCGAAAAGCGGGGACTTCACCCGCAACGTTCTACCAGTACTTCCCTGACGTCGAGGGCGCCGTCCTCGAAATCGCCGAGGAGATGGCCAAAGAAGGCGCCACTCTGACCGATCTTGTCGCCGGACGCTCCTGGGTGGGCAAGTCCGCATGGCAGGCGGCAGAGGATCTGGTCGAGGGCTTCCTCTCCTTCTGGCGGAAGCACGACGCGATTTTGCGTGTGATCGACCTGGGCGCAGCCGAGGGCGACAAGCGGTTCTACAAGATCCGCATGAAGATCCTGAATGCCGTCACCAACTCCCTTACGGATTCGATCAAGGAACTGCAGAGCAAGGGCAAGGTCGACAAGGACGTGAGTGCGCCCGCGATGGCCGGCTCACTTGTCGCGATGCTGGCGGCGGTCGCCGGGCACCAGAAGGGTTTCCAGAGCTGGGGTGTGAAGCAGGCCGAGCTCAAGCCGAACCTGGCGCTGGTGGTACACCTCGGCGTCACCGGCAAGAAGCCGACCAAATAGCGAAATAGCGAAGCCACCGAGAAAGCATCCGAGGAAGAGGAAGCGGCCGGAGAAACTGCTGCCGAGACTGCCGCGCCTCGAAATCCCGGAGCTCCCGGAGTGGTTCGCCGTCGCCGTCTGTCCTGTATCCGTCCTGCCATAGCTGTATCCCACACGCAGCGGGCGTCGCGCGATCGCTCAGGGGATCGCCGCGACGCCCGTTGCGTGCACGGGGAACCGGAGGAGCGAAGTGAAGCAGGTGGGCAGGGGTGAAGCGCCGCCGCGCATCGGCCGGCTCACCGACGCTCCAGCCGGAACAGCCTGATCTCCCGGGCCACCCGCGCCTGGTACGTGGCGTACGGCGGCCAGAACGCCAGCGCCGCCTGCCAGGCCCGCGCCCGTTCCTCACCGGTGAGCAGCCGGGCCCGCACCGGGATGTCCCGGCCGCGCCAACTCACCTCGGCCTCCGGGTTCTTCAGCAGATTGCCGGTCCAGACCGGATGCCCGGGCCGCCCGAAATTGCTGCCGATCAGCAGCCAGCCACCCTCCTCCGGCAGGCACGCCAGCGGAGTACGCCGCGGCAGCCCGCTCCTGGCCCCTGTCGCGGTCAACACCACACCGGGCAGCATCCGGGCGCTGAGCAGTACCTTCCCGCGGGTCAGCCGGTGCACGGCACGGTCCAGAGCGGGGATGACGTGCGGCGCGATCCGGGCGAACGTACGGGTCGCGGAGACCTTCTGAAGCCATCGCTCACCCCGCGGCATCAGGCCTCCACCGCCTCGGGCTCTGGCTCTGGCTCTGGCTCGGGCTCCGGCTCCGGCTCCGGCTCCGGCTCCGGCTCTGGCGTACGGGCTCCCGCCGGTGCATCGCCGGTGTCCCGGCGCGTGGGCGTCCCCCCGTTTCCACCCGCCCCACGGCTACCGATGAGCTGGTCTCCGCCTCGCCCGGCCCCACGGCTACCGCTGAGTCCTCTGCCTCCGTCGGCCTCCCCCACCCCGTGCGTGAACAGCCCCGCCTCCTCGGCGGCCCGCGCCCGAAGCCGGTGCACGGGCCCCAGCAACAGTTCATCACCGGCCGCACGCTTGAAGTACAGATGCGCCTCGTGCTCCCAGGTGAAGCCGATGCCGCCGTGCAGTTGCACGGCCTCGGCCGCCACCGCCCGCAACGCCTCCAGCGCCTGCGCCAACGCCAGCGCCCCCACACCGGGCTCGGCCGCACCGGGCCGGACCGCACCCGGCCGGGCCACACCGGATTCGGCTGCGCCGGACCCCGCAGCACCGGGCTCGGCTACCCCGGGGCCGGCCCCTGCGTACGATCCCGGGGCGCCCCGGCTCCCGGGGCGCCCGACGCCCGCCGCCCAGGCCGCGTAGTACACCGCCGAGCGCGCCGCCTGCAGCGTCACGTACAGATCGGCGAGCCGGTGCTGCACCGCCTGGAAAGAGCCGATGGGGCGGCCGAACTGCTCGCGCTCGCGGACGTAGGCGACGGTACGGGCCAGCGCCGCATCGGCCGCCCCGACCGCCTCGGCGGCCAGCGCCGCGGCCGCCGTCACCCCGGTCGCGGCGAGCGCGGCGGCCACCGCCGTCCCGTACGGGTAACCCTCCCCGTACGGGTAACCCTCCCCGTACGGGTAACCCTCCCCGTACGGGTTCCCCTCCCCGTCCATGTCCCCGAGCAACTCGGCCGGAACCTCGCGCAGTTCGAGGCGTGCCAGCGGTCGGGTCTCGTCCAGCGCGGTCTGCCGGAACCGCAGCAGACCGGTTCGGCCGGGCACACCTGCCCCCTCGGCCGCTCCCTCGGCGTGCGCCTGCCGGCTGTCCGGCCGGGCCGCCGGACCGAGTGCCGCCGCCCGCACCAGAAAGAGCAGGGTGCGGCTGCGCGCGAACCCACCGGTGTGTGCGGCCACCACCAGCACCTCCGCGGTGTGGCCGTTCAGCACCTGCCCGGCCTCCCCGTACAGCCACCACGTTCCGTCCCGCATCCGCGCCTGCATCCCGCCGGCCCGGCCGCCACCCGCCCAATCGCCGTCATTCGGCCCGGTCAGCCCCAGTGCGGTGGACAGCTGCCCGCCCGGTACGGCGAGTGTTCCGGTCAGCTCCCCGGTGGCGAGGCCCGGCAGCAGTTCGCTGCGCTGGCGTTCGCTGCCCAGCGCGAGGATCAGCGGCGCGGCCAGCGCGGCGGTGGCGATCAGCGGCGAGGGAAGGACGGCGCGGCCGGTCTCCTCACAAGCCAGGGCGAGTTCGGTGGGCCCGCAGTCCACCCCGCCGTAGGCGGCGGGCAGCGCCAGACCGGGCAGGCCGAGCTCGGCGGCGAGTCGGCGCCACAGCTGTGCGTCGTACCCGGACGGGGTGCGTACCGCCGCCTTGACCTGGTCCGGACCACAGCGCTTGAGCAGCAGTTCGCGCAGGGTGCGGCGGATCTCGTGCTGCTCCTCGGTGAACGCGGCATCCATCGCGGGCTCCTCCCGGCCGTGCGACACCCCCGTCCGGTACGACGGGCTGGCTCGCTCCCGCTATCGATCTGACGGGCCGTCATAGTAGGGACGGGGGGTGCACTTTCCTAGGCCGTGTCCGCAAGTCGCCGGACCCCAGGGGCACGCGCTTCGTCACGGCCCACGATGACGAGAGCCGAAGACGGCGGCCGACGGCGAGGCGCGACGACGGCGAGGCGCGACGGCGAACGCCCGATGACTGCGTCCGGTGACGACGGCCGGTGACGACGGCCGGTAACAGCACCCGATGGCAACGTCCGACGGCAAGGCCCGACGACGAGGCTCCATGACGGCGCTCGCCCTCGCCGTGCGGCCGAGGCCGCGGGCGAGGGCGAGGACGAGGACGAGATGAGTGCGAGGACGAGGTGAGGCGCCCCGCCCGTCAGAGGACGAGATGGACCGTGAAGTGCGTTTCCGTGTCGGTGACATTGACGGCGTGGATGTAGCCGTGAGCGGTGCGGTAGCGGCCCGTGCCCCCGGTGATCGCCAGGTCGATGTTGCCGGGGCCGGCGGTGGTGACGTTGAACCGGCCTTGCACGGTGAGCTGCCCCTGAGGAAGGGACAGATCGGCCGCGCACTGCAGGTCGAACTGATCAACCGGGTCGAACCGGGTCAGCGTGCAGATCTCGCTGTAGGTGCCGACCGTGCTGTTGCCGCGGAGGAGATTGCCGCTGACGACGAATTCGTCTCCCAGACTCGGCCCGCCCGACCCGTCCACGTCGACGAAGCCGCCCTGGGTCTGCTTCGCGACCAGTTGGAAGACTTCCTCTCTCGGGTGGTCGGGCCCGGGTCCGCTGCCGGTGGCCGCCGATGCCGAGGGTGCACAGAAAAGGAGGGCGGCAAATCCGGTGACCGCGCTCAGGGCGACTTTCTTGAAGTGACGCACAGTTTTCTCCTCTGGGACTGGAAGGGAGATGCATTGGCTATGGCCATGAAATGCGGTAATGGAGCAGTAATTACCGGACCGATATCAATCGCAGGGATGCCATGACGCCGCGCTTCCCTGCCTCTGACTCCTGGCGCCTGGCGCCTGTCCTCTGGCCTCTGGCCTCTGGCCTCTGGCCCGAGAGGATCAGATATCGGGACCCGAGACGTAGGTGAACGATCCGGAAGGCATGCCTCCGGGGCAGGAGGCCGTGACGTCAAAGGTGCCGGGGGTGCCGCTGGGCGGGGACGCGGCGGTCAGCATGGTGTCGGAGACGATCTCGAAGGGCGCCAGGACGCCGTGGAAGGTGACCTGGTCGGTGGAGGACAGGCCGGTGCCGGTGAGAGTCACCACCGCGCCGCCTGCCGTGCGCCCCTGGTCGGGAATCACCGTCGCCGCCATGACACCGACGGTCCCGGCGCCGGAGTTGGTCACGTAGGCGTGTGTTCCGTCGGGGAAGACCGCGATGCCGGTGGGGCCGTCCCCCACGCCGATGTTCTCGACGACGGCATGGCTGGCGGTATCGATCACGCTCACCGTATTCGAGCCCTGGTTGGCCACATGTGCGCGGGCGCCGCCGGGGGCGAGGGTAATCCCCCCGGGTGTGACACCAACGGGAATCACAGCCTCCGCCGAGAAAGCGGCACTTAATCCGGAGTTGCGTGCCTGGCCGGGCGCCGGAATTTCTTGAGCATAGGCGAACATGACACTCCCTGAGGCAGACGGGACGATCTTGCCCCGCACACGGAAATGCCTGCTTCACCGCATGGGCAACAGCGAGCAGTAAACCGGCCGAAGTCGCACCGGATAAATACACACAGCGATGGAGAATACCCTCCCAGCGAAAGCATTTGAAGCCCGCGCCCATACCTCCGATTCTCGGATAATCATTCCACTCCCACTCCCACTCCCACTCCCACTCCCGATTCCACTTCACCTTCCGATTCCACTTCACCTCCCCTGTCGCCACAGGGCCGTGCGGACAGGGCGGGCGGGGCGGGCCGTACGGACAGGCTGGGCAGGGCGGGCGGGGCGGGCCGTACGGACAGGGTGGGCAGGGCGGGGCGGGCAGGGTGGGCAGGGCGGGGCGGGCAGGGCGAACCCGGGCGCCCGCTGGCGACGATCCACGGCGGCCGCGCGGGCGACGGGCAGCGACCGGCCGCCCTGCGCACCCTGCCCGCACCCTCGAACCTGGCGCCAAATCTGATGTACCGTCAGGTTCATGACTCCAGGGACCCGTTACGGAAATCGCAAGGTCGCCGTCGCCGGAGTGGCCCTGTCCGACTGCGGGCGCGTGGACGAGGCCACCCCGTATGCCCTGCACGCCCAGGCCGCCCGCCGGGCACTCGCCGACAGCGGCCTGGACCGTTCGGTGATCGACGGCTTCGCCTCGGCCGGCCTGGGCACCCTCGCCCCCGTCGAAGTCGCCGAATACCTGGGACTGCGCCCCACCTGGGTCGACTCGACCTCGGTCGGCGGATCCACCTGGGAAGTGCTGGCCGCGCATGCCGCCGACGCGATCGCCGCCGGCCACGCGAGCGCCGTACTCCTCGTCTACGGCTCCACCGCCCGCGCCGACATCAAGGCCGGGCGCCGTACCTCGAACCTCTCCTTCGGGGCGCGTGGCCCGCTCCAGTTCGAGGTCCCCTACGGGCACTCCCTGATCGCCAAATACGCCATGGCCGCACGCCGCCATATGCACCAATACGGCACCACCCTGGAGCAGTTGGCCCAGATAGCCGTCCAGGCACGCGCCAATGCCGCGGCCAACCCGGACGCCATGTACCGCGACCCGATCACCGTCGATGACGTCCTCTCCGGCCCGGTGATCGCCGACCCGTTCACCAAGCTGCACTGCTGCATCCGCTCCGATGGCGGCTGCGCGGTTCTGCTCGTCGCCGAGGACTATGTCCAGGACCTCGCCAAGCCCCCGGTATGGGTACTCGGTTCCGGCACCTCGGTCTCGCACACCACCATGTCGGAGTGGGACGACTTCACCGTCTCGCCCGCGGCGGTCTCCGGCCGGCTGGCCTTCGAACGCGCCGGTGTCCGCCCCTCCGAGATCGACCTCGCCGAGCTCTACGACGCCTTCACGTACATGACCCTGGTGACGCTGGAGGACCTGGGATTCTGCGCCAAGGGCGAGGGCGGCGCCTTCGTCGAGAAGGGGCGGCTGCTGCGGGACGGGGAGTTGCCGGTCAATACCGACGGGGGCGGGCTGGCCGCCTGCCATCCCGGCATGCGCGGCCTGTTCCTGCTGGTAGAGGCGGTACGCCAGCTCCGCGGCGAGGCCGGCCCGGACCGCCAGGTACGCAAGCCCGGCGGCGCATTACCCCAGCTCGCGGTCGCCTCGGGTACGGGTGGCTGGTTCTGTTCGTCGGGGACGGTGGTGCTGGGGCGGGGTTGAGGGGCCGGAGCAAGGGCACGGCGGGGCCGGAGAAGGGGGGCAGGAGCAAGGGCAGGGCAGGGCAGGACCAGAGTGGGGGCACGGTGGCGGCATGGTGACAGGGGCCCGGGCCGGGACCCCGGGCCCGGAATGCGGGCCCGGGCGGCGGACGGTGGCTATCCGGCGGCCGACGGACGGGTGATGACGCTGAACGCCGTCCCGAAAGGATCGGTGAGCGGGGCCATGCGCCCGTAGGGAGCATCCTCCGGGGTGCCGGCGGCGCCGCCCGCGGCGGGGGCCCGGGCCACCAGCTCGTCGGTGTCCGCGACCTCGAACACCGTCTGCCAACGGGAGGCGGTGGCCGCCGGATCGCCGAAGATGCCACCGATCTCATGGCCGTCGGGGCGGCGCAGGAAGGTGAAGTCGAAGTCGGGCAGGTCGTCGTTCCCGTCGAGAGTGAAGTCGAAGACGGTGGCGTAGAAGCGGCGGGCGGGGCCGGGGTCCGGACACGCGAGGTCGTTGCGGACCAGCGTGCAGGGCTCGTTGACCAGCTCGCAGCCCGGCAGCGTACGTCCCTGCCAGAGGCTGAAGCGGGCGCCGGTGGGGTCCGCCACGACAGCCGTACGGCCCAGGTCCGCCACGTCCGCGGGCGGTGCGAGCACACGTCCCCCGCTGACGGCGATCCGCTCCGCCGTCCCGTCACAGTCGTCCGTGGCGACGTGGACGTGCCACCAGGACTCGCCCTCGACGTCGGCGGCGGAGGCGGACCGCAGCGCCGCCACCCGCCGGCCGCGCAGCAGGCACAGGGTGTAGGGGCCACTCGCCGCCGACCGCTCCTCGTACTCCCAGCCGAACAGCGCGCCGTAGAACGCCTTCGCGCGGTCGAGGTCGGGGACCCCGAGGTCGATCCAGGCCGGCGTTCCGAGCGGCTGATTGATGCTGACCTTGCTCAACTTCTGCTCCTTCGCAGTGACACTGCCCGGGCCGACGCTAGTGAGGGTCGAGGTCAGGATGTGTCCTCCTTGCCCCGTTCGGTCGCGAGCAACAGACATGAACAACTGCCTTCGACTTCGTGGTCGGCGCGGACGGGCTGCACTCCACCGTCCGGAGACTGGCCTTCGGCCCGGAAGAGCAGTTCCTGCGGCACCTCGGGGCATACATCTCCGCCTTCTCCCTGCCGAACGAACCGGGCCTGGAACGCGAGGAGTTGTACCACGCCCAGCCCGGCAGGCTGATCTGCGCCTACAGCTCCGCCGGGGACCCGGCCGCCAAGGCCTGGCTCAGCTTCCGCTCGCCGAAGCTGAGCTACGACCACCGGAACCAGGAGCAGCAACTCGCCTTGCTGGAGGCCGCGTTCGAGGGCATCGGAGTCCCCCCGGCCGGAGGCTGGCGTGAGGTCCCACGGCTGCTCGCGGCGGCCCGCGAGGCGAGCGACTTCTACTTCGACGGGATGCAGCTGATCGAGATGGACCGCTGGTCGCGCGGCCGGGTGGTGCTGCTCGGCGATGCCGCGTACTGCTCTTCACCCGCGTCGGGACAGGGCACGGGGATGGCGCTGGTCGGGGCGTACGTCCTGGCCGGGGAACTCGCGACAGCCGGCGGTGACCTGGAGGAGGCCTTCGGCCGCTACGAGGGCGAGATGCGCGGCTATGTCGCGGTCAACCACGCGCAAGCGGCGAAATTCGCCCGGGAAATGACGGCGGACACCCGGCGGCAGATCCGCTTCCGGCATCTGATGCTCCGGATCCTGCCCTACATGCCGTGGAAGAGCCTGATCGCGAAGAAGATCGCCGAGGACGTGCAGCGTGGCGCCAACGCGATCACGCTCAAGGACCATCCGGCCGCACCGGTATCGGACGGGGCCGCCGGTCCGCTCCGGCCGCCGTACGCCCCCGCGTACGCTGCCTGACATGATTGATCAGCCCGGGCACCAGGACACGCCGGATGCCGCTCCCGCCGACGCCACCGCGCACCACTCCGACGCCACGGACGCCACGGACACCGCGGACACCGCGGACACCGCGGACGCCCGCGCGTTCCGGGAGCTGCTGCGCGGGCTGCGGGTCTGGGACGTCGAACTGCCGGCGTTCGACCTGGCCACAGCGCCGGACGACCCGCTGCCACTGTTCCGGCAGTGGTTGCGGGAGGCCGCCGAGGCCGGTGTCCCCGAGCCCCACACCATGACGCTCGCCACGGCGGACGCGGACGGCGACCCCTCCGTGCGGACCCTGATGCTGCACGACGCCGACGAGCGCGGCTGGCACTTCGCCTCGCATCGCGGCAGCCGCAAGGGCCGCGAACTGGCCGTACGGCCGCGGGCGGCGCTCGGCTTCTACTGGGCGGCGGTCGGCCGTCAGGTGCGGGTCCGGGGGTCGGTGACCGTGGCGGGTCCCGAGGAGAGCGCGGCCGATCTGCACCATCGTTCCACGGGCGCGCTGGCCGCGGCGCTGGTCGGGAGGCAGAGCGAGGTGCTGGGCTCGACGGCGGAGCTGGCGCGCGCCTCGGAGGCCGCATGGGAGCGCGCGCGTCGCGAGCCGGAGGCGCCGGTGCCGAGCTGGACGCTGTACGTACTGCGGGCCGAGGCGGTCGAGTTCTTCCAGGGCGATGCCCAGCGCCGCCATGTACGTCTCAACTACCGCTACGAGGGGGACGGCTGGCTGAAGGAACTCCTCTGGCCGTGAGCAACGGAGCGAGCCGGCCGCTCGCCCTCACAGCTGCCGGTACATGATGTGCAGCCCCACATAACCCTTGGTGGGGTGCAGGAAGCCCTCGGGGAGGGTCGTCATGATCCGGAAGCCCAGGGACTCCCAGAGGGCGACGGCGCCGGTGTTGGTCTCCACGACAGCGTTGAACTGCATCGCGCGATAGCCCTCGGCGCGGGCCCAGTCCAGTACGTGCTCTCCCAGGGCCCGGCCGACCCCGCGTCCGCCGGACTGCGGATCGACCATGAAGCTCGCACCGGCGATATGCGCGGCGCCGCCCATGTGGTTGGGGTTCATCTTGGCCGTTCCGAGTACCGTGCCGGACTCGTCGACGGCGACGACCGTGCGGCCGGGCGCCGTCAGCATCCACATCTCGCGGGCCGTGGCCTCATCGAGGTCCCGCGGGTAGGTATAGGTCTCCCCAGCCGCCACGATGGCGTGGAGGAAGGGCCAGATGGCGGGCCAGTCACCCGCGGTCGCCTCACGAATCAACACGGCCACAGCATCCCGCGGACCCGGCGGGCCCGCCACCGGAATTCGCCGCGGCCCTGAACGGCGGCACGAGGACGCGTGAGCCCAGGAACGGCGCCGGGGACTCAGGGACGACGACGCGAGAACCCAGGAGCGACGACACGGGCCCCCAGGAGCGAGGGGCGGGAACTCAGGGACGCGTCGGCATCACGCGGGCCGGAAGACAGGAATGGCAACCCTCCCGCTCACACCATCGCCTTCACGCTCGCCCTGCCCCTGCCCCTGCCCCTGCCCCCGGCCCTCGCCCTCGCCCTCGCGACGGAAGTGCACCGCGAGCGGCATCCCGATCCGCAGTTCCGACTCCGGACAGTCGGTGATCTCGGTCATCATCCGGGGACCTTCGACGAGATCGACCACGGCCGCGACGTACGGGACCCGCTCGCCGAAGGGCGGGAGATCGTTACGGTGCACGACGGACCAGGTGTAGAGGGTGGCGCGGCCGGTGGCCGGTACCCAGCCGACATCCTCACTCCAGCAGTACGGGCAGAACTCACGCGGATAGTGATGCGCCGCGCCGCACCCCTCCGCCCGGCAGCGACGCAGCAGCAGTCGCCCCTCGGCCGCCGCGTCCCAGTACGGCCTGGTGAAGGCATCCACCTCCGGCAGATCGAAACGCGTCGCACTCCGCGCCACACGCGGCACAGCGCTCTGCGTCCCTCTCGCCCCAGTCCCAGTCCCAGCCCCGGCCCCGGCAGTTCCGGCCATTGCGCGAACACCCCCACCGATTCCGCCTCCACCACACCTGACGATGCATCAGTTCATCCGGTGCGACATCCATCGCGCAAGGGGCCCACGAGCCCGGTTTCCCGCAGGGCATGCTCGCCGGCGACTGGACGCGCGCGGTGACTCGCGACGACCTGAAGGCCGAAACCGCCGCCGGGGCCCCCGCGAGCCCACACGAGCCCGCACTCACACTCACGCTCACACCCGCACCCGCACCCGCACCCGCACCCGCACCCGCACCCGCAAGCTTTACCGTGCACGGCCATTCCTGACATGGCGTCAGTTCAGTAATCTGACTATGCGTCAGTTGATGAGAACGAGAGGCCTCACACAGGAGCGGGCGTCTGCGATGCTTGGATCGACTCACGGCACCCTCACCACTCACTCCCGGCCGGCCCGCGTCATGGCCTGTGGGGAGCAACCACCACACACCGTCCACGGCATCAGTGAACCGCACCCCGGCGGCGGCGGACAGAGCGCCGGGGTGGTCGACCGCGATGTCAGCGGGCGCCCGCTGCACGCCCCGGCGCTCGACCTGGACCGGTTCTTCCGGCCCGGGTCCGTGGCCGTGATCGGCGCCTCGGACAGCGAGGGCCGCCCCAACACGGGGATCACCCGCCAGCTGATCGCCTGGGCGGAGCGTGTCGGTGCCCGGCTCCACCTCGTCAACCCGGGACGCGCCCAGGTCTTCGGGCGGCCTTGCCACGCAGCCGTCGCCGAGCTGCCGGAGACCGTCGATCTCGCCGTACTGCTCGTCGGCGACCCCCTCCCGGTCATCGAGCAACTCGGCGAGGCCAAGGTGAAATTCGCCGTGGCCTTCGCCTCCGGATTCGCCGAGACCGGCGAGCGCGGCGCGGCCGCCCAGGCCCGGCTGGCCGAGGTCGTCGAGCGCTCCGGTCTGCGGCTGCTCGGGCCGAACACCAACCTCAATGCCTTCGAGCGGTTCCGCGAGGACCTGGACGGCCCGGCCATCGCCCTGATCACGCAGTCAGGCCACCAGGGCCGCCCCGTCTTCAGCCTTCAGGAACTGGGCATCCGCCTCTCGCACTGGGCCCCCACCGGCAACGAGGCCGATCTGGAGACCGCCGACTTCCTCTCCTACTTCGCCGGCCGCCCCGAGGTGGGCGCCATCGCCGCGTATGTGGAAGGCCTCAAGGACGGCCGCAGCTTCCTGCTGGCCGCCGACCGTGCCGCCCGCCACCGGGTGCCCGTCGTCGCCGTCAAGGTCGGCCGTACCGAGACCGGCGCCCGCACGGCCCTCTCGCACACCGGCAAGCTCACCGGCGCCGACAGCGTCGTGGATGCGGCGATGCGGCAGTTCGGCGTCATCCGGGTGGACGGGCTCGACGAGCTGCAGGACACCGCGGCCCTGCTGGCCCGCGCCAAGAAGCCCACCGCGGAGGGCATAGCCGTCTATTCGATCTCCGGCGGCACCGGCGCCCACTTCTCCGACCTGGCGACGGCGGCAGGGTTGCCGATGCCCACCCTCGGTGACGCCAAGCAGGCCGAACTGCACCAGTGGATACCGGGCTACCTGAGCGTCGCCAATCCGATCGACAACGGCGGACACCCGGTCGGCGACTGGCGCGGCCGCAAGATCATCGACTCGATCCTGGCCGACCCGTCCATCGGCGTACTGATCTGCCCGATCACCGGCCCCTTCCCTCCCATGAGCGACAAGCTCGCCCAGGATCTGGTGGACGCGGCGGAGCAGACGGACAAGCTGGTGTGTGTGGTGTGGGGCTCGCCCGTGGGCACCGAGGACGCCTATCGCAGCACCCTCCTCGGCTCCTCGCGGGTGGCGACCTTCCGCACCTTCGCCAACTGCATCACCGCCGTCCGCGCCTATCTGGAGCACCACCGCTTCGCGGCCGGCTACCGCTCCCCCTTCGACGACGCCCCCCGCATACCGTCCCCGTCCGCGCGCAAGGCACAGGCCCTGATGCGTCCGGGCGAGCCGCTCAGTGAGCACGCGGCCAAGCAGCTGCTGCGGGCCTACGGCATCCGGGTCCCGCGCGAGCAGCTGGTGACCAGCGCGGCGGCGGCCGTACGGTCGGCGAGCCTGGTCGGCTACCCCGTCGTCATGAAGGCTTCCGGGCCGCAGCTGGCGCACAAGACCGAACTCGGCCTGGTCAAGGTCGGACTGACCTCGGCCAGCCAGGTCAGGGACGCGTACCGCGAGCTCACCGACATCGCCCGTTACGAGGACGTTCCGCTGGACGGTGTGCTGGTCTGCCAGATGATCGAGCGAGGCGTCGAGACGGTCGTCGGCATCACCCACGACAGCCTCTTCGGGCCGACCGTCACGGTCGGCCTCGGAGGGGTGCTCGTGGAGGTCCTGCAGGACGTTGCGGTGGGTATCCCGCCCTTCGGTGAGGACCAGGCGCGCGCGATGCTCGGCGAGCTCCGCGGCCGCGCCCTCCTCGACGGTGTACGCGGCGCACCGCCCGCGGATATCGATGCGCTGGTCGAGGTCGTGCTCAGGGTGCAGCGGATGGCGCTCGAACTCGACGGTCAGCTTGCCGAGTTGGACATCAATCCGCTGGTGGTCCTGCCGCGCGGGGAGGGCGCCGTGGCCCTCGACGCGCTGGCCATCTGCCCTTGACCTCACACGCGACCCCAACCCCAACCCCAACCGCGGGCGCAGGCGCGGGCGCGGGCGCAGCCGTAACGGCCACTGCCACCGCCGCTCCACCCGCAAACGCACCCGCCACGCCGCGGCCCGCCGTCCACACCATGACCACACCGTTGGGAGCCGTTCCCCCATGACGCCCTCACCGTCCCCCGCTTCCGTTCCCCCCGCCGCCGGTCCCGCAGGCCCCGTCGCCCCCGCCGGGCCCGGCCGGCCCGACGACGGCACCGCCCCTGCCGATCCCCCCGACCACGCGGATCCCCCCCACCACGCGGATCCTTCCGACCACGCGGATCTCTCCGACCGACCTGACCCCGTCGATTCATTGATACTGCACGCCACTGACAACGGCGTCTCGTGGATCACCCTCAACCGGCCGGAGGCGATGAACGCCATCACCCGCGAGCAGCGCGAACGCCTCATCGGGCTGCTTGCCGAGGCCTCCGCCGACCCGGACGTACGGGCCGTGGTCCTCACCGCGACCGGGCGGGGGTTCTGCGCGGGCGCCGATCTCCGCGGATCGCCGTCGTCGGGTGAACGGGTCGCCGGCGATGTCGCCCGGATGATCCGCGACGGCGCCCAGCGGCTCATCACGGCGGTGCTGGACTGCGAGAAGCCGGTCATCGCCGCCGTCAACGGCACCGCGGCCGGGCTCGGCGCCCATCTCGCGCTCGCCTGCGATCTGGTGCTGGCCGCCGAATCGGCTTCGTTCATCGAGGTGTTCGTTCGGCGCGGCCTGGTCCCGGACGGCGGCGGCGCCTACCTGCTGCCCCGGCTGATCGGCCCGCAGCGTGCCAAGGAGCTGATGTTCTTCGGCGACGCCGTGCCGGCAGCCGAGGCGGCGCGGCTGGGACTGGTCAACCGCGTGGTCCCGGACAGCGAGCTGGCGAAGACCGCCCGGGGGTGGGCCGAGCGGCTGGCGGCCGGCCCGACCCGGGCGCTGGCCCTGACCAAACAGCTGGTCAATGCCTCACTGGACGCCGACCGCGCCACGGCCTTCGCCGCCGAGGCCACTGCCCAGGAGATCAATATGACGACGGCGGACGCACAGGAGGGGGTCGTCTCCTTCGTGCAGCGACGCACCCCGGCCTACCGGGGACGGTGACCCGTCCCGGACGCGCCAAGGCCGAAGCCCCAGCCGGGCGCGCCGGGCCTGAACACCCGAGCCTGACCCGCCGGGAGAGCCGGACCCGCCGGGAGAGCCGAGCCCGACGCGCCAGGGCGGGGCATCCCGGGCCCGCCGCCCAGGGACCGTAGCCCCGAGCCCGGCGCGAGCCACGAGCCCGGCCGCGCCGGATGCAACCCCACCTACTTCTGCCCCGCCGGACACTCCCGCACCTCACGGGTGTTCCGTGTCCGCACCCCCGGCAGCCATCCCCGCACCCCCTGCCCGCTGGTGACCAGATACCAGCGGGTGGAGGTGACGCCCGCTTCGTCGCGGACCATCCGGCCGTCGGTCACCACACAGTGCGCGGCCAGGTCGTCGCCGTGCCAGACCCGGCCGGCGGAGTTTCCGCGCGCGGCGTACTCGGCGCGCGGGTCCCTGGCCAGCCGTAAGGCGCACTCCAGGGAGCGGCCCGTACGGCAGGCCTGTTCGCTGTTGTAGACCGTGACCTTCACCGTCGGGGTCGGGCCGGCAGGCTGGAGCGTGACGGGCCCGGGACGCACCAGCCACCACACCCCCAGCGCCACCACGGCCACCGCCGCCGCCACCACGAGCGCGACCGCGTACGGCCGCCTCCGGGGCAGTGCGACCACGGCGGGCGCCGGGGCGCCGGATTCCCTGATGCGGTCCCACAGGCCGGGCGGTGTCTCGATCTGTTCGTCCGCGAGCCGGAGCCGTGCCCGCAGCAGCGCCTCGGCATCGTCCCCGGCCCCGTCACCCCGGCCGCCGCCGAAGTCCCGGCCGCCGCCCGCCGATCCCGCACCGCCGTCGTACCGTGGTCCGACTCCCACCACGCCGCTCACCTCCCCGCCTGCCCGTGCTCCGAGGCAACGAGGTAGGCGCGCAGCCTGTCCAGCGCACGGGCGCGATGGCGGGCGGCAGTACCACGATGCACCTTCATGATCTTCGCGGCCTGGTCGATGGTGTAGCCGTCGAGATCGACGAGGATGACGATGCCGGCCTGCCGGTGCGACAGCTTCCCCAGCAGCCGCACCGCTTCGATCTCGGCCTGCCGCCGCTCCACCCCGCCGTCCCAGCCGCCGGGCACCCCGCCGGCCCCCGCACCGACGCCACCGCCCACCCCGCCCGCACCGGATTCCTCGACCCCGTCCATCTCGTCGACCAGCACCTGGCGCCGGTCCTTGCGGTAGGCGTCCCGGGCGACGTTGAGTACGGCGGTGAAGGCGTAGGCGTACGGCTCAGGATGGGCGAGGAAGCGCTGAGGACGGGCGGCGAGTTTGAGATACGCCTCATGCACCACATCCTCCGCGGACTGTCTCGATCCGGCCAGCATCACCGCCCGTCGGTAGAGCCGGGGCAACAGCCCGCAGAAGACCTCATCGAAGCTGGGTGGTGACGCGGCAGACGAAGCTGACGACGGTGTCGCATCGGCCATGTACCGGAACTCTCCCCCGTGTTCGGCTACGGACGCGGCCCAGATGGACGCTACCCGTGCGATCGACACGCAATCAGGAATCTGCTCCTCAATCTCCCGCGAATCCCCCGAGATCGCCCCCGATCTCCCGGCAAACCACACGTGTGGGTGGCCGACACCCGTGGCCGGCGCTCCGCGACCGACGCTCCGCGCGACCGACGCTCCGCGCGGCCGGCACCCGCGCGGCCGGCGCTCCGCGCCCGGCGCCCGCGCACCTTTCCATCTGACGAGCCATCAGATTCAATGGAAGCATGATGGGACACGCTGCAATGGCGGCCACGGCCGTGCGGTACCTGCGTTCTGTCGGCGCGCCCACCACGGCCGCCGCACCCGCCACCCCACCCGCCGGGCCACGCCCGCGCCCCGCGCTGCGGGCCGTACGCGACGACGAGCGTGCTCCGTTGGATCCGGCCGCATTCCGCTTCGTCCTGGGCCACTTCGCCAGCGGCGTCACGGTCATCACCTCCCCCGGGGAGCCGGAACCGGCCGGTTTCGCCTGCCAGTCCTTCACCTCGCTCTCGCTCGACCCGCCGCTGGTGGTGTTCATGGTGGCGCGTACGTCGGCCACCTGGCCGCGGATCGCCCGTGCCGGGGTGTTCTGCGTCAACATCCTCGGCGCCGGACAGGGCGAGCTCTGCCGGGGGTTCGCGGTCAGCGGCGGCGACAAGTTCGCCGGGGTCCGCTACGGGGCCGCCCCCGCGACCGGCTCGCCCCGGCTGGCGGACGTTCCCGCCTGGATCGACTGCACGGTCCAGGCCGTGCACACCGGCGGCGACCATCTGATCGTGGTCGGCCGGGTCGACGCCCTCGGCACGGATCCGGCCGCCGCCGAGGCCGGCCCGCTCCTCTTCCACCGGGGCACCTTCGGGCAGCTGGGCGAGTGAGCACGGCCGGCCCCGCGGCGCACGGAAGCACCGGAAGCACCGGGCGCGCGGCGGCTACGCGGGGTCCCCTGCTCCGCAACGGCTCGCGGAGCTGATCGGCGCGGCGGCGGCCCGTGCCCGGGTGGTGCAGCCGGGACGGTCCACCGTTTGCCGGCAGTGAACACCGGCCCGGCCGGGCCGGACGGTCACTACAGTCCGGCCTCATGACGACGATCACCACGCGCACGGTCGCCTACCCGGCAGACGCCCTCACGATGACCGGACACCTCGCACTCCCCACCGGTGTCGACCGCCGGCCCGCGGTCCTGATCGGGCCCGAGGGGACGGGGCTCAGCGACGTCGAGCGCCGCCGGGCCGATGCCCTGGCCGAGCTGGGATACGTGGCACTGGCCTTTGACCTCCACGGCGGGCGCTATCTGGGCGACCCCGAGGAGATGCTGGCCCGTTGCATGCCGCTGCTCGCCGACCCCGACCGGATGCGGGGCATCGGCCACGCGGCGCTCGACGTGTTGCGTGCCGAACCGCGGACCGACCCCGACCGGATCGCCGCCATCGGCTACGGAACCGGGGGTGCCATCGCGCTGGAACTCGGGCGCCACGGCACCGACCTGCGCGCGATCGGGACGGTCAACGCACTGACCACGGGCCGGCCCGGCGAGGCGGCACGCATACGCTGCCCGGTGTGGGCCGGGGTCGGGTCGGAAGACCCGATCATGCCACCCGCGCAGCGGGACGCGTTCACCGCCGAGATGCAGGCCGCGGGCGTCGACTGGCGCCTCACGGTCTACGGCGGAGCCCTGCACGCCTTCCACCACCCACCGGTCGACCACCCCGTGCGCCCCGGCGTCGGCTACCACCGACGGCACGCGCAGCGAGCCTGGCGCGACATCGTCGACCTGCTCGCCGAGTGCCTGCCCGTAACGGAGTGATCCGGTCGGCTCCTGACGCTCATTCCTGCCCGCCGTTGTCGTCCTCGGACCGGTCAGCGCTCCTCTTCGAAGGTCAGCACCGCCCGCGCCACCCGCCCGTGGTGGGCATCGTCCGCCGCCTTCGCGAAGTCCTCCACCGGGTAGGTCTTCGTCACCAACTCGTCGAGCAGCAGCCGCCCTTCACGGTAGAGCCGGGCGTAGAGCGCGATGTCCCGCTGCGGGCGGGCCGACCCGTAACGGCAGCCCAGGATCGACTTGTCCAGATACATCGACGACACCCGGAACGAGGCCTCCGCGGTGGCCGGCGGCACCCCGAGCAGCACCGCCTGGCCGTGCCGGTCGAGCAGGTCGACGGCCTGCCGGATCAGCCGGGTGCTGCCCACGCACTCGAAGGCATGGTCGGCGCCGGTCGGCAGGATCTCCTTCACCGCCTTGACGCCGTCCGCCACCGCCGACGCGTCGATGAAGTGGGTCGCCCCGAACTGCCGCGCCACCGTCTCCTTCGCCGGGTTGGCGTCCACCGCCACGATCACCGACGCCCCGGCGATCCGTGCCCCCTGGAGCACATTGAGGCCGATACCGCCCGCCCCGATCACCACGACCGAGTCCCCCCGGTCCACCCTCGCCCGATTGAGCACCGCCCCGACCCCGGTCAGCACCCCGCACCCGATCAGCGCGGCCGACGCCAGCGGAATATCCTCGGCGATCTTCACCGCCTGCACCGCCTTGACGACCGTACGTTCCGCGAACGCCGAGTTCGACGCGAAGCTGAACAGCTCGGTATCGCCCCGGCGGAACGGCTTCTGCGGCATCCCGATCGCCTTCCGGCACATCGTCGGCCGCCCCCGGTCGCACTCCGCGCACGCCCCGCAGTTGGCCAGCGTCGACAGCGCGACGTGATCGCCGGGCACCACATGGCCGACGCCCGCGCCCACGGCCTCGACCACCCCCGCCCCCTCGTGCCCCAGCACCACCGGCACCGGGAACGGAATCGTCCCGTCGACCACCGACAGATCGCTGTGGCACAACCCCGCGGCCCGGATACCGACCAGCACCTCGCCCGGGCCCGGATCGCGCACCTCCAGATCGTCCACGACCCGGGGCTGTTCGCCGTCGAAGATGACGCCCCTCATATCCGCTCCACTCTGGGCAGGCCGAGCACCCGCTCGGCGATGATGTTGCGCTGGATCTCGTCCGAGCCGCCGTAAAGGGTGTCGGCCCGGGTGAACAGGAACAGCCGCTGCAACGCGTCGAGTTCGTACGGCGCCTGCGCGGCCCAGTCGGCGGGGCCCAGCGCCGCGGCGGCCCCGCGCACCCGCATCGCCAGCTCCCCGAGCCGCTGGTGCCAGCCACCCCACAGCAGCTTCGCCACACTCGGTGCACCGGCGTCCCCGGCCGCTCCCAGCGTGCGCAGCGCGTTCCACCGCATGACCTTCAACTCGGCCCACTGGCCGACGAGTTGGTCACGCAGGACCGGGTCCCGCAGCGCACCGCAGCGCACCGCCTCCCCGACGACCTCGGCCAGCTCCGCCGCGAACCCGATCTGCTGGACGAGGGTGGACACCCCGCGCTCCCGCGCGAGCAGCCCCATGGCCACCCGCCAGCCCGCACCCTCCCCGCCCACCACATGCGCGGCCACCGCACCGTCGAAGAACACCTCGTTGAACTCCGCCGTCCCCGACATCTGCCGGATCGGCCGCACCTCGATGCGCCCCGGCTGATCCATCGCCACCAGCAGGAACGAGAGCCCGCGATGGCGCCGCTCGGCCGGATCCGTCCGCGCCAGCACAAAGCACCAGTCGGCCTCGCCCGCCAGTGACGTCCAGATCTTCTGCCCGCTGACGCGATAGCCGGCACCCTCCCGGACCGCCACCGTCCGCAGCCCCGCCAGATCCGACCCCGCGTCCGGCTCGCTGTAGCCCTGGCACCACAGCTCCTCACCCCGGGCGATGGCCGGCAGAAACCGCCGCCGCTGCGCCTCGTCCCCGTAGGCGAGCAGCGTCGGCGCCAGCAGGTTCTCCCCGATGTGCCCCACCCGCCCCGGCGCCCTGGCCCGCGCATACTCCTCGGCCCACACCACCTGCTGGGTCAGGCTCGCCGTACGGTTCCCGTACGCCCCCTCCCCGCCCTCCCACCCGAGCCCGATCCACCCATCGGCCCCCAGCTCCCGCTCCCACGCCCGCCGTTCCTCGGCGCCCTCGTGCTCGCTCCCCGGGCCCCCACGCCCCGCCAACGAGGCGTATACACCCACAAGATGCCCCGCAAGCCAGTCACGAGCCTCCGCCCGAAACCCCTCGTCCCCACTCCCGAACCCAAAGTCCACGAAGACCTCCCACGCCCGCCCCCACCCACGTTCACTTCCTCACCCACGGGAGGGGACGGGCCGGAGGGGCCTGGTGTGTGGACGTAAAGCGCAGCAGTCCACGCACCAGGCCCCGCAGGCCCGTCACCGCACCCACAGCCCCGCGCAGCGGACCCGGCCCGCCGCAGGCGCAACAGCGGCAAACCCCCACGGCGGGAAAGCCAAAAGCGCCCCGAGGCAAAGCGCAGCGGACCGGCCCGCCGCTGGAGGTACCTCCCACGCCCTTCAGGCAGTGGGGGAGCAACGGCGAGAAGCCCCCACGGCGGGAAAGCCGAGAACGCCGGAAAGCCCCTACGCGTTGGGCCGCGCCTTCGCCCCCGCAGCCCTCGCCATCTCCGAAAGCTGCGCCAACATCGGCATGGGATCGGACCCGACCGACCCCGGCAGCACCTCCGCCACCCGCTCCGGCGTCCAGCCGCCCCCGTCGGCGTACACGGAGCGGAGCTCCCTCGGCTGGGCCCACACCGCGATCTTGGGCCCGGCAACCGTGTACACCTGCCCGGTGACCTCCCTGGCCTGGTCACTCAGCAGATAGACGACCAGCGCCGCCACGTCCTCCGGTTCGCCGATCTCCGTCAGCTCCACCGGCACGCTCGCCGACATCCGCGTCCGCGCCACGGGCGCCACGGCGTTGGCCGTCACTCCGTACTTGTGCAGGCCCAGCGCGGCGCTCCGCACCAGCGAGATGATCCCGCCCTTCGCGGACGCATAGTTGGCCTGGGACACCGAGCCCTGGTGATTCCCGCTGGTGAAGCCCACCAGGGTGCCCGTACCTTGCCGGCGCATGATGGCCGACGCCGCCCGGAAGACCGTGAACGTCCCCTTCAGGTGGGTGGCGACCACCGGGTCCCACTCCTCCTCGGACATGTTGAAGAGCATCCGTTCCCGCAGGATCCCGGCCACGCACACCACACCGTCGATCCGTCCGTACTGCGCCAGCGCGGTGTCCACGATCCGCTGCCCGCCGGCCATGGTGGACACATCGTCGGCCACCGCGACCGCCAGGCCCCCGGCCGCCTCGATCTCCTTCACCACCGATTCGGCGACCTCGCTGCTGGGTCCGGCGCCGTCGACGGCGACCCCGTAGTCGTTGACGATCACCTTGGCGCCCTGGTCCGCGCAGGCGAGAGCCACCGCCCGGCCGATACCGCGGCCCGCCCCCGTTACGGCGATCACTTTGCCGGCCAAGAAGTTCCCCATGCCGTGACCCTTCCCGCAGTTTCTGACGGACCGTTAGATTTTTGAGCAGACACCGGACGAACACAAGACCCCGGGGCTACCGAACCCAGCCATCCCGAGGAGGGCCCGTGCCCCTGCCGCAGGAGTTCCATGACATCGCCGGACGCGTGAACAACTGGGGACGCTGGGGCCCGGACGACGAGATCGGGACCCTCAACCTGATCACCGAACGGGTCGTACGGGAGGCCGCCGGCTGCGTCCGCAGCGGCCGCCGCATCCCGCTCGCCCTCCCGCTCCGGCAGGACGGCGTACAGACCGGCGTGATCCCCGGCCGGGTCAACCCGCTGCACACCATGACCGCCATCAACCAGGAGATCTTCGGTCCCGGCACGGTCGCGACGACGGACGACGTGGTCACGATGGGCCTCCAGGCCGCCACCCACTGGGACGGCCTCGCCCACGTCTCCCACTCCGGCCGGCTCTACAACAACCGCCCCGCCGACTCGGTCACCGCCCACCACGGCGCCACCTGCCTCGGCGTGGAGAAGGCCACCCCCCTCGTCTCCCGCGGGGTCCTCCTGGACGTGGCCCGCGCCCACCGCACCGAGCAACTGCCGGGCGGTTACGCCATCACGCCGGAGGACCTGGACGCCGCCGAAGAACGGGCCAGGACGGCGGTACGGGCCGGCGATATCGTCCTCGTACGGACCGGGCAGCTGCGGCACTACCTCGCCGGCGACCGCCAGGCCTACGCGTTCCCGTCACCCGGCCTGTCGCTGCGCACCCCGGAGTGGTTCCACGCACGCGATGTCGCGGCGGTCGCCAACGACACCCTGACCTTCGAGATCTTCCCGCCGGAGATCGAGAACCTGTGGATGCCGGTGCACGCGCTCGATCTCGTCGAGATGGGCATGCCGCAGGGCCAGAACTGGAATCTGGAGGAGCTGGCGACGGCTTGCGCGCAGGCGGGACGCTGGACGTTCCTGCTGTCCGCGGTGGCCGAACCGTTCGTCGGAGGCTCCGGGGCGCCGGTCGCACCCGTGGCGATCCTCTGACCGGGCCGTTGACGGTCCCCGGCCGGGCCGCGGCAACCCTCGGCCACCTGCCCGGGCCGGGTCGCGCCGGGCCGCCGACTCTGACGGCCGACGGCCCGACGGCGCCCGGCCGGCCAGGTGGCGATGCGCGCGTGCGCGCCCCGAGCACGGCACCGCGGACCGCCACCCATCCCCGCTGCCACGGGGGCCCTACCAGGCCGCGATCCGCACTCGCCAAGACCCGGGCCACATGACCGGCCCCCCACAACCTCGGCGTCCCCTCGCGGCGCATCGCTTCACCCAAGGGTGATCAACTGGCCACGCCACGTCAACACCTGGTCTGGACTGCTTTCGTTACCGCCCGGAGCGGATCAGGCCTGATGCGTCACGGCGCGTGGCGTCGCGCGAGAGTGTTCGTAAGCCCCCAGATCGGACCCTGACGCCAGCAGCAGAGGCTGGCCGCGGTCCACCTCGCACCAGATCCGCTTGCCGCCGCCATCCTGCTGCCACCCCCAGCGGTCGGCCAGGCCGTCGACCAGTTCCAGGCCGCGGCCGTTGGTGTCGTCGCCGTCGGCGTGCCGCTGGCGTGGCGGGCGGGCGCTGGCGTCCACCACTTCGACCCGGACGGTCCCGACCACGGCGCCCGAGCCGGAGAAGCACATCCGCAGCTCGGCCGCCGCGCCGGTGTGCACCACGGCGTTGGTGACGAGCTCGGAAATCAAAAGGACCAGCGTCTCCGCAAGTGGCTCATCGGCCCCTATACCGGAACCCACGAGCCGCGACCTGGCCCATCGCCGGGCCCTCCCCACCTCCGCGGGGTCGGGCCGTACATCCAACTGAACCTGAAGCACCTGCACCGCTCACACCATCCGAACCGGCGGAAACATCGCCTCGCGCCTCCACGGAGTCACGGTGCGTGACCCCGGTGGAGCACAGCATGGTTGACGTTGAGTCACCCCAACAAGCGCTTCGGGCATATTCCAGCGCAAGGGAGTATGCATCCTGCATACTGTGCGACGCACTTTGCGGGGAGTCGAACAAGGGGGGCGATCGGGCCCTGCCCAAGGGCGAGCGGCGCGCAGTCCGTACCCCGGAGCCGTCTTTCCGACGACACCGGGCCCGTTGCGCCACAGAACCACTCGCACCCCACGGAGGGTACCCGAGCGGAACGCCGACTCCCCCCTGTGACGAGTCACGCCTAGGACACAACCCGATATCGACCCTCCGTGACCATTTCCGCATGGCGAGCCCGACATATCGCATACGCATCGCCAGGACCTGGCACCGCACGGCGTCACGCGCCGCCACACACACCCGCGTACCACCCCGCACCACCACGACCCTCGCGCCGCCGCCGTCAGGCGATCAAGCCCGCCGCCAGCAGTTCTTCCGCCTCGCGCGCCACTCCCCAGTGCTCGGCCCGCAACCAGGCCCGCTTGAGGTGCAGATGCACATCGGCCTCCCAGGTGAAGCCCATTCCGCCGTGGACCTGCAGGCAGTCCCGTGCGTTACCCACCGCGGCCTCGTCAGCCAACAGCTTCGCGGCCGTGACATCGAGGACACACTCCGTGAGTGACGCCGCATATACCGCACTTCGGGCGATTTCCGCCCGTACCAGCATCTGCGCGCACAGATGCTTGACCGCCTGGAACGAGCCGATGGGCACACCGAACTGTTCGCGCTCGCGGGCGTGGCCCACCGCCATCTCGACCGTGCGGGCCGCGCTTCCCAGTTGCTGTGCGGCGGTGAGCAGCGCCGCCTCGCGGCGGAGCCGGGGGACGTCCAGGGCCAGAGGCGCGGTGCGCGGCAGGTCCATGACGCGGGCGAGCGGAGTGAGGGGATCGATGGAGGCGAACGGGGCGCAGACCACCCGGTCCTGCGCGCTCCAGTAGGCGCCCCCCGTGCGCCCGTATGCGCCCCTGAGTCCGCCCCCAGGCCCGCCATCCCCGTGCCCCGCGCCCTCCTCCACCAAGATCAACTCATCGCACTCCGCCGGGTGTTCCCACAGCACCGGCTCCCGCTCCGCCTCGCACAGCCCGACGATCTTCTCGCCGGCCGCGACACCGTCCACCGTCCCGGCCAGCAGCTGGCACGCCACCAGCGGCCCCGGCAGCAGCGCCCGCCCGGCCTCCTCGAAGACCAGCACCGCCTCCGGCAGTCCGAGCCCCACTCCGCCGGCCGCCTCCGGCAGCCGCAGCGCGAAGAACCCGGCCTCGCCCAACTCGCGCCACAGCGCACGGTCCAGCGCCGGTTCTTCCACCGCGGCCCGCAGCCGTTCCCGGCCGAAGCGTCCGGCCAGCAGCGCACGGGTACCGTCCCGCAACGCCCGTTGGTCCGCGGTGAGTTGGAAATCCACCGGCCCGGTCACCGCCCCTTCGGCAGGCCGAGGATCCGCTCGGCGACGATGTTCTGCTGGATCTGCGAGGTACCGGCCGCGATGGTGTAGGAGAGGGACGACAGCCGGTCCCCGGCCCACTCGTGGTCCGCGTCCAGCGCGCCGGCCCCGAGCACCTCCGCCGCCGCGTCGTACAGCTCCTGGCGGACGTGCGAATAGCGGAGCTTGAAGACCGAACCGCCGACCCCCGGCACACCACCGCCGCTCCCCCGCCGCCCGCCGCCCGGCGGGCCCCCCGCCGCCTCGCTGACATTCCACTGGATCAACCGCCACAGCGCGGCGAACTCCGCATGCAGCCGGCCCAGCCTGCGGCGCAGCACCGCGTCGTCCCAGCGGCCGTTGGCGCGCGCGGCCCGGGCCAGCGCGCCGAGCACCCGGCGGCAGGCCACCACCTCGCCGACGAAGGCGGTGCCGCGCTCGAAGGACAGCGTCACCATCGTCACCCGCCAGCCGTCGTTCTCCGCGCCGACGCGGTTGCCGACCGGCACCCGCACCTCGTCGAGGAACATCTCGGCGAACTCCGTCGAGCCGGCCAGGGTGCGCAGCGGCCGGACCGTCACGCCCGGTGCGTCCATGGGCATCGCCAGCCAGCTGATGCCGCGGTGCCGGGGCGCGGCCGGGTCGGTGCGGACGAGGAGTTCGCACCAGTCGGCGACCTCGGCGTGCGAAGTCCAGATCTTGGCGCCGCTGACGACGTAGCTGTCCCCGTCGCGCACGGCCCTGGTCCGCAGCGCGGCGAGGTCGGAGCCGGCGTCCGGTTCACTGAAGCCCTGGCACCAGATCTCGTCGCCGCGCAGGATCGGCGGCAGCCAGCGGGCGCGTTGTGCGGCGCTGCCCTCGACGGCGAGGGTCGGCCCCGCGTGCAGCAGCCCGACGAAGTTCGCGCCGACGTAGGGCGCCCCGGCACGCTCGGTCTCCTCCAGGAAGATCAGGTGCTCGGTGGGGGTGGCACCCTGCCCGCCGGCGTCCCGCGGCCAGTGCAGGCCCGCGTATCCGGCGTCGTACAGCATCCGCTGCCAGGCCGTGTCATACGCCCGCCGTCCCGGCCAGTCGGTCGCGGCGGGCTTCGCGGGGAGCCGCGGCAGCACCTCGCCGAGCCAGGCGCGCAGCCTGGCCCGGAAGTCTTCCTCTTCCGGTGAGTACGTGAGGTCCATGGGGGCTACCCGTGGAAGAGGCGGCAGAGGGGCCGCCGGCCGGGCGGATCGCCGCCGGGGAGAGCACAGGCGGCGGGTGGTTCGGGAACCGGCTCGCGCACCCCGCCCCGCGGCGGCTCCATCACGTTCCCCATCGTGGTCCCCTCACCCGAGATTCTGATGGATCGTCAGAAAAGGCTAGCCCCGCCGCCGCCGGACCGGCAAGGCGTCGACCTCCACTCTCCGTACGGGACCTGACGCAGCGTCAGCAATGACGGAGACGGGGCGCACGGCCGACACCGCACCCCCTTCCGGGAAGGACTGATGGCCCACACCACGCTCCGGGACCTGGCCGCCCGGCGCGCCCGCCGCACTCCCGGCCGAGGCGGGTCATGACCGCGTGAGATGGCGGACGAGGGTGACCAGGGCCTGGCGTTGACCGTCCGGGGCGGCATCGGTGCCGGCGGGCAGGAGCATGTGGGTGAGCTGGGGCAGGGTGAACCAGGAGGCCGCGAGGGCGATGACCGCGTGCACCAGCTGGCCCGCCTCGACGGCGCCGGTGAGCTTGCCGTCCTGCTGGGCGCGGGCGACGGCAGCGATCTTCTCGGCGTAGTGGTCCGTGCGTTCGCTCTCGGCGGCGATCCGGTCGGAACACTGCAGCCCCTCCCAGGCCAGCAGGCGTACGAAATGCGGGTGCCGGCGGTGGTAGTCGAAGACCCGGCCCGCATAGTCGCCCAGGTCACCGGCCTGGCCCGCGGTGAGGGGAACAGCCGCGGCGATCTTTTCCAGCTCTGATGCGAGGACCGCGGCGAACAGCTTCTCCTTGCTGCCGAAGTACTGGTAGATCCGCTCCTTGTTGACGCCCGCCCGGGTCGCGATGCGGGCAATGCGGGCGCCGTCGGCGCCGCACTCGGCGAACTCCTCGACGGCGGCATCCAGCAGGAGCTGTTTCGTGCGTGCGGTGTCCCAGGCCATGCGGCAACCCTACCCCGATCCCCAACCAAATGGTTGGACTTCTCGGAGGGGGCGTGCCAGACTCCAACCGTCTGGTTGGAGATCAGGGATCCAGCCACCTTGACCAGGAGTGATTCCATGGCCGCGAACACGCCCACCGCCCCGTCCGTCCACCGCCGTGCGCTGATCACCTGGCTGGCCGTCTACCCGACCATCACCGTCGCCCTGGGGCTGCTGGGTCCTGCCACCGCCCACCTGCCGCTGCTGCTGCGCACGCTGATCCTCACCGCGATCGTCGTCCCCACCGCCGCCTACGCCTTCATCCCCGCGCTGATGAAGGCGAACGCCGCCTTGTCCCGCCGCCCTCGGTAGCCCCGTAACCCCGCCCCCTCTTCGGGTGCGCCCGGCTCTTCGGGTGCGCCCGGCCGCCGTGAGCCCCGCAATGCGGACACCTGCTGTCCTCCACACCGCCTACGGTCACCCCATGAGTCACTCGCGACCCCGTATCGACACCGCCGCGCGCCGTGCCCGCCTCGGGCGGCGGCACCTGCTCGCGCCCGCGTACCGGGCGGACCGTACGGAGGAGGTGGCGGATGCGGTCGTGGGGCTGCATGCCACCGATCCGGCGACCGTCCATCTGGCGGCCTGCGCCCGGCTGACCGCTCCTGACCCGGCCGATGTGGAGCGCGCGCTGTACGACGAGGGGTCGCTGGTCCGGCTGCTGTGCATGCGCCGCACGCTCTTCGCGGTCGGCGCCGCGGTCGCACCGGTCGTCGCCTCGTCCACCGCGAAGACGATCGCCGCCAGGGAGCGGGCGGGGATGGTCAAGTGGCTCACCGAGGGCGCCCCGGGGTGGGACGAACGGCGGCTGGCCGAGGTCGAGGCGCGGACGCTGGCCGCGCTGAACGCACACGGCGAGGCGACCGCGTCCGAACTCGCCGCCGAGGTGCCCGACCTGCGCGACACCATCGTGAACTCCCCCGGCAAGCCGTACCAGGCCACGGTCGCCGTCTCCAGCCGGATCCTGCGGGTACTGGCCGCCGAGGGCCGCATCCGGCGCGGGCGGCCGCGCGGCGGCTGGACCAGCAGTTCCTACCGCTGGCGGCCTGGCACCGCGTTCGCCGAGCTGCCCGCGCCGCCGGCCCCCGAGGCGCGCGCCGCCCTCGCCGGACGCTGGCTCGCGTCGTACGGCCCGGCGACCGTGGACGATCTCAAGTGGTGGACAGGCTGGACGCTCACGGCCACCCGGCAGGCGCTGGCCGCCGTCGGCGCCGTCGAGGTGGACCTGGACGGCGGCATCTGTGGCGTCGCGCTGCCCGGTGACCTCGCACCGGTCGCCGCACCCGAACCCTGGGCCGCCCTGCTGCCGGCCCTCGACCCCACCGCGATGGGCTGGAAGTACCGCGACTGGTACCTCGACCCGGACCATGTACCGCAGCTCTTCGACCGCAACGGGAACATCGGGCCGACGGTGTGGTGGAACGGCCGGATCATCGGCGGCTGGGCTCAGCGCGCGGACGGCGAGATCGTCTGGCGGCTGCTGACGGATGGTGGGGGCACCACCCTGCCCGGGCGAAGCCGAGAGCTCGGGGGACGCAGCGAAGCCACCGCGGCGGTGACGGCCGAGGCGGCCCGGCTGGCGGCCTGGCTCGGGGACGTCCGGGTCACCCCGCGCATACGGACTCCGCTGGAGCGGGAGTTGAGCGGGTGACGGGAGTTGAGAGGGTGACGGGAGCTGAGCAGGTGACGGGAGTTGAGCGGGTGACGGGAGTTGAGCGGGTGACGGCCCCTGCCGCCGCCCGGCCGCCTCAGCCCTGACGCCGGCCTCAGCACACCGGCAGCCTCAGCGCGGCCGGTAGGCGCTCGTCGCCTGCTCGTACAGCTCGTCCACCTCGTGCCGCCCGCTGTCCGGGCCGATGACGAGTACGAGGTGGTAGCGGCCGTTATGGATCATCGCGAGGTTACGCACATACACCTCGCGTCCGCTGCCGTCACGCCAGGAGAAGGTGCCCTCGGCCATCGCCGTCTTCCCGACGTCGATCCGCTGCAGACCGGAGGCCGAGGCCCAGCCGGAGGAGCGGTACGGCGCCAGCTCGGCTTCCTTGTTCTGCATATACGCCATCGGATCGGTGCCGGAGTGTGCCGTCGTGTCGCGGCCGGGCACCACCACCAGCTCGTAGTCCCCGCCGACGTACCGCACCTGGCCCCGGTCGTTCGCCCCGCGCCGCTGCCAGCCCTTGCGGACCGCGACCTGGAAGCCCTCGGGGTCGGTGCGGACCTCGAAGCCCTCGGCGGCCCCCGCCGGGCTGGTGGCCCGCGGCGCGCCGGTACCCGACGAGGCGCCGTCCCCCTCGCTCCGGTCCTTGGACGGAGTGGGGGACGCGGGCGCCGCGCCCGAGGTGCCCGCACGGTCCGCGCCTCCCCCGCCGGTCTTGGCGTCCTCACCGGACTTGGGCAGGAACGCCATCGCATAGATGACCGCGCCGACGAGGAGAAGCAGGATGACGGTCAGCAGCAGCCGGCCGAGCGGTCGCGGCGCACGCGCCGGGCGCGCCGGGGGAAGCGGCGCGTCGCCCAGGCCCCCCTGACCGACTTGGCCTACCTGGCCTACCTGGCCGACCTGGCCGACCTGGCCGAGCGTCTGCTGCTCGTACGGTTCCCCGTCAGCGGCCCCGCCGTACCCCCAGGGCTCAGCCGGCTCGGCACGCCGCTCCGCCCGGGCCTGCCTGGGCGGCCGGAGCGGCTTGGGCTGCTTCGGGGGACGGGGCGGACGGGGCGCGGCAGCGAGCGGGGCGGACCGCTCGGGGTCCGGCGCCGGTGGGACGGGTGGTGCGGCAGCGGCAGCCGTCGCCCCGTCCGCCCCGGCGACGGCCGGCGCCGGCCGCGGCCGCGCCCGCCGGGACGCCCGGGTCTTCTTGTGGCGCCCCTTCCTGACGAGTTCACCGCGGCGCCGCACGATCGGCAGCCGCCGGGGATCGGCGCCCTGCGATGCCGGCATCGTCACCAGCCGGCTCCCGGCCTCCGGCTCCGGTGCCGTACGGATCAACGAGCGCAGCCAGCCGTTCAGCTCCTCGAAAGCCGGGCGGTCGGCGGGGTCCTGACGCAGCAGGGACTCGACGACGGGACGCAGCGCCCCGCACTCCTCGGCGACCGCGGGCGGCTGCGAACAGACCAGCTGTGCCAGTTCGACGGCGCTGTCCTCCGGGAACGGCGGCTGCCCCTGCACGCTCCGGTAGAGGAGCGCACCGACCGCCCACAGGTCGGTGGCCGGGCCGACCGGCGGCGCCAACTGCCAGTTCTCGTGGACCGGTCCGGCCTGCTCCGGTGCCCAGCGCTCGGTGACCGGGCCGATGACGGTCAGCCGCGTCTGCCGGGCCCGCTCGGCGGCGAGCCCGGCGGTGGGCCGGCCGTATGCGGAGGTGGTGGTGGCGGCGCCGTCAGCCGCGGGCTTGGTCAGCGAGGTCGAGGCGGAGGCGGGCCGGCCGGCTGCAGACCCGTCGGAGGCGGGCCGGTCCGCCGCGGTCCCGTCGGACGCGGTCCCGTCGGAAGCGGGCCCGTCGGAAGCGGGCCCGTCGGAAGCGGGCCCGTCGGACGCGGGCCCGTCGGACGCGGGCCCGTCGGACGCGGGCCCGTCCCCTGCGGTCTCCTCACCGGTCGGCCGGTCCGCAGCGGTCTCCCCGCCCTCCGGCCGGTCCGCCGCGGACTCACCAAAAGCGCTCCCGCCCAGGCCGGACGCCTCGCCTCCGCACAGCGCCTCCTGCGCCGCACCCACCGCCAGGCCGGTCAGGATGGCCCGGCCGTCTTCACAGACCAGGACCGTGCGGGCGGTGATGTTGCGGTGGAGCCAGCCGTTCGTATGCAGCACCCGCAGCGCGGTGAGCAGGTCCGCGGCGATCTCCGCGGCGCGGTGCGGGGACAGGGGCCGCGCGGCGAGCAGCGCGGACAGCGGGCGGGCGGTGAGGAGTTCGGCGACGATCCAGAGGCTGCCGTCCTGCGCAAAGGCGTCGAAGACCTGCTCCAGCCGGGGGTGGTCGGCCAGCTGCGCGGCCGTGGTCGCGGCCTCCAGCGCGCGTCGTACGGCGGGATCGCGGGGACTGCGGTCGGCAACCCCGGCCGTGCCGTTCACCGTGCCCCGCGTGGCGCCGAAGCGGCCGCCGCCGGGCCTCGGCTCGCCGGGCCTGCGCTCACCGGGCCCTGCCGTCGCCGCCCCCACGGCCTCAGCCCCGACCACCTCCGCCTCGACGACCTCCGGCAGCGGCACCTGACGGATCAGCACCTCTTGTCCGCTGAAGGTGTCGAATGCCCGGGTCTCGGTGAAGTCGTCGTCGCCGAGGGGCCGCAACGGCAGGCGGTAACGCTCGGCGAGCACCCTTCCCGCGTACTCGTCCACGACGCCTCCCCGCAGCGCGCACTGTCTACCGTCGCGCCGGAGCCGCCCGTCGGCGCTGGCGCCTCCGGTCACTTCCGGTCGTCTTCCCGCCGATTGCGGATGCGTACGGTCTTCGCCGTCTCACGATACGTGCCCGCATCGGAGCTTGCGGCCCGCTCGGCGCAACGACGCGCAACCTCTCCGCGCGCATCCTCTCGGTGCTTCGTCCGGCCCGCGCCCCGGTCCCCCGACCGGCCCGTCCCCCGTCCCCGGCTCAGCCCTTCAGCACTCAGCCCTTCAGCACGTAGCCCTTCAGCACTCAGTGCCCTTCAGCGCTCAGTCCTTCAGCGCGAACGTCTTGAACGCAGTCTTGATCATCTGCTGGCACGGCTTGTCCGACCAGGCATCCGCCTTGCAGGTGATCATGATGGCGTAGCCGTGGTGGTCGTCGGCCCGGAAGCCGCGGTCGAGGACCCGTACCTTCTCGCCGCTCTGCCGACGGGTGAACGACCAGTCGGCGACGGTCGGATAGTCCCGCCACTTCACCGACTTGATGCCGATGAGGTGGTAGTCGTCGCTGGAGGAGCGCACGGCCGGCTCCAGGCTGCGCCAGGAGGCCGCCGCATCGGTGCCGGGCTCGGCGTTGTAGTCGATCTGGATGCGCGGGAAGCCGCCCGAGGCGCTGTATATGGCGCCGGAGCCCTCCCCCGCGGTGTCGGTCTGGTGGAAGCCCTTGGGCATCGCCATACGGAAGTGGAACTTGTCGTTGGAGAGCTCGGTGAAGCCGCCCGGCACGGCCTTGCCGCCCTTGCCGCCGCTGTCGTCCTTGCCACCGGTGTCCTCGGCCGGGGTGAGATTCGGCGGCTGCGGGTCGGCCGGGTCCTGGTCCTTCGTCCGGTCCTTTGCCTGGTCCCCACCCGCATCGGCCGCGTCCGTCGACGGCTTCGCCCGGCTCGCGGACGACGACGTGTCCGGCTTGCCGGACGCCTTGCCGCTCGTCTTCCCCGAGTCGTCGCCCAGGGTGGCGGCCAGCACCGTGCCCAGCACCGCCAGGACGACGACCACGGCCACGGCCACGATGATCAGCGTGCGGCGCGGAACGACGTCGGTCACCGACGCGCGCGCCGGCGGACGGCTCCCGTCGCCGGATCTGGAGTCCGGACGGGCCGCCATCGCGGCGGCGGCGCTGCGGACGGACTGCAGGGCGCCGCGCACCTTCTCCTTGGCGGCCTCGGCGTCGAACCCGGGCCGGGTGCCCGCCGGACGGGCCGCGCCCGGACCGGCCGAACCCGCCCTACCGCCGGCGTCCGCCGCGTCGGGACCGGTCGCCTCCCCGGCCGTCGAACCGGCCGCCCCGGACTGCGGACGCCCGGTCCGCGCCGGCGCACCCGCCGCGGCAGCCTCGCCGGCACCGGCGCCCTTGCCCCCCTTGCCTCCGCCGGTCTTGCTTCCGCCGGCCGTGCTTCCACCGGCCGTGCTTCCACCGGCCTTGCTCTTGCCCGCCGTGGCAGCCGTGGCAGCCGCGGACGTACCGGCACCCGCGGAGGTGCCGGCACCCGCCTTGCCACCGCCGCCGGTGCTCGCGTTCCCGGCCGCCGGCTCCGCCACCGGCGCGGCGGCGGACCGCGTCCCCCGCACCACCCGCGACTTCGGCGCGGCCTTCGACTTCGGCGTGTTCTTCGGCTTCGACTTCGGCTTCGGCCCGGCCTTCGGCTCCGACCGCTCCACGGGCACCGTCGGCAGCGCCATCGCCCGGGTCGCGTCCATCGGGGGTTCCGGCGTCTTCGCCTCGGGGGCGTGGACCACGTCCTCCAGCAGCACCCGCGCGCCGGCGTCGTCCAGCCGGGCGGCCGGGTCCTTCACCAGCAGGCCGTAGATGACCTCTTCCAGTTCGCCGGCGCTCTTCGGCGGCTCGACCGGCTCGGTCATCACCGCGGTCAGCGTGGCGATCGCGGAACCCTTGTCGTACGGCGGAACGCCCTCGACACAGGCGTACAGCAGGCCGCCCAGCGACCACATGTCGGCCGGCGGGCCCGGCTTGTGGCCGCGGGCGCGCTCCGGGGAGATGTAGGAGGGGGCGCCGACGAGCATGCCGGTCGAGGTCACGGAGGGGTCGCCCTCGACCTGGGCGATACCGAAGTCGGTCAGCACGACCCGGCCGTCATCGGAGATCAGGACGTTGGACGGCTTCACATCGCGGTGCAGAATGCCCTCGGCGTGCGCGGCGCGCAGCACATCGAGCACGACCAGCCCGACCTCGGCGGCGCGGCGCGGGGTGAGCGGGCCGTCGTCGCGGACGACCTCGGCCAGCGAGCGGCCCTCGACCAGCTCCATCACGATCCAGGGGCGGTCGTCCTCGTCGACCACGTCATAGACCGTCACCGCGCCGTTGTTCCGGATCCGGGCGATCGCCTTGGCCTCGCGCAGTGTGCGGGTGATCAGACGACGCTTCTCGTCCTCCTCGACCCCGCCCGGGAAGCGCAGCTCCTTGACCGCGACCGTGCGGCCCAGGACCTCGTCGCGTGCCCGCCACACGGTGCCCATGCCGCCCCGGCCGAGAACATCGGCGAGCCGGTACCGCCCGGCGAGCAGCCTGCCCCCTTTGCCGTCCATCTCGACCTCGTCGCCCACTGAATCCCCTCTGCAATCCAGCCGAGTTGGCAGCTTCGACGTCCCATCGATCACCAAACTGGCCCAACTCGGACAACCCACCCTGGCAGAGCCTTCATTCTCCCTCATCCGCGGCCATGCGGAAGGCCCGGGTCTATGCCGGACGACACCTCGTACCCGTCATGATGGCCCCGACGAACGGGAGTCCCGATGCCGAAGCGCTCGCCTCGCCCGGCCACGACCGCCGCGCTTCCCCCCGCGCCGCCGGTCGCCGGCCGCCGCCGCGCGCTGCTCCGTTCGGGTGCCCTCGCCGCCCTGACCGTACTCGCCCTGACGGCCTGCACCGCCACGCCCCGCCCGGCCGCCCGCGCGCACGAGGCCGCCGCCCGGCCGCCCGCGACGACACGGCATGCGCTGCACCGGCTGGTCGACGACGGAGCCCCGGGCGCGGCCTCCCTCACCACCCGCGCGGGGTACCCCGACGCGCGCTACGCCGCGGACGGCGTGGCCGATCTGCGCAGCGGCCGCGCGATGCGCCCGCCGGACCACTTCCGGGCCGGCAGCCTCACCAAAACCCTGGTCGCGACGGTCATCCTGCAACTCGTCGCCGAGGGCCGGCTGTCCCTGCACGACAGCGCCGTCGCACACCTCCCGCCCGGCGTGCCCGCCACGGGAGACGGCGACCGCAGCGAACTACGCAGGGTGACGATCCGCCAGCTGCTGGACCATACGAGTGGATTGTTCAACTACACCCAGGACCCCCGGCTCTCCCGGCAGCTCTTCGGCAAGGGCTTCGGTGCCCACCGCTACGACAGCCACACGCCGGCCGAACTGCTGCGGATCGCCCTCAGCCACCCGCCGACGGCCCCTCCGGGCAGCCACTACGCCTACTCCAACACCAACTACCTGGTGCTCGGCCTGGTCATCCAGGCGGTCACCAAAAACCCGTACGCCACGGAGATCCGCCGCCGCATCCTCGTCCCCGCTCGGCTCGATCACACCTCCTTCCCCGGCACCGACCCGGTACTGCCCGAGCCGCACGGCCGCGCCTACTCCCAGGCCGGTGGCCGGCGGGTGGACGCCACCTCGCTGGACCCCAGCCGGGCGGGCGCGGCCGGCGAGATGGTCACCACCCTGGGCGATCTCAACCGCTTCTTCGCCGCCCTGCTCGGCGGCAGGCTCCTGGCGCCGCGCCAGATGGCCCAGATACGCAGCGAGAAGGGCACCGACGGCGTATACGGCCTCGGCCTGTACGCGACCAGGCTGCCCTGCGGCGTCACGGTCTGGGGCCACAACGGCGACATCAACGGCTCCTACGCCCGGACCGCGGGCACCGCCGACGGCCGCCACATCGTCAGCTACCGCCTCAACACCGACGCCCTGACCCATCCGGCCCACGGCACCGCGGTGCTGACCGCGGAGTTCTGCGCACCCCGACGCCCCTAGAAAGTCCACACAGGCTTCAGGGAGTCTCCACGAGCCCTCAGGGGATGTGCAGCCCTCAGGGGATCCACAGCACTTAAGGGATCCACAGCCCTCAGGGGATCCGCAGCACTTAAGGGATCCACAGCCCTCAGGGGATCCACAGGCTGCCTACAGCGGCACGATGTCCGGAGCCCCCAGCCGCGCCGCATCCGCCGTCAGATCGTCCGGCTGCCGCTGCGATTCGCGCTCCGCCTCGACCCGCTTCCGGTAGTGCGTGATCTCCTTTTCGATCTGGTCGTCGTCCCAGCCCAGCGCGGGGGCGATCAGCTCGGCCACCTCGCGGGCGCTGCGGGTGCCCCGGTCGAAGGTCTCGATGGAGATGCGGGTGCGCCGGGTCAGCACGTCGTCGAGATGGCGGGCGCCCTCGTGCGTACAGGCGTAGACCGCCTCGGCCCGCAGATAGTCGTCCGCGGCCGCCAGCGGTTCACCCAGCGAAGGATCGGCCACCACCAGCTCCAGCAGCTCCTCGGTCAGCGAGCCGTACCGGTTCAACAGATGCTCGATGCGGGCCACATGGAGTCCGGCGCGCGCCGCGATCCGGGCCCGCGCGTTCCACAGCGCCCGGTAGCCCTCGGCTCCGACCAGCGGAATGTCCTCGGTGACGCTCTCCGCGACCCGCTGGTCGAGGCCGTGCACCGCCTCGTCCACCGCGTCCTTCGCCATCACCCGGTACGTCGTGTACTTGCCGCCCGCGACCACCACCAGTCCCGGCAGCGGATGGGCGACGGTGTGCTCCCGCGACAGCTTGCTGGTGGCATCCGACTCCCCGGCCAGCAGCGGACGCAGACCCGCGTACACCCCCTCCACGTCGTCCCTGGTCAGCGGAGTCGCCAGCACCGCATTCACATGCTCCAGCAGATAGTCGATATCCGCGCTGGAGGCCGCCGGGTGCGCCTTGTCCAGATTCCATTCCGTGTCGGTCGTCCCCACGATCCAGTGCCGCCCCCACGGGATGACGAACAGGACGCTCTTCTCCGTCCGCAGGATCAGCCCGGTCGTCGAATGGATCCGGTCCTTGGGGACGACCAGGTGGATTCCCTTCGACGCCCGGACGTGGAACTGCCCGCGCTCCCCGATCAGCGCCTGGGTGTCGTCCGTCCACACCCCGGTGGCGTTGACGACCTGCTGGGCCCGGATCTCGTACTCGCCGCCGCCCTCGACGTCCTGTACCCGCGCGCCGACCACCCGCTCGCCCTCGCGCAGAAAGCCCACCACCCGCGCCCGGTTGGCGACGTGCGCGTCGTAGGCGGCCGCGGTCCGCACCATCGTCGCCACATAGCGCGCGTCATCCATCTGCGCGTCGTAGTACTGCAGCGCGCCGACCAGCGCGTCCTTCTTCAGGCAGGGCGCCACCTGCAGGGCCCGCTTGTGGGACAGATGCCGGTGGTGGGGCAGTCCGCGGCCGTGGCCCGACGAGATGGACATCGTGTCGTACAGCGCCACACCGCTGCCCGCGTACCAGCGCTCCCAGCCCTTGTGCTGCAGCGGATACAGAAACGGCACCGGCTTGACCAGGTGCGGCGCCAGCCGCTCCAGCAGCAGCCCCCGCTCCTTCAGCGCCTCCCGCACCAGCGCGAAGTCCAGCATTTCCAGATACCGCAGACCGCCGTGGATGAGCTTGCTCGACCGGCTGGAGGTCCCCGAGGCCCAGTCGCGCGACTCGACGAGTCCGGTGGACAGGCCGCGGGTCGCGGCGTCCAGGGCCGTCCCCGCGCCGACGACTCCGCCGCCGACCACCAGAACGTCCAGCTCCCGCTCCGCCATTCGGGCGAGCGCCTCGGCCCGCTGTGCCGGTCCCAGTATCGCTGTCTTCACCGCTGCCTCCCGCTGTGATCGGGGCCACACCCCCCGTCTGTCGATTCTGTCCGCGCCGCGTTCCGGTATCCACCCTCCGCTCATGGCGACAACACCCCGCCGCCTTGATCCATCAATCCCTATTCTGGGTCAAATATCCGCTTAGTCTACTTATGCGTGATCGCCAGCCGCTTACGTCATGCGCCCACGTCATTCGCAGTCGCTCGGGAAGGACGGCCGCAGCATGCCCGCAGACCTCGCCGTCATCGGACTCGGTCACCTCGGCCTCCCCCTCGCCCAGGCCGCCACCACCGCCGGCATCGGCACCATCGGATACGACCCCGACCCGCACACCGCCGCCCTCTCCGGCGCCGACGGGCCGCTGTCCGCCACCGAACTCCGCCGGCTGCTCTCCGCCGGTTTCCGCACCACCACCGATCCCACCACCCTGGGCCGGGTCCGTACCGCGGTCCTCTGCGCGCCCACGCCTCTCGGCGAGGACCGCGCACTGGACCTCACCGCCCTCGCCGACGCCGCCCGCACCCTGGCCGCACAGCTGCGCCCACACACCACGGTGATCCTCGAATCCACCGCCTACCCGGGCACCACGGAGGAATTCCTGCGCCCCCTCCTGGAGGAGGGCTCGGGCCTCACCGCCGGCCGCGACTTCCACCTCGCCTGCTCCCCCGGCCGCCACGACCCCGGCAACCGCACCCACCGGTACGCCAACACGCCCAAGGTCATCGGTGGCCTCACCCCCGCCTGCACGGAGGCCGCCGCCGCCTTCTACGGCCGCCTCACCGACAAGGTCGTGCGCGCCCGCGGCCCCCGCGAGGCCGAGACCGCCAAGCTCCTGGAGACCAACTACCGCCACATCAACATCGCCCTGATGAACGAGATGGCGGTCTTCTGCCACGACATCGGCGTCGACCTGTGGGACGTCATCCGCTGCGCGGAGACCAAGCCGTTCGGCTTCCAGTCCTTCCGCCCCGGCCCCGGAGTGGGCGGCCACGCCGCCCCCGTCGACCCCAACTGCCTCTCCCACAAGGGCCGTTCCCCAAGCCGCCACCCGCTGCGCATGGTCGAACTCGCCCAGGAGGTGAACGGCCGGATGCCGCGCTACGTCATCCAGCGCTGCGCCACCCTCCTCAACGAACACGGCAAATCCGCCCGCGGCGCCCGCGTCCTGCTGCTCGGCGTCACCTACAAGCCGGACATCGCCGACCAGACCGGCGCGCCGGCCCTCGAAATCGCCTCCCGCCTGACGGAACTCGGCGCGCACCTGACCTACCACGACCCCTACGTCCCCCAGTGGAACGTGCTGGGCCGGCCCGTCCCCAGGGCCGACTCCCTGTACGAAGCCGCGGCCGCCGCGGACCTGACGGTGCTGGTGCAGGCGCACCGCACGTATGACCTTCAGGGCCTGTCCGTGAAGGCGCAGTTGCTTTTGGACACGCGGGGGGCGACTCCGACGGGCGCCGCCCATCGTCTGTAACCGCACCTTGCCTCTCGCCTCCGGCGGGGTGGCTTTTGGGCGGGGGCCGCGTCTCGCCTCCGGCGGGGGGGGCGGGGTTTGGGCGGGGGCCGCTTGCTGTTCGTGGTGGGTGCCGGTGGCGGACCTCCGGGACCTGTGTTGTGGACTGCTTCGCTTTACGTCCACAACACAGGCCCTCCGGCCCACCACCTCCCGCCCGGTGAGGGGCCCCCGCCCGGTGGGGTGAGAGTTCTTAAAAACCAGTAGCTCGACCCGCATCGTGGTGCGGGCCGAGCTACTGGTCTTTTGTTTTCTCCTGCTCCCCCACCGGGGTGGGGCCCACAACGAACGGGAGGGGGCGGGGCCGGAGGGGTGGGTTGTCGGACGTAAAGCGAAGCAGTCCGACAACCCACCCCGGAGGCTGCGCCACCGACACCCACCACCCAGCCGGGGCCCCACCCCACACAACCAACCCCGCTCCCGCCGAAGGCGGGAAAAAACAACAGAAGGAACAACGGCGGGTCACCCGGCAACGTGGGAAGTCACCGCCGAGGCGCGACCGTCACCTCGACCCGCTGGAATTCCTTCAGCTCCGAGTACCCCGTCGTCGCCATCGCCCTGCGCAACGCGCCGAAGAAGTTCATCGAGCCGTCCGGAACCGTGGACGGCCCCAACAGCACCTCCTCGGTGGTGCCGACCGCACCGAGGTCCATCCGCTTGCCGCGCGGCACGTCCTCGTGCACCGCTTCCATGCCCCAGTGGTGGCCGCGGCCGGGCGCGTCCGTGGCGCGGGCCAGCGGGGAGCCCATCATCACGGCGTCGGCGCCGCAGGCGATCGCCTTGGGGAGGTCGCCGGACCAGCCCACACCGCCGTCGGCGATGACGTGGACGTAGCGGCCGCCGGACTCGTCCATGTAGTCACGGCGCGCGGCGGCGACATCGGCGACCGCGGTCGCCATCGGGACCTGGATGCCGAGGACGTTGCGCGTGGTGTGCGCGGCGCCGCCGCCGAAGCCGACCAGCACACCGGCCGCACCGGTCCGCATCAGGTGCAGCGCGGCGGTGTACGTGGCGCAGCCGCCGACGATGACCGGGACGTCCAGCTCGTAGATGAACTGCTTGAGGTTCAGCGGCTCGGCCGCGGAGGAGACGTGCTCGGCGGAGACGGTGGTCCCGCGGATCACGAAGATGTCGACACCGGCGTCCACGACGGCCTTGGAGAACTGTGCGGTGCGCTGCGGGGAGAGCGCGGCGGCGGTCACCACACCGGCGTCCCGCACCTCCTTGATCCGCTGCCCGATCAGCTCTTCCTTGATCGGCGCGGCGTAGATCTCCTGGAGCCGCTTGGTGGCGGTGGCGCCGTCCAGCTCCGCGATCTCGGCGAGCAGCGGCTCCGGGTCCTCGTACCGGGTCCAGAGGCCTTCCAGGTTGAGGACGCCCAGGCCGCCCAGCTCACCGATGCGGATCGCGGTCTGCGGGGAGACCACCGAGTCCATGGGAGCGGCCAGGAACGGCAGCTCGAAACGGTAGGCGTCGATCTGCCAGGCGATCGAGACCTCCTTCGGGTCGCGGGTGCGGCGACTGGGTACGACGGCGATGTCGTCGAATGCGTATGCCCGGCGGCCGCGCTTGCCGCGCCCGATCTCGATCTCAGTCACGTGTGTGGCCTTTCCCTCTACGTCTGCGGCTCCAGTATCCCCGACACACCGAAGCCCGCGGCCGGGGAGCGGCCGCGGGCTTCACGGTAGGGCCGTGCTAGCGACGTGTGTAGTGACGCGCCTCAGTGGTCATCCGGCGCCTCGATCCGGGGATCTCAGCGACGGGTGTAGTTCGGCGCCTCGGTGGTCATCTGGATGTCGTGCGGGTGGCTCTCCTTGAGGCCCGCGGAGGTGATGCGGACGAAGTGGCCCTTCTCCTTGAGCTCGGGGATGTCGGCGGAGCCGACGTAACCCATGGAGGCACGCAGGCCGCCGACGAGCTGGTGGGCGACCGAGGAGAGCGGGCCGCGGTAGGGCACCTGGCCCTCGATGCCCTCGGGGACCAGCTTGTCCTCGGAGAGGACGTTGTCCTGGAAGTAGCGGTCCTTGGAGAAGGAGCGGGCCTGGCCGCGGGACTGCATCGCGCCGAGCGAGCCCATGCCGCGGTACGACTTGAACTGCTTGCCGTTGATGAAGACCATCTCGCCGGGCGACTCCTCGCAGCCGGCCAGCAGCGAGCCCAGCATGACGGTGTCCGCACCGGCCGCGATGGCCTTGGCGATGTCGCCGGAGAACTGCAGGCCGCCGTCACCGATCAGCGGCACGCCCGCGGCGTTCGCGGCCTTCGCCGCTTCGTAGATCGCGGTGACCTGCGGCACGCCGACGCCGGCGACGACGCGGGTGGTGCAGATGGAGCCGGGGCCGACGCCGACCTTGATGCCGTCCGCGCCCGCGTCGATCAGCGCCTGGGCGCCGTCACGGGTGGCGACGTTGCCGCCGACGACATCGACGTTGATGTTGGACTTGACCTTGGCGATCATGTCGAGGATGCCGCGGCTGTGGCCGTGCGCACTGTCGATGACGAGGAAGTCGGCACCGGCCTCGACCAGCGCCTGCGCCCGGTCGTACGCCTCGCCGCCGACGCCCACCGCCGCACCGACGACCAGCCGGCCCTCGGCGTCCTTGGCGGCGTTCGGGTACTTCTCGGCCTTGACGAAGTCCTTGACCGTGATCAGGCCCTTGAGCACGCCCGCGTCGTCGACCAGCGGCAGCTTCTCGATCTTGTGGCGGCGCAGCAGCTCGATGGCGTCCTCACCGGAGATGCCGACCTTGCCGGTGACCAGCGGCATCGGCGTCATGACCTCGCGGACCTGACGGCTGCGGTCCATCTCGAAGGCCATGTCGCGGTTGGTCACGATGCCCAGCAGCTTGCCCGCGGCATCGGTGACCGGCACCCCGCTGATACGGAACTTGGCGCACAGCGCGTCGGCGTCGGCGAGCGAGGCGTCCGGGCGGACCGTGATCGGGTCGGTGACCATGCCGGACTCGGAGCGCTTGACCAGGTCGACCTGGTTGGCCTGGTCCTCGATGGACAGGTTGCGGTGCAGGACGCCCGCGCCACCCTGCCGGGCCATGGCGATGGCCATCCGGGCCTCGGTGACCTTGTCCATCGCCGCGGACAGCAGCGGGATGTTCACCGCGACGTTGCGCGAGACCCGGGAAGCGGTGCTCACCGCGTTGGGCAGCACCTCCGACGCGCCGGGCAGCAGCAGCACGTCGTCGTATGTCAGCCCGAGCATGGCGAATTTGGCGGGCATACCGTCGACGTTGTCACTCATGACACCTTCCCCAATGCTCTTGCCTCAGCGCGGACTCCCATGCTAACGGCCTAAGGAAGTGTCCCAATCCACGAGCGATGAGGGCCTTGTCACTTGTGTATTTCTACGGCGATATTCCGCCGTGGACAGCGGGGATCTGCTACTGCTCGGCGAGCGCCCGCAGCCTGCTCAGCGCCCGGTGCTGGGCGACCCGCACCGCGCCGGGCGACATCCCCAGCATCTGCCCGGTCTCCTCGGCCGTCAGCCCGACGGCGACCCGCAGCAGGACCAGCTCACGCTGGTTCTCCGGAAGATTCGCCAGCAGCTTCTTGGCCCACTCGGCGTCGCTGCTCAGCAGCGCCCGCTCCTCGGGGCCGAGGGAGTCATCCGGCTGCTCGGGCATCTCGTCGGACGGCACGGCCGTGCTGCCCGGATGCCGCATCGCGGCGCGCTGCAGATCGGCGACCTTGTGGCCGGCGATGGCGAAGACGAACGCCTCGAAGGGCTTGCCGGTGTCGCGGTAGCGCGGCAGCGCGCAGAGCACCGCGACACAGACTTCCTGCGCCAGGTCCTCGACGAAGTGCCGTGCGTCACCCGGCAGCCTCGACAGCCGGGTGCGGCAGTAGCGCAGGGCGAGGGGGTGCACATGGGCCAGCAGATCGTGGGTGGCCCGCTGGTCCCCCTCGACAGCACGTGCGACGAGAGCGCCGATTTCCTGCTTCCCGTCATCACGCATCGGACCATGGTGCCTTGGAGCCGCACGATCCGCGGCATCAGGTCCGAACTTGTGCGCTGAAGCGTTATGCGCGGCAGGTGCGCCGGCTGTCATGTCCTGCGCCCTCCCCTCGTGCCCGATCGACCCGTCCCCGAGGAACTCCATACCTCAAGGATGCGGCACCGCGCGGGGAATCGGACCGCCACAGGACGCGGCGGCCTGCGGGGCATCCCACGGCCCCGCCCGCCGCAGGGCGGGCGGGGATCTTCACTCCCCCGCATCGCTGCACGTCACAACGCCTTAGCGGACCAGTCCCCAGCGGAAGCCGAGCGCCACCGCATGCGCCCGGTCGGAGGCGCCGAGTTTCTTGAAAAGGCGCCGCGCGTGGGTCTTGACCGTGTCCTCCGACAAGAACAGCTCACGGCCGATCTCGGCGTTCGAACGGCCGTGGCTCATGCCCTCCAGCACCTGGATCTCGCGCGCGGTCAGCGTCGGCGCGGCACCCATCTCGGCGGACCGCAGCCGGCGCGGGGCGAGCCGCCACGTCGGGTCGGCCAGCGCCTGGGTCACCGTCGCCCGCAGCTCGGCGCGCGAGGCGTCCTTGTGCAGATAGCCGCGGGCACCGGCGGCGACCGCGAGCGCGACACCGTCCAGGTCCTCGGCCACCGTGAGCATGATGATCCGGGCGCCCGGATCGGCGGACAGCAGCCGGCGCACGGTCTCGACACCGCCGAGACCGGGCATCCGTACGTCCATCAAAATCAGATCCGAGCGATCGGCACCCCAGCGGCGGAGGACTTCCTCGCCGTTGGCCGCGGTCGTCACACGCTCGACGCCGGGCACGGTTGCCACCGCCCGACGGAGCGCCTCTCGGGCAAGCGGGGAGTCGTCGCAGACGAGGACGGATGTCATGACCGCCCTCCGCAGCTGATGCGCGTCACCTTGAGCCTCCAGGCTGGTACGTATCGTCACCTGTGCGATTGGCGGCCTCGGACATCTGCCCGACGGCTACCTCTGCCAATCGCCTCCGCACTCTCAACGACGGTCACCCGAAAGAGTTACGGCTTCGGCGACCGAGTTCAGCACGCTCCGTGAGGAGCCGGATACGCAGACGACTCATCGGGCGACCGGCATCCGCGCGTGCACCCTATGCCCTATTTGGCTCTCTTTCTTCCATTTTCATGGTGACTATGACTAGATTCGCAATGAGTCATATTTACATCTACTTCGACAGTAGATGTACCGTCGTGAGCACCGAGGCCGAATCAGCACCGCTTCGAGGGGACAAGCAATGGCAGATTTCTCCCGCCTCCCGGGCCCGAACGCAGACCTCTGGGACTGGCAGCTGCTCGCCGCCTGCCGCGGCGTGGACAGCTCCCTCTTCTTCCATCCCGAGGGTGAACGCGGAGCGGCCCGCAGCGCGCGTGAGACATCGGCGAAGGAGGTCTGCATGCGCTGCCCGGTACGGGCCCAGTGCGCGGCGCATGCGCTGGCCGTCCGCGAGCCCTACGGGGTGTGGGGCGGCCTGACGGAGGACGAACGCGAGGAGCTGATGGGCCGGGCCCGCCACCGGCTGATCCCCGCGTCCTCCATGACCGGTCCCGCGGGCGTCTCCGGCGCCTGACCTTCAGGAGCGCATCGCCCCTGAAGAAACGTTTCTGCATGCCCGGCGGCGACAGCCGGCCGGGGCGCGCTCCGTTCCCTCAGCGCCCCACGGCATCCGCCAGCCGGTCGAGGGTCGCCGCGACGGCGGGGACCTTCGCCAGATCCGGCAGCGTGAGCGCGACGATCTCGCGGTGCACGGCGGGCTCCATCCGTATGGCCGTGGCCCCCTTGGGGCGTACCGACTCCAAGGTGAGTTCCGGCAGCGCGGCGACCCCCAGGCCCGCGCCGACCAGGCCGATCACCGCCGGATAGTCGTCCGTCGCGAAGTCGATGCGCGGGGTGAAGCCCGCGCTCTCACAGACCTCGACCAGATGCCTGCGGCAGCGCGGACAGCCCGCGATCCAGGCCTCGTCGGCCAGCTCGGCGAACCGCGCGGCGCCCGCCTTCGCCAGCCGGTGGCCGTCCGGCACCAGGCCGATCAGCCGGTCGGCCAGGATCGGCCGGACCACCAGGTCGTCCCACTCCGCCCCGGCCGCCGGGTCCGCGCCGCGCACCTCCGGATAGCGGAAGGCCAGCGCGATCTCGCAGTCGCCGTTGCGCAGCATCTCGATGGAGCGCGGCGGCTCGGCCTCGACCAGCGAGACCCGGGTACCCGGGTGGTCGGCGCGCATCTTCGCGAGGGCGGTCGGCACCAGCGTCGAGCTGCCGGAGGGGAAGGACACCAGCCGCACCCGTCCCGCGCGCAGGCCCGCGATGGCGGCGATCTCCTCCTCGGCGGCGGTGAGCCCGGCCAGGATGCCCACGGCGTGGCGTACGAGCGCCTCACCCGCCTGGGTCAGCCTCATCTCGCGGCCCGCACGGACCAGCAGCGGGGTGCCGGCGGACTGCTCCAGGGCCTTCATCTGCTGGCTGACGGCCGGCTGGGTGCAGCCCAGCTCGCGCGCGGCGGCGGAGAAGGAACCGGTCGTGGCGACGGCACGCAGCACACGGAGATGACGGGCCTCGATCATGCTTCGAGCATAAGCGAGTCTTGGGTTGACCGGGGAAATAGGAGTTCATCCTTTTGGACAGGAGGGCCGGCGCCGCCCCGGATCGAGGGCATGCGTGAGGAGGGGACACCCCGACGGTCCCCCTTTCCCTTTCCCGCCACCACGCCGATCGAGAACGGAGCACCGCATGAAGCTGCTGACCGTGAATGTGGGACGGCCCGTCCCGTCCGAGCACACCGATGCCGAGGGCGGCACGGGTATCGACAAGAGGCCCGTGGACGGCCCGGTGAGGGTCACCGCCCCCGGTCCCCAGGGCACCGGGGGCAGCGGGCTGGCCGGTGACGCGGTGGTCGACCTGCGCTTCCACGGCGGTGACGACCAGGCCGTCTATGCCTATGCGCGCGAGGACCTGGACGAGTGGGAGCGGGAGCTGGGCCGCGAGCTGGCCAACGGGTACTTCGGGGAGAACCTCACCACGTCGGGCGTCGACGTCACCGGCGCCCTCATCGGCGAACGCTGGCGGGTCGGCCCGCAGCTGCTGCTGGAGGTCAGTGCACCGCGGATCCCCTGCCGTACGTTCCACGGGTGGATGGGCGAGCACGGCTGGATCAAACGCTTCACCCAGGCCGCGGTGCCCGGCGCGTTCCTCCGGGTGGTCGAGGAGGGCGAGATCCGCGCGGGGGACGCGGTGGAGGTGGTGCACCGCCCGGATCACGAGGTGACGATCGGGCTGTCCTTCCAGGCGCTGACCATCCGGCGGGAGTTGCTGCCGCGGCTGCTCGAGGCGGGCGGGGCGCTCGGGGAGGAGGCCCGGGAAAAGGCGCTGAAGTACGTCGAGCGGCAGGGCGGTTGACTGCGGGGGCGGCGCGGGGGGACGGCGCGGGGTGGCCGTGGGGGTGGTGCGAGGCGTCGGCGGGGGCGGTGCGAGGCGTCCGCGGGGGGGGCGTGGGGGTCCCCCGGGGGAAGGGGTCAGGGCGCCGGACGCCGGGGGCCGGGGAGCCGGGCGGCAGCGGGAGTCGCGCGGGCCCCGGGAGCCGGGTGGCAGGGGGAGTCGGGTGGGCCCCCGGGAGCCAGGCGGCAGCGGGAGTCGCGCCGGCCGCAGGGAGCCAGGCGGCAGCGGGCCGTGCGGGCCGGGAGCGGCGGTCCCTTTGGCCCGGTTGCCGGAGGGCGGGTTGCTCGTCCGCGCGGGCGGCCGCGTCGCCGGGGGGAGGGGCCCGGGCGACGTGCCCCGGGCGGATAGCGTGCCCGTATGACGACTGCATTGATCACGGGAGCGACGGCGGGCATCGGGGCGGCGTTCGCCCGGCGGCTCGCGAGTGACGGCCACAGCGTGGTGCTGGTCGCGCGCGACGAGAAGCGACTGCGCGAACAGGCCACCGAGTTGCACGACCGGCACGGCATCGAGGCCGGGGTGCTGAGCGCCGATCTGTCCACCGAGGAGGGCATCGCCGCCGTCGAGGCGCGGCTCTCGGACCCCAAGCAGCCGGTGGATCTGCTGGTGAACAACGCCGGTTTCGGCAACAAGGGCGAATACCTCGAAGTCCCGATGGCCGACGAGCTGACGATGCTGAAGGTGCACTGCGAGGCGGTGCTGCGGCTGACCACGGCCGCGGTGCGCGGGATGCGGGACCGCCGGCGGGGCGCGGTGGTCAATGTGGCGTCGGTGGCGGCGTTCGTGCCGCGCGGCACCTATGGCGCGAGCAAGGCGTGGGTCGTGCAGTTCACCCAGGGCGCCGCGCGGGATCTGGCGGGCAGCGGCGTCCGGCTGATGGCGCTGTGTCCGGGGTTCGTACGGACCGAGTTCCACCAGCGGGCCGGGATGGGGACGGACAACATCCCCGGGTGGATGTGGCTGGACGCGGACAAGCTGGTCGACGCCGCGATGAAGGACCTGACGCGGGGGAAGTCCCTCTCCATTCCGGACCCGCGGTACAAGGCGCTCATGGGCGCCGTGAAGCTGGCGCCCCGTGGGGTGCTGGGCGGCCTGACGTCCCGTACCGGCCGGAAGTACGGGCCGCGCTGACGCGGTGTGACGTCCTGCGGGCCGGGGGCCGGGGGCCGGTGCCGGTCCCTCAGCTCCCGCGCCCCGGTCCCTCCCGCCCGTCCTCTCCCGTGGGCGGGCGGGGCAGGGCCAGCTGGGCGCGGGCCCCGTCGTGCCAGGTGACCTGGATGCCGTGGCCCGTGAGGTGTGTGGTCGCCAGGGTGTGTACGGGGGCGGGGTCCGGGTCCCCCGTCAGGGATGCCAGGGCTACGAAGAGGGCGCCCCCGGGGTCCGGGGTGGTGCTGCCCTCCAGGACGGCGGTCCGGGTACCGGGGCCGATGAGGGTGCTCCCCGTAGGGGTGAGGCGGGGCGGGGTGTCGTAGCCGTGCACGGGGTGGAGTTGAGCGGTGGGGCCGTCGGGCGTGGTGGCCCAGCCCGTCTGGCGTACGCGGGTGCCGGGGGCGGCTCCGGTGACCAGGTGGACGCGGAGTTCGGCGCGGCCGTGGACGAGGGTGGCGGACAGGATCCGGATGCCCGGGAGGGCGCTGCCGTCGGCGTGCCGGGGTGTGTGGGTGGAGGAGGCCCGGTCAGGGCCGGTGGTGTGCGGGGTGGCGGGGCCGCGGGTGGTGAGGCGGCCGTCGAGGAGCAGGCCGAAGTGGTTGTCGGGCGGGGGCTGGCCGACGGACGGGGGCTGGCCGACGGGCGGGGGCTGGCCGACGGACGGGGGCTGGTCGGCGGCGGTCGGGCCGGTGCGGGTGGAGTAGGCGAAGCGGTCGTAGTGGGGGTCGGGGGCACCGAGGGTGGAGTTGCTGCCGTGGTTGTGGAGGCGGACCAGGCCGTCGGAGGCGGTGGACTGCAGGAGCAGGCCGGTGGGGCCGAGGGGCCGGGCGGTGTCCGCGGTTTCGGCGGGAAGAGGGGCCTCGGGGTCGGTCCAGGCGGGGTGGCCGGCGGGGAGCAGGAGGCCGAGGAAGCCCTTGGCCGCCCAGTAGGGGGAGGCCGGACCCGAGTAGTGCTGGAGCATCGGCGTGTGGGGGCCGTACCAGCCGAGCGGTAGCAGGCCCTCCTGGGCGACGGCTCCCCGGTCGAGGAAGTGGCGCAGGGTCCCGGAGGTGAGGCGGCGGGTGGCACCGGGGGTGAGCGGGGTGTGGTCGGTGAGGGCACCCAGCCACGGGGCGGCGGTGGCGGCGAAGCGGTAGGTGAGGGAGCGGCCGAACGGCAGGGGGGCGCCGTTGGCGTCGAAGAGGCGGGTGTAGCCGTCCAGTTGCGCGTGCAGGCGGGCGCCATAGGTGGCCAGGAGCGTCCGGTCGGCGCAGAGGTGGGCGTGCAGGACCGGGTAGAAGTGCATCGCCCAGGCGTTGTAGTGGTCGAAAGCGCGGTTGTCGCCGTCCGAGTACCAGCCGTCGCCGCGGTACCAGTCCTCGATACGGGTCAGTGCGCGGTCGATGGCGGCCTGCGCACGGACGGTCTCGATGCCCGCCGCGCGCAGGAAGCCGCCGACGGTGAGGCCGAAGAGCCACCAGTTGTTGTCCACGGGGGACGGGCCTAGGCACTGTTTCTCGGATCACGTTCGGAGCCAGATGGCGAGGGCTGCGAGTGTGACGGTGCCGAGGTAGATGTAGGCGCGTTTCTCGTAGCGG
>NZ_JBICWS010000019.1:0-144900 GCF_043199875.1 Streptomyces sp. NPDC048516 | reverse complement strand
GCCCGGTTACATTCCGAACCCGGAAGCTAAGCCTTTCAGCGCCGATGGTACTGCAGGGGGGACCCTGTGGGAGAGTAGGACGCCGCCGAACAATCTTTCAGCTCCGGTCCCTGAACCTTCGTGGTTCAGGGACCGGAGCTTTTTTGTTCTGATTTTCGGGTGGTGGGTGTAACTCGACGTTCATCTGACCTGAGCAGGATCCGTTTCATGCGGACAGTAGGAGCGCTCAAGTCGGCCGGTGTCAGTGCTGGTGATGAGGTCGTGGTGCCGGCGTATGGCAACGCCGAGGTGGCCCGGGCCGTGCTCGAGTTGGGCGCGGTGCCGGTGTTCGCCGATGTGGACGGGGACAGTTACTGCCTGGACCCGGCCGCGGTGTCGGACGTGGTGACCAGTCAGACGGCCGCGGTCGTGGCGATTCACCGGTTCGGCCGGCAGGCGGACACCGGATGGATCCGTGAAGTGGGCCAGCGGCGCGGGCTGTTGGTGCTGGTGGAGAACGAACCCGGAGCGGACCCGGAGGGCGCCGAGCTGCGGCGGGCGCACGCGTCGTACCTGGACGGCAGGCTCAGCGGGGTCCGGACGCCCACACCGGCGGTGGGGCACAGCTACGAGCAGTATGTGGTGCGGGTGCCCGGCAACGGGCGGCCGGACCGGGATGCGTTCGCGCGGGCGCTGCGCGCCAAGGGCGTGGCCTGCAAGGTGCCCGTGCTGGCTCCGGTGTACCGGATGCCGGGGCTGCGGCGGGATGTCTTTCTGCCGCAGACGGAGCGGGCGGTGGACGAGACCCTGGCGTTGCCCGTGCACGCGGGGATGTCGCGGCGGGAGCTTCACAAGATGGTCGGCGCGTGCAATGCGCTCGGTGGGCTCCTGCAGCCGGCCTTTTAGCCGAGTACCGGTGGACCAGGCGGTCGACGATTCGAACCTGCAGCGGAGTTGGGGTAATATCTATTCCGCTGCCGCGCCCCAATAGCTCAGTCGGCAGAGCGTCTCCATGGTAAGGAGAAGGTCTACGGTTCGATTCCGTATTGGGGCTCCAGAGGACAAAGGCCCCCGCCGAATGGCGGGGGCCTTTGTCGTATGCCGATCCGGTGCCCATGCGGTGCCGATCCGGTGATGTCGTATCAGTTCCGCGGAGGGGAGCCATGAGCCGTGTTCTGGGCGGCGGTTGGGGGCGGCTGTGGGAATGGCTCCCCGTAAGGGGAGGGCAAGGAGACAGTCGGCTGGTCAGCACATGAGGCGGGCAGGGGTGGCGGGGGAGCGGCCCGGGGCCGTGAGGGGTGGTCGTCGGCCGCTCCCGGGGGGTCAGTCCGCCGGGGCCTCGGGGATGCGCATGGCGAGGATGGCCATGTCGTCGGAGGCGGGTTCGGCGGCGAAGCGTTCCACGGCGCGCAGCACGCGGGCGGCGACGGCGCCGGCCGTCAGTCCCGTACAGGTGGTCAGGAGGTCGGTGAGGCCGTCGTCGCCGAGCATCCGGGTGCCCTCGCGGCGCTCGGTGACGCCGTCGGTGACACACAGCAGGACGTCGCCGGGGTCGAGGCTGACGGTCTGTTCGTAGAGTTCCAGATCGTCCATGACGCCGAGGAGCGGCTGGGGTTCGGCGGCCGGCTCGACGGTGCCGTCCTGGCGGAGACGGAGCGGCAGGGGGTGGCCGGCGCAGACGACCTTGAGGACGGCGCCGCCGTCGGCCTGGGGCCAGAGTTCGCCGTAAAGGAGCGTCAGGAAGCGGCTGCGGGCGCCCTCGTCGAGGATGGCGGCGTTGAGACGTTCCAGCACGGCGGGGCCGCCGAAGCCCTCGCGGGCGAGGAGGCGCAGCGCGTGCCGGGCCAGACCCGTGACGGCGGCCGCCTCCGGGCCCGTACCGCAGACGTCGCCGATGGCGAAGCCGTAGGCGCCGTCGTGGATCGGGAAGATGTCGTAGAAGTCGCCGCCGACCTCGTTGCCCTCGCCGGCCGCGCGGTAGATGACCTCGACTTCCACGCCGGGGATCGCGGGCTGCTCAGGGGGCAGCAGGCTGCGTTGCAGGGACTGGCTGATGGCCGTGCGCTCGGAGTAGAGGCGCGCGTTGTCCAGGGCGAGCGCGGCCCGGCGGGAGAGGTCTTCGGCGAGTTCGAGGATCTCCTGGCGGAAGTGCTCCTCGGTGGGCTTGCCCAGGGTCAGCATGCCGATGACGCGGTTGCGGGCGACGAGGGGAAGGACGACCGTCTCGCCGCCCACCGCGGAGGCGGTGGCGAGGGTGGCGCCGGGGCCGGTGGAGGGCCGGGCGGCGTTGCCCAGGCCCAGGCTGCGCATGGAGGTGCGCAGGGCGGCGTCGTGCGCGGCGTCGCCGGGGGCGGTCCAGATACGGGCACCGGGGGTGGGGACCGGCTCGGGCGGGTCGACCTTCATCAGCAGCGTCTTGAGGCCGTCGATCCGGTCCTCGTCCTCGTGCAGCACATAGGACAGCTCGGGCTCGGAGGTCTGGTCGGCGACGGTGTAGACGGCGCACCACGTGGCGAGGGTCGGGACCGTCATCTGGGCCATCAGGGCCAGGGTCTGGTCCCGGTCGAGGGTGCCGGCCAGCAGGTCGGAGGCCTCGACGAGGAAGGAGAGGGAGCCGCGGCGGAGTTTTTCCAGCTCGGTGAGGCGGGCGCGTTCGACGGCGAGGGCGATGCGGTCGGCGGCGAACTGGAGACGCAGCGCCTCCTCGTTCGTGTAGCGCCCTGCGCCCTCCGCAGCGACGCCGAGCGAGCCGGTCAGCCGGCCCTCGACCTTGAGAGGGACGGTGACGACCGAGCGCATGCCCGTGCCGCTGAGGAGGGGCACGGCGCCGGGGACCGCGGTGAGGTCTTCGTGGACGGCGGGCATCCGGGCGGAGCCGTAGCGCCCGGATCCGGCCTCGACGGGGACGCGGGCGAACCGCTGGCGGGCGGAGGGCAGGCCCGTGGAGGCGCGGACCTCCAGTTCGGTCTCGTCGTCGGTGGCCAGGAGGAGGTAGGCGGCGTCGCCGTCGAGCATGTCGCGGGCCCGTTCGACGGTGCGCTGGAGCAGGCCGTCGAGATCGTCGGGGGCCGGTGAGCCGATGAAGACCTCGAACGGGTCGGAGAGGCGTCCCTCCGACGGGCCGGCCTGGGACGCGGCGTCCGGGGCGGGGGTGCGCTGGGGGCTCTGCAGGATGGCGCGCTCGTGGTCGCGTACCAGGAGGCAGACCGTGGAGGCCTCGCCGTCGGCGTCGCGGACGCGCAGGTGGGAGGCGTAGACGGGGACGACCCGGCCGTCGGAGCCCCGGATGCCGTAGGAGCCCTCCCAGCGGGAGAGCTGCAGGGCCTCGACGATGCCCGTGCCGGTTCCCGGGGTGTGCGGCCAGGCGGCGAAGTCGGTGAGCGGTTTGCCGATGACCTGTTCGGGGTCGTAGGCGAAGAGGTCCTGGGCGTCCTCGTTCCAGAAGCTGATGCAGCCGCCGCGGTCGATCTGGATCACCGCGACGCGGACGCGGGTCTCGGCGACCGGGAGGGCGTCCACCGGCAGGGCGGGTCCGGCGGAGCGGGTGCCGGCCGGGCGCTCGGGGAGGTCGAGCTGGAACCATACGTGTTTTTGTGCGGCGGTGTACTCGACGCCCCAGCGGGTGGCGAGCGCGCCGCACAGCAGCAGGCCGCGGCCGCCCTCGCGGTCAGGGTGGACGACGACCTGGCCGGCGTTCTGGAGCGGGATCTCGCGTTCGGGGTAGCGGTCGGCGACGGAAATCCGGACGCCGTCCTCGTTGCGCAGACACAGCACATCGGCGGCGGTGCCGGCGTGCACCACGGCGTTGGTGACCAGCTCGCTGGTCAGCACCACGGCGTCGTCGACGATGTCGGCGCAGCCCCAGCCCTGGAGGGTGTCGCGGACGAAGGCACGGGCAGTGGCGACCGAGCGCCCGACCGGCTCGAATGTTGCGGCGGCCCGCGCGGTGGTCACTGGTCTCCTCAAGCGTGTGTCGGTGATCTGCTCCCCCATACTCGCGGCGCCCCTCCGAATAAACCTGTGGTGCCTCCACCACTGCCCGTGCTCGATGGCCGGGACGGTGGACAGCCGTATGCCAGGTTACTTACCTTCGCCGCACCCGAGGATGCCGGTCACGTGTGTTTCCGCCCCAATCGTGCCCTGGGACGGTGTGCGATGCTGCCGAACTGTTATGGCCTGGTTGGGCCATGGTGAAACACTGGGCACGTATCAAGAGAAAGCCCGGGTAGAACGGTCGACCCTTGCGGGAGGGACACGGTGGAGTCTGGCGCAGCGGCGCGGGGCGCAAGCACGCGCGCGAAAGGCGGACGATCCCGGAACAACGGGACGACCGAGGTGGATACGGCTGCGCTGAATCGGCTGTTGGTCGCTCTGGTCGCGATGCGGGACGGGAACTTCCGCAAGCGGCTCACGGTTTCCGGCGACGGCGTCATGTCGGAGATCGCGGCGGTCTTCAACGAGGTTGCGGATCGCAATCTGCATCTCACGGGCGAGCTGACGCGGGTGCGCCGGGTCGTCGGCCGTGAGGGAAAGCTCACGGAAAGGCTGGAGGTCGGCGCCGCCGAGGGCTCCTGGGCCGCGGCGATCGACGCCTCGAATGCCCTGGTCGACGACCTCGTACGGCCCGTCTCCGAGGTGGGACGGGTGCTGTCGGCGGTGTCCGAGGGCGACCTGGAACAGCGGATGGATCTGCGGTCGCGCAGTTCGGACAGTTCTTCGGAGCACCCTCTGCGGGGTGAATTCCTGAAGGTCGGCCGGACGGTCAACGGGCTGGTGGATCAGCTCTCCGCGTTCACCGACGAGGTCACCAGGGTGGCCAGTGAGGTCGGTACGGAGGGCAAGCTCGGCGGCCAGGCGCGGGTGCGCGGAATGTCGGGTTCGTGGAAGGACCTGACGGAATCCGTCAACACCATGGCGTCCCGGCTGACGGCGCAGGTGCGTGACATTGCTCTCGTCACCACGGCGGTGGCCAAGGGTGATCTGTCGCGCAAGGTGACCGTCCATGTCTCCGGCGAGATGCTGGAGCTGAAGAACACCGTCAACACGATGGTGGATCAGCTCTCCTCGTTCGCCTCCGAGGTGACGCGGGTCGCCCGCGAGGTCGGCACCGAGGGTGAGCTCGGTGGTCAGGCGCAGGTCCCCGGCGTCGCCGGGGTGTGGAAGGACCTGACGGATTCGGTCAATCTCATGGCCGGCAACCTCACCGCTCAGGTGCGCGGGATCGCCCAGGTCACCACTGCCGTCGCCAATGGCGATCTGTCGCAGAAGGTCACGGTCAGTGCACGCGGCGAAGTCGCGCAGCTGGCCGACACGATCAACACCATGACCGAGACGCTGCGGACCTTCGCGGACGAAGTGACGCGGGTGGCGAACGAGGTCGGCGCGGAGGGGCAGCTCGGCGGCCAGGCGCAGGTGCCGGGCGCGGCCGGGACGTGGAAGGACCTCACCGACTCGGTGAACACCGCCTTCCGCAACCTGACGGCGCAGGTGCGGGACATCGCGCAGGTGACGACGGCGGTCGCCAACGGTGATCTGTCGCAGACGGTCACCGTCGATGTCGCCGGTGAAATGCTGGAGTTGAAGAACACCGTCAACACGATGGTGGGTCAGCTGTCGTCGTTCGGTGCCGAAGTGACGCGCGTTGCGCGGGAGATCGGTGTCGAGGGCGAGCTGGGCGGCCAGGCCGCGGTGCCCGGGGCGGCCGGGACGTGGAAGGACCTCACGGACTCCGTGAACACCGCCTTCCGCAACCTGACCGGGCAGGTGCGCAACATCGCCCAGGTGACGACCGCGGTGGCCAACGGCGATCTGTCGCAGAAGGTCACCGTCGATGTCTCCGGCGAGATGCTGCAACTGAAGAACACCGTGAACACCATGGTGGATCAGCTCTCCTCGTTCGCCGACCAGGTCACCCGGATGGCCAGGGACGTGGGCACGGAGGGCCGGCTGGGCGGCCAGGCCCGGGTGGACGGCGTCAGCGGCACCTGGAAGGAACTGACCGACTCCGTCAACTTCATGGCGGGGAACCTGACTTCTCAGGTGCGGCAGATCGCGCAGGTGACGACGGCGGTCGCGCGTGGCGACCTGTCGCAGAAGATCGACGTGGACGCGCGCGGCGAGATCCTGGAGCTGAAGAACACCATCAACACGATGGTCGACCAGCTCTCCGCCTTCGCCGAGCAGGTCACCCGGGTCGCCCGGGAGGTCGGTACGGACGGCAGGCTGGGTGGTCAGGCGCAGGTTCCGGGCGTCGCGGGCGTCTGGCGGGATCTGACCGACTCGGTGAACGGCATGGCCGGCAACCTGACGGCCCAGGTCCGCAATATCGCGCAGGTCGCCACGGCGGTGGCGCGCGGTGACCTGTCGCAGAAGATCGACGTGGACGCCCGGGGCGAGATCCTGGAGCTGAAGAACACCCTGAACACGATGGTCGACCAGCTCTCCTCGTTCGCGGAGCAGGTCACCCGGGTCGCCCGCGAGGTGGGCACCGAGGGCATCCTGGGCGGCCAGGCCGAGGTGCAGGGCGTCAGCGGTACGTGGAAGGACCTCACCCAGTCCGTCAACTTCATGGCGAACAACCTGACCTCGCAGGTGCGCAACATCGCCGAGGTGACGACCGCGGTGGCCCGCGGTGATCTGTCCAAGAAGATCACCGTCGATGCCAAGGGCGAGATCCTGGAACTGGTCACGACCGTCAACACGATGGTCGACCAGCTGTCGTCCTTCGCGGAGCAGGTCACCAGAGTGGCCCGTGAGGTGGGTACCGAGGGTCAGTTGGGCGGTCAGGCGCGGGTGCCGGGAGCCACCGGTATCTGGCTGGACCTCAGCGACAACGTGAACCTGATGGCCAACAACCTGACCATCCAGGTGCGCAACATCTCCCAGGTCTCGGCGGCGGTCGCCAACGGAGACCTGACCAAGAAGGTCACGGTCGAGGCGCGCGGCGAGGTCGCGCAGCTCGCCGACACGGTCAACACGATGGTCACGACGCTGTCGTCGTTCGCCGACGAGGTCACCCGGGTGGCCCGTGAGGTGGGCACCGACGGCATCCTGGGCGGTCAGGCCCGCGTTCCCGGCGTCGCCGGTACGTGGAAGGACCTCACCGAGTCCGTGAACTCGATGGCCAACAACCTGACCGGTCAGGTCCGCAACATCGCCATGGTCACCACCGCCATCGCCAAGGGCGATCTGACCAAGAAGATCGACATCGATGCGCGGGGCGAGATCCTGGCGCTGAAGACCACCATCAACACCATGGTCGACCAGTTGTCGTCCTTCGCCGAGCAGGTCACCAGAGTGGCCCGTGAGGTGGGTACGGAAGGCCAGCTGGGCGGTCAGGCGCAGGTGCGCGGCGTGGCCGGCACCTGGCGGGACCTGACCGAGTCGGTGAACGAGATGGCCGGGAACCTGACCCGTCAGGTGCGGGCCATCGCCGCGGTCGCCGCGGCGGTCACCCTCGGCGATCACAACGTCCGGATCGACGTGGACGCGGCCGGCGAGATCCTGGAGCTCCAGGACAACGTCAACACGATGATCTCCACGCTCCGCGAGACCACCCTCGCCAACGAGGAACAGGACTGGCTCAAGGGCAACCTCGCCCGGATCTCCGGTCTGATGCAGGGCCGGCGCGACCTCAAGGACGTCGCCACCCTGATCATGAGCGAGCTGTCGCCCGCGGTCTCCGCCCAGCACGGCGCGTTCTTCCTCGCCGCACAGCCCGACAGCCAGGAGATCGGCGCGGACGGCGGCGAGGCGGGCGCGTACGAGCTGCGGCTGATGGGCTCGTACGGCTACGCCATGGGCGGGATGCCGACGACCTTCCGGCCGGGTGAGACGCTGATCGGCACGGCCGCGGAGGAGGGGCGCACCATCCTGGTGGAGAACGTCCCGTCCGGGTATCTCAAGATCGCCTCCGGGCTGGGCGAGGCGCCGCCGGCGAATGTGATCGTGCTGCCGGTGCTCTTCGAGGACAAGGTGCTCGGCGTGATCGAGCTGGCGTCCTTCCAGCCGTTCACCCAGATCCAGAAGGACTTCCTCAGCCAGATCGCCGAGATGATCGCGACCAGCGTCAATACCATCTCGGTCAACACCAAGACCGAGGTACTGCTCAAGCAGTCGCAGGAGCTGACCGAACAGCTCAAGGAGCGCTCGGGCGAGCTGGAGAGCCGGCAGAAGGCGCTGGAGCTGTCCAACTCCGAGCTGGAGGAGAAGGCCGAGCAGCTACGCGCGCAAAACCGCGACATCGAGGTGAAGAACACCGAGATCGAGGAGGCGCGGCAGGTCCTGGAGGAGCGCGCCGAGCAGCTTGCGGTCTCGATGCGCTACAAGTCGGAGTTCCTGGCGAACATGTCGCACGAGCTGCGGACGCCGCTGAACTCCCTGCTGATTCTGGCCAAGTTGCTGGCCGACAACGCCGAGGGGAATCTCTCCCCGAAGCAGGTCGAATTCGCCGAAACCATCCATGGCGCCGGCAGCGACCTGCTCCAGCTGATCAACGACATCCTGGACCTGTCCAAGGTCGAGGCCGGAAAGATGGACGTCAGCCCGACGCGGATCGCCCTGGTCCAGCTCGTCGACTACGTGGAGGCCACGTTCCGGCCGCTGACCGCGGAGAAGGGACTCGACTTCTCCGTACGGGTCTCCCCGGAACTCCCGGCGACGCTGCACACCGACGAGCAGCGGCTGCTGCAGGTGCTGCGCAATCTGCTCTCCAACGCGGTGAAGTTCACCGACAGCGGCGCCGTCGAGCTGGTGATCCGGCCGGCCGGGGCGGATGTCCCGGTGGCCATCCGCGAGCAGCTGCTGGAGCACGGTTCGCTGCGCGACCCGGATGCGGACATGATCGCGTTCTCGGTGACCGACACCGGTATCGGCATCGCGTCGAGCAAGATGCGGGTCATCTTCGAGGCGTTCAAGCAGGCGGACGGCACGACCAGCCGCAAGTACGGCGGCACGGGCCTGGGCCTGTCCATCAGCCGGGAGATCGCCCGGCTGCTGGGCGGCGAGATCCATGCCGCGAGCGAGCCCAACCGCGGCTCCACGTTTACGCTCTACCTCCCGCACAACCCGGGCGGCCTGCCGCCGCAGGGCTATCCGCAGCTGGTGGCCGGCGGGATCGCGATGGACGCGGAGGCGCGGGAGACGGAGGTCGGGCGCCAGGAGGCCGAAGAGCAGCAGAGCCGCGAGCTGGACTCCGGGGGCAGCCTCAACCGGCGCCGCCGCCGGGCGGTTTCGGGCTCTGCGCGCCGCTTCGAGCTTCCGGGGCGCCAGCAGCCGTCCGTGACGCCGTCCCGGGCCCCTCAGGCACCTCAGGCTCTCCAGGCGCCTGAGGCGCCGCCGCAGCCTGTCGAGCAGCAGCCCGTCGAGGAGCCCTGGATCGGCAACGGCCAGGATCTGGTGGATCCCGCTTTCGAGGGTGGATTCCACGGCGAGAAGGTGCTGATCGTCGATGACGACATCCGCAATGTCTTCGCGCTCACCAGCGTCCTGGAGCAGCACGGGCTTTCGGTGCTGTACGCGGAGAACGGGCGCGAGGGCATCGAGGTGCTGGAGCAGCACGACGACATCGTGCTGGTCCTGATGGACATCATGATGCCGGAGATGGACGGCTATGCGACCACGGCGGCGATCCGCCGGATGCCGCAGTTCGCCGGACTGCCCATCATCGCGCTGACCGCGAAGGCGATGAAGGGCGACCGGGAGAAGAGCATCGACTCCGGAGCCTCCGACTATGTGACCAAGCCGGTGGATACCGATCATCTGTTGTCGGTCATGGAGCAATGGATGCGCGCGGAGTGAGGGAGCGTCCAGTATGGAGGCGTAAGAGGATCATCGCGTGTTGACTCAGTGTCGTCGTGGACGTGTGGAAGCGCAGGATTCGGGGAACCTTCTGGTCTCTGTCTGCGTTTCTGCTACGTGCACAGTGACATCGCGGTGACAGGGTGTGGCGACAGGCGGGGTGCAGCTACCATGACCGGCACAAGGACGGGCGGCGTGACGGAGTCGTCCCCTGGGGCGGCGTCCGGTTCCATGCCGGGGCGAGGAGGACGGGCCATGGTGCAGAAGGCCAAGATCCTCCTGGTCGATGACCGGCCGGAGAATCTGCTGGCGCTGGAGGCGATCCTCTCTGCGCTCGATCAGACACTGGTGCGGGCATCGTCCGGGGAGGAAGCGCTCAAAGCACTGCTCACGGATGATTTCGCGGTGATTCTGCTCGATGTGCAGATGCCGGGGATGGACGGCTTCGAGACGGCCGCGCACATCAAGCGGCGGGAGCGGACCCGCGACATCCCGATCATCTTCCTCACGGCCATCAACCACGGCCCGCACCACACCTTCCGTGGCTATGCGGCCGGCGCGGTGGACTACATCTCCAAGCCGTTCGACCCCTGGGTGCTGCGCGCCAAGGTCTCGGTGTTCGTCGAGCTGTACATGAAGAACTGCCAACTGCGCGAGCAGGCCTCCTTGCTGAGGCTGCAGCTGGAGGGCGGGCGGCCGAGCGCCGACGAGGCGCGGGAGTCCGCGGGGCTGCTCGCCGAGCTCTCCGCGCGGCTGGCCGCGGTCGAGGAGCAGGCCGAGGCGCTGTCCAAACAGCTGGACGAGACGGCAGACGCGGCGGCGGTCGCCACGGCCGCGCATCTGGAACGCAAACTGACGGGTCTGCGCCGGGCTCTGGACGCTCTGGAGCCGGGGGCGGGCAGCGTCGCGGGGTGACTGACGCCCGTTCATGAGGCGGGCGCGCGACACGTTCGGGTGAAGCGCTGTGCGCTCGTGTGATGCCCGCGTTCGCCTGTAATCTCGTCGCCATGGCCTCACGTACGTCCGGCAAGGGAACCCAGAGCACGGCGGGACCCTCCAAGCAGCGCGCCGGACGGACCGCGGGCGCCGCCAAGAAGACCGCAGCGAAGAAGGCGCCCGCCAAGCCGCCGGTCAAGAAGACCGCGGCCGCGAAGAAGGCACCGGCCAAAAGGGCTCCGGCCAAGCGGGCTCCGGCCAAGAAGGCCGTCCCCAAGCCGGCGCCGTCACCCACCGGCGGCGTCTACCGCCTCGTCCGCGCCTGCTGGCTGGGGCTGGCGCACGCCATCGGGGCGGTGTTCCGCGGTATGGGCCGCGGCGCGAAGAACCTCGATCCGGCGCACCGCAAGGACGGGCTGGCACTGCTGCTGCTCGGCCTGGCGCTGGTCATCGCGGCCGGGACGTGGTCGAACCTCAGCGGCCCGGTCGGCGATCTCGTCGAGCTGCTGGTGACCGGGGCGTTCGGCCGGCTCGACCTGGTCGTGCCGATACTGCTCGGCGGCATTGCGATCCGTCTCATCCGGCACCCCGAGCGGCCGGAGGCCAACGGCCGGATCGTCATCGGGCTGTCCGCCCTGGTCGTCGGTGTCCTGGGACAGGTCGCCATGGCCTGTGGCTCGCCGGGCCGGGACGACGGTCTGGCCGCCATACAGGATGCCGGCGGCTATCTGGGGTGGACCGCGTCCAAGCCGCTGATCTTCACCGTCGGACAGACCCTGGCCGTGGCGCTGCTGGCGCTGCTGACCGTCTTCGGGCTGCTGGTGGTCACCGCGACGCCGGTGAACGCGATCCCGCAGCGACTGCGGGCGCTCGGCATCCGGCTGGGCGTGGTGCAACCGGACGAGCCCGAGGAGTACTTCGACGAGGCCGAGGACTACGCGGAGGAGTGGCGCGAGCAGCCCGCCCGCACGCCGCGCCGCGGCGCCGCCGCACCGGCCGCGAGCGACCCGGAAGCGATAGAGGAAGCGGCCCTGGCTCAGCGCCGCCGCCCGCGCCGGGCCTCCGTACAGCCCGCAGCGGACCGGCCGATGGACGCGGTGGATGTCGCCGCCGCGGCCGCCGCGGCGCTGGACGGCGCGGTGCTGCACGGTGTCCAGCCCTCCCCGCTCGTCGCCGGGCTCAGCAGCAGCATCTCCGGGGAGCGCCGGGGGCACGACGGCGAGGACTCCGCGGGGGAGAGCGGCACGGTGCCGCCGGCCCGCGGCGCGGAGCCGAAGCCGTCCGCGACCGAGGACACCCCGGCCGTACCGGACTTCACCAAGGCGCCGCCGGAACCGTCCGGCGAGCTGCCGGCGCGGGCCGAGCAGCTTCAGCTGTCGGGTGACATCACCTACTCGCTGCCCTCGCTGGACCTGCTCGCGCGCGGCGGCCCCGGCAAGACCCGCAGCGCCGCCAACGACGCCATAGTGACCGCACTGACCACGGTCTTCCAGGAGTTCAAGGTCGATGCGGCGGTCACCGGGTTCACCCGCGGCCCGACGGTCACCCGCTACGAGGTCGAGCTCGGCCCGGCCGTCAAGGTCGAGAAGATCACCGCGCTGGCCAAGAACATCGCCTACGCCGTGGCCAGCCCCGACGTCCGGATCATCAGCCCGATCCCCGGCAAGTCCGCGGTCGGCATCGAGATCCCCAATACCGACCGCGAGATGGTCAACCTCGGCGATGTGCTCCGGCTGGCCGATGCCGCGGGCGATGAGCATCCGATGCTGGTGGCGCTCGGCAAGGACGTCGAGGGCGGCTACGTCATGGCCAACATGACCAAGATGCCGCACGTCCTGGTGGCCGGTGCCACCGGCTCCGGCAAGTCCTCCTGCATCAATTGCCTGATCACCTCGGTCATGGTGCGGGCCACGCCGGAGGACGTCCGGATGGTGCTGGTCGACCCCAAGCGCGTCGAGCTGACCGCGTACGAAGGCATCCCGCACCTGATCACGCCGATCATCACCAACCCCAAGCGCGCCGCCGAGGCGCTGCAGTGGGTGGTGCGCGAGATGGACCTGCGCTACGACGATCTCGCGGCGTACGGCTTCCGGCACATCGACGACTTCAACGAGGCGGTGCGCAGCGGCAAGGTCAGCTCCCCCGAGGGCAGCGAGCGCGAGCTGGCGCCGTATCCGTATCTGCTGGTGATCGTCGACGAGCTGGCGGACCTGATGATGGTCGCGCCGCGCGATGTGGAGGACTCCATCGTCCGCATCACCCAGCTCGCCCGCGCGGCAGGCATCCATCTGGTGCTCGCCACCCAGCGCCCGTCCGTCGACGTGGTCACCGGCCTGATCAAGGCCAATGTGCCCTCCAGGCTCGCGTTCGCCACCTCCTCGCTCGCCGACAGCCGGGTCATCCTCGACCAGCCGGGCGCCGAGAAGCTGATCGGCAAGGGCGACGGGCTGTTCCTGCCGATGGGGGCCAACAAGCCGGTCCGTATGCAGGGCGCTTTCGTGACCGAGGCCGAGGTCGCGGCAGTGGTCCAGCACTGCAAGGATCAGATGGCGCCGGTCTTCCGCGACGACGTCACCGTCGGCACGGCCAAGAAGAAGGAGATCGACGAGGACATCGGCGATGATCTCGATCTGCTGTGCCAGGCCGCTGAGCTGGTGGTTTCCACGCAGTTCGGGTCGACCTCGATGCTTCAGCGCAAGCTGCGGGTGGGCTTTGCCAAGGCCGGCCGGCTGATGGACCTCATGGAGTCGCGCAATATCGTCGGGCCGAGCGAGGGATCCAAGGCCCGCGACGTTCTGGTGAAGCCCGATGAATTGGATGGAGTGCTGGCGGTGATCCGGGGGGAGGCTACCGAGTAGCACAGACATCCGGGTCTCGCATACGAGAGAAAAAGGCAACCGTTTCGCCTGCCGATACGTCAAGTTGAGGGAGACGAGGGAACGATGCTTCACCATCACGCCCCTGGGCACCGCCGACGGCGTTCCGATGGCGTACAAACTCCGCTCTCCCGCTTGCCCGACCCTTTCGCTCCACCCCTAGACTGAACTTCCAGCAGGTGGCTACACGCTCGAAAGGCGCCCCCGTGTCCATCGGCAACTCCCCCGAAGCAGACCGGCCTTCCGTCGGCGCTGCCCTCCAGAAGGCCCGTATCGGAGCGGGACTGACCGTCGAAGAGGTCAGTACGACGACACGGGTGCGCATCCCCCTCGTGCAGGCGATCGAGCAGGACGACTTCTCCCGCTGCGGCGGCGACGTCTATGCCCGGGGGCACATCCGGGCGCTCGCCCGCGCGGTCTCCCTTGATCCCCGACCGCTGATCGACCAGTTCGACGCCGAGCACGGCGGACGGCCCGCGCCGACCCCCGCCGCACCGCTCTACGAGGCCGAGCGGATCCGGTCCGAGCCGCGCCGCCCCAATTGGACCGCGGCGATGGTCGCGGCGATCGTCGCGGTGGTCGGATTCATGGGCTTCACGCTCTTCACGGGCAACGGCAAGAGCGACAGCGGCCCGATCGCGGGCGGCGACGCCAACGCCAAGCCGGCGCCGGCGCCCACCCGCCATCCGTCGACCATCAAGCCGCCCGTCAAGCCCGACCCCTCTGACAGCGCCGTCGCCGGACTGCCGAAGGACAAGGTCACGATCAAGGTGACCGCCCGTGACGGCCAGAGCTGGATCTCCGCCAAGGACGCCAACGGCAAGCTCCTGGAGGACGGCCTGCTCAAGAAGGGCGAGTCCAAGACCATCACCGACAAGGAGCGCATCGACCTGGTCCTCGGCAATGCCGGAGCCGTACAGCTGTACGTCAACGGCAAGGAGGTCAAGAAGGTCGGCGACAAGGGCACGGTGGAGCGGCTCAGCTATACGCCAGGGGACCCCCAGGCGGGCTGAGAGCCCTCCTCGGCGGGTGTCCGCCGCCCGCGCTCGGGCACCCGGAACGGGCGGTGGAGACCTGCGCGCCGAGGGGGCGGCCGGGACAAAGTAGGCTGAGGCCTATGCCCGAACGCCGTACCGTCGCCCTTGTCACTCTTGGCTGCGCCCGTAACGAGGTGGACTCGGAGGAGCTCGCAGGCCGCCTGGCAGCGGACGGCTGGGACCTCGTCGAGGAAGCCGCCGATGCCGATGTCGCCGTCGTCAACACCTGTGGTTTCGTCGAGGCCGCGAAGAAGGACTCCGTTGACGCCCTGCTGGAAGCCAACGATCTGAAGGATCATGGCAGAACCCAGGCCGTGGTGGCCGTCGGCTGCATGGCCGAGCGCTACGGCAAGGAGCTCGCCGAGGCGCTGCCCGAGGCCGACGGCGTGCTCGGCTTCGACGACTACAGCAGTATCTCCGACCGCCTGCAGACCATCCTGAACGGCGGCATCCACGCCGCACACACCCCGCGCGACCGCCGCAAGCTGCTGCCGATCAGCCCGGCCGAGCGCCAGGGCTCCGCCGGTGTCGCGCTGCCCGGCCACGCCCAGGCCGGTGCGGACGAGCCGGCGGCAGCCCCGCCCGAGGATCTGCCGGAGGGCATCGCGCCCGCCTCCGGGCCGCGTGCGCCGCTGCGGCGCCGGCTCGGCAGCAGCCCCGTGGCCTCGGTGAAGCTGGCCTCCGGCTGTGACCGGCGCTGCTCGTTCTGCGCCATCCCGTCCTTCCGCGGCTCCTTCATCTCGCGCCGGCCCTCCGATGTGCTCGGTGAGACGCGCTGGCTGGCCGGGGAGGGCGTCAAGGAGATCATGCTGGTCTCCGAGAACAACACCTCCTACGGCAAGGACCTCGGCGACATCCGGCTGCTGGAGACGCTGCTGCCGGAGCTGGCGGCGGTCCCCGGCATCGAGCGGATCCGGGTCAGCTATCTGCAGCCCGCCGAGATGCGGCCGGGGCTGATCGATGTGCTGACCGGTACCGACAAGGTGGCGCCGTACTTCGATCTGTCCTTCCAGCACTCGGCGCCCGGGGTGCTGCGCTCCATGCGGCGCTTCGGCGGCACCGACAGCTTCCTGGAGCTGCTGGAGACGATCCGTACGAAGGCGCCGCAGGCCGGTGCCCGCTCCAACTTCATCGTCGGCTTCCCCGGGGAGAGCGAGAGCGACCTCGCGGAGCTGGAGCGTTTCCTCACCGAGGCCCGGCTCGATGCCATCGGCGTCTTCGGCTACTCCGACGAGGACGGCACCGAGGCCGCCTCGTACGAGGACAAGGTCGATCCCGATGCGGTCGCCGAGCGGCTGGCGCGGGTCTCGCGGCTGGCCGAGGAGCTGACCGCGCAGCGCGCCGAGGAGCGGGTCGGCGAGACGGTGCGGGTGCTGGTCGACCGGACGGACGACGAGGACGGCATCGTCGGGCGGGCGGCGCACCAGGCGCCGGAGACCGACGGCGTCACCCTGCTGTCGACCGACCGGGAGCTGGCGCCCGGTCGTATGGTCGAAGCAAAGGTGGTGGCGAGCGAGGGCGTGGACCTCGTCGCGGAGGTGCTGTCGGTGGAGGGCCCGGAGTGTACCGAGGAGGCGGCCAGATGAGCGGAGTCCCGGCTTCCGCAGCTGGTGGCCCGCGCACGGCGCCGGCCGTCCGGCAGGCCGGGCTGTGGAACATCGCCAACCTTCTGACGATGCTGCGGCTGGTGCTGGTCCCGGCCTTCGTGCTGCTGCTGATGCACGACAACGGGACGGACCCCGTCTGGCGCGTCTTCGCCTGGGCCGCCTTCGCCGTCGCGATGATCACTGATGTCTTCGACGGACATCTGGCGCGCACGTACAACCTGGTCACCGACTTCGGCAAGATCGCGGACCCGATCGCGGACAAGGCGATCATGGGTGCGGCGCTGATCTGCCTGTCGGTGCTGGGCGATCTGTCGTGGTGGGTGACCGGCGTGATCCTCTTCCGGGAGCTCGGCATCACGCTGATGCGGTTCTGGGTGATCAAGCACGGAGTGATTCCGGCCAGTCGGGGCGGCAAAATCAAGACATTGGCGCAGGGCACCGCGGTGGGCATGTACGTCCTGGTGCTGACCGGCCCCCTGGCGACCTTCCGCTGGTGGGTGATGGCGGTGGCTGTCGCGCTGACCGTGGTCACCGGGTTCGACTACATCCGGCAGGCCGTGGTGCTGCGCAGGGCCGGACTGGTCCGGGAGCGGGCAGAGCGAGCCGAGAGGGACACCGCACGGTGAGCGGGCCGGGTTCTGTCGCGGCCGGGGCGCTGGAAGTGCTCGCCGGGCGTGGGCAGAGCCTGGCGGTGGCCGAATCACTGACCGGCGGGCTGGTGGCGGGCGCACTGACCGCCGTCCCCGGGGCCTCGCGGGTGGTCCGCGGTTCGGTCACGGCGTACGCCACCGACCTCAAGCGGGAGCTGCTGGGCGTGGACGCCGCTCTGCTGGCCTCGTGCGGCGCCGTGGACGGAGAGGTCGCGCGGCAGATGGCGCGCGGTGTGCGGCGGGTGCTGGGTGCCGACTGGGGCATCGCCACGACGGGGGTGGCCGGCCCCGATCCGCAGGACGGGTATCCGGTGGGCACCGTTTTCGTGGCGGTCCAGGGACCGGACGGCTCCGGGCAGGTACGGCGGCTGGCGCTGGAGGGCGATCGTGACCGGATCCGCCAGGACACCATTCATGCCGTGCTCGCAATGCTGTTGAGCGAACTGACAGAAAATACGCGGGCACAGGATACGGAACAACACGGGGGGAATGGATGTTTGCAGCCCTGAGTGAACACGTACTTGCACCCCGCACGCCTACAGCCCGAGGCGGTACGGTGGGGCGAGAAGGATCCGGATCCGAGGTCCGAGGAGGGAGCCAGCGATGATTCTGCTTCGTCGCCTGCTGGGTGACGTGCTGCGCCGACAGCGTCAGCGCCAGGGCCGAACCCTGCGCGAGGTCTCTTCCTCCGCCCGGGTATCGCTCGGCTATTTGTCCGAGGTGGAGAGGGGGCAGAAGGAGGCCTCCTCCGAACTGCTCTCATCGATCTGTGACGCGCTGGACGTGCGCATGTCCGAGCTCATGCGGGAGGTCAGCGATGAGCTGGCACTCGCCGAGCTGGCAGCGTCCGCGGCCGCGAGCGACCCGGTGCCCGCACCGGTGCGGCCGAAGCTCAATTCGGTGTCCGTCACGTCCCTGGCCGGTGTGCCGGAGGAGCGCGTGACCATCAAGTCCCCGGCCGACGTCGTGGATGTCGTCGCGGCCTGACACCCCTGTTCGTACGTACCGGAGCCCCGGTGGGCAGCAGCCCGCCGGGGCTCCGTGCTGCCCGGGCGCGGGCGGGTGTGCGGGGTGGAACGGCACCCCGGGGAGGGCCCCGTACGGGCCGTCCGGGCAGCTCGGAACGGGCGATTCATTTATACGATGGCCAAATCGGATATATCGCCTGAATTTGGAGCGTATGGATGTCTGTCGTCAAGAGCACGCTGTCCGATAAGGACCGCAAAGTGGTCGGGACCGCCCTGCAGGGAGCGCTCGTCGACCTGGTGGACCTGTCTCTCGTGGCGAAGCAGGTGCACTGGAACGTCGTCGGGCCCCGCTTCCGCTCCGTACACCTGCAGCTCGACGAGGTGGTCACCAGCGCACGGCAGCATGCCGACACGGTGGCCGAGCGGGCGTCCGCGATCGGGGTGTCCCCCGACGGGCGCGCCGTCACCGTCGCCAAGACCAGTGGCATCAGCGAGATCACGGATGGCTGGATCAAGGACGGTGATGTGGTGCGGGCGATGGTGAACGGGCTCGGTGCGGTCATCGGCCGGATGCGCGAGCGGATCGTCGCCACCGCGGACCCGGACCCGGTCAGCCAGGACATCCTGATCGGGCTGACCGCCGACCTGGAGAAGCACCACTGGATGTTCCAGGCCGAGGCCCACTGACGGGGCTCGGCGCGTCCGCCGGGGTGCCGCGGCGTCCGCCGTGGGGCTGTGGCGCCCGCTGCGGCCGGCCGGGGTGTGCCGTGGGGCTGTGGCGCCCGCTGCGGGGCGCGCGGCGTCGAGGTCCGTTGCGGGGCTTGTGGGGCGCGCTGCGCGCCGGAAATGCCCCGGTGCGCCCTCCCGCGGGGCTGCGGGACCCGTCTAGCGTCGGCCGGAGGAGGCAGCCATGGGGTGGCGTGAGGTCGCGGCCCGTGCGTCGGCCGGCCGGCGCCCGCGGGCCGTACCCGGACGCTGGATATCCGGGGCCGTCGTCGGGGCCTTGTGGTGGTGGGCAGCGGTCCGGCTGATGGTGTGGCCGCAGTCGGCGGGGGTGGTCGAGGGGGTCGTGGCGCTTGGCGGCTGGGGACTCAGTTTGCTGCCGGTGCATTGTGTTCCGCGGGCGGACCGGCCTGACGGCGGTCCGCGGCGCGCCCTGGTCCGGGTGGTCAGGGGGTTTCGCGGGGCCCGGGGGGTGTGGGGGGCGGCGGTCACCAAGGCATGGCGACGCCGCCGCTCGGGCGGAGGATCTGGCCGGTCATGAACGACGAGGTGTCCGACGCCAGGTGCAGCACGGTGTGGGCGATGCCCTCCGGCTCTCCCACGCTCCCCAGAGGCGACATCCGGATCATCGGCCCCGCCGCCTGCTGCTGAGCGCGGGCGGTGTGGTGCTCGGTCGTCGCCGTACGGATCCGGCCAGGGGCGACGGCAATGACGCGGATGCCGTGCGGTCCCACCTCCGTGGCCAGGGTCTTGGTGAGCTGGACGACGGCGGACTTGGCGGCGCCGTAGCGGAGCAGGCCGGGTGCGCCGGTGCCGATCGCGGTGCGGCCCGTGAGGTCGTACGCCGTGAAGGGCATGGGGTGAGGGCGAGGAGGGATTTGACGGGGCGTCAATTGGTTGGGTGTGAAGCGGTACGGCTCAGTTGGTGGGCCGGGCGTCCGGTCGGTCGGGCTGGCAGGCGGGGCACCAGTAGGTGACGCGCTCCTCGCCGGCGGGGTCCTGGTCGGCGGTGCGGATCCCGGTACCGCAGCGCAGGCAGGGGCGGCCGGCCCGGCCGTAGACCCACAGCCGGCGGTCGGGGCGGGCTCCCCCGCTGCCCTGGAGCGGGTGGGGGCGGTAGCCCCAGGGGGTGGTGGTGCGGTCGGGGCGGTGCTTGTTGACCTCCAGGAGCTTTCTGGCGAGGGCGGGCAGGCGCTCGGGCCGGGGCAGTTGGCCCACGGGGAGCCAGGGGGAGGCGCGCAGCAGAAAGCACAGCTCGGACTTGTAGACATTGCCGATACCGGCGAGATTGCGCTGGTCGAGCAGGGCCTCGCCGAGCGGGCGATCAGGGGCGGAGAGCAGCCGGCCGAGGGCTTGTTCCGGGTCCCAGTCGGGGCCGAGGAGATCGGGCCCCAGGTGGCCGACGACCCGGGACTCGTCGGCGGTGCGCAGCAGGTCGAGGACGGGGAGGCGGTAGCCGACGGCGGTGTGTTCCGCGGTGCCGAGGACCGCCCTGATCTGGTGGGCGGGGCCGCCGCGCCAGCGCTCGGCCGGGGCGTAGATCTTCCATGCGCCGTCCATCCGCAGGTGGGAGTGCAGGGTGAGGCCGCCCTCGAAGCGGGTGAGGAGGTGCTTGCCGCGGGAGCGCACCTCCAGCACCTCGCGGCCGGTCAGATCCACCGTCGCGAGCCGGGGGACCCGCAGGTCGCAGCGGGTCAGCGGGTGTCCGGCCAGCGCGTCGCCGAGCCGCTGGGCCAGGCGCCAGACGGTGTCGCCTTCGGGCATGTCACCATCATGCCGCGCGGGTGGGCTCGGGCGGGGATCCTGGCGCGGGGGTGAGGTTGCCGCTGCCCGTCACGCCCGCAGCCGCAGTCCCCTCGGGGTCGGGTGGAAGCCGGCGGACTCCAGGGCGGGGGCGTAGGGGGAGGTGAGCGCCGAGGTGCCGTTGATGCGTTCGGTGGTGAGGGTGCCCAGGGCGCCGGCGCGGGCGGCATCCGTGAGCGCCTCGACGGCGAGCCGCAGGCGGGGGTCCGTGGCGGCCGGGGCCGGGTCGTGGCCGAGCGGCCAGATGAGCAGGGTCTTGCCGCCGCGCTCCAGGTAGAGCGTCAGCTCGCCGTCGACGAGGACGACGAGGGAGCCCGCCTTGCGGCCGGGTTTGTGGGCCGAGCCCTCGGGCGGCTCGGGCCAGGACAGGGCGGCGCCGTAGGCATTCGCCGGATCGGCGGCGGCCAGCACGAGCGCGCGTGGCGGGCCGCCGCGCCGGGACTGCGCCGGGCCGCCGTCCGGCAGGGCGTCATCGGCGGTGCGCTCGCGCCGGGTGCTGACCGCGCGCAGCCGGTCCACCGCGCCGTCCATCGCGAACTGGGCGGCGCCCAGCCCCTCGACCACATAGCCGCGGCGGGCCTGGCCGGACTCCTCGAAGGCGGCCAGTACGCGGTACGCGGCGGAGAACCCGCCCTCGACCCCCTCGGCGGCGACCGCGCCGCGGGTGACGATGCCGTGCCGGTCCAGGAGGGTGCGGGCCAGGGCGTGAGCGCGGTGGGTGGGGTCCGGTTCGGGGGCGGGCAGCAGCGACCAGCGGCCGCCCACCGTCGGCGGGCCGGAGCGGGAGGCGGTGGGGCGTCCGCCGCGGCCCGCGGCCGCGGTCAGCGAGCCGTATCTGCCCCGGGGGACGGCCCGGCGGGCGCGGTGGGCGGTCGAGCCGGCCGTACGGCCCGAGCCCAGGAGGGCGCGCAGCGGGGCCAGGGTGTCATTGGTCAGCCGGCCCGACCAGGCCAGGTCCCACAGGGCGTCGGCCAGTTGGGAGTCGGTGGCCTCGGGGTGGGTGGTGGCGCGGACCTGGTCGGCGAGCTGGCGGAAGAACAGGCCGTATCCGGGGGCGAGGGCGGTCAGCAACGACTCGTGCAGCGCGGTCAGTTCCAGCGGGAGGGGCGGCGGGAGCAGGAGCGGGGCGGAGTCGGCGAGATGCAGACAGACCCAGCCGTCCTTGCCGGGGAGCGCTCCGGCGCCGGCCCACACCACCTCGCCGGTGGTGGTGAGTTCGTCCAGCAGGGCCGGGGTGTAACCGCCGACGCGGGAGGGCAGCACCAGCTTCTCCAGGGCGGAGGCGGGCACGGGGGCGCCCTGAAGCTGCTCGACGGCGCGCACCAGACCGTCGATACCGCGCAGGCCGTGCGACGAGCCGGTGAGCGGCGCCGGCACCCCGCTCACCGGCGCGGGCCGGGGCGCGCCGACGTGCTGCCACTGGGGGAGGAAGGCGGCGAGCGCGGCGGGCGGCACCGGCTCCAGCTCCTCGCGCAGCGCGGCGAGCGAACGGCGGCGCAGCCTGCGCAGCACCTGGGCGTCGCACCACTCCTGGCCGATGCCCGCGGGGTGGAACTCCCCCCGGACGACCCGGCCGGCCGCGGCGAGGAGATGCAGCGCGCCGTCGGTGACGGCAGTGCCGAGGCCGAAGCGGGCGGCGGCCTGCTCGGAGGTGAACGGGCCGTGGGTGCGGGCGTAGCGGGACAGCAGATCGCCCAGCGGGTCCTTGACCGGTTCCGTGAACGACTCGGGCACGCCGACCGGCAGTGCGGTGCCCAGGGCGTCGCGGAGCCGGCCGGCGTCCTCGACGGCGGCCCAGTGCTCGGTCCCGGCGATCCGCACCGCGATGGCCCGGCGGGCGGCGGCCAGCTCCCCGGTCCAGGCCGGATCGGCGCCGCGCTCGGCCAGCTCGGCGTCGGTCAGCGGCCCCAGCAGCCGCAGGACGTCGGCGACGCCCTCCACGTCCTTGACCCGCCGGTCGTCCGTGAGCCACTGCAGCTCGCGCTCCAGCCCGGCCAGCACCTCGGCGTCCAGCAGTTCGCGCAGCTCGGCCTGGCCCAGCAGCTCGGCCAGCAGCCGGGAGTCCAGGGAGAGGGCGGCGGCGCGGCGCTCGGCGAGCGGGGAGTCGCCCTCGTACAGGAACTGGGCGACATAGCCGAACAGCAGCGAGCGGGCGAACGGGGACGGCTCGGGAGTGGTGACCTCCACCAGCCGGACGCGGCGTGCCTCGATGTCCCCCATCAGCTCCGACAGGCCCGGTACGTCGAAGACGTCCTGCAGGCATTCGCGGACGGCCTCCAGCACGATCGGGAAGGACCCGAACTCGCTCGCCACCTGGAGGAGCTGCGCGGCGCGCTGACGCTGCTGCCACAGCGGGGTGCGCTTGCCGGGGCTGCGCCGCGGCAGCAGCAGCGCGCGGGCGGCGCACTCCCGGAACCGGGAGGCGAACAGCGCGGAGCCGCCCACCTGGTCGGTGACGATCTGGTCGACCTCGCCGTGCTCGAAGGCGACATCGGCCGCGCCCACGGGGGACTGCTCGGGGTCGTACTCCGTGCCGCGGGCGGCCAGGCCCGGACCGGCGGCCGGATCGAATGCGCCGTCGCCGTCCAGGAGGTCGAGGCCCAGCAGATCGGCGTCGGGCAGGCGCAGCACGATGCCGTCGTCGGCGTGCATCACCTGGGCGTCCATGCCGTAGCGCTCGGCGAGGCGGGCGCCGAGGGCCAGCGCCCACGGGGCGTGCACCTGGGCGCCGAAGGGGGAGTGGACGACCACCCGCCAGTCGCCGAGCTCGTCACGGAACCGCTCCACGACGATCGTGCGGTCGTCGGGGACATGGCCGCAGGCCTGCCGCTGCTCGGCGAGGTAGCTCAGCACATTGGACGCGGCCCAGTCGTCCAGCCCGGCGGCGGACAGCCGGGTCCGGGCGTCGTCCGGCCCGAGCGCACCGAGCTCCCGGAGGAAGGCGCCGAGCGCACGGCCCAGTTCGAGGGGGCGGCCCAGCTGGTCGCCCTTCCAGAAGGGGAGCCGTCCCGGTACGCCGGGGGCGGGGGTGACCAGTACCCGGTCGCGGGTGATGTCCTCGATGCGCCAGGACGTCGTGCCGAGCGTGAAGACATCGCCGACGCGGGACTCGTAGACCATCTCCTCGTCGAGCTCGCCCACCCGTCGCCCGCCACCGCCCCGAGAGGAGGCGCTTCGCGCCGCAGTGTCTGATGGTCGCCCGCCACCGCCCCGAGAGGAGGCGCTTCGCGCCGCAGTGTCTGATGGTCGCCCGCCACCGCCCTTGCCCGAATCGCCGCCCGCCAGGAACACTCCGAACAGGCCGCGGTCGGGGATCGTGCCGCCGGAGGTGACGGCCAGCCGCTGGGCACCGGGACGGCCCGTGACGGTCTGCGCCACGCGGTCCCACACCAGGCGCGGCCGCAGCTCGGCGAAGGCGTCGGAGGGGTAGCGGCCGGCGAGCATGTCCAGCACGGCCGTGAACGCCGACTCGGGAAGCCCGGCGAACGGGGCGGCCCGCCGGACGACGGCCAGCAGCTCCTCGACGTCCCAGGTGTCCATCGCGGCCATGGCGACGACCTGCTGGGCGAGGACGTCCAGGGGGTTGGCCGGCACCCGCAGCGCCTCGATGGCGCCCGAGCGCATCCGCTCGGTCACCACGGCGGCCTGCACCAGGTCGCCGCGGTACTTGGGGAAGACGACGCCCGTCGAGACCGCGCCGACCTGGTGCCCGGCCCGGCCGACCCGCTGCAGCCCGGAGGCCACCGACGGCGGCGACTCCACCTGGATGACCAGATCGACCGCGCCCATGTCGATACCCAGCTCCAGGCTGGAGGTGGCGACCACGGCCGGCAGCCGGCCGGCCTTCAAGTCCTCCTCCACCTGGGCGCGTTGCTCCTTGGACACCGAGCCGTGGTGGGCGCGGGCCAGCAGGGCCGGGGCGCCCTTGGCCGCCCCCGCCTCGGCCATCAGCTCCGCGGGGGAGTGGTGCTCGGGCAGCGTCTCACCGGTCTGCCGCTCGTAGGCGATCTCGTTGAGGCGGTTGCACAGCCGTTCCGCCAGCCTGCGGGAGTTGGCGAAGACGATCGTGGAGCGGTGGGCCTGGACAAGGTCGGCGATCTTCTCCTCGACCTGCGGCCAGATGGACGGCTTCTCGCCGGTCTCGCCCTCCTGGACCGGCGACCCGCCCAACTCGCCCATGTCCTCCACCGGGACGACCACCGACAGGTCGAAACGCTTCCCGGGCGGCGGCTGGACGATCTCCACCCGGCGCCGCGGCGACAGATAGCGCGCCACCTCCTCCACCGGCCGCACCGTCGCGGACAGCCCGATCCGGCGGGCCGGGCGGTCGTGACGGAGCCGCGCAGGGCCAGCACAGCGGAGCTCGTCCAGCCGCTCCAGGGAGAGCGCCAGATGCGCACCGCGCTTGGTGCCGGCCACGGCATGGACCTCGTCCACGATCACCGTCTCGACGCCCGCCAGCGCCTCCCGGGCCGAGGACGTCAGCATCAGGAACAGCGACTCGGGGGTGGTGATGAGGATGTCCGGCGGGCGGTTCGCGATCGAGCGGCGCTCGGCGGGCGGGGTGTCACCGGAACGGATGGCGACCCGGAGGTCGGGCTCCGGCAGCCCGAGACGGACCGACTCCTGCCGGATGCCCGTCAGCGGACTGCGCAGATTGCGTTCGATGTCGACGGCCAGCGCCTTCATCGGGGAGACGTACAGCACCCGGCAGCGCTTCTTCGGCTCGGCGGGCGGGGGAGTGCTGGCCAGCGCGTCCAGGGACGCGAGGAAGGCGGCGAGGGTCTTGCCGGAGCCCGTGGGCGCCACCACCAGGACGTCGGAGCCCGCACCGATCGCCCGCCAGGCCCCTTCCTGCGCGGCGGTGGGCGCGCTGAACGCCCCGGCGAACCAGCCGCGGGTCGCGGGGGAGAAGGAGTCGAGCGCTGCCTTGGCCATGTCCTCCATCGTGCACCGGACCACTGACAACGCGGTCGTCGCGCGCCGCGCCGCCCGCCGCGTACCGGGGTCTGCCGGGTCGTCCCGCGGTCGTCGCCGCGGCCGTCACCGCCGGCGAAGGGGCCCGGGCAGGGGGAGCGCTCAGATGAGGCGGCGCCCGTGGGCCCGTAGGGTCAGCAGCGCCTTGAGCGTCACCATCGGGCGGCTCTCCAGCGCAGTCCCGGGCGCCCACGCCCGCCAGTTGACCGGCCAGCCGCCGTCCTCCTGCTGGAGCGCGCTGAGGTGGTCCAGCGCCCGGTCCATCTCCTCGTCGGTGAACCAGTCGCGCGCCAGCGAGCCGGGCGTGGGCGCGAAGTCGTACGCCAGGTGATGCTCCCCGGGGGCGTACCCCTGCGCCACCGGGACGTCCGCGGCCCGCTCCGGCTCCAGCAGCACCAGCCGCTGTTCCCGTACGAGCCGGCCGAGGCGCTGCGCCGCCGCGGCGGCCCGCGGCCGGTCCGGGGCGCCGTCCAGGAAGGCCACCGCCGCCTCGACCTCGTACGGATGGGTCCGGGTCAGGGACTCCACGGTCGCCCAGCAGTAGTCCGTGGCGCGGAAGAGCCAGGCGTGCCAGACCTCGTTGCGGTGCAGCACCCCCACCACGGGGCCGGTGGCCAGCAGCGCGCTCGGCGGGTCGTCGACCACCGGGATCCAGGGCGCGGCCGGATATCCGCGCTGTGAGGGGTGCACCGCGGGCAGCGCGCCGTCCGGAGTGGAGATCTTCGTCAGATAGCGGCAGATGCGCTCCACCTGGCGGCCGTCACAGCGCCCGATCAGATCGAGGACGTGCAGGGCGTGGGCGGTGTGCAGCGGCTGGCTGACCGGGCCGCGGAGGTCGGGCTCCAGCGCGTGGCCGAAGCCGTCGTCGTCATTGCGGTACGCGGCGAGCGCGGTCTCGACCGGGTCGGCGCCGCCGCCGAGGAAGTGGTACGCGAAAAGCCGCTGCTCGAGCACCCGGGCGGTCAGCCAGACGAAGCGCTCGCCGCGCGTGAGAGGGGTCGAAGGAGGAAGTGCGTTGTCGGCCATGGCCTGACCGTAGGGCGGAAATCCCCCGGCGGCACCGGCTCGCGCACCGCTGCCCTCCCAGGCGGGATACTGAAGGCATGCGGTTGACGGATCTTGCGGCGGCGTCCGCCGGCCCCTGGCAGGCTGCGGGCCCCGGGAGGCACCGCGCTGCCGGTCCGCTGCGTGCAGGCCGTCTCCCGGCGGCGCGACGTCACGGGCGGAGCGGGGCCGGGGTGGCGCTAGGCGCTGTCGGCGACGTCGCCGCCTTGGTTGGCCGCGTCGTCCCGGTCCGCCGCGAGCCGGGCGGACGCCGCGTGGAAGGCCTCCAGGCCCGCCGCGAGGCGGGCGACATCGGCGGGTTCCATGCGGTCGAGGGTGGCCGTGACCTCCCGGCTGCGTGCCACGCGGTACTGCTCCAGCAGCACCCGGCCGCGCAGGCTCAGCCGCAGCTCGACCTCCCGCCGGCTGGTCGCGCTGGGCCCCCGCTCCGCGAGGCCCATGGCCTCCAGGCGGTCACAGAGCCTGCTGACCGCCGGCGGACGGGAGCCGAGTGCTTCGGCGAGGGTGCGCAGATTGGTTCCTTCGCGGCGCTCGATCACCAGCAGTGCGCGCAGCTGGGACAGCGAGACCTCGGCCGAGCGTGCCGCTTCCTGCCCGCGTCCCCACAGCACCTCGAGCAACTCGGCCGTGGCAAGCGCCGCCGCGCTTGCGCGCTCGTGGGAATGGGGCCGACCGGTGAAACGGGACACACGAACACTCTGTCACCCTGTGCGTGCCCTTGTCAGACCGACCCTGCCCTTGGACCTGGACGAAGGGTGTCCGCGAAACCATGACCCAACGCCTCGAAGTGGAGACGGCACTGCGTGCCGCGGCGCCGCATGCCCTGGTCGGCGCCCTGCGGGACGTCCTGTCCACCGCCTACCGGGCCACCGAGGTGCGGCTGCTGCTGACGGACTACGGCGGAACGGTGCTCAGCTCGTGCGACGGGCCGGGGCACGGTGCGGACTCGCTGTCCGTCTTCGGCAGCCCGGAGGGGCGGGCGCTGGGCAGCCAGGAGCCCCGGGAGCAGCAGGTGGCGCACGGGGACGCCGTCGATCACCATCTGCCGGTGACGGTGCGTGGCGACCGTATGGGCATCCTGACGGTGCGGCTCCCGGACGAGGCCTCCACGCCGGAGGCCGTCGACGAGCTCAGGTACGTGGCGGACCTGCTCGGGCGCGAGATCCTGGTCGCCGAGCGCGACACGGACGTCTACCAGCGGGCCCGCAGGGTCAGCCGCCTCACCCTGGCCGCGGAGATGCAGTGGCAGCTGCTGCCCGCCCGCGCGTACCGTGACGCGCGCTTCGCCCTCGGGGCCCAGCTGGAGCCCGCGTACGCCGTGCACGGTGACAACTTCGACTGGTCCGTGGACGCCGACGAGCTGACCTTCACCGTCACCAACGGGATGGGCGAGGGCATCGAGGCCTCGCTCCTCACCCACCTCGCGGTCAACGCCCTGCGCAATGCCCGCCGGGCCGGTATCAGCCTCGCGGACCAGGCGGCACTGGCCGATCAGGCCGTCCACGACCACTACCGGGGCGCGGCCCATGTGTCGACGCTGCTGCTGCGCGTCGAGCTCGCGACGGGGCGGGTGGAGGCCATCGACGCGGGTTCGCCTCAGATGTGGCGGATGCGGGGGAAGACGGTCGAGCGCATCGACCTCGATGCCCAGCTGCCCCTGGGCATGTTCGAGGAGTCCCACTACACCCCGCAGGAGTTCACCATCACCCCGGGAGACCGCCTGATCTTCGTCAGCGACGGGGTGTACGACACGCTTTCGCCACGGGGGGAGAGGTACGCCGAGCACGCGCTCTCGCGCGCCATTCACGCCACGAGTCTGCTGCCGGCCGCCATGGTGCCGCGTGAGGTCCTGCGCGATGTGGCCGGTTACCGTGAGGCGGAGTCCTTGGATGACGCCTTGGTGCTGTGTCTTGACTGGCTCGGCGACGGTCCCTGCTGAACGAAGATCATTGCTGTCCCCTGCGCGGGGGCGTGGCCGGCCGTGATGCACTCCGGTCACCGGAGTTGTGCCTGGACAGCAGGCCGCCGGCGCCCCGGGAGAGCCGACCGCAAGGATTCGGCTGCCCGGCCGCTCGCGGCCGCCGGTGGGTGAAGAGCGGGCCCGCGGGTTCCGGCCCTTGATCGTGCTCGCTAACATTTGCCGGGCGACAACTGTTAACGGTGTGCGGGCCGGCCCGCCGCAACCGCAGGGCGATCCGGCCCGAGGCAGCCACCCGGGCCGGCCGACCGAAAGGACGATGAGTTGGGATCCGCTGAGGTTGCCGCACGTGAGCGCGTCGTGAGCGTGCTGCGCGAAGAAGCCGATCAGATCTCGGACCGCTGGGTGCAGCTGCAGCTGGCGCAGCCGTCGCTGGACGGGGAGGTGAGTGACGCCGAACTGGGTGAGGAAGCCGATGCCCTGGTCAGCGCCCTGCTCTCCGGCCTGGACCGCGGTCTGCCGGTGGAACATGTGGTCACGTCCCACGAGGAGATCCATCAAGCCGTATCCGAGATCTCCCTGCGACGTGCCCGCCGGGGGGTCTCGCCCACCGCGACGTCGCTGGCCGTGATGTCGCTGAAGGAGGCCCTGCTGAAGGCCGTGCAGCGGCACACCCGGGACGGTGAGGACCTCTTCCACAGTGCGGTGCTGATCAACCGGCTCCTGGACAGCGCCGGGGCCCTCTCCTTCGAGATCTTCGTGGAGGGCCGGGAAGAGATCATCCGCCGGCAGAGCCAGCAGCTGCTGGAGGTGTCCACCCCGGTCGTCAGGCTGTGGCGACAGGTGCTGGCCGTCCCGCTGATCGGCACGCTCGACACCGCACGCACCCAGGTGGTGATGGAAAACGTGCTCCAGGCCATCCAGGAGCACGAGGCGCTGGTCGCCATCATCGACATCACCGGCGTACCCACCGTCGACACCGCCGTCGCCCAGCATCTGATGCACACGGTCAATGCGGTACGCCTCATGGGTGCGGACTGCATCATCAGCGGCATCCGGCCGCCGATCGCCCAGACCATCGCCCAGCTCGGCATCGACCTGTCGACGATCATGACCCGGGCCACCCTGGCCGACGCCCTGGGAGAGGCCGTGAAACTCACCGACGCCGTGCCGTCGCAGTCCGCTCCCCTGGCGCAGCGGTGATCGTCCCCGCCTCGGCCGGTGTGCCGATTCTGCGGCTGGGCGACGTCCTGGTCACCGGGCTCCTCAACGAGCTCGACGACAAGACCGCCGTGGCGTTCACCGAGGAGCTCACGGCACGCATCACGAGCGACCGGGCGCGCGGGGTGCTCATCGACATTTCCCGGCTGGAAATCGTCGATTCCTTCGTGGCCCGTACTTTGATGGAGCTGACCACCATGGCGCGGCTGCTGGGCGCCCGGGTGATCGTCGCCGGGATGCGGCCGCCGGTCGCCATCACCCTGGTCGAGCTGGGGCTGCAGCTGACCGGGGTGGAAACCGCACTCAACGCCGAGCACGGCATGGCCGCGCTGGGCTGGCATCAGAGCCTGCAGCCTTCCGAAGGGGTGCTGCGTGAGTTCGGCACGGAGTAGTGATCACGCGGTGGGCCTCGCCACGGCCGCTCGACATGTCCCCGACGCGGAGGGCAGCACATCGGTGCACCAGGTGCGGACCGAAGAAGACCTGCTGACCGTCCGCCACGCCGTACGGGCGGCCACCGTGCGGGCCGGTTTCAGCATCGTCGATCAGACGCGTGTGGTCACCGCGGCCAGTGAGCTGGCACGTAACGCCTACATTCACGGCGGAGGGGGCACCGTGACCATCGACTGCCTGACGTCGTCCGACACCGCGGGGCTCCGTCTGACGATCACCGACGACGGCCCCGGCATCCCGGACGTCGCCGCCGCGCTGACCGACGGCTTCACCACCGGTGCGGGGCTCGGCCACGGTCTGGGGGGCGCCCGACGGCTGATGAACGACTTCGAACTCCACTCGGCTCCGGGGCAGGGCACGACCGTGATCGTCACGCGATGGGCAAGTCGTTGACGTTCCCCTGCCCCCGGCCGACGGCACATGTCGCCGTGGACCACTACAGCGCCGTGCACCTGGCCGCCGAAACCGCCCGGGCGGTCGCCGGGCAGTGCGGGCTGCCGGGGGCGCTGCCCGACCGGGCCGCGGTCATCGCCTCGGAACTGGCCAGCAATCTGGCCAATCACGCGACCAACGGTGCGCTGTTCATCCAGGCCCTGCCCCTGGGCGGCGGCATGGAGATCGTCGCTGCGGACCACGGGCCCGGCATCGGCGAACTGCACCAGTGCCTCGCCGACGGCTACACCACCGGCACCACCCTCGGCGCCGGCCTGGGAGCCGTGAAACGGATAGCCACCGCCCTCACCATCCGCACGGCGCCGGGGGCCGGAACCCTCGTCAACGCCCGCCTCACCGCACCCGAAGGGACCGCGTCGGCCGACCAGGAAGCAGGTGCCATCTGCGTACCGGCAGACCGTGAGCTGACCAGCGGCGACGGGTGTGCCCTCGCCGATCACGGCGCCGCGCGCACCGCACTCGTCGTGGACGGCCTCGGCCACGGCCCGCACGCCGCCGAGGCCGCCCAAGTGGCGCTGCGGACCTTCCACCGCGGACCGGACGCGCCGCTGCCCGAGATCCTCACCGGCCTGCACCGGGCGCTGCGCCGCACCCGCGGGGCGGCCGTCGGCCTGCTGCGCCTGCACCCCGGACAGGCGGAGTACTGCGGGGTCGGCAACGTCCGGGTCGTGACGCTGACCTCGCTCGGCCCGGGCCACCGGCTCAGCGGCCAGCCGGGGATCGCCGGCCTGAACATGACGCCACCGCATGTGCGAGCCTTCCCCGTACCGCCCGGCGGTACGGTGCTGCTCCACTCCGACGGCGTCGACCACCGCTGGGCCCAGGCGCCCTCGGCCTTTGTGCGCCGCCTGCCCCCGTCCCTGCTCGCCGCGTCCCTCGTCCACAGCCACCGCCTCCCCCGCGACGATGCGACCGTGCTCGCCGCCCGTCCCCGCCAGAGACTTCCGTGACCCCCCATACCTTCCACGACCTGCCGGCCCTCCGCCGCGCCGTACGGCGGATCTGCGAAACGCACCGGCTTCCCTCCCGGACCGGAGGGCGTCTGGTGCTCTCCGTGGCCCAGGTGGCCGGCGCCGCCCTGCGCGCCGGCGGCCCCGTCCGCCTCGAAGCCGCCGAGCGGACCGCTCCGGGCGGCACCGCCCTGCTGGCCGTCACGCTGCACGCCGCACCGACGCCGGCCCCGCAGAGCTGGGCCCACCTGCCGCTGCCGGGGCAGGCCACGCCCGACGGCCAGGTCGCCTGGCACCTGCCCCTCGGCGAGGAGCAGCCCGAAACCGCTGCTCATGCCGCCGGGCACGGCGGAGTGCCCGGCCAGGTTGGGACGCGCGAAGCGGAGACCGCCGAGGCGTACGAGGCACGGATCGCGGCGCTCGAAAGCGACCTCACCGCGGCCCTTTCCCGGGCGGACACCCTCTCCACGGAGCTGCACCGCCTCAAGGACGAACTCGCCGAGACCAACAGCGGTGTGCTCGCCCTCTACGTCCAGCTGGAGGAGCGGGACGAACAGCTACGACGGGCCCACGGCCAGACCCTGCGGGAGCTGGAGGACGCGTTGCGTCCCTCACCCATCAGCGTGGAAGGCCTGGAGTTCGCCGTCCACTACGAGCCGGCCGGCACCGACGCGCCCACGGGGGGCGACTTCTACGACTGGCTCAGCCTCCCCGACGGCACCGTGCACATCACCGTCGTCGATGCGCTGGGACACGGTGTGCGCAGCACCCGCAGCGCGCTCAACGTCACCCATGCCGTGCGCACCCTGGCGCTCGAAGGCCACCCGCTCGAATCCATCGTCGCCCGTACCCACGACATCCTGGCCCCGTTCGACCCCGACATCATGGCGACGGTGCTGCTCGCCCGTATCCGCCCCGACACCGGTGAACTCCGCCTGGCCAACGGCAGTCATCCGCCGGCCCTGCTGCTGCGTGCCGACGGGACCTCCGACTATCTGGAGGTCCGCGGCCGGGGTATCGGGTTCCCGCTGCCGGGGAGCGAGTCCGTGCGGCAGGACACCCTGCACGAGGGCGACCTGCTGGTGCTCTACACCGACGGTCTGACCGAGAGCCGGCGCGACCCCATCGAAGGCGAGGCGCGACTGGTCAAGAGCGCCCGGTCCCATGCCTGCCGACCGGTGGACGAAATCCCCGGCGCCGTCGCGGAGGACATGCACACCGTCATCCTGCACTCCGACGACACCCTCGCCCTTGCCGTCCGCCGGGCCCGGCGGGACGCCTCGCGGCCGGGGGCACGGACGCGGGCGTGACCGGCCCGTGCCCCCGGATGTTTGCGCTTACCGCCAGGGGGACGGACGCGGCCGGCCACCCGCGTCCTCGGGCGCCCGAACGCACCGCCCACCGGCCCGCCAACTTCCCTGTTCCGCAAGGGTTCTGCTGGGTAGACGCCTCACGAACACCTGATGACGCTTGCACACCAGCCGAACGAGGCGTTCCACTGACCGGGGTGAAATCCTGTGCACCAACATCTTGCGACTGACGACCCCTCAACCCCGCCCGCCCAGGACCTGTGCGGTCCGGGAACGGCGGCGGATGCCCGCGACTTCGCCAGTCGCTTCGCCGACCTGCTCCATCCGCCGCCGGCTGCCCGGACCACCCAGAACCTGCTCCTGCTGGTGTCCGAACTCGTCACCAACGCGCTGCGCCACGCGGGTGCCGTCACGGCGCTGCGTCTGTCCGCGGATCACGACAGCATCCGGATAAGCGTCGAGGACGCCAGTCCCGCTCGGCCGACGGAGCGCAGCCCCGACCTGACCGGCCGCGACGGCGGCTTCGGCTGGCCCCTGGTGTGCGCTCTGGCCCGTGAGGTCACCATCAGCCCCCGCCCCGGCGGCGGCAAGATCGTGCAGGCCGCTCTCGCACGCTGAAGACGGCCCCGGCGCCGGGCCGTTGATGTGCCCGGGCCGGGTGATCCCGGGAGACGCGGGCAGGGCACCGGGACCGTGCGCCTGCGGATGCCCCTCGGGTGGTCCCCGAGCCGTGACCGCAGGGCGCACCGCATCTGTCGTCGGACCGTGGGAACGGGATGCGTCCATGCAACGCCACAGCGCCGAAGGGCCGGCAGCGACACTGCGCGAGGCCGCGGAACAACTGGCCGCCGCCGGCGAGGCGATCGCTGCCCTGATGCGGGACGCGGCCGCCCCGGTGGAACCGCGGCTCTCCCCGAGCGGCCTGAGAGTGCTCTCCGTCGTCTCGGCGCGCCCCGGGCGGAACCTGACCACGGTGGCCGCCGCCGTGGGTCTGGGCCTGCCGCGCGCCAGCCGGGTCTGTGCCGCACTGGAGTCCGCCGGTCTGCTGCTCCGCCGCCCGACGGCTGCCGACCGGCGCGAGATCGGGCTGCAGCTGAGCCCTGAGGGCGAGGCGTTTTTGGAGCGCTTCCGGGCGACCCGGGTGGACCGTATGGCGGCGGTGCTGCGCCGGATGCCGGCGGACGAACGGGGCGCCCTGGTCGCGGCGTTGGGCGAGCTGGCCGTCGCCGTCGCCGCCGTCGGTTCCGAACGGAGCTGACGTTCAGGCGTCGAGCGCCGCGCGGACGGACCCGTACAGCGGCAGCACCGTGTCGAGTCCGGTGAGCGTGAAGAGCCGTTCCAAAACGGCGGAGGGGGCCGCGAGGCGCAACGCGGGGCCCAGTGCGTCATGCGCCTGGAGCAGGGCGTTGACCGTCGTCGAATCCGCGAACGAGGCGTCCGACAGGTCGATGACGACCGGACCGGCGCCGTCCTGCGCCAGCCGCCGCAAGGTGGCGTCGAACGGCGCGATGGTGTCCAGGTCGAGCGGTCCGGCGACGGTGAGGATCACCGCCCCCTGCTCCTGCCGTGTGTCGATACGCAGGGGCCGGCCGCCATGGGGCTGGGACAGCACGATGAACCTCGCTGTAGGGCTGACGCTTCGTGAGTGGACAGGTCCTCGGGGTGCGGACCGCCAAGGATAGAAGTCATAGTTGCCGTTTGACAACATTCGCCATAAGGCAACAATCTGTTCCCGATACCTGGCAAGACGGCCGCGCCCGGCGCGGCTTGGGGACGAGAAGCGGCCTGAGACCCGCTACGTGCTGTCAGACACACGAGCGTGGCCGCCGACGACGAGTGGGCCGTCACCCTCATCTGCGAAGGGGGAGGAGGCCGCGCGTGGAACGCTCCGCGTCCCGCCGCACGGCGGACGACGGCCGCCGGTTCCCTGCGCCCGGGATCCGCGGCGGACACCCGTGTGCACGCTGCCGCACACCTCTGGACCAGGGCCTCGCTCCGCGGCGCCGCCGACGGCTCGGAGGCGGTGAGGGCGGTCGCGCCCGCGCGCTCGCGGGGAGGCGGCGAACCAGTGAAACGGGACGCCCGATCACTCTGTCATCCGGCACGGCCCCCAGCCGGCCCCTGCCTTTGCGTCGTCCGTGGACGAAGAATGCCTGAGAGACCGTGACTCAACGCTGTGATGTGGAACGAGCACTGCGGGCGTCGGCCCCGCACGCTCTGGTGGACACGCTTCGTGCGGTGCTCACCGAATCGTACGGAGCGCTCTGTGTGCAGTTGCTGCTCGCCGACTACGGGGCAACGGCACTCACCCCCTTCGATGCGCTGGGCACGCCCGGCGCATCGATCCCGGTGGCGAACAGCGTCGAGGGCAGGGTGTTCGGGAGCCAGGAGCCCCGCCGGCAGGTCCGGCAGGGCGACGTGGTCGAACACCACCTGCCGGTATCGGTCCGCGGGGAGCGCACCGGCATCCTCACCGTGCGGCTGCCCGTCGAGCGGTCCGTACCGCACACGGTCGACGACCTGGTGTACGCGGCGGAACTGCTCGGCCACGAACTCCTGGTGGCCGAGCGCGACACCGATGTCTACCAGCGGGCGCGGCGCATCAGCCGGCTCACGCTGGCCGCCGAGATGCAGTGGCAACTGCTGCCGGCCCGGGCCTGTTCCGCCGCCGAGTACGCCATCGGGGCCCAGTTGGAACCGGCCTATGACATCCACGGCGACAACTACGACTGGGCCTCGGACGCCCACGAGCTGACCCTCTCCGTCACCGACGGCATGGGGACGGGCGTCAACGCGTCGCTGCTCACCCACCTCGCCGTCAACGCGCTGCGCAACGCACGCCGGGCCGGCATCGGCATCGAGGACCAGGCGGCACTGGCCGATCAGGCCCTCTACGCCCGATACCGCGGCAGCGCGTACGTCTCCACCCTGCTGTTGCGGTTCGATCTCACGACCGGCCGGGTGCAGGCGGTGGACGCGGGCTCGCCGCAGCTGTGGCGGATGCGGGGGAAGACGGTCGAACTCATCGATCTCGATCCGCAGATGCCGCTGGGCATGTTCGAGGAGACCCAGTACGTGGCGAAGGAATTCGAGGTACTGCCCGGAGACCGGCTCCTCATCGTCAGCGACGGGGTGTACGCGGCGCTCTCGCCCCAGGGGGAGGGGTACGCCCAGCGCGCCCTGGCCCGGGCCCTGCACGCCAGCATGCTGCTGCCCGCCGCCACCGTGCCCCGCGCCGTGCTCCGTCACCTGGCCGAGTACCGCGCCGCGGAACCCCTGGACGACTCCTTGGTGTTGTGCGTCGACTGGTTCGGCAAGCCGTAGGCGGTGGGGGCGGCACACCGCGGGCGGTGTGGGGGAGGCGCCCCCGGTGTGTGCGCATGTCCGGCACGGCACGGTGGCCCGGGACCGGGCCCGGACCGCCGTGCCGTGGTGCCATGCCCTCGGACACCTCGGCGCCCGCCACGGTCAGCCGGGCCGGCCCCGCGCCCGCCGGACACCGCCACCGCAGCCGTCCTCGCCAGGGCCGCCCCGGATCATCCGGAACCGACCCGTTGGGATGCGGCCGGCCTGGGTACGCGGGTCAAAGCGGCACCGCAAAGGCGCAGTTGGAGCCCGCGAGGGCTCGCCGCTTCCCTGCTGTCCCACACATGGGAAAGGTGCATCATGCTCTTCCTGGTCGTAGCGCTGTTCCTCTTCGGTGTACTGATGGGGACCGCGGGGCACGTCCCCGTGCCCGTCACCGTCGTCGCCTCTCTCGTCATCGTGGCCTGGCTGGTGGTCTTCTTCACCAAGGAACGCCGCAAGGCGGCGAAGGGAGGCGGCCGATGACCTCCGCCCGGATCCCGGTCAGGACCGGACCGCATCCCCAGGCCGACCGGATGGCCATCGCCGCGTTCGTCTGCGGTCTGCTGGGCGCCCTGGCGTTCAACGTCGTGCTCGGCCCGTGCGCGCTGTTCTTCGGCGCCGCGGCCCTCTACCGGGGAACCGTCCGCCGCCTCCGCGCCTACCTGGGCCTGGCGTTCGGCGCCCTCGACCTCGTGTTGCTCGTGGTGCTCTCCTCCCGGAGCGGGACCCTCAGCTGGCACCTTTAGGCGTCGTTTCTTATGCCCGAGGTGGTGCCGCCGACGGAGGTGAATCGTCCGCAGGGCGGGGGCGGACGTCGGGCTGGTGAGCGTGAGGCCCTGACGGCGATCGTGTTCGTGGCCACCTCGGGCTGCCCTTGACGGCAGCTCCCGCCGGTGTTCGGACCGTGCCGGCAGACGGTCCACCGACGTTTCGCCCGGTGGAGCCGGCAGCGGGTCTGGGCCCGGCTTCACCGTGTCGTCCTCGATGAACTCGGTGTCTGCGGCGCACTGGACTGGTCGCGGTGCGCGATCGTCTCCGTCAGCGTCCGGGCGCCAGATGGGGGCCTTTGCCCGGACCGAATCAGGCCGATCGCGGCACGATCGGACCGAAGATCCAGCTGGTCACGGACCGGACCGGGCTGCCAGCGTCGCTGGGTGTCTCCGGAGCCAGCATGCGTCCTGGTGTGTCAGGCGATTCCGTACGCTCTGGCGAGTACGCCGACCGTGTCGGCCATGGCTTGGCGCAGTTCCGCCGGCGAGAGGACCTCGACATCGCCGCCGAGCCGCAGCAGCTCACCGCACGCGTGCTGGGTGCTCTCGGTCGGGATAACCGCCTCGGCCCATCCGTCGTCGCCCACAGAGGCGGTGGACTCGACTGCCCGCACCACCTCCGGGGGAAGGTTGTCCGGAAGGCGCCGGCGTCCTCGTGGGGAGAGGCGGACGGTGGCTGTGCCGGTGTAGCGGCGTGTCTGGAATTCGTCGAGGTAGGAGGTCCAGTACGCACCCAGGTCGAAGTCCCGCGGCCGGTCGAACCGCTCGTCGCTCGTCGCCGCGTCGAGGACTTGGGAGACCCGGTAGGTCCCGATCCGGCTCTCCGCGGCTGCCACGAGATACCAGGTACCGGACTTGAGTACCAGGCCGTAGGGGCGAAGGCGGCGATGTACCTCTTGCGGTGCGCGCCAACGGCGATAACGCACGTCCACCGCACGCCGTGTGAGTACCGAATCGACGAACAGGGTGAGATGCGGCGCTTGTTCGGGATCCCGGTACCAGGCGGGAGCATCCAGGTGGAACACCGCCGCGGTCCGCGTCGCCTCCTCGCGCAGATCCGCCGGCAACGCTGCGAGCAGCTTCAGCCGTGCGGCGGTCACCTCCGCAGCGAGCCCCAGGTCCGCGGCGGGGCCGGGCAGGCCGGCAAAGAACAGGGCCCGCGCCTCGCCCTGGCTCATCCCGGTCAGGCGGGTGCGATAGCCGTCGAGCAGCTGATAGCCGCCATTGCGTCCCGGCTCCGCATAGACCGGCACCCCCGCGGTCTGCAGACGCGCCAGATCACGGTATGCCGTCCGCACGGACACTCCCAGCTCGTCGGCGATGCCCCGCGCCGGCATACGGCCGCGTGATTGCAGCAGCAGCAACACCGAGAGCAACCGACCAGCAGACATGGGCAACATTCTCCCCGGAAACCCTGACAGCTCTTGTCACGCGGCCGCCCTACCGTCAGTACGCGTCCGGCTCCGAACGAGCCTGCGCACGATGAAGCGAACCGAACAGGAGCCTGCCGTGCCCCCTACCGACGCTGTCGGCCACCCCGCCGTGATCGAGCTGCGCCAGTACACGCTGCGTCCCGGCCGACGCGACGAACTCATTGAGCTGTTCGACGAGGAGTTCGTCGAAACCCAGGAAGAGGCCGGGATACGCGTGCTGGGCCAGTTCCGCGACCTCGACGACCCGGACCGCTTCGTCTGGCTGCGCGGCTTCCGGGACATGGCGGCACGCCACCGCGCACTGACGGCCTTCTATGACGGCCCCGTCTGGGCCGAGCACGGTCCCCAGGCCAACGCGACCATGATGGACTCCGACGACGTCCTCCTGCTGCGGCCCCTGTCGGACGAGACCGGCTTCAGCGACTCCCTGCCCGAGCGGCCCCGGATCGGTGCTCCTGCGCCGGAGCGGTTCGTGTGCGCCACTGTGTGGTCCTTCCCTCTCGGAGGGCACGACGGTATTGCGGTGATCCGGGACGGTCTCCTCCCTCTGCTCGGCACGACGGGCCCCGCACCACTCGCTGCACTCACCACCGAGACAGCGCCGAACACGTTCCCCAGGCTGCCCGTTCGCGCCGGGGAGTGCGTCGCAGTGGTCCTCACCTCGTACCCCGACGAGAACGCATACCGGCAACACCTCGCCGGTGTACAGGCCCATCCCCGCGCACGGGATGAGATCCTGCCGGCCATCGAGCGAGAACAGACAGCATCCCCCCGGACACTGCGGCTGGCGCCCACAGGCCGCTCGGTCATCTCCTGACCTGCTGACCGCGCGCGACGAGAGCTGCAGGGCACTCGATCTTGCCGCCGGGTCGAGGTGCACGGGGGGCGGCGAGGTGGTGCCTCCCCGGGAAGCGAACCATCGTTGGGTGTGCTGCGTGCCCAGCTACCTGCGTCGTCTGCGCATTGCCGCAGGGGACTCGCGCTCGCGTTGCCCGTACTCCACTGCGATCTCCCCATGCGGTCGTGCTGTCGCGGCTCCGGCGTCTGCGACCCCCACTCTTGTCCGCCGCCAGAGCAGGAACAACGCCCGATGAGTGATCGATCGATAAGCCAGGATTAAGCATGCGAATTGAACTTCAACTGGAGCAGGCCGAGTTCTTGCGCTATGGCTTCGAGATGAATTCGGCTGCGGGCTCACGGACCTACCGCCAGCCTCCAGACATCACCTGGCTTCCCGTGATGTCGTCCGTCCCACCCGCGTGAACTCCGCGGCGGCCACCCTCCTGAGCGCCGAGCTCATCCAGGACGGCGCGGTGAAGGCGGACCTCCGGGCCACCGGCCGTGGCTGTGCCCCATGGGACCGCGGCCGGTGGCGTACCGCGCGAACGGCCCGGCTCCTGCGTGCGCTCAGGTCACCCCAAAACCCTCATTCCCGTAGGGATTCCGGCCGGCAGATGCTGCGGAAGGAGCCCCGCCGAGCCTGTCGACGAAATGGATCTCCGCAGGTGAGCAATCCCTGATGCCCCGGGAACCGGCTAAGAAACACATAAGTTCGGGAGGTTGAGGGAAATGCCGCGGGGCACACGGTGTCTCGGAGGTTGATAACTATGGTTCCCCTGCTTCTCGTTCTTCTTCTCGCGCTTCTTCTCTTCGGTGCCGGTTTCGCATTGAAGGCCCTGTGGATCGTGGCGGTCATCGTGCTCGCCGTGTGGCTGCTGGGATTCGTCCTGCGTTCCGCGGGTGCCGGCGGTAAGCGTGGCCGGTGGTATCGCTGGTGAATTTATGGCACGAATCCTCGTCCCGCGGGTGGGGGCCGGACCTCGGTGTCCGGCCCCCACGCGTGTCCGAAAGCACCTCCTCCCGGAGGTGAAGAAGGATCCGAAAGCCCCGAAGACTCCGCCACATCATCAGGAGGCGCGAAAACAGCCCTCGGGATTCTCCGCTTGCCGGGGTTTGCCGGCCCGGGCCCGGTTGCCGGCCCCGGGCATGGCGCGCCGGGCCTTACTCTGCGTATGTCCCCCTGCGCCACGCCCGAAGGGGGCGCACGAGCGCCTGCCACCAGGGATGCTTGAGGCAACGGTGAGGCCGGCTTTCCCGGCGTCTCCCGCATCCCGCATCCCGCGTCCTGCCTCCCGCCTCCGTGGCGGTCGGGGGCGGGGCGAGCGGGGGTGTGCGGACAGGAACATGCGGACATACGGGTCAAAGCGGGTACGGAGCGGAACTCATGCGGTTGACGATCTTCTGGCAGCGGATGGCGGATCACTTCGGTGCGGCGTATGCCGACTCCTTCGCGCGCGATCATGTGATGGCGGACCTCGGCGGGCGGACCGTTCATGAAGCCCTGGACGCGGGGTGGAGTGCCAAAGAGGTGTGGCGGGTGGTCTGCGCGGTGATGGACGTGCCGCCCGAAAAGCGCTGAGAAGGCCGAGCGCGAGGCTCTGACCTGGGAATGAGCGAGCCCCGGCGGCCGGATGCCGCGGACGGAGCCACGGGCCAGGACCCGGGATGTCGCAGCCGTGCGCGACACTTGGCTCCGTGCCCGAGTCAGATGAGATCATCAGCAGCGACATCCCACGCCCCGAAGGCCGGTCCGAGGACCGGTCCGATGCACGGATGCCGCGCTGGCTGCCACGCGCCATGGTGCTGGCGCTCGCTCTGGTGGCCTGTTTCCAGCTCGCCACCTGGGGATTCCACCAACTGATCACCCTGCTGCTGAATGTGCTGATCGCGTTCTTCCTCGCGCTGGCCGTCGAACCGGCCGTCGACTGGATGGCGGCCCGGGGCATGCGGCGCGGGCTGGCCACGGGCCTGGTCTTCGTGAGCATCCTCGTCGCCGCGGCCGGGTTCTTCGCGCTCCTGGGCTCCATGCTGGCCGGGCAGATAGCCAACATGGTGGAGGAGTTCCCGCAGTATCTGGACTCCGTCATCAGCTGGATCAACAGCACCCTGCACACCCACCTCTCGCGGGTCGAGGTGCAGAACAACCTGCTGAAGTCCGACTGGCTGCAGAAGTATGTCCAGGACAGCGCCAACAACGTCCTGGCCGTCTCCGCGACGGTGCTGGGCAGCCTGTTCAACCTGCTGACGGTGGCCCTGTTCTCGTTCTACTTCGCCGCCGACGGCCCCCGGCTGCGGCGTGCCCTGTGCTCCGTGCTCCCGCCGCACCGCCAGACGGAGGTGCTGCGCGCCTGGGAGATCGCCGTGGCCAAGACCGGCGGTTACCTCTACTCCCGCGGCCTGATGGCGCTGATCTCCGGTGTCACGCACTATGTCCTGCTGCAGGTCCTGGAGGTGCCCTACGCCCCGGCACTGGCCATCTGGGTGGGGCTGGTCTCCCAGTTCATCCCGACCATAGGCACCTACCTCGCGGGCGCACTGCCCATCCTGATCGCGTTCACCGTCGACCCCTGGTACGCCCTGTGGGTCTTCGGTTTCGTCGTGACCTACCAGCAGTTCGAGAACTACCTCCTGCAGCCGCGGATCACCGCCAAGACCGTGGACATCCATCCCGCCGTCGCCTTCGGCTCGGTCGTCGCCGGCACGGCCCTGATGGGCGCGGTGGGCGCACTGATCGCGATCCCGGCCACGGCGACGCTGCAGGCGTTCCTCGGCGCGTACGTCAAGCGGTACGAGGTCACCGACGACCTGCGGGTCCACGGCAGGCGCCGGCGCGGTGCGGGCGTGCTGGCCCGCTTCCGGCGGACCTTGCACGACGAGCAGCCCTCGGCCCCGCTGGAGGACCGGAAGCCGGGCGGCGGCGTCCAGGAGGGCGGCGGGGGCGTTCGCTGACCCGGGCGGCGCCAGGCCCCGGGCCGCCGCACACGGCGGGGAGGCTGTGGAGGGCTGGACCGCTGCCCGCAGCCGGGAGTCTCACGGGCTGCTGCGCACGGCCGGGAGATCTCGGGGGCTGCGGCGGGCAGCCGGGAGTGGAGGGGCCGGCCGGTCCGGCAACCTGCCGACGACGCGCGCGGTACCGCTTGACACCAAAATCGAACATCCATTCTCATGGGAGATCCGGCCTGTGTCCTCGGGCTTTTCCGCGGAGTTATCCACAGGCCGGAGCCGGGTCCGGGCGCATTGTCAGTGGCAGGCGTTAGCGTCATGGACGTGAAGCGATCGACTCAAGCAAATCGGGTGGAACCCATGGCAGGCACCGACCGCGAGAAGGCGCTGGACGCCGCACTCGCACAGATTGAACGGCAATTCGGCAAGGGCGCCGTGATGCGCATGGGGGAGCGGCCGAACGAACCCATCGAGGTCATTCCCACCGGCTCCACCGCGCTTGACGTCGCGCTCGGCGTGGGCGGCATCCCCCGCGGCCGCGTCGTCGAGGTCTACGGCCCGGAGTCCTCCGGTAAGACGACCCTGACCCTGCACGCCGTCGCGAACGCCCAGAAGGCCGGCGGCTCCGTCGCGTTCATCGACGCCGAGCACGCCCTCGACCCCGAGTACGCCAAGAAGCTCGGCGTGGACACCGACTCCCTCATCCTGTCCCAGCCGGACAACGGTGAGCAGGCCCTGGAGATCACGGACATGCTGGTCCGCTCCGGCGCCCTCGACCTCATCGTGATCGACTCCGTCGCCGCCCTGGTGCCGCGGGCCGAGATCGAGGGCGAGATGGGCGACTCCCACGTCGGCCTCCAGGCCCGGCTGATGAGCCAGGCGCTGCGCAAGATCACCAGCGCGCTCAACCAGTCCAAGACCACCGCGATCTTCATCAACCAGCTCCGCGAGAAGATCGGCGTGATGTTCGGCTCGCCGGAGACCACCACCGGTGGCCGTGCACTGAAGTTCTACGCCTCGGTGCGCCTCGACATCCGCCGCATCGAAACCCTCAAGGACGGCACGGACGCGGTCGGCAACCGCACCCGCGTCAAGGTCGTCAAGAACAAGGTGTCCCCACCCTTCAAGCAGGCAGAGTTCGACATCCTCTACGGCCAGGGCATCAGCCGTGAGGGCGGCCTGATCGACATGGGTGTGGAGCACGGCTTCATCCGCAAGTCCGGTGCTTGGTACACCTACGAAGGCGACCAGCTCGGCCAGGGCAAGGAGAACGCCCGCAACTTCCTCAAGGACAACCCGGATCTCGCCAACGAGATCGAGAAGAAGATCAAGGAAAAGCTCGGCATCGGTGTGCAGCCGCAGGCCCCGGCCGCGGAGCCCGGCGCGGACGCCGCGGTGGCGGCGGGCGAACCGGCTGTCGCAGCTCCGGCACCGGCGGCCAAGGGCACCAAGGGTTCCAAGGCCGCCGCGGCCAAGAGCTAGCCCGCCATGCCGCGGCGAACGGAATGGCCGGGCAGCGAGGACGACACCAGCAGCGCTGCCGGCGACGCCGAGACCCGTCAGGGACGCAGAGGCCGTCATGGCCGGGAGAGCAGCGGTGGCCCCGACGCGTCGAGGGCCGGGTCGGGGCCACCGCGTACGCCCGAGGAGCAGGCACGGGCCATCTGCCTGCGCCTGCTCACCGGGAGCCCTCGCACGCGCAAGCAGCTCGGGGACGCCCTGCACCAACGGGGCATCCCCGAGGAGGCGGCGGAGGAAGTGCTCTCCCGCTTCGAGGACGTCGGACTGATCGATGACGCGGCCTTCGCCGACGCCTGGGTGGAGTCCCGCCATCACGGGCGCGGCCTGGCCCGCCGCGCCCTGGCCCGTGAACTGCGTACCAAGGGTGTGGACTCCGCCCTCATCGATGTGGCCGTCGGCCGCCTCGACTCCGAACAGGAGGAGGCCACCGCCCGCGAGCTGGTCGACCGCAAACTGCGCTCCACCCGAGGCCTGGACCGGGAAAAGCGCCTGCGCCGTCTGGCCGGAATGCTGGCCCGCAAGGGGTACCCGGAAGGCCTCGCCCTCCGGGTGGTCAGGCAGGCCCTGGAGGAGGAAGGCGAGGACCCGGCACTCCTGGAGGAGCACTATCTGCCGGACACCTGAGCACACCGAGGCCACGGGGTGGGGGAGGGAGGGGGGAGACGGCGAAGAAGCCGCCGCCGCCTCACCACCCCTCTCAGCCCCTCGTCTCCCCTGTCTCACCCCACCGGCAACCCGGCCCCCCGCCAAGCCTGGAATCCGCCCTCCAGGTCGGTTGCCCGGTGCAGACCCAACTCGCGCAGGGAGAGCGCCGCGAGGCTCGATGCATAGCCCTCGTTGCAGACGACCACGACCGGCAGGGCGTGGTGGGTCGCTTCCGGGGCGCGGTGCTCGCCCGTCGGGTCGAGCCGCCACTCCAGCTCGTTGCGCTCCACGATCAGCGCGCCGGGGATGATGCCGTCGCGCTCCCTCAGCTCCGCGTAACGGATGTCCACCAGCAGTCCGCCGGCCTCCTGGACGGCGGCGGCCTCCCGCGGACCCACCCGGTGCCCCAGCTCGCGCCGGGCACGGGCCAGCAGCTCGTCGACCGCGCTCATGTCCACTCCTCGGGCTGCTCGACCGCTTCGAGCCGCAGCACCGACCCGGTGCGGCTGTAGCGGCGCATCAGCGGCAGCGGCGGGTAGTAGGCGTGCACCGACACCGCATGGCTCCGTGGGGACAGGTTGAGCACCTGATGGACATGGTGCGGGCCGAACGCCCGGCCGCGGCCGTCGCTGAGCTTGCGCTCCCGGTCCACGCCGTCGGCGAGCTCCAGGGTCTTCCAGCCCTCGGTGGGGAGCTGGGCGGTGAGCGACTGTTCCGTCAGCTCGCCGGCTGCGGTCGCGAAGGCGCCGTGCGAGCCGCCGTGGTCGTGCCAGCCCGTTCCGGTGCCGGGCGGCCAGCCGATCAGCCAGGCCTCACTGCCGCCCGGCCCGTCCAGCCGGATCCAGGTACGGCCTTCGGGGTCGAGCGGGAGGGAAGCGATGAGCTCCGCGTTTGCGGCGGTGCGGTGGGCGAAGTCGAGAAGTTCACGGGCGCTGGGCCCACCGTCATGGCCGGTGGCACGCGGGCGCGCAGGGGTACGTACGTCGGGCACGGAAACCGTCCTGGGTGATCGCGAAGAGGCGCGGCTGCCGGAGGGGCAGGCGGCCGCGCGGGTTCAGGAGCTGCGGATCAACAGGACGGACGACACATGCAGCCCGCATAGCGGAGCAGGTCGAGATGGACCCTCCGCCAGAATCGCGAGCCGTGATCAGTCATCCTCGGAGTGAAGCATGGACGTTCGCACAGGGTCAACCGCCGAAGACCGGCCCTCCCACGCCTCACCCCCCTCAGCTCCGCCCTCCCAGGCTTCACCCTCACCCGCTCCACTCGCCCGGGATCCGCCCGCCCCGGATCCGCCCGCCCCGGATCCGCCCGCCCCGGGCTCACCGGCCCCGGCTCCCCGCTGCCCGGACCCGCCGTCCCGGGCGACCCCGAAGTCGCCGGTCCCCTCGGGCTGCCGGGCCCGGCCGGGCTCCGCCTCCTGCCCGTACGCCCTGCCCCGTACCGCGTCCGCACAGGCGGCCATCTCGGCCGGCCGGACCCCTGACAGCGCGGTGACCAGATGGCCGTCCGGCCGTACGAGCAGCACGGTGTGCGCGGCCGCACCCGGATAGGCCTCGGTGACCAGGATCTCCGCGTCCATCGGCAGGGCGCCGACCGCGTCGGCCAGCCGGGGCATCAGGCCCGCCGACTGCCAGTGCCGCCGGTCCCAGACACCGGTACCGGGTGCCACCAGCACCACCAGGAGGCCCTTCCCGAGCCGGTCGCGCAGCCGGACCACCGAGCCGTCGGACGCGGTCACCGGGACATCCGTGACGGCGGCGCCGGGGAGCGTCTCGACGACGGGGCCCCCGGTCACGGGCGGCGCGAGCGGGGTACGGGCGTACACCGGCGGCGCGCCCAGCGGGCCGCGGCTCAGGTGACCATCGGTGAGCAGGGTGCTGCGGCCGCGCACCGCGCCCGGGAGCACGGTCCGCCAGCGGGCCGAGCGGCCGTCGCGCAGCAGCGGCAGCGCCTGGTCCGCGGCGCGCAGCCGGGCCGCGACCGCGCCCCGGCGCTCGGCCTGGTAGCTGTCGAGCAGCACCTCACAGGCGCCGTGGTGCCAGGCCAGGCCCAGCTTCCAGGCAAGGTTCTCGGCGTCCCGCAGCCCCTCGTCCAGGCCCTGGGTACCGAGTGCGCCCAGCAGATGGGCGGCGTCCCCGGCGAGGAAGGCGCGGCCCTGGCGCCAGCGCCTGGCCAGCCGGTGGTGGACGGTGTGCACCCCGGTGTCGAGGAGTTCGTACGGCGGGACCAGCCGCCCGTGGCCGCGGCCCCGTGCGGGCGCCGCGCCGCCGTCCGCGCCGATTGCGCCGCCCGCGTCCGCCGGGGATTCGGTGGTCCAGCCGGCCAGCGAGTCGCGGATCCGGGCGACCAGGGCGTCCGGTGTGACCAGCTCGCGCCCCGGTGGCAGCAGCCAGTCCAGCCGCCAGATGCCGTCGGGCAGCGGGCGGGCGGACACCTCGCTGCCCGGTTGGCCGCCGTGCCGGGGCGGCGAGCGGTGCAGCAGCGCCTCGCCGGGCCACGGGAGCTCACAGCGCAGCGCGGCGACCGCATGCCGTTCCACTGCCGTACGGCCCGGGAAGCGGATGTCCAGCAGTTTGCGGACCGTCGAGCGGGGACCGTCGCAGCCGATGAGGTAACTCCCGCGCCACCACGTCCCGTTGGCGCCGCGAGTGTGGGCGCTGACACCCTGCTCGTCCTGTTCGAGGCCGGCGAGCCGGCTGCCGGTGACGATCTCGGCGAGCTTTTCGTGGGCGAGTGCGGCGCGCAGCGCGCGGGTGAGCGCATGCTGCGGCAGATGGACCGGGGACACGGCGGTGGCGGGGGCGGTGCCGTCCGGGGCCGGCGGGGCGAAGGCGATGCGTTCCAGCAGGCGCCGGCGGCGCATCGTGCGCCAGGCCGTCCAACGGGTGCCGGCGCTCTCCAGGGTGTCGGCACAGCCGAGCCGGCCGACGAAGGCGGCGGTGTCCTGGTGGAGCACGGCGGTGCGGGCGGGCCGGGTGTCCTCCTGGCCGGTGGTCTCGTCGAGGACGACGCTGGGCACGCCGAGGCGGGCGAGGGCGAGAGAGAGGGAGAGGCCGACCGGGCCGGCACCGACCACGATCACCGGGTCCACGGCGCAGCTCCCCGGGGCCGCTGGTGCGTACAAGACAGGCGGAAACTGGCAGTTGGAGCCCGGTGCGTGATCACACAGCGTATGCAACCCACTGCGGCCGCTCGCGTCAAGTGACGGAGGCGGTGGCAGCGGTGCCACCGCCTCCGGACGGTCTCATCTCAGCCGCGCCGCGGCTGCCGCGCCGTCAGGGCGGCGCGGGGGCGCAGGGGCCGCAGCTCAGTCCTGCGGGGCCGCCGGCTTCTCCGGTACCGCGTCGGCGACCTCCATCGCGTCCCCGGCCGCCACCGGCTCGCCGGCCGCGGCAACCTTGATGCCGGTCCTGGCCCGGCTGCCGCGCCGCTCGATCCAGTTGGCGAGGGAGGACAGCGCCAGGCACATCGCGACGTAGATGGCGCCGGTCACGATGATGAACGGCACATAGGTGTCGTTGCCGTTGACGAGGATGTTGGTGCTCATCTGGCGGGCGGTGAAGAGCAGTTCCTCGAAGGTGATGATGTAGCCCAGCGAGGTGTCCTTCAGGGTCACCACGAGCTGGCTGATGATCGTCGGAAGCATCGCGCGGACGGCCTGCGGGAGCAGCACCGTCGTCATGACCTGGGTCTTGGTCATACCGAGTGCGTAGGCGGCCTCACGCTGTCCCGCGGGGACGGAGTTGACGCCGGCCCGGAGCACTTCGGCCTGGACCGAACCGTTGTAGACCGTCAGCCCGATGACCAGTGCCCAGAACTGCGGCCCGTCGTCGCCGAGGCCGAGGCTCTCGCGGTTGGTCAGGAGCGCCACCCACAGCGCGTAGATCGTGATCAGCAGCGGGACGGCGCGGAAGAGCTCGATGAAGCCGGTCGCCAGCCAGCGGACCGGCTTGTGGTCCGACAGCCGCGCCACCGCGAGCAGCACGCCCAGGACCAGCGACAGCACCGCCGCGACCGCGAAGACCTGAAGTGTCGTCAGGACGCCGTCACGGATGTTGGTCCGCACTCCGGCGTTGTTGAAGATGTCCCACACCTCGGGTTCGAGCTGGCCCTTGGTGTTGAGCCGGACCACCGCGAACACGAGCAGTCCCAGCATCGCGAGCGCACCGCAGACGCCGTAGATGCGGTTGCGTGTCTTTGCCTTCGGCCCGGGTACGTCGTAGAGAACGCTGGCGCCGCTCATGCCCTTACCTCACTAGTTTCCGCCCCGCCTGCGCGCGGCACCCACGTCGTCCCGTTTGGCCTCCCGCGTCCGTTCACCGCACGACCCCCATCCGGCGCTCCAGCACCCGGAAGGCGCCGCTGATGGCGAAGGTGATGACGAGGTAGGCGAGCGCCGTCCACAGGAAGATCCAGGCGATCGGATACCCCTTGTCGTTGAGCAGCTTGGAGACGTTGAACAACTCGCCGTAGCCGAACGCTCCGGCGATGGCGGAGTTCTTCGTCAGCGCGATGAAGATGCTGCTGAGCGGTGCCAGTACGGTGCGCGTGGCCTGGGGGAGCACTATCTCGCGCAGCGTCTGGGAGAACGTCATGCCGATGCTGCGCGCCGCCTCGGCCTGGCCCAGCGGCACGGTGTTGATGCCGGAGCGCACCGCCTCGCAGACGAAGGAGGAGGTGTAGAAGCCGAGGGCCAGGGTGGCCAGGATGTACGGGCTGGCGCCGTGGAAGAGCACCTGCGGGACGACGAAGAACGCGACCAGGAAGAGCAGCGTCAGCGGGGTGTTGCGCAGCACCGTGACCCAGGCCGTGCCGAAGGCGCGCAGCGGCGGGACCGGAGACACCCGGCAGCCGGCTATGACAACGCCGAGGACCAGTGCGAGCAGCGCGCTGGACGCGGTGATCGCCAGGGTTCCGAGGAACCCGTCCCGGAACTCGGGCAGGTAATCGAGGAGTACGTTCATGGGGTCTCCGCGGTAGCGGTCGGGTCGACGGCGGGAAGAGGATCAAAGGGGGCGGCGCGGAAGACACCGCGCCCCGTACACCCGCCGCGGCGGGCGTACGGGGCGGCGCGGTCCGATGGGCGGGGCGCCTCAGTCGCGCGGAAGCGGGGTCTCCGGGGCCTTGAAGGGCGAACCCGACTTGCCGAGCGTGCCCTTGTACGCCTTCTCGTAGTCGCCGTTCTTGATGTGGTTCTCCAGCGCCGTGGTGATGGCGGTGCGCAGGGCCTTGTCGTCCTTGCGCATACCGACGCCGTAGGGCTCCTTGGTGAACGGCTTGCCGACGACCCGGAGCTGGCTGGGGCGCTGTGCGGCGTAGCCCTTGAGGATCGCGTCGTCGGTGGTGACCGCGTCCACCTGCCCGTCCACGAGGTTCTTGACGCAGTCCGAGTACTTCGACTGCTCGCTGGTGTTCGCGCCGTACTTCGGCTTCTTGATCTCCTGCAGCGGAGTCGAGCCGACGATCGAGCAGACCTTCTTGCCCTTGAGGGATTCCGGGCCGGTGATGGCCTTGTCGTCCCTGCGCACCAGGAGGTCCGCGCCGGCGGTGTAGTACGGGCCCGCGAAGCCGACCTGCTTCTTGCGCTCGTCGTTGATCGTGTAGGTGCCGACGTAGTAGTCGACCTGGCCGTGGGAGATGGTGGTCTCACGGACATTGGAGTCGATCGTCTTGTACTCGATCTGCTTCTCGGAGAAGCCCAGGTCGGCGGCGACCATCTTGGCGATCTCGATGTCGAAGCCGGAGTACTTGCCGGCGGTGTCCTTGAAGCCCAGGAACGGCTGGTCGGCCTTCACACCGATGACGATCTTCTTGGCCTTCTGGGCCTTCTTCAGCACCGGGGAATCGACCTTCGGTGCCGAGGCGACCTTGTAGGTGCCGCTGAAGACCTCGCCGCCGGCCGGCTTGTCGCCCGCCGTTCCCTTGTCCCCGCCGCACGCAGTCGCCGTGGCCGCCAGCGCGAGCACCACCGCACCGGCCGCAGCCGTTTTACGAATCCTCATGGTGAACATCCTTTGGTTCAGCAGGTGTTGGCAATGACACGGTGGCCCGACTGCGGCCTCAGTGATGGAGGATCTTCGACAGGAAGTCCTTGGCGCGGTCGCTGCGCGGGTTGTTGAAGAACTGGTTCGGCTCAGCCTCTTCGACGATGCGGCCGTCCGCCATGAAGACGACCCGGTTCGCCGCGGAGCGCGCGAACCCCATCTCATGGGTGACCACGATCATCGTCATGCCGTCCCGGGCGAGCTGCTGCATCACGTCCAGCACCTCGTTGATCATTTCCGGGTCGAGCGCGGACGTCGGCTCGTCGAACAGCATCACCTTCGGGTCCATCGCCAGCGCACGGGCGATCGCCACCCGCTGCTGCTGACCGCCGGAGAGCTGTGCGGGGTACTTGTCCGCCTGGGTGCCGACGCCGACCCGGTCGAGCAGGGTGCGGGCCTTCGCCATGGCTTCGGCCTTGTCCGTCTTGCGGACCTTGGTCTGCCCCAGCATCACGTTCTCGAGCACCGTCTTGTGCGCGAAGAGATTGAAGGACTGGAAGACCATGCCCACGTCGGCGCGCAGCCGGGCCAGCTCCCGTCCCTCCTGCGGCAACGGCTTGCCGTCGATCGTGATGCTGCCGCTGTCTATGGTCTCCAGGCGGTTGATCGTGCGGCAGAGCGTCGACTTGCCCGAGCCCGAAGGCCCGATCACGACGACGACCTCGCCGCGGTGGATCGTCAGGTCGATGTCCTGGAGCACGTGCAGCGCGCCGAAGTGCTTGTTCACGTTGTCCAGCACGACCAGCTGGTCCCCTGCCGGCGCGGGACCCTCGGCGTTCTTGGTCACCGATACTTCGCTCATCGGCGTGTAGCTCCGTCCTCCTCGGTTGGGAGGACCCTAATGACGCCCTGCGACCAGCGTCATTACTTCTGAGGGGAACTTGAGGATAACGATCCGGCCGCAAACGGACACTCTGCGTCAAGCGGGGGTGTGCGCAGGGCGACGCCGGCCCGGCCCCGCGGGCGTACCGGCTGGGTAACGGATGGCGGCCAGGAGGTGGCCTCCTCTTGACGCGCATGCCTCGTATCGCCGTAGATGCCCTGTGGCCCGTACACACGCACCCCGGGAGGAGGCCCGCATGAGACTGCTGCTCGTCGAGGACGACGATCATGTCGCCGCGGCCCTGTCCGCGGTGCTGGCCAAGCACGGCCTGTCCGTCGTCCACGCGCGCAACGGCGAGGAGGCGCTCAAGGCCCTGCTGCCCGACCGTGCGGAGCCGTTCGCGGTGGTGCTGCTCGATCTCGGGCTGCCCGACCAGGACGGCTTCGAGGTGTGCGGCCGGATCCGCAAGCTCTGCGCCACCCCCGTCATCATGGTCACCGCGCGCTCCGATGTGCGCTCCCGCATCCACGGCCTCAACCTCGGCGCCGACGACTATGTCGTCAAGCCGTACGACACCGGTGAGCTGCTGGCCCGTATCCATGCGGTGAGCCGGCGCAACGCGCCCGGTGGCGCCGAGCAGCCTGCCGACGAGGGCGTCCCCGGCGAGGCGCTGTACCTGGGCGCGGTCACCGTCGAACTCCCCACCCGCCAGGTGTCCGTGGACGGCGCCGCGGTCCCGCTCACCCGCAAGGAGTTCGACCTGCTGGCGCTGCTCGCCCAGCGGCCCGGTGTGGTCTTCCGCCGGGAACAGATCATCAGCGAGGTGTGGCGCACGAGCTGGGAGGGCACCGGCCGGACCCTGGAGGTCCATATCGCCTCACTCCGCGCCAAGCTGCGGATGCCCGCCCTGATCGAGACGGTGCGCGGCGTCGGCTACCGCCTGGTCGTCCCGGCCACCGGCGCGGGGCGGCGGCTGCCCGCCTCCCCGGCCTCCTGAAGGCCGCCGCTGCCAGGTGCGCACCCGACTCCTCCCGCTCCTCATCGTCCTCATGGCCGGTGTGCTGCTTGCGCTGGGCATCCCGCTGGGCGTCATCACGGCCGGGGTGGAGCAGCAGCGGGTGGTCGTCGACCGGATCGACGACGCCGCGCGCTTCGCCTCCCTCGCCCAGTTCGTCACCGCCCGCCCCGCCACGGACACCGACCACAAGACCTCCGAGGAGGACGAGCGGCTGGCCACCCTCCGTACCGAGCTCGCGCGCTACTACGGCCTCTACGGCATACGGGCCGGCGTCTTCTACCGCGATCACACCCCGATGGCCACCGCCCCGGCCGGTCTGCCGGTGCCCCGCGACGGTGAGGGCGCCCAGGCCTTCCGCGAGGCGCTGGCGGGCCGTCGCAGCCACGATCCGCACCAGATCTGGCCCTGGGACGACACCGGCCGTATCCCGGTCGCCTCACCGGTGATCCGCGACGGCGATGTGGTCGCCGTCGTGATGACCGACTCGCCCACCGGACACCTGCGCGCCGGCGTGCTGCGCAGCTGGCTGCTGATCGCGGCCGGGGAGTGCGCGGCCATGCTCGTCGCCGTTGCCGCGGCCTTCCGCCTCACCGGCTGGGTACTGCGGCCGGTGCGGGTCCTGGACACGGCCAGCCACGACATCGCCACCGGCCGGATGAACGCCCGCGTGGCCGCCACCGCAGGACCGCCCGAACTGCGCCGGCTGGCCCGCTCGTTCAACGAGATGGCCGACCACGTCGAGGACGTCCTGGAGCAGCAGCGCGCCTTCGTCGCCGACGCCTCCCACCAACTGCGCAACCCGCTGTCCGCGCTGCTGCTGCGCATCGAGCTGCTGGCCCTCGAACTCCCCGACGGCAACGCGGAGATCGCCTCGGTCCGCACCGAGGGCAAGCGGCTGGCCCGCGTCCTGGACGACCTGCTCGACCTCGCGCTGGCCGAACACACCGCCGCCGACCTCCAGCTCACCGATGTCGCGGCGCTGGCCGCCGAGCGCGTCGGCTCCTGGCGCCCGCTGGCCGACGACAAGGGCGTCCTCCTCACCTACGAAGGCCAGCGCGCCGTCACCGGCTGGGCCGACCCGATCGCGCTCTCCAGCGCACTGGACGCCGTCGTCGACAACGCCCTGAAGTTCACCCCGGAGGGCCGGCCGGTCACCGTCGGTGTCGCACCGGCGGGCGAGTGTGTCCATGTCACCGTGGCCGACCGCGGCCCCGGCCTGACCGAGGACGAGCTCGCCCGGATCGGCGACCGCTTCTGGCGCAGCGGGCACCACCAGAACGTCTCCGGCTCCGGGCTCGGTCTCTCGATCACCCGCGCCCTGCTCGCCGCGGGCGGCGCCACCATCGCCTACGCCCCGCACCCGCCGCACGGGCTGAAGGTCACGGTCACCGTGCCGCGCACCGGGCCGTGACGGGGCGCCGAGACCGGGTGGCTCGGCACGGGACGCGGGGGCGGCGGGCACGGTCTGCGGGGTTCTCCCCGGCACCTGTGCTACCGTGAACGGCGTTGCAGTTGTGGTACCCATGATGAACTTTGTGCGCGCCCGGAGGCTGGATGCCCCGGGCGTTCCTTGTTTGCCGGACCTGTTCCGGTGTGGGGCAATCATCTCGGCGACGAGGAGGCCGCGCAGTGTGGTCTCCGGCTTGCCCCATGAAGGAGAAAAACATGGCTTCCGGCACCGTCAAGTGGTTCAACTCGGAAAAGGGCTTCGGCTTCATCGAGCAGGACGGCGGCGGCCCCGACGTCTTCGCCCACTACTCGAACATCGCCGCCCAGGGCTTCCGTGAGCTCCTCGAGGGCCAGAAGGTCACCTTCGACGTGACCCAGGGCCCGAAGGGCCCGCAGGCGGAGAACATCGTCGCCGCCTGACGCTCTCGCGTCCCGTGATCGGGGCCCGCACCGGTCCGTCCGGTGCGGGCCCCGGTCCGTTCGCGGACGCGGTGGGCCCAGCGCTTCTTGTCCAGCGCTTCCCGCTCAGCGCCTCAGCGCCTCAGCGCCTCAGCGCCTCAGCGCCTCAGCGCCTCAGCGCCTCGGCGCTTCCGGCTCACGGCTCACGGCTTCTGGGACAGGTAATAGCGCCGGGCGCCCTCGTGGAGCTCCAGCGGATCGGTGAACACCGCCGTCCGCAGATCCACCTTCTGCGCGGCATGGACCTGGCGCCCGATCCAGTCGCGGCTGTCGATGACCGTACGGGTGATGCCCTGGGTCATCACCGGATCCTCCCGGTCCGTGGTGACCAGGAGATTTGCCACCGCGATCGTCTTCACCGCCTGCCCGTCCTGGGCCAGGGGATAGGCATCGGCGGGCAGCACCGCCGCCCGGTAGTAGCGGGTGCGCTCGCCCTGCCGGTGCAGCGCCGGGCTGAGATCACCGAGCTGGACCAGCCGCACCGGGAAGCGCTGTGCCAGGCGCTGCACGGCCGTCGTCGGCAGCCCTCCGGACCAGAAGAAGGCATCCAGTTTGTGCTGCTCCAGCAGCTTCGGCATCTGGTCGATGCCGACCCGCACCGGTTCGATGTCCTCGTGGAAGTCCAGCCCGGCCGCCTCCACCAGCCGCCGGGTGACCAGCTGGACCCCGGAATCGTCGGTCCCCACCCCCACCCGCAGCCCCCGCAGATCCTTCGTCGAGCGGACCGCGGACTTCTTCGGCACCACCAGCTGCATGTAGTCGTCGTAGAGCCGGGCGCAGGCCCGCAGCCGGTCCGCGCCCGGCTCGCCCCTGACCTGGTACGTGGCGACCGCGTCGGCCGTCGCGATGGCGAAGTCCGCGCGCCCGGAGACCAGTTGCCGCATATTGTCGATGGAGCCCTCGGTGCGGGCCAGCCGCAGATCGACGTCCGGCAGATCGTGGGCCAGATCCTGCTTCAGCAGCTCCCCGTAGCGTGCGTACACCCCGGTCGGCACGCCCGTTGCCAGCGTCAGCGATCCACGGGGCGTGGGCTCACCGCCCATCGCCAGCAGCCACCACAGCGCCAGTCCGAGGGCGACCAGTGCCGCGACCGCCGCCTGGAAGGCCCGGCGGCCGGTGCGGGAGAATGCTGTGACCATGGGCGGGATCCTGCCAGTACCGCGGCGGGAAAGGGAGGGGCAGGGCTTCCGGGCGGGAGGTGCGGGACCCGGACGGGGCGCCCCGGTGTGCGACCGCCCTTTGCAGACGGCGCTTCGCGTAGCACGATCGATGGTGGAGGTTTCAATCCTCCCGACCTCTCGACGTAGCGGGGACCTGGCAGGTCTCCCACCGCGCGCCGGCCGGCGCGCACCCCACTCGAATCCCCTCCACCACGAGCGCACCGGCGCCGGTGTCCGACACCGCGGCCATGACGCGCCGGTGCGGGAAGCGAGCCCCCATGAAACCGCTGAAACCGCACACCGAGCCGCGGACGGATGCCCATGCCCGGCCCGACACCCTCCGCTCACCCCCGCTCGCCCCCGGCCTCGGCCTGCTCCTGCTGCGCCTGACCGTGGGACTGATCCTCGCCGGGCACGGTGCCCAGAAGCTCTTCGGGATCTTCGGCGGCCACGGCCTCGCCGCCACCGGCAGGGGCTTCGCCGCCCTCGGCTACCGCCCCGGCGAGCTCTTCGCCTGCCTCGCCGGAGTCTCGGAATTCCTCGGCGGCCTCGGCCTCGCCCTGGGACTGCTCACGCCCCTCGCGGCCGCCGCTCTCATCGGCGTGATGATCAACGCCATGGCCATCTCGGCGCCCCAGGGGCTCTGGGCGATGACCGGCGGCATCGAATATCCCCTGACCATCGCCGTCGTCGCGCTGGCCGTCGCGGCCACAGGCCCCGGCCGCTTCGCGCTCGACCGCCCCTTCCGGTGGGGGCACGGCGGCCTGGGCAGCGCGACCTTCGCGCTGGTGGCGGGCGGTGTCGGCGCCGCCATCGTGCTGGCTTTGTGAGGCGGGCCGCCCGCGTCGCCGGACATCCGGGGCCGGATCCGGCCCGAGGACTCCGGGGCAGGAGGTACTTCCCGTACCGCCTACCCTTGTCGCATGACCAGCAGCGACCGGAGCCAGGCAGTGGGCGTGAACAAGAGTTACGAGATCCGCACCTACGGGTGCCAGATGAACGTCCACGACTCCGAACGGCTGTCGGGCCTGCTGGAAGAGGCCGGATACGTCCCCGCGCCCAAGGACGGCGAGGGCGCCGACGTGGTGGTCTTCAACACCTGCGCGGTGCGGGAGAACGCCGACAACCGGCTCTACGGCAACCTCGGCCAGCTCGCCCCGAAGAAGGCCGCACGCCCCGGTATGCAGATCGCCGTGGGCGGCTGCCTGGCCCAGAAGGACCGCGACACCATCGTCAAGAAGGCCCCCTGGGTCGATGTGGTCTTCGGGACGCACAACATCGGCAAGCTGCCGGTGCTGCTGGAGCGTGCCCGCATCCAGGAAGAGGCACAGGTCGAGATCGCCGAGTCGCTGGAGGCGTTCCCCTCGACCCTGCCCACCCGGCGCGAGAGCGCGTACGCGGCCTGGGTCTCGATCTCGGTGGGCTGCAACAACACCTGTACGTTCTGTATCGTCCCGGCGCTGCGCGGCAAGGAGAAGGACCGCAGGACCGGCGACATCCTCGCCGAGATCGAAGCGCTGGTCTCCGAGGGCGTCAGCGAGGTCACCCTGCTCGGCCAGAACGTCAACGCCTACGGCTCCGACATCGGCGACCGCGAGGCCTTCAGCAAGCTGCTGCGCGCCTGCGGGCGGATCGAGGGCCTGGAGCGGGTCCGCTTCACTTCCCCGCACCCCCGCGACTTCACCGACGACGTCATCGCCGCCATGGCCGAGACGCCCAATGTCATGCCCCAGCTCCACATGCCGCTGCAGTCCGGCTCGGACACCGTGCTCAAGGCGATGCGCCGCTCGTACCGCCAGGAGCGCTTCCTCGGCATCATCGAGAAGGTGCGCGCCGCGATGCCGGAGGCCGCCATTTCCACGGACATCATCGTCGGCTTCCCGGGCGAGACCGAGGAGGACTTCGAGCAGACCCTGCACACGGTCCGCGAGTCCCGTTTCGCGCAGGCCTTCACCTTCCAGTACTCCAAGCGGCCCGGCACCCCGGCGGCCGACATGGAAGGGCAGATCCCCAAGGCCGTGGTCCAGGAGCGCTACGAGCGCCTGGTCGCCCTCCAGGAGGAGATCTCCTGGGAGGAGAACAAGAAGCAGGTCGGCCGCACCCTGGAGGTCCTGGTCGCCGAGGGCGAGGGCCGCAAGGACGAGGCGACCCACCGCCTGTCCGGCCGGGCCCCCGACAACCGCCTGGTGCACTTCACCCGCCCCGACGAGCCGGTCCGCCCCGGCGACACGGTGACCGTCGAGATCACCTACGCCGCTCCGCACCACCTCCTGGCGGAGGGCCCGGCCAAGGCGGTCCGCCGTACCCGGGCCGGTGACGCCTGGGAGAAGCGCAACGCCGCCCCGGACAGCAAGCCCCAGGGCGTGCTGCTGGGTCTGCCCACCATCGGCGCCCCGGCACCGAGCCCGGCGCCCACCGCCGGCTGCGGCTGCGACTGACCGGCCGCGACCGCCGGTCCTGCGCCGGCCGCCTTGCACGGCGCCCCCGCAGGGCGCTCTGACCGGCCCCGTACCAGGGGCGTTACGCTGCGTGCCATGCTCGTAGCCGCCGCTGTCTGCCCCTGCCCGCCGCTCCTCGTCCCGGAGGTGGCCGCCGGGGCGGCGCCCGAACTCGACGCGCTGCGCGCCGCCTGCCTGGACGCGGTCGGCGTGCTCGCCGCGGCCCGCCCCGACCGGCTGGTCGTCCTCGGCCCGGCCGACGAGACCGGCCGCGGCCCGTATCCACAGGGCGCCCTCGGCTCGTTCCGCGGCTTCGGGGTGGATCTGGAGGTGCGGCTGGGCGCCGCGCCGACCGTGCCGGAGCGGGAACTCCCGCCGTCGTTGTCGGTCGGCGCCTGGCTGCTGTCGCCTGCGGCCCGGTCCGACGCCCCCGTGGAGGGGCTGGGGGTGGCCGGGTCGCTGCCCCGCGACCGTGCCCTGTCGGCGGGCCGGGAGATCGCGGCATCGGCGCCCCGGGTGGCACTGCTGGTGATGGGCGACGGCAGCGCCTGCCGGACGGTGAAGGCGCCCGGCTACTTCGACGAGCGGGCCGAGGCCTTCGACGCCGCCGCGGCCCGCGCCCTGGGCACCGCCGACACCGAGGCGCTGGCCGCCCTGGACGAGGAGCCGGCCGCGGCCCTCCAGGCGTCCGGACGGGCCTGCTGGCAGGTGCTGGCGGGCGCGGCCGAGGACGCGGGCCTGAGCGGGCGGCTGCTGCGCGAGGAGGCCCCGTACGGCGTGGGTTACTTCGTGGCGTCCTGGGTGTAGGGGCCCCGGCACGGCACCGGGGGCGGGTACGGCGACGGCCGCGAGGCACTTCGCCTCGCGGCCGTCGAGCTCCGTACGACGAGCACGGTGAGCACGGCGGACTACTGCCGTGCGCTCTCGCTGTCCGCGGCGGCCTCGGCCGACTGCTGCCGGGGGATCCCGGCGCTCTCACCGGCCTTCTCCGCCGGCGGCCCGTCGCCGGCTGCCGTCCCGGCCGCAGCCCCTCCGGACGTTTCCGGGGCCGCCGGCCCGGGGGCCCCGGCGTGGCCGGCGGCGCCCTCGTCCGCGCGGGAGTCTCCCGCGCGGGAGTCTGCGGCCTCTCCGGCGGCATCGGCAGCCTCCGCGGCCGCCGGAACGACCGGCGCCGCCGGCTTCTCCACGGGCTCCTCCACCTCCGCCGGCTGCTCCGCCCCGGCCGTCACCGCCGCGGCGGCAGGCTCCTCCGTCGACGCTTCGGACTTACGGCGGCGAAACCGCGAAAACACGCCCATGACTGCTCCTACGCTCTTCAGATGGCGGCATCCCGTGCCGCCGGGGAACGGTCCCTTGCGCCGCCCGCGGGCGCCGGTGAAGGCGCACCGGCTTCTCGGGACCTCGCAACAGGCAACGACCCCATCGGTTGCCCGTCACGTCGCTCGTTCGGGACGGGGGTGCGATGTTTGCGAGACTGACGGGGTGAACACCGTCGTTCCCGCTCCGCGGGTCATCGCCGTCGTCGGTCCCACCGCGGCCGGAAAGTCCGATCTGGGCGTCGCGCTCGCACAGCATGTGGGGGGCGAGGTCATCAATGCCGACTCCATGCAGCTCTACCGCGGCATGGACATCGGCACCGCCAAGCTCACGCCCGAGGAGCAGCAAGGCGTCCCGCACCGCCTCCTGGACATCTGGGACGTGACCTGCGCCGCCAGCGTCGCCGAGTACCAGCGGCTGGCCCGCGCCGAGATCGACCGGCTGCTCGCCGAGGGCCGCACCCCGGTCCTCGTCGGCGGCTCCGGCCTGTACGTGCGCGGCGCGATCGACGCCCTCGACTTCCCCGGCACCGACCCTCAGGTGCGCGCCCGCCTGGAGGCCGAACTGGCCGCACGGGGCAGCGGCCCCCTCCATGCCCGGCTGGCCGCCGCCGACCCCGATGCGGGCCGCGCGATCCTGGCGAGCAACGGCCGTCGCATCGTGCGCGCCCTGGAGGTCATCGAGATCACCGGCCGCCCCTTCACCGCCAACCTCCCCGGCCACGAAGCGGTCTACGACACCCTGCAGATCGGTGTCGATGTCGAGCGCCCCGAGCTCGACGAGCGGATCGCCCGCCGGGTCGACCGCATGTGGGAGGCGGGCCTGGTCGACGAGGTGCGCCGGCTGGAGGGCCAGGGGTTGCGTGAGGGCCGTACGGCCTCGCGGGCGCTCGGCTATCAGCAGGTGCTGGCCCAGCTCGCGGGGGAGTGCACCGAGCAGGAGGCGCGTGACGAGACGGTGCGCGCCACCAAGCGCTTCGCGCGCCGCCAGGACTCGTGGTTCCGCCGGGATCCGCGGGTCCACTGGCTCAGCGGCGCCGCCGAGCACCGGGCGGAACTTCCCGGGCAGGCGCTGGCGTTGCTCGAACGACCGGTCACAGCCTGATCACGTCATGGCATCGGGACGCTCCGGCCGTCATCCGGGCCCCTGAGGGCGTGTCATCATCGACCTTCGATCGAGGCGTGCAGTCTGCAGTGGGGAGGGCGCGTGGCAATGGAGGCCGGCCCTCGCAACCGAGCGCAGCAACCGGACGGCGGCACTGACCCGGCACCCCTGGCCGACGACGGTCCGGACGCCGAGGACGGCCTGTCCGGTGCCGCACCCGACCCGGACACCCTGGACGATTCCGACGCCCCGGACTCCGGCGCCGACGGCCCCGGCGAGGGCGGCGAGTCCTTCCGGGAGCTGCGCCCGCCACGCCGGCTGCGGCTGTGGCAGCTGGCGCCGATCGTCGCGCTGGCCGTCCTCGGCTCGCTGATGTTCGCCTTCCCCCTCGCCTTCGAGCTCGGGGGCGACGGCGGGGCGATGATCGCGATGCTCGGCCTTCTGCTGTGCTGCTGCGCGGCCGGCTGGGGCATGATGGCCGCCCGCCGCGTCGGCCACACCTGGCCCGGCCTCCCGGTACCCGGCTCCGGCCGCCGCGCCGACTGGCGCGTGGTACTGCTCTATGCCGTCGTGGTGGCGGTCCCGGCCTCGCTGGCCATCTGGCGCGTGGCCCGGCTGCGCTGAACCGGCGGGGTTCCCCTCCGCGGACGGCTCCTGGCTCCACGGACGGCTCCTGCGTGCCGTGAACGGGCGCGCGCCCGGCCCCGTGAGGCCGAACCCCCCGGTGGCCCCGTACGATGCAGGGGTGACCAGCACACAGCGCCTCGCCTACCTCAAGGGCCACGGTACCGAGAACGACTTTGTGATCGTCCCCGACCCGGACGGCCGCCTCGACCTGCCCGCGACCGCCGTCGCCAGGATCTGCGACCGACGGGCCGGACTCGGCGGCGACGGCGTGCTGCGCGTCGTCCGGTCCGCCGCGCACCCGGAGGCGCGGGACCAGGCCGGCGAGGCCGAATGGTTCATGGACTACCGCAACGGCGACGGCTCGATCGCCGAGATGTGCGGCAACGGCGTCCGCGTCTTCGCGCGCTATCTGCTGCACGCCGGCCTGGTCGAGGCCGGTGACCTCGCCATCGCCACCCGCGCCGGCGTGCGCCGCGTCCACGTCGCCAAGACCGGCGATGTCACGGTCTCGATGGGCCGCGCCGAGCTCTTCGAGGAGAGCGTCGTCGTCACCGTCGACGGCCGCAGCTGGCCGGCCCGGAACGTGAGCATGGGCAATCCGCACGCCGTCGTCTTCGTCGACGATCTGGCCCACGCCGGCGACCTGCTGGCCGTACCGCCGTTCAGCCCGGCGTCGGTTTATCCCGACGGCGTGAACATCGAGTTCGTCGCCGACCGCGGACCGCGCCATGTGGCGATGCGGGTCCACGAGCGCGGCTCGGGCGAGACCCGCTCCTGCGGCACCGGCGCCTGCGCGGTCGCCGTCGCCACCGCCCGCAGGGACGGTCCGGCCCCCGCGGAGACCGGCACGCCCGCCACCTACACCGTGGACGTGCTCGGCGGCAGCCTCTCCATCACCGAGCTGCCCGACGGCACGGTCGAGATGACCGGCCCGGCCGAGATCGTCGCCGAGGGCACCTTCGACCCCGCCTGGCTGGCCGCCGCGCTCGCCTGACGCACCTGCGACCTCCCGGGCCGCGGCCTTTCCCGAGGAACGGCTACGGCCGAAGGGTTCGCTCGAACGGGTGATCCGTATCACTCTGAGCGAGAGGCGGACAGCGCTGCGTGATGGGGTCGATAGCATCAAGCACCGGCCCGGGCGCCCGAACTGACGCGTTCCACCGCCGGTCGACGCTGCCGGAGGTGCCCATGAGCGCAGAGGCCACAAACCCTGGTAACCCTGGAGCAGCGGGCCGCAAGCGCGGACGCCGCCGGCTGGAGCTCAGAGGGCTGCGCCGGATCGGCCGGGCCGCGCTGCTGGGACCCGCCCCGCGCGACGGTCTCCCGCACGCCCTGGAGCACGTCGCCAAGGTGCACCGCGGACACCACCCGGACGCCGACCTGGACATCCTCACCCAGGCCTATCTGCTCGCCGAGTCCTCGCACCGCGGCCAACTGCGCAAGAGCGGCGAGCCGTACATCACCCATCCGCTCGCGGTGACCCTCATCCTCGCCGAACTGGGCGCGGAAACCACGACCTTGACCGCCTCCCTGCTCCACGACACCGTCGAGGACACGGAAGTGACGCTGGATCAGGTACGGGAGCGGTTCGGCGCCGAGGTCTGCTACCTGGTCGACGGCGTCACCAAGCTGGAGAAGGTCGACTACGGCGCGGCCGCCGAGCCGGAGACCTTCCGCAAGATGCTGGTGGCGACCGGCAACGACGTCCGGGTGATGTCCATCAAGCTCGCCGACCGGCTGCACAACATGCGCACCCTCGGGGTGATGCGCCCCGAGAAGCAGGCCCGGATCGCCAAGGTGACCCGCGATGTGCTGATCCCGCTCGCCGAACGCCTGGGCGTCCAGGCGCTCAAGGCCGAGCTGGAGGACCTTGTCTTCGCGATCCTGCACCCCGAGGAGTACGCCACCACGCGGGCGCTGGTCATGGAGTACGCCACCCGGGCCGACCCGCTCACCACGCTCGCCCAGCGGGTGCGTGCCGTCCTGGCCGAGGCCGGTATCGACGCCGAAGTCCTCGTCCGGCCCCGGCACTTCGTCTCGGTGCACCGCGTACGCCTCGCCCGCCGCGAGCTGACCGGCGCGGACCTCGGGCGGCTGCTGGTGCTGGTGGCGGAGGACGCCGACTGCTATGCCGTCCTCGGTGAGCTGCACACCTGCTTCACCCCGGTCGTCTCCGAGTTCAAGGATTTCATCGCGGCCCCCAAGTTCAACCTCTACCAGTCGCTGCACACGGCGGTCACCGGCCCGTCCGGGGAGATCGCCGAGACGCTGATCCGCACGCACCAGATGCACCGGGTCGCCGAGGCGGGGGTGATCGCGCTGGGCAACCCGTACGCCCCCACGGACGGCGCGGACGCCCCCGAGGGCGAGCGGGCCGACCCGACCCGCCCCGGATGGCTCTCCCGGCTGCTGGAGTGGCAGCGCACCACCCCCGACCCGGACACGTTCTGGACCTCGCTGCGCGACGACCTCGCCCAGGACCGGGAGATCACCGTCTTCTGCACCGACGCCCCCTCGGACGGCTCGCCGGCCGTCCCGGGCGGTGCCATCGGTCTGCCCGCCGGGGCGAGTTGCGTGGACGCCGCCTACGAACGGCACGGCGAGGTGGCGCACTGCTGTATCGGCGCCCGCGTCAACGGCCGGCTCGCCACCCTCTCCACCGTCCTGCGCGACGGCGACAGCCTGCAGCTGCTGATGGCCCCGGACTCCGCGGCCGGCCCCTCGCCCGAATGGCTCGACCACGCCCGTACGCCCGCCGCCCGGCTCGCCATCGCCCGCTGGCTGGCCGGGCCGCAGGAACCCGGCGCCCGCCCGGCCGGTGGCGGTGAGGGGCCCGTCCCGGCGCCCCCGGCCGACCGCCGGGCCGCGGACGACGACCGGCCCGGAGCGGACCCGGTCGCGGCCTCGGTCCTCGTGGTGGCGGATCTGCCGGGCGCCGCGGTCCGGCTGGCGGGCTGCTGCACCCCGGTGCCGCCGGACACCGTCACCGGATTCGCCGTACGGGGTGGCACGGTCACCGTCCACCGTGCCCTGTGCCCCGCCGTGGCACGGATGGCGGCCACCGGCCGGCAGCCGGTCGGAGTGCGCTGGCGCGGCGCCGGGCAAGGGGGCCACGGCTGCCGGGTCACCCTCCTGGCCGAGGCCTTCAGCCGGCCGCACCTCCTGGCCGACCTCACCGAAGCCATCGCCTCCCAGGGTGCCGCCGTGGTGTCCGCCGCCGTCGAACCCCCGCGCGAACAGCGGGTCCGCCACACCTACACCCTGCATCTGCCGAACGCCGCCGGGCTGCCGTCCCTGATGCGGGCCATGCGCCAAGTGCCGGGAGTCTTCGACGTGTTGCGGGCCGGGCGATCCCGCCCGGCGGCGCTGCGCCCCTGAACCGGGCCGATTGGCCTACAGGGTGACGGCCCGTCGGAAGCCGCTCCGTCCGGCGGCGTAAGACGGACGCACGATCCGCCGCCCGTTCGGGTGCCGTTTGCCCTGTCACCCACGGGGGAGGGGGCGGCGTTGGTAGCCGTAGTGCATGTCCCTTCCCCCGCGCCGCCCTTCACGCGACCCCGTTCGCCCCGTCCCCGCTCCCGCCCGTGCTCTGCCCCGCGACCCGAGCGGGCGGCTCCGTTGGACCGGCCGCCGGGCCGCCGCCCTCGGGCTGGCCGCGCTCGCCACCCTCGGCATGGCCGAACCGCCGTCCCTGGGGCCGCAAGGCCTCGGCGACCGGCTCTTCCCCCTGCTCGGCAACACCGGCTACGACGTCACCTCCTACGACATCACCCTGGACTACTCGGGCCACAACGGCCGGCCGCTGAACGCCACCACCGTGATCACCGCCCGTGCCACCGCCGAGCTCGACCACGTCAACCTCGACTTCGCCCGCGGCACCGTACGCTCCGTGAAGATCGGCGGCCTGCCCGCCGCGCACCAGCAGCACGGCGAGGACCTGGTGCTCACCCCGGCCTTCCACGTTTCCAGCGGCCAGGAGGTGAAGATCTCCATCGAGCACACCAGTGAACCCCGCGGCAAGGGCGACGGCGGCTGGCTCCGTACGTCCGACGGTCTGGCGATGGCCAACCAGGCGGACGCCGCGCACCGCGTCTTCCCCTGCAACGACCACCCCTCCGACAAGGCGCTCTTCACCTTCCACATCACCGCGCCGCAGGAGCTGACCGCCGTCGCCAACGGGCTGCCCCTGAGCCCCGGTGCCCGCGCGGGGCGCCGCACCTGGACCTATCGCACCACCCACCCCATGGCCACCGAACTGGCGCAGGTCTCCATCGGGAAGTCCAGCGTGGTGCTGCGGCACGGACCGCACGGCCTGCCCATCCGCGATGTGGTCCCGACCGCGGACCGCCGGGCCCTGGCGCCCTGGCTGGCGAAGACCCCGGCCCAGGTGGCCTGGATGGAGCGCAAGGTCGGCCCCTTCCCCTTCGAGGCGTACGGGGTGCTGATCGCCAGTGCCAGGACCGGCTTCGAGCTGGAGACCCAGACCCTCTCGCTCTTCGAGAAGGCGATGTTCACCAGCGACCGGCTGCCCGCCTGGTACGTGGAGTCGGTGATGCTGCACGAGCTGGCCCACCAGTGGTTCGGCAACAGCGTCAGCCCGCGCCGCTGGTCGGACGTCTGGCTCAATGAGGCCCATGCCACCTGGTACGAAGCCCTCTACGCCCAGGAGAGGAGCAACGGCCGGGCCTCTCTGGAGGCGCGTATGCGTCATGCGTACCAGGAGTCCGACGGCTGGCGCGCCGAGGGCGGGCCGCCCGCCGCGCCCAAGGCCCCGAAGCAGGGGCAGAAGATCGGCATCTTCCGCCCCATCGTCTACGACGGCAGCGCACTGGTCCTGTACGCCCTGCGGCAGAAGATCGGCACCGCCGCCTTCGACCGCCTGGAGCGCACCTGGGTCGAACGGCACCGCGACGGCGTGGCCGACACCGCCGACTTCGTACAGCTGTCCTCCCAGGTCGCCGGGCAGGACCTCACAGGCTTCTTCCAGGACTGGCTCTACGGCGACCGGACCCCGCCGATGCCGGGGCATCCGGAGTGGCTGCCGAAGGGGGCCGCGGCAAAGCCCGGGCACCCCAAGGGAGCGGGTACCGGCCCCGGGGCCAAGGGAGCCGCAATCAGTCCCGGACCCAAGGGTGCCGCCGCCGGGGCCGCCGCGCCCAGGGGAGCCGCCGCGAACCCCGGAAAACCCGTGTGACGGCCTTCCCGGGGCGTGGGACCATCGTCGGGACGGCACCGGCCGGCCCGGGAATCTCCGGGACCGCTCGGACGTTGTCACCAGCGACGGCAGCGGCAGCGCCGCGGCGGTCGCCGCACCACCGACAGTCCCGGCGGGAACACCAGGTCCCCGCGAGGGCTCACCGACGAAGCAAAGGATCAAATGACCTCCTCTTCTTCCCTTCCGCAGGACCGGCAGCGCCTCCCCGAGAGCCTTCGGGCCAACGCCCTGATGGAAGAGGACGTCGCCTGGAGCCACGAGATCGACGGGGAGCGTGACGGCGACCAGTACGACCGTTCGGCCCGTGCCGCGCTACGCCGTGTAGCGGGTCTTTCCACCGAGCTCGAGGACGTCACCGAGGTCGAGTACCGGCAGCTCCGCCTGGAGCGCGTGGTGCTCGTCGGCGTCTGGACCTCCGGCACGGTCCAGGAGGCCGAGAACTCCCTCGCCGAGCTCGCCGCGCTCGCCGAGACGGCGGGGGCCATGGTGCTCGACGGCGTCATCCAGCGCCGCGACAAGCCCGATCCCGCCACGTACATCGGCTCGGGCAAGGCGCTGGAGCTGCGCGACATCGTGCTGGAATCCGGGGCGGACACCGTGGTCTGTGACGGTGAACTCTCCCCGGGCCAGCTGATCCACCTCGAGGACGTCGTCAAGGTCAAGGTGGTCGACCGGACCGCCCTGATCCTCGACATCTTCGCCCAGCACGCCAAGTCCCGGGAGGGCAAGGCGCAGGTCTCGCTGGCGCAGATGCAGTACATGCTTCCCCGGCTCCGCGGCTGGGGCCAGTCGCTGTCCCGGCAGATGGGTGGCGGTGGCTCCGGCTCGGCGGGCGGCGGCATGGCCACCCGTGGTCCCGGTGAGACCAAGATCGAGACGGACCGGCGGCGGATCCGCGAGAAGATGGCGAAGATGCGCCGGGAGATCGCGGAGATGAAGACCGGCCGGGACATCAAGCGCCAGGAACGCCGACGCCACAAGGTCCCCTCGGTCGCCATCGCCGGCTACACCAACGCCGGCAAGTCCTCCCTGCTCAACCGCCTCACCGGCGCCGGTGTCCTGGTGGAGAACGCCCTGTTCGCCACCCTGGACCCCACCGTCCGGCGGGCCGAGACGCCCAGCGGGCGGCTCTACACCCTCGCCGACACCGTCGGCTTCGTCCGGCATCTGCCGCACCACCTCGTCGAGGCGTTCCGCTCCACGATGGAGGAGGTCGGCGAGTCCGATCTCATCCTGCACGTGGTCGACGGCTCGCATCCGGTGCCCGAGGAGCAGCTGGCCGCGGTGCGTGAGGTGATCCGCGAGGTCGGCGCGACGGACGTGCCCGAGATCGTGGTCGTCAACAAGGCCGACGCGGCCGATCCGCTGGTGCTGCAGCGTCTGCTGCGCCAGGAGAAGCACGCCCTCGCGGTCTCGGCCCGTACGGGTCAGGGCCTGGAGGAGCTGCTGACCCTGCTCGACGAGGAACTTCCCCGGCCGCGGGTCGAGATCGAGGTGCTGGTGCCCTACACCCACGGCGCCCTGGTCTCGCGGGCCCACGCCGAGGGCGAGGTCATCTCCGAGGAGCACACCGCGGACGGCACCGTCCTCAAGGCGCGGGTGCACGAAGAGCTGGCCGCCGAACTCCAGCGCTTCGTCCCCGCGGCGTAGCGGCCGGGCGGCACGGACAGCACAAGGCCCGCCCCCGGGAGACCGGGGGCGGGCCTGTGCGTGCTGCCCACTGGCGAGTCGCGGCGCGGGCGGCACCGTTCCCGGCGCCGCCCGCCTCATCCGCTTACTGCTTGGTGGCCCACTTCTTGCTCATGGCGTCGAAGATGCCCTTGGCCTCGGGCCCCAGGTGGGGACCGGCGGACCAGCGGGCCGGACGCGGCCCCATCGACATGTTGGAGATCAGCTCCGGCTTGCCGTCCTTGCCCTTGGCGAACCAGGGGCCGCCGGAGGAACCACCGGTCATGGTGCAGCCGATCCGGTACATGGTCGGCTTCTGGGCGTCCATCGACAGACGGGTCGGCTTGTCGGTGCACTGCTGCTGCGCCGCACCGTCGAACGGCGGCTCGGCGGGGTAGCCCTGCGCCGTCAGGCTCGGGATCTTGGCCATCGCGGGCGCGTTGAAGTCGACCGCGTACGCAGCGCCGGCCATCTCCTCCAGCGACTTGCCGCCCGTGCTCTCCTCGGGCTTCACATGCATCAGCGCGAAGTCGTACGGAGCCATCGGCACACCCGGAACGGCGCCGCCGGCCTTGATCCACTGCTGGGACGTCGCCATGTCGTCCGCCCACCACTTGCCCGACGGGACACGGTCCTCGTAGGGCTTGCCCTTCAACTGGCCGGCGCTGCCGCCCGTCCTGTTGAAGTTCGGCACGAACATCATGTTGCGGTACCAGCCGCCGTTCTTGCCGGCGTGCACACAGTGCGCCGCGGTCCACACCAGGTTGGACTTGCCGGGGTGTGCCGGGTCCTTGACGACGGTGGCCGAGCAACGCGAGCCGCCCTCGGGGGTGCTGAACACCAGCAGGCCCACACCGGGAGCGGTCGAGGTGTACGGGGTCTTGACGGCCTGGGCCGGGACGGCGGCGGGCTCAGGGTCGGTCTTGCCCTGGTCCTCCGAGATGTCCTCGGGCTTGGTGTGGTCCTGGGGCGGCTTGACCTTGTCGATCTTGTCCTTGTCCCAGAAGTCCTTGATGATCGGGTTGATGAACTCCCCGGCCTCCCGGAGCCACTTCTTCCGGTCCCAGTTCTCCCACTCGCCGTTCTTCCACTTGCTCAGGTCGACGCCGTGTTCCTTGAGCTTGTCCTGGATGTCCTGAGGAATCTTGAAGTCACCCCCGCCCGTGGAGTCCTGCGCCGCGGACTGGCTGGGCTTGGCGTCCGCGTTGTCGCTCTCGGGTCCGCAGCCGGTGGCGGTGAGTGCCACGACAGCGGTGAGGGCGGCGGCGGCCAGGACTGGCCGACGTATGGATCGCATGGGTGAGCTCCCCCTGGAGAATTCGGACCGAGCCGGTGTGGCTCGTTCGGTGGTGCACGGGTCGGGTCTTTGTCATGAACCTCAAGATCCCGGTGCAGCACCCCACTATGCCGGTGACGATGGGGACGGCGGTACCCGGGTCCCCGGTTCCACGCCACCAAGGATCTTGCTGACAACCGTGATCCCGGGTCGCCGTCGTCGTTGGTACGTACGGGGGACGTCCGGGCTGCCCCCAGCCCGCGCGGCATTCCGCAGCTCACCAGCAGGAGGACACAACTGCCGTGGTGTTGACCGAAACCGTGCCGGCGGCAGCGCCGCCGGCCCATGAGGGGATCCTGCGGCGGCAGTCCCTGCGCGAGTCCGCCGCCCGTACCTACGCGCGCTCGCTGCCCATCGTCCCGGTGCGCGCCCGCGGGCTGACCATCGAGGGCGCCGACGGCAGGCGCTATCTCGACTGCCTCTCCGGCGCCGGCACGCTGGCGCTCGGCCACAACCACCCGGTGGTGCTCGAAGCGATCCGGACGGTCCTCGACTCCGGCGCGCCGCTGCACGTCCTCGACCTGGCCACGCCCGTCAAGGACGCCTTCACCACCGAGCTCTTCGCCACCCTGCCCGGGGAGTTGGCCGAAAAGGGGCGCATCCAGTTCTGCGGCCCGGCCGGCACGGACGCCGTCGAGGCCGCCTTCAAACTCGTCCGCACCGCGACCGGCCGGGACGGCCTGATGGCGTTCTCCGGCGCCTACCACGGCATGACTTCGGAAGCGCTCGCCGCCTCCGGGGGAGCGCAGCACACCAGCGTGGTCCGGCTGCCCTATCCGTACGACTACCGGTGCCCCTTCCGGACCGGCGGCGAGCACGGCGCCGAGCTCGCCGCGCGCTGGACCGAGAGCCTGCTCGACGACCCCAAGAGCGGGGTGTCCCAGCCGGCCGGGATGATCCTGGAACCCGTCCAGGGCGAGGGCGGGGTGATCCCCGCGCCGGACGGCTGGCTGCGGCGGATGCGGGAGATCACCGCCGCCCGGCGGATCCCGCTGATCGTGGACGAGGTACAGACCGGCGTCGGCCGCACCGGCGCCTTCTGGGCGGTCGACCACAGCGGCATCGTGCCCGATGTGATCGTGCTGTCGAAGGCGATCGGCGGCAGCCTGCCGCTCGCCGTGATCGTCTACCGCGAGGAACTCGACGCCTGGCAGCCCGGCGCGCACGCCGGCACCTTCCGCGGTAACCAGCTCGCCATGGCCGCCGGCGCCGCCACCCTCGCCTACGTCCGCACGAACGGCCTCGACCGGCGCGCCGCGGAGCTCGGCGCCCGGATGCTCGACCGCCTCACCTCCCTCGCCGCCGCCCATGACTGCATCGGCGACGTCCGCGGCCGCGGACTGATGCTCGGCATCGAGTTCGTCGACCGCGCCGCCGACGCCGACGCCACGGGCGCCCGCCCCGCCGACCCGCAGCTCGCGGCGGCCGTCCAGCACGCCTGCCTGGAGCGCGGCCTGATCGTCGAACTGGGCGGCAGGCAGTCCGCCGTCGTCCGGCTGCTGCCACCCCTGACCATCACCGACGAACAGGCGGACGCCATCCTCGACCGCCTCGCCGACGCCGTCACGGCGGCGGTCCGCACCACCCCCGGGCCGACGGGCTCGTCCCCCACGACAATGCGAGGCACCACCCCATGAACGAACGACCCGGCCCCGACGGCGGCCAGCCCGCCGAGCGCGTCCCCGCCCACCAGGGCGCGGGCACGATCGAGTCGCTACCCCGCCAGCAACGGCGCGCCCCCGACGCCGCCTGCCACCAGCAGCCCCACGAGGCCCCGGACCAGGCCGCCGCCGGCTCCTACGACCGCGCCCGGGTGCCCGGTGACCACGACCCCCTCGACCACCCGGACCCGGCGGTCGCCGCCGACGCCGCGGGCATCGAGCACCTGCTGCGCTGCTGGCTTCGGGAGAGCGGCGCCCCGCACCCCGCCGAGGGCGAGGTGGTGATCCCCCTGCGTGCCGCCGCGGGCGCCCTGCGCGTCCCCGTCCGCTACTGGTCGCCCACGGGCTGGCACCGTCTCGGCGCCCCCACCCTCGAAGGCGCCCCGGCCGGTGCCGCCCCGCTGGACGCCGTCACCCTCGCCGCGCTGCTGCGCCGGGAGGCCGCACACGGCGACCGCCGGGCCTCCGACGGCGGCGAGCACCGGGTGGCGGACACCGACGAGCGGCCGGACCCGGACGGCATGCGCCGGCAGGCACCGGACGGCGGCGGCGCCGAACTCATCGGCCGGGTCGCCAACTCCGTACGCAATGTCGCCCTCTTCCTCACCGACCGGCGTGCCCGGCCCGCCGACGACCACGGCGCCCTCTTCCTCGAAGCCGAGCAGTCCCTTCTCCTCGGCCACCCGCTGCACCCCACACCCAAGAGCCGCGAAGGGCTCTCCGAGGCCGAGACCCGCGCCTATTCGCCCGAACTCCGCGGCGCCTTCCCGCTCCACTGGACGGCCGTGCACCGCTCCGTCCTGGCCGCCGACTCCGCCTGGACCGAACGCGGCAAGCCCGTACCGGCCGAGCAGCTTGCCAGGGACCTCGCCGGGGACGACCTTCGGATCCCCGAAGGCACCGTGCCCTTGCCGGTGCACCCCTGGCAGGCCAGGGAGCTCGCCGACCGCCCCGACATCGCCGCCCTCCGCGAGGCAGGCCTGCTGTACGACCTCGGGCCCCACGGCCCGCTCTGGCACCCCACCTCCTCCGTCCGCACGGTCTACCGCCCCGACGCGAACGCCATGCTGAAGCTCTCCCTCGGGCTGCGCATCACCAACTCCCGCCGGGAAAACCTCCGCAAGGAACTGGACCGCGGCGTCGAGGTGCACCGGCTGCTGCGCACCGGCCTCGCCGAGCAGTGGCAGACCGTCCACCCCGGCTTCGACATCGTCCGTGACCCGGCCTATCTCGCCGTCGACGGCTTCGACGGCGCACCCGTCCAGGGCCTCGACACCGTCATCCGCCACAACCCCTTCAGCACCACCGACGACGCCGTGTGCATCGCCGGCCTCACCTCCCCGCGGCCCTGGCCCGGCCGCTCGGGCGTGCGCTCCCGGCTCGAAGACCTCGTCGGCACCCTCGGCGCCCGCACCGGCCGCCCCCTGGCGGCGGTGGCCACCGAGTGGTTCCTGCGCTACCTGGAAGCAGTCGTACGGCCCGTGCTGTGGCTCGACGGCACGGCCGGCATCGTGCTCGAAGCCCACCAGCAGAACACCGTGGTGCTGCTGGATCCCGACGGCTGGCCGGTCGGCGGCCGCTACCGCGACAACCAGGGCTACTACTTCCGCACCTCCCGCCGCGCCGAGCTGGAGCGGCGGCTGCCCGGTATCGGCGTGGCCGGCGACAGCTTCGTCGCCGACGACGTCACCGACGAACGTTTCGCCTACTACCTCGGCATCAACAACGTCCTCGGACTCATCGGCGCCTTCGGCTCCCAGCGCCTGGTCCGCGAGGAGATCCTGCTCGCCGCCTTCCGGCGGTTCCTCGCCGATGCCGCCGCGGCCCCGCGGGCGCACCGCTCGCCACTCCCTGAGCAGCTGCTCGCCGCCCGCACGCTGCGCTGCAAGGCCAACCTGGCGACCCGCCTGCACGGCCTGGACGAACTCGTCGGCCCGGTCGAAACCCAGTCCGTCTACGTCACCCTGCCCAACCCCCTCGCCCCGTAGCCGCCCCCGGCCCCCTCCGACAGCAGCCTTCAGCCCCCGTCCCCGGCGCCCCGCGACCCACCAGTCCACGCGGCACGCGGCCACGAGAGGAGAGTCGCCGTGCCACCCACCGATTCCGGCCTCGGCTCCAGCTCCGATGACACCCTCGACCTGCAGCTCCCGCCCGATTTCGGAGTGCTGTTCGCCGAGGGGGACGGGCAGCAGGCGCCCCCGGACGTCCCGGCCGCCGGCCCGCTGCTCGACAACCTGGCGGGCTGGGGGGCGGCCGACACCCCCGCCGGGCCGTTCGAGCTCGTCCCCGTCCGGCCGGCCCGCGATCTCGACCGGATCGCCGGCTGGATGAACGATCCGGCGGTGGCGGCCTTCTGGGGACTGGCGGGCCCGCCGGAGACCACCGCGGCCCATCTGCGCGCCCAGCTCGACGGCGACGGCCGCAGCGTGCCCTGCCTCGGGGTGCTGGCCGGTGTCCCGATGAGCTACTGGGAGATCTACCGGGCCGACCTGGACCCCCTCGCCCGTTACTACCCGGCCCGGCCCCAGGACACCGGTGTCCACCTGCTCATCGGCGGCGCCGGCGACCGGGGACGCGGCCTCGGCGGCACGCTGCTGCGTGCCACCGCCGATCTCGTACTCGACCACCGGCCGCGGTGCGCACGGGTCCTCGCCGAGCCCGATCTGCGCAACACCGCCTCCGTCGCGGCCTTCCTGAGCGCGGGATTCCGCTACGGCGACGAGATCGAACTGCCCGGCAAGCGCGCGGCGTTGATGGTCCGCGACCGCGCCCACCGCCACCTGCTCTGACCCCGGCGCCGTCCGTCGTCGGTCCCGCCCCGGTCCGCCGTCCACCCCCGCTGCCCCGGTTGTCCCCCGTACGTGCCGGGGCGGTCCCGCTTCGAGGAGCCCGCCTTGTCGCCTGAGCCCCAGCCTTCGCACAGCGCCTGGCAGCACGCCGCGCGCCGACTGTTCGCCAAGACCCTGGCGGAGTTCGCGTACGAGGAAGTCCTCACCCCCGAGCCCGACGGCACCGCACCCGACGGCACCCCGCAATACCGCCTGCCGGTCGCCGACGGCCTGGTCTACCGCTTCCGCGCCCGCCGCGGCGCCTACGGCCACTGGCGCGTCGACCCCGATTCGATCACCCCCGACGCCGATCCCTTCCGCTTCCTCACCCACGCGCACGACACCGTGCTGGGCCTGTCCGGCGACACCACCGGCCATCTCATCCGCGAGCTGACCGCCACCCTCGCCGCCGACACCCGGCTCGACGCCACCGCCGTCAGCGCCGGCGACCTCGCCGATCTGGACTACGCCACCCTCGAAGGCCACCAGACCGGCCACCCCTGGCTCGTCGCGAACAAGGGCCGGCTCGGCTTCTCCGCCCACGACGCGGCGACCTGGGCCCCCGAGGCCCGCACCGCCCAGCGCCTGCCCTGGCTCGCCGCGCACCACAGCATCGCCCACTACCGCGGTATCCCCACCCTGGCCACCCCCGACCGCCTCTACGGCGAGGAGCTCGACCCCGCCACCCGTCACGCCTTCGCCCGCACCATCACCGACGAGGGCCACGACCCCGCCGACTACCTCTACCTCCCCGTCCATCCCTGGCAATGGGACGAGACCATCGCCCCGCTCTTCGCCCCGCAGCTCGCCGACAGATCCATCATCGCGCTGCCCACTGACAACGACCTCCGCCTGCCGCAGCAGTCGATCCGCACCTTCCTCAACCTCAGCCGCCCACGGGCCCGCACGGTCAAACTGCCGCTGTCCATCCTCAACACCCTGGTCTGGCGCGGACTGCCCACCGAGCGCACCCTCGCCGCGCCCGCCGTCACCCGCTGGGTGCACGGCCTGCGCGACGCCGACCCCTATCTGCGCGACGAGACCCGGGTGATCCTGCTCGGCGAGACCGCCTCGGTCACCGTCGAGCACCCCCTCTACGACCGGCTGCCCGGCGTCCCGTACCAGTTCAAGGAGCTGCTCGGCTGTATCTGGCGCGAGCCGGTCAGCGTCCATCTGGACCCCTGTGAACGCGCCCGCACCCTGGCCGCGCTGCTGCAGACCGATCCCCAGGGGCGCGCCCTGACCGCGGAGCTGGTGCGCCGCTCGGGTCTGGCCCCGCGCGACTGGCTGGCCCGGCTGTTCGCCGCCCTGCTGCCGCCCCTGCTGCACTTCCTCTACCAGTACGGCACGGTCTTCTCCCCGCACGGCGAGAACGCCATCGTCGTCTTCGACGAGCACGACGTCCCCACCCGCCTCGCGGTCAAGGACTTCGTCGACGACGTCAACACCAGCTCCCGGCCGCTCCCCGAACACGACTCCATGCCGGACGACGTACGGGCGGTGCTCCTGACCGAACCGCCCTCCTTCCTCACCCAGTTCATCCACTCCGGCCTGTTCGTCGGCGTCTTCCGCTACCTCGCACCGCTGTGCGCGGACCAACTGGACTTCCCCGAGGCCGCGTTCTGGTCACTCGTACGGGCAGAGATCGTGCGCCACCACGAGCGCTTCCCGGCCCTCAAGGAGCGGTACGAGACCTTCGACCTGCTCACCCCGCGGATCGAGCGGCTGTGCCTGAACCGCAACCGTCTGCATGTGGACGGCTACCGGGACCGCCGCGACCGCCCGCACGCCGCCGTGCACGGCACCGTCCCCAATCCGCTCCACCACCCGTGACCGGGCCGGCTGTCAGTGGTCCCGCGTAGGCTTGCCACGCTATGACGAAGCCCTCTCTCCCCGATCTGCTCCACGCCGCCGTCACCGCCGTCGGCGGCACCGAGCGCCCCGGCCAGGTGGCGATGGCCGAGGCCGTCGCCGAGGCCGTGGACGAACAGGCCCATCTGCTGGTGCAGGCCGGCACCGGCACCGGAAAGTCCCTCGGCTATCTGGTGCCGGCGCTCGCGCACGGCGAGAGGGTGGTGGTCGCCACGGCCACCCTGGCGCTGCAGCGCCAGCTCGTCGAGCGCGATCTGCCGCGCACGGTCGAGGCGCTGCATCCACTGCTGCGCCGCCGCCCCGAGTTCGCCATGCTCAAGGGCCGCTCCAATTACCTGTGCCTGCACCGCCTCCATGAGGGCGTCCCCCAGGAAGAGGAGGACGGGCTCTTCGACGTCTTCGAGCAGGCGACGCCGACCAGCAAGCTCGGCAAGGACCTGCTGCGGCTGCGCGACTGGGCGGACGAGACCGAGACCGGCGACCGTGACGCGCTGACCCCCGGCGTCTCCGACCGGGCCTGGGGCCAGGTCTCGGTCTCCTCCCGGGAGTGCCTGGGCGCCTCGAAGTGCGCCTACGGGGCGGAGTGCTTCGCCGAGGCCGCCCGGGAGCGCGCCAAGCTCGCCGATGTCGTCGTCACCAACCACGCGCTGCTCGCCATCGACGCGATCGAGGGCGCGCCGGTCCTCCCGCAGCACGAGGTCCTGATCATCGACGAGGCCCATGAGCTGGTCTCCCGGGTTACCGGCGTCGCCACCGGCGAGCTCACCCCCGGGCAGGTCAACCGCGCAGTCCGGCGGGCCGCCAAGCTCGTCAACGAAAAGGCGGCCGACCAGCTCCAGACCGCGTCGGAGACCTTCGAGCGGCTGATGGAGCTGGCCCTGCCCGGCCGCCTCGAAGAGATCCCCGAGGATCTCGGGTACTGCCTGATGGCACTGCGGGACGCGGCCCGTACGGTCATCTCGGCGCTCGGTTCGACCCGTGACAAGTCGGTCCAGGACGAGGACGCCGTCCGCAAGCAGGCCCTCGCCTCGCTGGAGAACGTCCACGCCGTCGCCGAGCGCATCGCGAACGGCTCGGAGTACGACGTGGTCTGGTACGAACGCCACGACCGCTTCGGCGCGTCCCTGAGGGTGGCCCCGCTGTCCGTCTCGGGCCTGCTGCGCGAGAAGCTCTTCGACGACCGCTCGGTGACCCTCACCTCCGCCACCCTCAAGCTGGGCGGCGACTTCAACGGGGTCGCGGCCTCCCTGGGCCTGGCTCCCGAGGGCACGGAAGGCGAGGACATCCCGCCCTGGAAGGGCCTGGACGTCGGCTCCCCCTTCGACTATTCGAAGCAGGGCATCCTCTACGTCGCCAAGCACCTCGCCCAGCCGGGCCGCGAGGGCAGCCGCACCGACATGCTCGATGAACTCACCGAGCTGATCGAGGCCGCCGGCGGCCGCACCCTCGGTCTCTTCTCCTCCATGCGCGCCGCCCAGGCCGCGGCCGAGGAGCTGCGCGGCCGGCTGGACGTGCCGATCCTGCTCCAGGGTGAGGAGACGCTGGGCGAGCTGATCCGGGCCTTCGCCTCCGATGCCCGTACGTGCCTGTTCGGCACGCTGTCCCTGTGGCAGGGCGTCGATGTTCCCGGTGCGAACTGCCAGCTGGTGGTGATGGACCGAGTGCCGTTCCCGCGCCCGGACGACCCGCTGATGAGTGCCCGGCAGAAGGCCGTGGAGGAGGCCGGCGGCAATGGCTTCATGGCGGTCGCCGCCACCCATGCCGCGCTGCTGATGGCCCAGGGCGCCGGCCGCCTGGTCCGCGCCACCGGCGACCGCGGCGTGGTTGCCGTCCTCGACCCCCGGGTGGAGCGGGCCCGGTACGGCTCCTTCCTCCGCAAGTCGATGCCCGACTTCTGGTACACCACCGACCGCAACCAGGTCCGCCGCTCCCTCGCCGCCATCGACGCAGCGGCAACGGCGGCGCCCTCACCCGAAGCGGCAGAGGCGGCGGCGGACGCTCCCTAGGGGCGGCCCGCGCGGGTGGCGGGCGAGGCCCGGTGGCAAAGGGGAACGGCAGAAGGGGCCGGTGGAAGCGGCTGCACACGGGGACGCCAAAACCAAGCCCCGGAACCGGCGCAGTGGTTCCGGGGCCCGGTCGCGAGAGGTGGGTCAGACGCGGCGAAGCACCGCCACCACCTTGCCGAGAATGGTCGCTTCGTCGCCGGGGATCGGCTGGTACGCGGAGTTGTGCGGCAGCAGCCACACATGGCCGTCCTCGCGCTTGAAGCGCTTGACGGTGGCTTCGCCGTCCAGCATGGCGGCCACGATGTCGCCGTTCTCGGCGACCGGCTGGCGGCGGACCGTGACCCAGTCGCCGTCGCAGATCGCGGCCTCGATCATGGAGTCGCCGACGACCTTCAGGACGAACAGTTCGCCGTCGCCGACGAGCTGGCGGGGGAGCGGGAAAACATCCTCGACCGACTCCTCGGCGAGGATCGGGCCGCCGGCGGCGATCCGGCCGACCAGCGGGACGTAGGAGGCGGCGGGCTTGCCGGCGGTCTCCGTCGCGGCAGCGGTGGTCTGGTCCGACCCGCGGACCTCGTACGCCCGGGGACGGTGCGGGTCACGCCGCAGGAAGCCCTTGCGCTCCAGAGCCATGAGCTGGTGGGCGACGGACGACGTGCTGGACAGTCCGACGGCCTGGCCGATCTCGCGCATGGACGGCGGGTAGCCGCGCCGCTGCACCGAATCCCGGATCACCTCGATCACCCTGCGCTGGCGGTCGGTGAGTCCGGAACTGTCGGCTCGGATCCCTGGGGGCCGGCCGGGCAGCGAACGGGCCGGCTTCTGCTCTTCGGAGTCCAACGTGGCGTCGTCCATCGGCGGCCGCTGTGCCTGTTGCGGATCGAACCGGCTCTGGGAGTGGCTTTGTGCGGTGATGGTCGCGCTGTCTGCGGTGGTGGTCACGTCGGCCCCTCTCGAAATGTTCTCCCTAGTTAGCCAACGGTAGTTGCTTTCGAAAGGTTGCGCCAAACACACGTTCGAGTGAAATATTCGGCGAATGGCTACCCGGATCGAGTGGCTGGGTGTATGGCCGAGCGGTGATCCCGGCCTGCCGGGTACTGCTGCCCGGCTGTTCCGGCCGTCCGGTGTGCCGGGCCGTCGGCGCGCGAAGGGGTCTCGAAGGGGTGCGCGAAGGGGTTCGGCGGCCGGTCCTCGCGACCTGGCCGATTCTGTCATCTCCGCCCCGCCGCGCCGCCGGCCGGGTGGCTTCCCGTACTCTCATGGGCGACCGCCCGGCCCGTCGCCGCCACGACACGCGGTAGGCAGATGTAAGCGCCCCGACACCACATCTAGTGGTTAGATGCGATCGGTTACCCAGAAGTTGTGGTGCCTGGTCCCTCCGGGGGTCCGGGATCGCCTATGCTGGAGGCTGCTCCGAAGGGCCCGTACGGACCGGTCGGAGGTCTGTTGCCGTACGCCGGGATTGTTGGCGTACGTACGTCCGTATATCGAGGGTGAGGAGGGTGGAGCCATGCACTGCCCCTTCTGCAGGCACCCGGACAGCCGGGTCGTCGACAGCCGCACCACCGATGACGGGACAGCGATCCGCCGGCGCCGCCAGTGCCCCGACTGCTCCCGCCGTTTCACGACCATCGAGACGGCGTCGCTGATGGTGATCAAGCGGAGCGGGGTCACCGAGCCCTTCAGCCGCAACAAGGTCATCGCGGGAGTGCGCAAGGCGTGCCAGGGCCGCCCGGTCACCGAGGACGCCCTCGCCAAGCTGGGCCAGCGGGTCGAGGAGGCGGTGCGCGCCACCGGTAGCGCCGAGCTCTCCACCCACGACGTCGGGCTCGCCATACTGGGCCCGCTGCAGGAACTCGACCTCGTCGCGTACCTGCGCTTCGCGTCCGTTTACCGGGCCTTCGATTCACTCGAGGACTTCGAGGCGGCCATCGCCGAGCTGCGTGAGCAGCGCGAGCAGGGGCCGCCCGGGCAGGAATGCGGGACCGACGGGGAGGCCGGCGGTCCGGCCGTTCCCGTGCCCGCCACCGCCGCCGACTGAGCTCGGCGCGCATCCAGAACCTCTACCGGGGCGAGAGCAGGGCGTCCCGGTACGGAAAGACATACACCGTGCCACGGAATGAGTGCGCACATATGGGCGTTTGCCCGTATACAGGGAGGCGGCATGACAGAGACGACGAGCGGCCCGGCACGAGGCTCCCGCGCCAAGGGCAGCAAGGCGAGCAAGGGTCTGCGCATCGAGCGCATTCACACCACACCCGGCGTGCATCCGTACGACGAGGTGGAGTGGACGTCTCGTGACGTCGTCATGACCAACTGGCGCGACGGCTCGGTCAACTTCGAGCAGCGTGGCGTCGAGTTCCCCGAATTCTGGTCGGTGAACGCGGTCAATATCGTCACGAGCAAGTACTTCCGTGGTGCGGTGGGCTCCCCGACGCGTGAGGCGAGCCTCAAGCAGCTCATCGACCGGGTGGTCAAGACGTACCGCAAGAGCGGCGAGGAGAACGGTTACTTCGCCTCGCCGGCGGACGCCGAGATCTTTGAGCACGAGCTGGCGTACGCCCTGCTCCACCAGGTCTTCAGCTTCAACTCGCCGGTGTGGTTCAACGTCGGCACCCAGCAGCCGCAGCAGGTCAGCGCCTGCTTCATCCTCTCCGTCGACGACTCCATGGAGTCGATCCTCGACTGGTACAAGGAAGAGGGGATGATCTTCAAGGGCGGCTCCGGCGCCGGCCTGAACCTCTCCCGCATCCGCTCCTCCAAGGAGCTGCTCTCCTCCGGCGGCAACGCCTCCGGCCCGGTCTCCTTCATGCGCGGCGCCGACGCGTCCGCCGGAACGATCAAGTCGGGCGGCGCCACCCGCCGCGCGGCCAAGATGGTCGTCCTGGACGTGGACCACCCGGACGTCGAGGCCTTCATCGAGACCAAGGTGAAGGAGGAGGAGAAGGTCCGCGCACTGCGCGACGCGGGCTTCGACATGGACCTGGGCGGCGACGACATCACGTCCGTCCAGTACCAGAACGCCAACAACTCGGTCCGTGTGAACGACGAGTTCATGAAGGCCGTCGAGACCGGCTCGAAGTTCGGGCTGCGCGGCCGGATGACCGGTGAGGTCATCGAGGAGGTCGACGCCAAGGGGCTCTTCCGCAAGATGGCGGACGCCGCATGGGCCTGCGCCGACCCCGGCATCCAGTACGACGACACCATCAACCACTGGCACACCTCGCCGGAGTCGGGCCGGATCACCGCGTCCAACCCCTGCAGCGAGTACATGCACCTGGACAACTCCTCGTGCAACCTCGCCTCGCTCAACCTGCTGAAGTTCCTGCGCGACGACGACCTGGGCAACCAGTCCTTCGACGCCGAGCGCTTCGCCAAGGTCGTCGAGCTGGTCATCACCGCGATGGACATCTCCATCTGCTTCGCCGACTTCCCCACCCAGAAGATCGGCGAGACCACCCGCGCCTACCGCCAGCTGGGCATCGGCTACGCCAACCTCGGCGCCCTGCTGATGGCCACCGGCCACGCCTACGACTCCGACGGCGGCCGCGCGCTGGCCGGTGCCATCACCTCTCTGATGACGGGCACCTCCTACAAGCGCTCCGCCGAGCTGGCCGCGGTCGTCGGCCCGTACGACGGCTACGCCCGTAACGCGGACGCCCACAAGCGCGTCATGAAGCAGCACTCCGACGCCAACGGCACCGCGGTGCGGATGGACGACCTGGACACCCCGGTGTGGGCGGCGGCCACCGAGGCCTGGCAGGACGTGCTGCGCCTCGGCGAGAAGAACGGCTTCCGCAACGCGCAGGCCTCCGTGCTGGCCCCGACCGGCACCATCGGCCTGATGATGGACTGCGACACCACGGGCGTCGAGCCGGACCTGGCCCTGGTCAAGTTCAAGAAGCTGGTCGGCGGCGGCTCCATGCAGATCGTGAACAACACGGTCCCCAAGGCGCTCAAGCGGCTCGGCTACCAGCCCGAGCAGGTCGAGGCGATCGTCGCCCACATCGCCGACCACGGCAATGTCGTCGACGCCCCGGCCCTGAAGACCGAGCACTACGAGGTCTTCGACTGCGCCATGGGCGTGCGCTCGATCTCCGCCATGGGCCACGTGCGCATGATGGCCGCCGCGCAGCCCTTCCTCTCCGGCGCGATCTCCAAGACGGTCAACGTCCCGGAGACGGCCACCGTCGAGGAGATCGAGGAGGTCTACTTCCAGGGCTGGAAGCTCGGCCTGAAGGCGCTCGCGATCTACCGCGACAACTGCAAGGTCGGCCAGCCGCTCTCCGCCAAGAAGAAGGAGGAGGAGAAGAAGGCCGAGCCGGTCGCCGAGAAGAAGGTCGTCGAGTACCGCCCGGTGCGCAGGCGCCTCCCCAAGGGCCGTCCCGGCATCACCACCTCCTTCACGGTCGGCGGCGCCGAGGGCTACATGACCGCCAACTCCTACCCGGACGACGGTCTCGGTGAGGTCTTCCTGAAGATGTCCAAGCAGGGCTCGACCCTCGCGGGCATGATGGACGCCTTCTCCATCGCGGTGTCCGTCGGCCTCCAGTACGGCGTGCCGCTGGAGACCTACGTCTCGAAGTTCACCAACATGCGCTTCGAGCCGGCCGGCATGACGGACGACCCGGACGTGCGGATGGCGCAGTCGATCGTCGATTACATCTTCCGCCGCCTGGCGCTGGACTTCCTGCCCTTCGAGACCCGTTCGGCGCTCGGCATCCACTCCGTCGAGGAGCGCCAGCGCCACCTGGAGACCGGCTCGTACGAGCCCTCCGAGGACGAGGTGGACGTCGAGGGTCTGGCCCAGTCCGCGCCCCTGCGGACGGAGCCGGCAACCGAGTCCACCCCGGCGGTGAAGGTCGTCGAGGACGCCGCCGTTCCTGCGCCCAAGCAGGCGCACACCAACGCCGAACTCGTCGAGATGCAGCTGGGCATCAATGCCGACGCGCCGCTGTGCTTCTCCTGCGGGACGAAGATGCAGCGGGCCGGCAGCTGCTACCTGTGCGAGGGCTGCGGGTCGACCAGCGGCTGCAGCTGAGCGTGAGCGGGCCCGCGTGGGGGGTTTCCCCTTCCGCGCGAGCCCGCGCCTCGGGCTGAGCGGTCCGAGGCAGCATCCGGGCTGAGCGGTCCGAGGCAGAAGGGGAGGGGACCGGCTCCGGCCGGTCCCCTCCCCTTCGTGCTGCGGTTCGTGCTCCCGCTCGTGCCGAGGTTCCTGCGCGGGTTCTCGCTCCGGTTCCGGTGCCGCTCCCCGTTAGCGGCCCATCAGTGAGGCAAACCCGTCCGGGTCGGTGTCGAATCCCCGGAGCGCCGCGCGAAGGCGCCACTGCCCCGTCTCGTCCCGGGTGAATTCGGCCACCGTCGCCGCGGTGGCACCCGCGACCTCGGTGAAGTCGTTCTCGGCCAGATCGGTGTAGCCCTCGCGGATCCGTACGACCGTGTTCTGTATGTCGCCGAAGACCTTGCGGCCCTCGCCCTGCTGGATGGCCACCCCCACGATCACCCGGGTGTAGGTGTCGGACAGCCGGTCCAGCTCCAGGGTCATGATCTCGTCGGAGCCGAAGCCCTGGCCGGTCCTGCTGTCCCGGTTGAGGGTGATGGTCCCGTCGGGCGACCGGCTGTCGAAGTGCACCAGATAGGCCGGGTCGCCGTGCGGTGCGTCAGCCGTATAGGTCGCCGCGACGATGTCGAGGTCATTGTCCGGCGTTCCGAGGGGGCTGGGATCCCACTGGAGCGTTACCTCGACCTTCTCGATCCCTTTGTTGAACGTGTTCACCGGACTTCCTCCCGTCATCTCCCGGGGACGCGGCGCAGGCCCGCGCGGGCCTGCGGCCCCCTTCCCGGGATTTCCCGTTGACTGACCATCGTGCCACGCCGGGAGGCACCCGCGCGGAGTGAACTGGCCCTGGTCACCTGTGCTTTGCCTCGGTTTCGGGTGGCTGGAAAACGCCCTGTGAGCTAGGGCGGCGCGCTGTGGGAGAGGGAAGCGCGCTGTGGGAGAGGGAGAGCACAGGGCGGTTCGGTGCGCCCGCCCGTTCGGAGGCGTCCGGAGGCAGCCCCGGGGACGGACGAGGCGGTGGAGCTTCGGCGGTGCGGCACTGACGGCGATCGACCCGTGACCGTAAGGAAGTTCGGGCCGGTCGGAATGTGACGCGCAGTGATCCCGCCCCGCTCCTGGGCCGTACGATGGCGCGGTGCTGGTCAAGTGGATTCGCCTCACCGTTGTGGACCGTCGAGGGTTCGAACGGGGGCAGCGGAAATGGGCGGGGCTGCTGGGTGAGCCGGGATTTCGAGGGCAGGGCGGTGGATGGAGCCGGGGGCGGCCGGGCGTCGCGCATCTGGTGGCCTTCTGGGAGAGCCGGGCCTTTTACGACTCCTTCATGGCGCGCTCGCACGACCGGCTGGCGGCCGCCCAGGTCGGCACCTACAAGGACGCCCAAGTGCGGCTGTTCGAGCACGAGTTTGATGTGAAGGTGGGATTCCGCCCGTCGTTCGGCGATGTGGATGTGCTGAGGCTGGCGCACTGCCAGGTGCACCAGGACCGGGTCGAGCACTTCATGCTGATGCAGGAGAAGGTCTGGAACCCCGCGATGGCGGGTTCGCCGGGAATGCTGCGGGGGATGCTGGGGCGGGCTCCGGGGGAGGAGTTCTTGGTGCTGTCGCTGTGGCAGTCGGCGGCCGAGCGGGGGAAGTACCGGCCTGAACGGGTGGAGCGGCTGGCGCTGCGGGCCCAGATAGCCGCGGATGTCCGGGCGATCGCGGGCGATGTGGTGCAGCTCGAACCGTCGTGGACGGTGTGAGGGACGGCGCGGTCAGGGGGCCCCGCCGGGTGATGCGCCGAGGGATGTGCCGAGGGATGTGCCGATCGTGGTGCCGGTGGTGAACGCCCCGGCGCGGGCGGCGGCCAGGGTGGCGGCCACGGCCTGGTCGGCGACGGAGTCGTCCACCGGCTCCCGGGTGATGAACAGGCGGAAGAAGAGCGGAGCGGAGACGGAACGGACGAGTGCGCCGGCGTCGATGGCGCTGTCCGGAGCGGTGGGGGAGGCGGGGCCGGGCGGGGCCGTGTCCGACTGCGCGGTGTCCGGGGTGGCCGGCACGGTGCGCGGGGCCGCCGGCAATTCGCCGCGTCGGACGGCGCGTTCGACAAGGACCTCGCAGCGCGCGAATCGCTCGGCGTAGTAGTCACGCAGCGCCACGGCCGCCCGCTCCGACTGGAAGGCGGCGGCGATCATCGCGGAGCCCGATGCGGCCACCGCCGGGTCGGTGAAGGAAGCGACGACCTCGCGCGCCAGAGCGTGCAGATCGCCCGCCAGGGATCCGGTGTCGGGCGGGACCCAGCTGTCCTCGCCGGCAAGGTCGAGGGCGTCCGCCACCAGCCCCTCGACGTCCTTCCATCGCCGGTAGAGCGTCGTTTTGTGTACGCCGGAGTGTTCCGCGACGTATTCGACGGTGAGGCCCGGATAGCCGTGCTCGGTGAGTCCGGCCAGCACGGCGTCGCGGACGGCGGCGCGGGTGCGGGCCGTGCGGCCGCCGGGGCGTCGGGTGCCAGGGGTGGGCGGGGGATCGTCGGTCTCGCGCCGGTTCTCGGGCACCGTCTCGTCAGACAATTGCAACTCCTCTTGCGTTAGCTGGATCAGTGTGCCACCCTCATCGTAATGCGACGAAGGTTGCGTTTGTGTGGGGGAGGGAGAATGTCCGCTCGGATCTCCGTACGCGACACCGCCCGGTCCTGTGGGCGGCTCCTGCTCGCTGCGTGCAGCGGCGGTCTTGCCGGGGTGGTGGTGGAGCTGACCGCCCTGCTGTTGCCGTTCGGTCGTGTGCGGCAGGCGCAAAGCGGGAGATTTAGGCTGGCGGCATGGCTCGGCCCCGGCGCATCGTCCTCATCCGCCACGGAGAGTCGGCGGGAAATGTCGACGACACCGTGTACGAGCGGGAGCCAGATCATGCGCTCGCCCTCACCGAGACCGGGCTGGGGCAGGCGAAGGAGGCCGGTGGTCCGCTGCGCGAGATGTTCGGTGAGGAACGGATCTCCGGCTATGTCTCGCCCTACCGCCGCACCCACCAGACCTTCCGCGCGCTCGGCCTCGACCCGGCCAGGGTCCGGGTGCGCGAGGAGCCCCGGCTGCGCGAGCAGGACTGGGGGAACTGGCAGGACCGCGACGACGTACGACGGCAGAAGGCCTACCGCGACGCCTACGGCCACTTCTTCTACCGCTTCGCCCAAGGCGAGTCCGGTGCGGATGTCTACGACCGGGTCGGGGCGTTCCTGGAGAGCCTGTGGCGCAGTTTCGAGGACCCGGATCACCCGCCGAACGTCCTCATCGTCACGCACGGTCTCACCATGCGGCTGTTCTGTATGCGCTGGTTCCACTGGACGGTGGCCGACTTCGAGTCGCTGTCCAATCCGGGCAACGCGGAGTGGCGCACCTTGTTGCTCGGCCCGGACGGTCGCTACACCCTTGACCGGCCGTTCGCGCGCTGGTGTGTACCCGAGCCTTATGGCGTCACCGGTTAGAGTGCACAGCGATGAACCCCGACCACCGTGACGCAGACCGCTGTGCGCGAGCTCTGGCGAGCTTGCGCGGCCTTTCCGTGGGTGATGCGCTCGGATCCCAGTTCTTCGTGCCCGCCCATTACCCCTCGCTCAAGCGCCGCACACTGCCTCCTTCTCCCTGGCAGTGGACCGACGACACCGAGATGGCCTGTTCCGTCCTGGCCGTGCTCACTGCCCATGGCCGGGTCGACCAGGACGCACTCGCGCGCTCCTTCGCCGACCACCATGACTTCGACCGTGGCTACGGTCCGGCAGTCAACCGCATGCTGCGGCTGATTCGCGAGGGCGGCGACTGGCGCGAGCTGGCGTCGGGGCTCTTCAACGGCCAGGGTTCGTGGGGCAACGGAGCGGCCATGCGCATCGCTCCCCTCGGTGCCTGGTACGCCGACGACCCCGAGCAGGCCACCCACCAGGCGGAGATCTCCGCCTACACCACCCACCAGCACCGTGAGGCCGTCGTCGGCGCCATGGCCGTCGCTGCCGCTGCCGCCCTGGCGGCCGACCCGAGCCGTGACACCGGTCCCGAACAGCTGCTGGACGGCGTGCTGGAGCTGATCCCGCGCAGCGCCGTACAAGCCGGACTGCGCCGGGCCAGGGACATGCTCGACTACGCCGACTCCGGCACCGTCGCCGCCGTTCTGGGCTGCGGGCGGCGCACCAGTGCCCACGACACCGTGCCGTTCACCCTCTGGGCCGCGGCCCGGCATCTGGGCAACTATGAGCGGGCGTTTTGGACCACCGCTCAGGCGGGCGGCGATGTGGACACCACCTGCGCCATCGTCGGCGGCATCGTCGCGGCCGGCCGCGACGGCAACCCGCCCGAGGCGTGGCTGGACGGCACCGAACCGCTCCCGTCCTGGACGCCCGTCCTCGCCGACTGATCACTTCGCTCCGTCTCACGGCCGGCCTCCCCGCCTCGCTGCGACTCGTCCGCGTCCGTGCGCCGCCCGCTTACCGACGTCCTCCAAACGGCGTTTCCGGGCGGCGACTTCACCCCGCACGGTCCCGCTCGGGCAGCGGGGGCGGTGGCGTCCCGTGGCGGCCGCGCCTGGCCTCGGCCTGCTTGCATATACCCCTCGGTAGCGGAACCGAGGGGTCCTGTTCACCAGCCGCTCCCTCCATCGCCCACACCGATTGCCACCAGGTGGGGATCCGGTGCGGACGGCTGAGCCGAATAGGCGTAACCTTGCTGGCGCCATGCCGTACGAGCCCCCCACCCATTCCGTCGAGCGATCGTTGCGCGCCACGACGGGCGCCAAGATCGTTGCAGGTATCGACGAGGTCGGGCGCGGAGCGTGGGCCGGTCCGGTCAGCGTCTGCGCAGCCATCACCGGCCTGCGCCGGCCACCCGACGGACTCACCGATTCCAAGCTTCTGACCCCCAAGCGCCGCACCGAACTGTGTGATGTGCTCGGCACGTGGGTCACGTCGTACGCCCTGGGGCACTCCTCGCCGGAGGAGATCGACGAACTGGGCATGACCGCAGCCCTGCGGCTCGCGGCCGTACGCGCCCTGGAGGCGCTGCCGGTCCGGCCGGACGCGATCATTCTCGACGGCAAGCACGACTACCTGGGCGCGCCATGGCGGGTCCGCACGGTCATCAAGGGCGACCAGTCCTGTATCGCGGTCGCCGCCGCGTCCGTGATCGCCAAGGTGCGACGCGACGCGATGATGGCCGAACTGGGCCTGGTGTACGCCGACTTCGACTTCGCGGCCAACGCAGGCTACCCCTCGCCGACCCATCGCATTGCCCTGGAGGAGTACGGTCCTACGCCGCACCACCGAGTGTCGTGGTCCTACATGGATGCCCTGCCCCGCTGGCGGCATCTGAAGAAGGTGCGCATCACCCCCGAAGCAGCCGCTCTGGAAGCCGGTGGCCAACTCGGCTTCGATTTCTGAGCGGTACGGACATCAATTCGGTACCCGATGACGTGTTCCGCACTTACGTTTGATAGACATCCCTTTATGCCTCTCATCCCCGAGGAGCCTCAGATTCACGAGAGTGTCCCGGGTCCCCGCGCAACTCCGGCCGCCGGCCGCACCGCGTCGACCCCCCGTCCCGTTCCTGGTCCCGGTCCCCGCCCCGCGCCGCCGCGTGGCGCTCCCGCGGCCAGTGTCCGTCCGGGCAAGCCCGGACCTGCTGCCCCGCCGCGTGGGCCTGTCGCCGCTCCGCCGGCGCAGCGCACCAGCTCCCCGCAGCCGCCGCCCGCCGACAAGGCCGGCACCGCCGCGGAAGCACAGCTCCAGCTGATCCCGGCACCTGCCGCCGGTGCGGTCGACGCCGCCGACGAGGCCGTCGACCTGCTGCTGGACTCCGGGCGTGCGCCGGGCGAGATCCTGGTGCTGACCACCGGAGAAACGCACCCGTGGGCCGCGCATGAGCTGTCCTTCGGCGAAGCGTCCTACTGGGCCCAACACGACGCCGCGGACGACGTGTTCTACGCGGACGCCGGGGCCGGGCGTGCCACCGGCCGGCCCGTGGTGGTCGTCGCCGTCAACGGCGGTACGGACGAGGTCACCGCGCAGGCGCTGCCCGCGGCGATGGCCCGTGCCGGAGCGCTGCTGATCGTCTGCGGCGACCCGCAGCGGATCAACACCGTTCTCGGCGCACCCGCCTGACCCTGCCGGTTCGCAACAGCCCGTCGGCCCCCCAAGGCCGTCGGGCTCGCTTGCGTTCCCGCCGGACGAGATCGGACGGGGTTCCGGATGCCCGGCACGTCGCCTGGGGAGGGCTGCGGCTGTACCGGTCGAGGTGGTCCGTCTTCTGCTGGGTACCGGCACGCCGAGCGGGTGAGCCCTGCCGTGGGGGCCGGAGCGCCCGTGGGGAGACTGCCGTGTGTACCGGAACGCCCGGTGAGGTGCCCCCGGTTTCCGCCACCTGACGGAAGCCAGGGCCGCCGGACGCCGGATGTATGTCCGCTGGTCCGCTCAGCGTGCTGCTGTGTGCCGATGAGCTTCCGGGGCGCCGCCTCCCGCGCGCCGCGCCCCCGGCCGGCCGCGGGCGGTGGGCGGATCCGCGGCCGTGTGCGGCGCATCCGCAGGCGTCGTGGTGCGACGTTTCTCCCGGGACCCGGCCGCTGTACGGCGTGATTCCATGACCGGTTCGTTCACGGACGGCGGCCTGGGGCGGCGCCCGCCCCGGCCCTCTCCCAGCACCTGCCAGCGATCCGGGGTCAGCGTGATGTACGCCCCGCAGCGGAGCCCGTGCAGGGTGCAGGCGTCACGCAGTCCCCACATCCATGCCCCGTCCGTCTCCGTCCAAAGGGGTTCGCCCTCACGGCAGTAGAGCAGCACGGCGGTCCGGACCGGGGCGCGCAGCCGCAGGTCGTGCGGGATGACCCGGCGCAGATGAGCCAGCAGGACATTGCGGAACTCCCAGCCGTCGGGGGCGGCCGTGAGCTCGGTGAAGGAGGCGCTGGCCGTCACCCGCTCATGGGTGTCGAGCACCGCGACGATGGCCGTCAACGGCACCGGCCGATGGCGGTCGTGCAGGCCGGTGACCACCTCACGGGGATTGCGGAGCAAGGGAATACCGGCCGAGGCCCATTCGGCGGGTTCCAGCATCCGGCCCAGTCGGGCGGCGGAGTCGGCGGACGGAGGCGGGGACACCTGCGGGTGCGGGGCGAAGCCGAAGGACACGTTCCTCCCATCGTCTACGCGTCCGTATCTCGGGCGGTGGCCAACCGTGCACGGGTACGCACCACGGCATGGCCCTGCCTGGCCACGGACGGCCGGTACGGGGAAGCAACTCCAATTCTTGCGGCCGCACCGGCATGCGGCAACGAGCAATTCCCGCCCACGACCGGAACCGCCCGGCGAGGGGTAAATGTCCCTGCTCGCGGCCGCATCGGGACAATGCCGTCCGCACCTAGCCCTGCACGGCCAGGACCAGCGGAAACACCTCCGCTGCCCCAGCTCTGCGCAGCAGCCGGGCGGCAACGGCCAGTGTCCAGCCGGTATCGGCGTAGTCGTCCACCAACAGCACGGGGCCGGCCGCCGACGCCAGTGCCTGCGCCAGCTCCGGCGGAACGCCCAGTGAACCGTGCAGCGCCCGCAGCCGCTGGGCACTGTTACTGCGCGGAATCCTGCCGTCGGCACCGTCGTCCACCGAGGTCACCGTGCCCAGGAACGGCATGCGGCCGACCGTGGCGATCCGCTCGGCCAGCGACCGGATCAGCTGCGGGCGGCTGTGCGAGGAGAGCGCGACGACACCCACCGGGCGGGCCGGGGCATCCGCCGCCCCCGAGGCCCAACCACCGGGTCCCTTGGCCCAGTCGGCGAGCACGGTGACCACTGCGGCCGCCACATCGTCGGGGACCGGGCCGTCCGGTGCCTGCGCCGCGAGCATCGGCCGGAGACGGTTGCCCCACCCGATGTCGGAGAGACGGCCCAGGGCGCGGCCGGTCGCCGCCAGCTCACCTGCCGGGATACGCCCCTTGAGATCGACACCGACGGCCGGCAGCCCCGTCGGCCACATCCGCCGCGGCTCCACCTCCACCCCGGGCCGCCCCAGCTCACCGCGCGCGGCATCCAGCGATGCGGCGGACACCTCGGTGGTGAACCGTGCCCCGGCACAGTTGTCGCAGCGGCCGCACGCCACGGCCGCCTCGTCGTCCAACTGCCGCCGCAGGAACTCCATCCGGCAGCCCGTCGTGGTGGCGTACTCCCGCATGGCCTGCTGCTCGGCCTCGCGCTGGCGAGACACCCACGCATAGCGCTCGGCGTCGTACGACCACGGCCGGCCGGTGGAGGTCCAGCCGCCCTTGACGCGCTGCACGGCGCCGTCCACATCGAGCACCTTGAGCATGATCTCCAGGCGCGAGCGGCGTAGTTCGACCTGTGGTTCCAGAGCCGGCAGCGACACCGGGCGGCCGGCGGCCGCCAGAACGTCCAGGGTCCGCCGCACCTGCTCCTCGGGCGGAAAAGCCAGTGAGGCAAAGTACTTCCAGATGGCCTCGTCCTCCCGCCCGGGCAGCAGCAGCACCTCGGCGTGCTTGACACCGCGCCCGGCCCGGCCCACCTGCTGGTAGTAGGCAATGGGGGACGACGGCGAGCCCATGTGCACCACGAAACCCAGGTCGGGTTTGTCGAAGCCCATGCCCAGCGCCGAGGTCGCCACCAGCGCCTTGACGCGGTTGGCGAGCAGATCGTCCTCGGCCTGCTGGCGGTCGGCATTCTCCGTCTTGCCGGTGTACGAGGAGACCGTGTGCCCCCGCTGGCGCAGGAAGGCGGTGACCTCCTCGGCGGCGGCAACGGTGAGCGTGTAGATGATCCCCGAGCCCGGCAGCTCGTGCAGATGATCGGCAAGCCAGGCGAGCCGGTGCGCGGCGTCCGGCAGCGGGAGGACAGCCAGACTCAGGCTCTCCCGGTCCAGCGGCCCCCTCAGCACCAGCGCCTCGGTGGAGCCCTCGCCCGTGCCGAGCTGTTCGGCGACATCGGCGGTCACCCGCGCGTTGGCCGTGGCGGTGGTGGCGAGCACCGGCACACCGGGAGGGAGGTCGGCGAGCATGGTGCGCAGCCGCCGGTAGTCCGGCCGGAAATCATGGCCCCAGTCGGAGATGCAGTGCGCTTCGTCGACCACCAGCAGACCGGTCGCCGCCGCGAGCTTGGGCAGCACCTGATCGCGGAAGTCGGGGTTGTTGAGCCGCTCCGGGCTGACCAGCAGGACATCCACGTCGCCCGCCGCCACCTCGGCCTGGACGGTGTCCCACTCCTCGGTGTTGGCGGAGTTGATCGTGCGGGCGCGGATGCCCGCCCGCGCGGCTGCCTCGACCTGATTGCGCATCAGCGCGAGCAGCGGGGAGACGATCACCGTCGGTCCGCTGCCGCGCTCGCGCAGCAGCGCCGTCGCGACGAAATAGACCGCGGACTTGCCCCAGCCCGTGCGCTGGACGACCAGCGCGCGGCGATGGTCGGCGACCAGCGCCTCGATGGCTCGCCACTGATCCTCGCGCAGCCTGGCCTCGCCGCCGGGATCCCCGACGAGGCGGGTCAGGACGGCGTCGGCTGCGGCACGCAGATCTTCGTTGCTCATACCCCCATGCAACCCGATGCCACTGACAACGCGCGAACGCCCGCCCGAAGCTGTGGATAACCTCGCCGCCCGAGAGTTATCCACAGGGGTCGCGGCGCAGCGGCCGGCCGCGGGATCTTCGAGCCATGAATCCGCACAGCGAACCGAGCAAGCGCATCGGCGACATCCACTCGACCCCCGCGTCCGTCGACCCCTCCGCCGCGAACCCCTCGAACTCTCCCCGCCCTCCTCGCACGCCGGAGCCACAGGTCCCTGCCGACCCGCCCGGCGCATCCGCAACATCCGGCCCCACGGCGCCTGCCGAGCCGGTTGGCCCCACCGAATCTGCCGGCTCACCGGCTCCCGCGGAGACCACAAGCCTGTCCAGCCCCTCCACCCCTTCCGACCCCATCGTCATCTCGCCCTCGTCCGGCCTCACCAACTCCATGGACCCGTCCATCCCATCCCGCCCCTCCCACTCCTCTGCCCCTTCCGACGCGCCCAAGTCCCCGTCCGCCGATGCCCAGGTCACCCTGCGCGGCCCGGCCGAGCTCGCCGACGCCCTGCCGTATTTGATGGGCTTCTATCCGGACGACAGCATCGTGATGGTCGCGCTGAACGGCGACCGCGGACGCTTCGGCGGCCGGGTCAGGATCGGCATCCCGACCGACACCGCGCAGTGGCCGGACGTTGCCGACCAGCTCGCCGAGTGCCTGATCTCCGCAGGCCAGGAGCGTGATACCCGTCCCGCGGCGATCATCGTCTACCTCTGCCAGGAGCCGGCGGCGGGGGAGAGCGGCAAGGACGTCAAAGACCGGCTCCGCCCGCTCGCCCAGCGTCTGCGCACCGCTTGCGGCACGCTCGACGTACCGGTTCTGGAAGCCCTGTGCCTCTCCAACGGCCGATTCTGGTCCTATTGCTGCCCCGACTTCCGGTGCTGCCCCGCGGAGGGCACGCCCATGGTCATGCCGGGCACGTCCGTGATGGCCGCGGCCGCTGCCTACGCGGGAATGCAGGTGCGCGGCTCCCTCAAGGAGATGGAGGCGAGGCTCACGCCCCGTACCGGGCGGCGGGCCGTGGAACAGGAGAAGGCGCTGGACGCGGCCGCCGGCGCGCTGGTTCCGCGCATGCTCCGGGGGGACGGCGCAGCCGCTGTGCGCCGGGACACCCTCGACCTGGCCGGCGCCATGATCCACCGCTTCCGTCAGGACACCCCCTCGGGCAGCAACCGGGCCAGGGACGCCTGTGACGACGCGCTGATCACCGATGCCGAGGCCGCCGACCTCATCCTCGGCCTCCAGGACCGGGTGACCCGCGACCGGGCAGCGGAGTGGATGGACGGCTCCGCCGCCGCGCCGGCCCTTCGGCTCTGGCGTGCCCTCGCCCGCCGCTGCGCCGGTGGCTATGTCGAACACGCGGTGGCACCGCTCACCCTCGCCGGCTGGGTCTGCTGGTCCACCGAGGACGGGCCCTCGGCGCGCGTCGCCCTCAGCTGCGCCTTGGCCCTCGACCCCGACTACACCTTCGCCCAGCTGCTGCACCGCGCCATCAACGAAGGCCTCGATCCGGAGCCACTGCGCCGCTGCCTGCGTGAGCAGCACCGGGAGCCGGTGAGCACAGCCGCACCCACCGCCCCGGCGCCCGCCGCCAGGAAGACGCCGCATTCCACGAAGCGCCCCGGGCCGAGCCGGCCCGGGGCGGGCAGCCGCCCCCGCGGACCGCGCGGTGGTACAGGCCCCGGCACCCGTACGACCGACGGGCGCGGCAGGCGCCGGGCCGGCCGGGACGGCGACCGGAGCCGGCGGTGACCGTGCCGTTGTGGCCCGGCCGGCGTGACCTGTGCGCCGGCCGGGCCGTTCACCCGAGTGGAGCAACCCGTACGGAGCCCCGACCTCATCAGGGAGCGCACCACGTGCCAGGCATCGTCCCCACTACGCGGCCGGCCCGCCGGCTCCCCGGAGAACGGCGCCCGCCGTCGCCCCGGGCCCCGCAGCCCCAGCCCGTCCACTCCTCACTCGTCTGTGTGGCCCTCCCGGCACTCGCCGTGTCCCCGGCGTCGGGGCAGCTGACCGGCCGCGGCATGGACGGTTTCTACCGCGACGGCCGACGGGTTCTGTCCCGCTGCGAACTGCGGGTCGCCGGTGACGAACCGCTCGTCGTCCAAGGACGATTGACCGACGCCGGACGGGCCCGGTTCATCGGAACGATCCGCGGTGCCGGAGAGCGAGGGCCGGATCCGGAGATCCGCGTGGAGCGGCTGCGATCCGCCGACGGCACCGAGCAGATCACGTTCCGCAGCAGTGCTGCCCGGCCCGTCCGGCTGGCGGTCGAGATCCGGCTGGGCACGGACCTCGCCGAGCTCGGGGCCATCGCCATCGGCCTCCCGGGCCCCGAACTGCGGGCCATTGTCCACGGGGGCGGGCTCCGCTGGTCGGGGACCGGTGTGCACGCGGTGGCGGTCGCGACGCCCTCGCCCGAGGACGTGCTGGCCTCGGCGGGTCTGCTGCGCTGGGCACTCGAGCTGCCGCCCGGCGGCCACCGCAGTATCGAACTGCGCACGTCACTGGAGTACGAGCCGGGCGGAAGGGGCCACCACAGGCGCGCGGCCGGCGCCTGCATCCCCGCACCGCGCACCGGGCCGGTCTCCCGTCGAACGCGCAGCGACCGGCCACCACGCCCCTGGACGGCGGCCCGGCTGGAGTGCGACGACCGCCGGGCCGACTCCCTCATGGCGAGCAGCCTCGACGATCTCCACGGCCTGGTGATGCGGGACCCGGCCGCCGCCACGGACAGATATGTCACCGGCGGATTCCCGTGGCGCTGCGGCCTGGCACCGGTCGAGGCGCTGTGGGCCGCCCGGATGCTGCTGCCCCTGGGCACAAAGCTCGCCGCGGGCACGATGCGCGCGCTCGCCCGTAGCCAACAGGCCGCGCCAGGAGCAGATTTCGGCCGGATTCCCGGCGCTCTGCGGGATGCCGGCCCGCACTCCCCACCGAGCTGCACCGGCATCGAGGCAACCCTTCTGTTCCCCGCCGTTCTCGCTGAGGCCTGCCGCTGGGGCCTGCCCCCGCAGGAGGCGGAGCGGCTGCTGCCCGCCGCGGAGCGCTGCCTGACGTGGCTGAGGAGGATCACCGACCCACCGGGCGGGGGCCGCAGCGGCTACGTCCCCGATCCCGTGCCCGGCGGACCGTACCGGTGCGAGACCCAGGCCCATGCCCATCGCGCCGCTCTCCTGGGCGCCGATCTCCTCGAGGCCTCCCGGCCATCCGACGCGGCGGCCCTTCGTGACTGGGCAGCCGACCTGCGCACCCGGTTCCGCAGGGACTTCTGGCTGGAGGACCCGGCCGGCGGCCGCCCAGCCGCCCTGCTCACCGCAGACGGCCGGCCCGTCCCGCACTTCGGCTCCACCACAGCCCACCTCTTGGACACCGGGCTGCTCGGTGGCGGGACTCCGGCCCCTGGCCTGCTGGACGCTGCTCAGACCGACCAGCTGGCCGGGTTGCTGGCCGGCCCGGCCATGGACTCGGGGTGGGGCCTGCGCGGGCTGAGCGCCAAGGAGAGCGGCTACAACCCCTTCGGCCACCGCACCGGCGCGGTCCGTGTCCACGAGACGGCGGTCGCCGCCGCCGGCCTGGCCACAGCCGGTCACGAGCCGGCAGCCGGCAGCCTGATCAAAGGAGTGCTCGACGCCGCGGAGAGCTTCGGGTACCGCCTCCCCGAGATGTACGCAGGCGAGCAGCGCACCGCCGGCGGCGCCCCCGTACCGCATCCGGCGGCCTGCCGCCCCGCTGCCGTGGCGGCGGGCGGCGCGGTCCACATACTCGTCGCGCTCGCCGGCCTGCGCCCGGACGTCCCCGCCGGAACGGTGTCCGTACGGCCGCTCGGGACCGCCCCGCTCGGCGCGATGCAGCTCACCGGTCTGTGTGTCGCAGAGCAGCCGTTCGGCGTACGGATCAGCAGACTCGGCATGGGGATGGTGGAGACGGCGGCAGAAGGCCTGCAGCTGGGGTCGTGAGGTGCTCCGGGGCCTGTTTATCGTCAAGCGGACGACTATGATCACGCCCATGCCTCCCTACGACCCGTCGGCTTTCCCGCCCTTCGCCGTCACCGTCGATCTGGTCGTGCTCACCGTGCGCCGCCACGCCCTGTGCGCGCTGGCCGTGCGCCGCGGTGAGCCGCCGTTCCAGGGCCGCTGGGCCCTGCCCGGCGGATTCGTCCGGGGCGATGAGGACCTTGAGGCCGCGGCCGCCCGGGAGCTCGCCGAGGAGACCGGTCTGCACGCCCAGTCCCCGGCCGGCCCGTCCCCCGTGTACGGCGCACACCTCGAACAGCTCGCCACCTACGGCGACCCCAAGCGGGACCCGCGGATGCGGGTCGTCAGTGTCGCGCACCTGGTACTCGCCCCCGACCTGCCCGCACCCACGGCCGGCGGTGACGCCCACAGCGCGCGCTGGGCACCCGTGGAGACTCTGCTGGAACAGGACGACGCTCTCGCCCGCGAGGGCGAGCTTGCGGCCCCGCTGGCCTTCGACCACGCCCGGATCCTCGCCGACGGCGTGGAGCGCGCCCGCTCGAAGATCGAATACTCCTCGCTCGCCACCGCCTTCTGCCCGCCGGAGTTCACCGTGGGGGAGCTGCGCCGGGTGTACGAGGCGGTCTGGGCCGTCGCCCTGGATCCCCGTAATTTCCACCGCAAGGTGACCGGCACCCCTGGGTTCCTGGTGCCCACAGGCGGCACGACGACGCGTCAGGGCGGCCGCCCCGCACAGTTGTTCCGCGCCGGTGGGGCGACGCTGCTCAATCCGCCGATGCTGCGCCCCGAGGTCTGAGCCCGGACAGCGTCACGGTACCGCGGGGCTGAAGTTCACCCGCAGTGACACGATAGGCCATCAGGCCTGCTCGATTACGGGAAAATAGGACATAAGGCTGTACTGTGGCCGAGTGAGTCCCTTCGTGCCCCAGGAAGTTCCCGACCGGCCTCACGCCCCGTCAGTGGTGCGGTGCCTCGCGCTGCCAGGCCGTGCGGCGGGTGCTGTGGCCCGCCTCCGTCCATGGTCGGCGCCTTCGTTCGCGCAGCGCTGTCCGCACGCGCCGCCGCCCCGTTAGCGTCCCGCTGCGGCCCGGGCGGCGACCGCCCGTCCGGCCCGTGACTGTCCGTCCGCCGGGCGACCCGGTGCCCCTTCCCGCTCCCCTCGGCTTCGATGCCGCGTCCGAGGGTTCCGCGATTGCCCTTATCGAGCGCGCCATGTCGAGTGCCTTGCTCTCGCTGCCAGTTGAACGGGTCGCCGAACGGCTGGTTTCAGGCCGGATTATTGACCTTCGATGTATTCCGTTCCGTCGCAACGGGTCTTGCCGACAAGTGCCTTCACAGCCCTCGACGGGGGTGTGGTCTGTCGGCCGGCGGCCGCGTCAAGCACCCCTTCGCAATTGACCAAGGCGCACCTGTTCGTGATGTGGCTCTCACCTCAACCTGCAGACGGTGTACCGGTGTTGTGGATCACCGGTCTGGTCTGCGGCTATGCGCTCGCGGTGCCGTGCGGCTCCATTCGCTGATCGAGTAAGGCATATATTTTGACGCTCTGTTGTTGCGGCCGCTGTCCACAACTCGCCATGGAGAGCGCATTTCTTTCCGATAAAGCGTCAATTCGGGGATGGGGGGCGATCACCCTTTCGTGTGCTTTTCACCAAAGACCTCAAGGGTGTTCAGGGTGTCGCCGACAAAAGATGCGTGAGTACCCTTGCGCACACCATGATGACCGCGGCTCGCCCCGGCGACACCGGCCTCGCAGGCCCGGGCGAGCTTGACCGCTACCCCTACGCGAACGCCGCCAACGCCGCGAACGCCAACAACGCAGCCGGCCATGACCGTGCCGGGCGCGTTTCGCAGGTCTGGGACAGCTCCGAGGCCGACATCGGCCGGGTCGGCCGTCGCGCCGCCGGCAGCCGCGGTCGCGGCCTGCACGGCCAACTCGTCCAACAGCTCGGCCAGATGATCGTCTCCGGAGATCTCGGCGCCGACCGTCCGCTCGTCCCCGAGGAGATCGGCCAGCGCTTCGAGGTCTCCCGCACCGTCGTCCGTGAATCGCTGCGGGTCCTCGAGGCCAAGGGCCTCGTCAGCGCTCGCCCGAACGTGGGGACCCGGGTGCGCCCGGTCAGCGACTGGAATCTCCTCGACCCCGACATCATCGAATGGCGGGCCTACGGACCTCAGCGTGACGACCAGCGCCGTGAGCTCTCCGAGCTGCGCTGGACGATCGAGCCCCTCGCCGCCCGGCTCGCCGCCGGCCACGGCCGTGAGGACATCCAGCAGCGGCTGGCCGACATGGTCGAGATCATGGGTCACTCCGCGGCCCAGGGCGACACCATGACCTTCTCCCGCGCCGACGCCGAGTTCCACTCGCTGCTGCTGCAGCTCGCCGGCAACCGCATGCTCGAGCACCTCTCGGGCATCGTCTCCGCCGCCCTGCATGTCTCCGGCGGCCCCGGTGGCGGCTGTGAGCGGCCGGTCGAGACCTCCGTCGGCCAGCACATGCGGGTCGTCGACGCCATCGGCTCGGGCGACGCCACGGCAGCTGAATCCGCGATGCGCCAGCTCCTCGCCGCCCATGGCGAGATCGGCGGCCAGGGCTCCGGGACGCCCGTGGACCACGTCGTCCCCGCGCCCCGCGAGCACTGAAGGCCCGTACCCGACCGTGTACGGGCCGTAGGCGCCGCGCGGCCCCGTGCCCTGCGCGCCCCTCGGGGCAGGGCACGCCGTACGCGGCGAGGCGCAGAGATTTCGCCGGATCCGTGTCATCGACCGGATCCGGCGACAGGTCTTGGGAGGATTGCATGTCATATGACTGGGAATGGGTCGTTATGGGGTGTGACTCGGGCCACGCAGTTTGGGCGTAACGCTCTTCCGGGAAGCGCGATGACTTAAGAGGTGATAGCCGAGGAGGGAATACGAGCGGCGTTCGTGACGCTGTTCAACTCCCCGGTTGCCCCTGCGCCGTCGGTCCATCCCCACCGGCGGTCGTCGGCTCCGATCCACAGTGGACGGGGTCGGAAGCCGTTTCCATCGTTCCGAGAGGTTGTTCGTGTCGGCCAGCACATCCCGTACGCTCCCGCCGGAGATCGCCGAGTCCGAGTCTGTGATGGCGCTCATCGAGCGGGGAAAGGCAGATGGGCAGATCGCCGGCGATGACGTGCGTCGGGCCTTCGAGGCTGACCAGATTCCGCCAACCCAGTGGAAGAACGTTCTGCGCAGCCTCAACCAGATCCTCGACGAGGAGGGTGTGACGCTGATGGTCAGTGCCGCAGAGGCGCCCAAGCGCACCCGCAAGAGCGTCGCAGCGAAGAGTCCGGCGAAGCGCACCGCCACCAAGACCGTCGCGGCCAAGGCCGCCACGGTCAAGAAGACCACCGCCGCCGCGGCCCCCGCCCCTGTGGCGGACCCGTCGGCCGATGAGTCCGAGTCCGCGCCTGCGAAGAAGGCAGCGGCGAAGAAGGCGACCGCCAAGAAGACGGTCGCGAAGAAGGCCACGGCCAAGAAGGCCACCGCCAAGAAGACCGCGTCCAAGAAGGACGTCGACGAGCTGCTCGACGACGAGGTGACCGAGGAAGCCCCGGCGCCCGGCAAGGGTGAGGCTCCCGAGGCCGCCGAGGGCGCGGAGAACGCCGGTTTCGTCCTGTCCGACGACGACGAGGACGACGCCCCGGCACAGCAGGTCGCCGCGGCCGGCGCCACCGCCGACCCGGTCAAGGACTACCTCAAGCAGATCGGAAAGGTCCCGCTCCTCAACGCCGAGCAGGAAGTGGAGCTCGCCAAGCGCATCGAGGCGGGTCTGTTCGCCGAGGACAAGCTGGCGAACTCCGACAAGCTCGCACCGAAGCTCAAGCGTGAGCTGGAGATCATCGCCGAGGACGGCCGCCGGGCGAAGAACCACCTCCTGGAGGCCAACCTCCGTCTGGTCGTCTCCCTGGCCAAGCGGTACACGGGCCGCGGCATGCTGTTCCTGGACCTGATCCAGGAGGGCAACCTCGGTCTGATCCGTGCGGTCGAGAAGTTCGACTACACCAAGGGCTACAAGTTCTCGACCTACGCCACGTGGTGGATCCGTCAGGCCATCACCCGTGCCATGGCCGACCAGGCCCGTACGATCCGTATCCCCGTCCACATGGTCGAGGTCATCAACAAGCTCGCGCGCGTCCAGCGCCAGATGCTCCAGGACCTGGGCCGTGAGCCCACCCCGGAGGAGCTGGCCAAGGAACTCGACATGACCCCCGAAAAGGTCATCGAGGTCCAGAAGTACGGCCGCGAGCCGATCTCGCTGCACACCCCGCTGGGCGAGGACGGCGACAGCGAGTTCGGTGACCTCATCGAGGACTCCGAGGCGGTCGTCCCGGCCGACGCGGTCAGCTTCACGCTTCTGCAGGAGCAGCTGCACTCGGTTCTGGACACCCTCTCCGAGCGGGAGGCCGGCGTCGTGTCCATGCGCTTCGGCCTCACCGACGGCCAGCCCAAGACGCTGGACGAGATCGGCAAGGTCTACGGCGTCACGCGTGAGCGGATCCGTCAGATCGAGTCGAAGACGATGTCGAAGCTGCGTCACCCGTCGCGCTCCCAGGTGCTGCGCGACTACCTCGACTAGTCCGACCGCCCCAAGAGCGCCACGAGCCCGGTCACTCCTAACTGGAGTGGCCGGGCTCGCGCTCGTCCGGGGTGCGCCGGGCCGCCGTTTGGGTCACTCTGGGTGTGCGCGCACTGTCTTGGAGTCAGGAGTCCGAATGCGCCCGACCGCACATGCTGCCCTCGGCGCCCTCGCGCTGGTCCTCGCCCTGCCGGTGTCGGCGGCTGCGGACGAGTCGGTGATCGGCGGTAAGCCCGCAGTACTGGCACAGAGCCCCTGGGCGGTGGCACTGGCTTCCCATGAGCGCTTCGGGACCCAGCGCTCCGGCCAGTTCTGCGGCGGTGTGCTCGTCGGGCACTCGACGGTGGTGACGGCGGCGCACTGTCTGAGCAAGGAGGTGCTGGGCGTTCCCTGGCGGGAAGTGCGGGACCTGAGGATCGTCGTCGGGCGTGACAAGCTCAGCGCCGGTGGCGGTCAGGAACTCAAGCCGGCGAAGGTCTGGGTCAACCCGCGCTATGACAACTACACGAACGACGGCGACATGGCTGTCCTCACGCTGGACAAGCCGGTTCCGAACCGGCCCATCCCGATAGCGGGACGGCAGGACGGCGCTTACCGGCCTGGCAATGCGGCCACGGTCTACGGCTGGGGGGACACCACAGGCGGAGGCAGCTACGCGTCACAGCTGCGCGCGGCACGCGTCAATGTGCTGCCCGATGCGGTCTGTGCGCGGGCGTATCCGGGCAGTGCCGACGGTACGTACAAGGCGCGGACGATGCTGTGTGCGGGGGCGCCGCGCGGCGGCCGTGACGCCTGCCAGGGGGACAGCGGCGGGCCGCTGGTCGTGCGCGGGCGGCTGGTGGGCCTGGTGTCGTGGGGCACCGGCTGCGGTCGGCCCGGCAGCCCCGGGGTCTATACGCGCGCCTCGGCGATTCTCCCGGCGGTGTCCGCAAACGGGGCCGGCTGACGGGCGCGGGGGGCTGACAGGCATGCCTGCGCGTACGAGTGCGGGCGGTGTCCCCGGTGGTGTCGGGGAACCGCCCGCGATACGGCGCTGGGCCGCTGCTCGCTCGTCGTGGATGCGAAGTGTCAGCGTTCCTCATCGGACGCGGACGCCGGAGAAGCGGTCAGCCGCTCCGTCTCGTCCTGTATTTCCGCGGCGATCTTCTTGAGTTCTGGCTCGAACTTGCGACCGTGGTGGGCGCAGAAGAGCAGTTCTCCGCCGGACATCAGGACGACGCGCAGGTATGCCTGGGCGCCGCAGCGGTCGCAGCGGTCAGCGGCCGTCAGCGGGCTCGCGGGTGTCAGAACAGTAGTCACGTCGCCTCTTCTCTAGCTCGACGAGCTGTCGTACCAGGGTCAACATCCAACCAGGCCGAAAACGTTCCCGCTCGTGCCTTTTCCTCGAAAAAATTCTCGGAGGGGGCCGGGTGCTGCCGGGTGGCGGCGAATGAGCCGTATTGCGTGGTGGTCTGATTCACGTTGGTTGCTGGATCTGTTGTCCTCCCGGCTGGCTTGCCGGTTGTTGATGAGGACGTGCCCGGAGCCTAAATGGTTCATGCCTCGAAGGGAACGTGATGTGCACGTCACTCGGACGTCACCCCATCGAGGGATCGAACGTACGAGCGAAATTCTACTACCATGGGCATGCTTACGGGTGGCGTCACATCGGCTCTACCAGGCCTCGGTACCCTCTGACGGGCGACACCGCCACAACCGAGTCCGCGGAATGCGGGCTGCCAGAAATTCAGCGAGGAGCGAACCGCGTGACCGCCGAGATGTCCGTGCCGTCCACCGCAGTGCTGACCGGGGCAGACCGGGACGGTTCCAACTACACCGCGCGGCATCTGCTCGTCCTCGAGGGGCTCGAGGCCGTCCGGAAACGCCCCGGTATGTATATCGGCTCGACGGACAGTCGTGGCCTGATGCACTGCCTGTGGGAGATCATCGACAACTCCGTCGATGAGGCGCTGGGCGGCTACTGCGACCACATCGAGGTGATCCTCCACGACGACGGGTCGGTGGAGGTCAGGGACAACGGCCGCGGCATCCCCGTGGACGTCGAGCCCAAGACCGGCCTCAGCGGCGTCGAGGTCGTGATGACCAAGCTGCACGCCGGCGGAAAGTTCGGCGGCGGCTCCTACGCGGCCTCCGGCGGTCTGCACGGCGTCGGCGCCTCGGTCGTCAACGCCCTCTCCGCCCGGCTCGACGTCGAGGTGGACCGCAGTAGCAAGACGCACTCGATCAGCTTCCGCCGTGGCGTCCCCGGCATCTTCACCGAATCGGGCCCCGACGCCCCCTTCGACCCGGGCAACGGCCTGCTCAAGGGCAAGCGGATCGCCAAGACGAAGACCGGCACCCGGGTGCGCTACTGGGCCGACCGGCAGATTTTCCTCAAGGACGCCAGGCTCTCCCTGGAGACGCTGTACGCCCGTGCCCGCCAGACCGCGTTCCTCGTACCCGGCCTGACCCTGGTCGTCCGTGACGAGCGGGGCGCCGACGGCGCCGGCAAGACAGAAGAGACGTTCCGCTACGACGGCGGCATCAGCGAATTCTGTGAGTACCTCGCGCAGGACAAGGCCGTCTGTGACGTGCTCCGGCTGACCGGCCAAGGCACCTTCAAGGAGACCGTGCCGGTCCTCGACGACCGCGGCCACATGACACCCACCGAGGTCACCCGGGAACTGGGCGTTGACATCGCGCTGCGCTGGGGTACCGGCTACGACGCGACGGTCAAGTCGTTCGTCAACATCATCGCGACGCCCAAGGGCGGCACTCACGTCTCCGGCTTCGAGCGGTCGGTCGCCAAGACGGTCAACGAGGTGCTGCGGTCGAGCAAGCTGTTGCGCGTCGCCGAGGACGACGTCGTCAAGGACGACGCCATGGAGGGCCTCACCGCCGTCGTGACGGTACGACTCGCGGAGCCGCAGTTCGAGGGCCAGACCAAGGAGGTGCTCGGCACCTCCGCCGCCTCGCGGATCGTCGCCCAGGTGGTGAGCAAGGAACTCAAGGCGTTCCTGACCTCCACCAAGCGGGACGACAAGCAGCAGGCGCGCGCCGTCATGGAGAAGATCGTCGCCGCGGCCCGGACGCGCATCGCCGCCCGTCAGCACAAGGAGGCCCAGCGGCGGAAGACGGCGCTGGAGTCCTCCTCGTTGCCGGCCAAGCTCGCGGACTGCCGCAGTGACGACGTCGACCGCAGCGAACTCTTCATCGTCGAGGGCGACTCGGCGTTGGGCACCGCAAAACTGGCCCGGAACTCGGAATTCCAGGCGCTGCTGCCCATCCGCGGCAAGATTCTGAATGTCCAGAAGTCATCGGTTTCGGACATGCTCAAGAATGCCGAGTGCGGCGCCATCATCCAGGTCATAGGGGCCGGATCCGGTCGTACCTTCGACATCGACACCGCTCGCTACGGCAAGGTCATCTTCCTGGCCGACGCGGACGTCGACGGCGCGCACATCCGCTGCCTGCTGCTGACGCTCTTCCAGCGCTATATGCGGCCCATGGTCGAGCAGGGCCGGGTGTTCTCCGCCGTCCCGCCGCTGCACCGGGTCGAACTGATCAACCCCAAAAAGGGCCAGGAAAAGTACATCTACACCTACTCGGACAACGAGCTGCGCCAGACCCTGCTCGAGCTCCAGCGCAAGAAGGTCCGCTACAAGGACAGCATCCAGCGCTACAAGGGCCTGGGTGAGATGGACGCCGACCAGCTCGCCGAAACGACCATGGACCCGCGCCACCGCACCCTGCGCCGCATCAACATCAGCGATCTCGAAGCGGCGGAGAAGGCCTTCGACCTCCTGATGGGCAACGAAGTCGCCCCCCGTAAGGAGTTCATCACCAACTCCGCGTCCACTCTGGACCGTTCGCGCATCGACACCTGACCGGACCGCAGCTCCCGACGGGCGCCTCTCCACCCCTGGGTGGACGGGCGCCCGTGGCATTTCCACCCGGCCCCCACCCTGGCTCCGATCCGGCCGTCGATACCGCTCCGTAGCGTCGGAAACGTCGAATTCCCCGTCCCACGGAGGGCCTGAGTCCATGAGCGGCTTGCTCAACATCGTTGTGATCACCATGGCGGTTGCATGGGTGTTCATCCGGCAGTTCACAGCGCGGCGCGTGACATCGGAAGGCAAGAAGTGGTGGCTGATTCCGGTCGTTCTGACGGTCCTGGCGGTGCGGCAGCCCGGCCTCCTGGACCCCGGGCACCAAACGGAGTCCGCCCTCCTGCTCGGCGTGGAGATCCTTATCGGGCTGGCCTGCGGTGTCGGCTGGGCGTGGACGACACGCATCTGGACGGACGCGGACGGCGTGGCCTGGAGCAAAGGAGGCTGGGCGGCGGCCGGTGTGTGGCTGTGCGGCATGGTGCTGCGGCTCGGTCTCATGGGCATCGCGGCGGCCGTGGGGGTCCACCAGGGCGGCGCGGCCACCATGCTCTCCGTTGCGGCGATGCTGCTGACCCGTGCCGGAGTCACCACCTGGCGGGCCCAGGCCCTGCAGCAGACGTACCGTGTCCCTGTTGCGGGCTGACGCTGCCGGGTGCCCTTGGAAGGACCGTACGTGCCGCTGAACTACTGGACGAGGTGGCCCCTGCGGGAGTCACTGTCCCGTGAGGGCGTCAGCGGCGCCCGGGTATGGATCGGCCGCACGGTGCGTGCCGTGGTGCTCGCCGGCCTGGTGTGGATCACCCTGACGGGGCCTGGCTTCACCGGCTGGGGGCGGGTGGCGGCGTGTGCGGGCATGGCCGTCACCGTCCTGGTTTTCCGCGGCTTCTTCCGCACGTCGCTGGCGCGCCGTCTGTGGCCGTCCCTCGGGCTGTTCGCAGTACTGGTGGCGGCGGCCTTCGGCTTCGAGTTCGCCGGGGCGCGGGTGCCGGCGATCGTGCTGTGGTGCGCCGGTGCCGTCATTGCCTTGGAGCGGCTTCCGCTGGGCGTCGCCGTACCGTGCGCCGCTGCAGCCCTCGGCTCGTATGCAGTGGTGGACCACGGCAACTGGATCACGACCACCGCGACCACCGTGGGTCTGGCGCTGGCGGGCTATGTCGTACGGCTGGATGCCGAGGCTCGCGGCAACGCCCAGCGGCTGCTGGCCCAGGAACGGGCTGCCCGCAAGGCGGAGGCCGAATCGGCGGCGCTCACCGAACGCGGGCGGATCGCACGCGAGATCCACGACGTCCTTGCCCACAGTCTCAGCGCCCAACTGGTGCACCTGGAGGCGGCACGGCAGCTGATCCAGCGCAGTACCGACCTTGAGGCGGACCGTGATCAGCTCCTGGACAGAGTGGTCGCGTGCCGGGGGATGGCCCGTGAAGGGCTGGACGGCACCCGTGAGGCGCTTTCCGCGCTACGGGGGGAGGTGATCCCGGTCGAGGACTTTCTGCGCCGCCTGACGGCCGCTGAGGGCATTCAGCTGGAGGTGGCGGGCGAGGGGCGTGCCTTGCCGGCGGAGGCGGGCCTCGCGGTCCGCAGGGTCGCCCAGGAGGCGCTGACGAACGTACGCAAGCACGCTCCGGGGGCACGGGTGAACGTGCGGTTGGAATACGGGAGGGACGGCGTAGGGCTGGAGGTGCGTGACTTCGGAGGCCGCGGTAAGCCCGGCGAGCTCGGGGACAGCGGCTCCGGATACGGTCTGCTCGGGATGCGGGAGCGCGCCGAACTTCTCGGCGGATCATTGGATTCCGGTCCCGACGAGGAGGGTTTCGTGGTGCGGCTGCGGGTGCCTGTATGACGGCACGCACAGTGACACGGGTGGTGGTCGCCGATGACCAGACGGTGGTGCGCGAGGGAATCGTGATGCTGCTGGGACTATTGCCGGGCATCGAGGTCGTCGGATCGGCCGCGGACGGCGCGGCCGCCATCCATCTCGTCGCCGAACTCCGTCCCGACGTCGTGCTGATGGACCTGCGGATGCCGCGCTGCGACGGTGTCGAGGCCACCCGGCGCATCCGTGCCGAGCATCCCGGTACTCAGGTCGTGGTGCTCACCACCTATGCGGACGACGACTCGCTCTTTCCCGCGCTGCAGGCCGGCGCCCGTGGCTATCTGACCAAGGACGCGGACGGCGATGAGATCGTCCGTGCCATCGACGGTGTGCTCGCGGGCGAAGCCGGTCTGTCGCCCACGATCCAGCGCAGGCTGCTGGAGCGCGTCGCAGAGCCCGTGCGGTCCCTGCCGCAGCCGCCTGATGCGCCTCCGGACGGCCTGACCACCCGCGAGGTGGAGGTGCTGCGGCTGGTCGCCGAGGGGCAGTCCAATCCGGAGATTGCGCGGACGCTGCACGTCTCCACCGCGACGGTGAAGACCCACATCAACAATCTCTTCGCCAAAGCGGGGCTGCGGGATCGGGCCCAAGCCATCCACTACGCGTACCGCCACGGCCTGGCACAACCGCTCGGATAGCCCATCACCTGATGGGGTGAAGGGTTCGCAATGAAGAGTCCCGGATCTTCCTTTCTGTCCAACCTTGGGTCGCACGGACAACAGCCCCGTGCACCAAGGAGAGTTCGGTGGACAAGCAGGACGGCCGCTCGGCCGGTGAATCAGGGGGCGTACGGCTCGACGACCCCTGGTACGACGCTCTCACCTCCGGGTGGGGCGAGCTGGACGGCACAGCGGAGGCAGCGGCCGAGTGGGGTAGCGGGCAGTCACCCCGGCCGGTACCGGTACCCGAGGACGAGCGGTCCGCGCCGCATGACGAGATCTATCTTGCGGTGCAAAGAAGCGTGGCCTTCCAGGAGGTACGCCGCCGCTACCGGCGGTTCGTCCTGCCCGGCACGGCGGTTTTCCTGGCCTGGTACCTCGCCTATGTGATCGCGGCGACCGCCGCGCCCGGCCTCATGGCCCACCGCGTCGCCGGCGCCCTGAATGTCGCGATGCTGGCCGGACTCGGTCAGTTCGCCACGACATTCCTGCTCACCTGGGCGTACGCGCGCCATGCCCGGCTGCGCAGGGACAGCGCGGCGCTCGACATCCGATGGGAAACCCAGGAGCTCACCGGAGGGAACGTACGGTGACCGACGACCACCAGGCTCTTGCTTGGGTTCTGTTCAGCGTGTTCATCGCCGTCACCCTGGCGATCACCACCTGGGTGAGCCGTCGCAGGCATGGCTCCGCCGAAGAGTTCTACGCGGGTGGGCGACTCTTCTCTCCGATGGAGAACGGTTTCGCCATCGCGGGGGACTACATGTCCGCCGCCTCCTTCCTTGGGATTTCCGGCCTGATCGCCCTTTTCGGTTATGACGGCCTGTTGTACTCAGTCGGCTTTCTCGTCGCCTGGCTCGTTGTTCTCTTCCTCGTCGCCGAACTGGTCCGGAACTGCGGCAGGTTCACCCTCGCCGATGTCGTCGCGGCCCGGATGCGGGAACGTCCCGTCCGTATGGCGGCCGGGGCGGCCTCCGTCACCGTGTCGGTGCTCTATCTGGTGGCGCAGATGGTCGGGGCCGGCAGTCTGGTCGCCCTGCTCCTGGGGGGCGCGGGCCAGCAGGCCCGCACCTGGATGGTGATCGGGGTCGGTGCCTTGATGGTGGTCTACGTCGCCTTCGGCGGGATGCGTGCCACGACCTGGATCCAGATCGTCAAGGCCGTGCTCCTCATGGGTGGCGCCATCGCTCTGACCGTCCTGGTACTCGTCCGGTTTCACGGCGACTTCAACGTCCTGCTGAACACCGCCGCCGAACGCAGCGGCCACGGCCGCGACTTCCTCGCACCGGGCCTCAAGTACGGTGAGGACTGGATCTCTCGGCTGGACTTCATCAGCCTCGGCATCGCGCTCGTCCTGGGCACTGCCGGACTGCCGCACATCCTCTCCCGCTTCTACACCGTCCCCACGGCGCGCTCCGCCCGTCGCTCCGTCGTCTGGTCCATCGGGCTGATCGGTGGCTTCTACTTGATGACCATCGTGCTTGGCTTCGGTGCTGCGGCGGTACTCGGCAGCGACGCCGTCCGTACGTCCAATACGGCCGGCAACACCGCCGTCCCGCTGCTGGCTCTCGATCTGGGAGGCGGCGCGGGGTCGACCGGCGGCACGGTTCTCTTCGCCGTGGTGGCCGCAGTCGCGTTCGCGACCATCCTGGCCGTGGTCGCCGGCATCACGCTCGCCTCGTCGGCTTCCGTCGCGCACGACCTGTATGCCTCGCTACGGCGCCCGCGCGACACGGCGCAGGATGCCCAGCGCGCCGAGGTGACCGTGGCGCGCATCGCAGCGGTCGCCGTCGGCGCGGTCGCGATCGGCCTCGCCCTGCTGGCCCAGGACCTCAACGTCGCCTTTCTGGTGGGCCTGGCCTTCGCCGTTGCCGCATCGGCCAATCTGCCGGTCCTGTTGTACACACTCTTCTGGCGTCGCTTCACGACCAGGGGCGCGGTCTGGTCCGTGTACGGCGGCCTGATTCCGGCGATCACTCTGGTCGTTCTCTCACCGGTGGTATCGGGCAGCCAGGAGTCACTTTTCCCCGGGATGGACTTTGCCTTCTTCCCGCTCGACAACCCCGGTGTCGTATCGATCCCGCTGGGCTTCCTGATGGGGTGGCTGGGAACGGTGCTCTCCCCGGAGGCCGCCGACGAGGCACGGCATGCGGAGACGGAGGTACGGGCGCTGACAGGGGCGGGGGCTGCTTAGGCCTGTTCGACGCATTCCGCTACACCGGAGTCGGGCCGGCCCTGGCCAGGAGCGGACGGGCGCCGCAGCCGCGTGTTGCGTGGCTGCCGCGCCCGTTCCCTGTGTACCGGTTTCCCGGTGCTCATCGGCTCGGCGTGGCGTCCACAGCGCCTCCTGGCTAGACCCACTCGTAGCGGTGCTCAGGGCGGCCGGTCTCGCCGTACTTGAGTGTGAGGCGCACCCGCCCGGCGCGTTCCAGGAGTTTGAGGTAGCGCTGCGCGGTCTGCCGGCTCAGTCCCGCCTGGAGGGCGACGTCCTGTGCCGACAGCGGGGCGTCCGCGGAGCGCAGCACCGAGCGCACTCGGTCGGCCGTGGCGGTGGAGTGTCCCTTCGGCAGCTCGGCGGGACCCGCGTTGGCGGCTCCCAACGCCCCGAAGATCCGGTCCACTTCGGACTGCTCGGCCTGTCCACCGCCCGCAAAGGTACGGTGCAGCGCCGCGTATCCCAGCAACTTGGACCTCAGGCCTGCGAAGGTGAACGGCTTGACGAGGTACTGCAGCGCACCGTGGCGCATCGCGGCCTGCACGGTGGCGATATCGCGCGCCGCCGTCACCATGATCACGTCGGTGACCAGGCCGCGCCGCCGCAGGTCGCCGACCAGTTGGAGCCCTGTTCTGTCGGGCAGGTAGTGGTCCAGCAGGATCAGATCGACGGAGTGGGTCTCAAGGGCGGCAAGAGCCTCAGCGGCCGTGTGCGCGAGGCAACTGACACGGAAGCCCTCGATCTTCGCGACATAGGCAGCGTTGATCTTCGCGACCTGTGCATCGTCATCCACGACCAGTACGTCGATCATCTGGCGGCCTCCGTGGAGCCGTCGGGGCGATGAGCTCCGCCTTCGGACCGTATGGTGGTGTGAGTGTCCGTGGCGGCTTCCTGGAGGGTTGTTTCACGTGCTCCGGGAAGCTCTTCCGACAGGGCGTCGGGGACCGTCACGGTGAACACCGCTCCACCGCCGGGGCATTCGCCCACCTCGACACTGCCTCCGTAGCGCTCGGCGAGACGCCGTACGAGCGCGAGGCCGATGCCGCGCTGCCCGTGAGCCGGCGGTTCCTTCGTCGTCCAGCCCTCGGTGAAGATCTCTCCGCGGCGCTCTTCGGGCACGCCCGGTCCGTTGTCGCTGACGCGCACGATGGCGGTGCGGCCGTCGGCGCGGACTTCCGCCTCCAGCTGCGCGTCACGCTCACCCGACGTGGCGTCCAGTGCGTTGTCGACGAGGTTGCCGAGGACAGTGACCAGGCTGTGCGGGTCGACCAGGCGGTCGGGGAGGTGTGTACGGGGAGAGATGCGCAGGGAGGCACCGCGCTCCGTGGCGACCGTGGCCTTGCCCACCAGCAGGGCAGCCAGCAGCGGATCATGGATGCGCTCGGTGACCTGCTCGGCGGTCGCGTGATGCACGCCCACGGCTTGCGTCACAAACTCCACTGCCTCCTCGTGCAGCCCGAGTTCGAGCAGGCCGAGGAGGGTGTGCAGCCGGTTGGCGTGCTCGTGGTCCTGGGCACGGAGGGCATCGATGAGGCCACGGGTGCCGTCCAGTTCACGCCCCAGCCGCTCCAGCTCGGTACGGTCGCGCAGGGTCACCACGGCACCGCCGTCGTCGGTCGGCATGCGGTTCGCCACCAGGACCCGGTGTCCGCTGACAGTCATTAGGTCCGCCCCCGAAACGCGGCCTGTCAGGACGTCCGTCGTACGGCCGGGTGGCAGGACCGCGTCCAGGGGGCGGCCGGTGTCCTCGGCATGGAGGTCCAGGAGACGCTGCGCCTCGTCGTTGAGCAGGCGGATGCGGCCGTTCTTGTCGAGGGCGAGGAACCCTTCCCGGATGCCGTGCAGCATCGCCTCCCGTTCGGCGAGCAACGCGGAGATGTCGGAGAAAGCCAGGTCGTGAGTGCGGCGCTGGAGCCGGCGGGCGACGAGATAGGCCGCGAGCGCGCCCACGGCGAGTGCTCCGCCCGCGTAGGCGAGCAATTGGGGGACGGTGGAGAGCAGCCGTTCCTGCACGCTCTCGTACGCGATGCCGACGGAGACGGCGCCGACGACCTTGCCGTCCTCGTCACGGAGGGGGACCTTGCCGCGTGCGGACCGGCCGAGGGTGCCCTCGTCGATCTGCATCACCTCCTGGCCGGAGAGCGCGGCGCTCGGATCGGTAGAGACGTGGCGGCCGATCTCATCGGGGTCGGTATGCGACCAGCGCACCCCCCGCTTGTCCATGATCACTACATACTCGGCGCCGGTGGCCGCGCGAATCCGCTCCGCCTCGTGCTGTACGGGGCCGTGGCGCGTCGGACGGGAGGACTCCAGGGCATCGTCAAGGCGAGGCTCGGCCGCGGTGGTCTGTGCGATGGCGAGAGCGCGGCGCATTGCCTGGTCGTCGAGCTGCGCACTGAGCGGGGCAAGGAAGAGGCCGGTCGCCAGGGCTGTGACGCCGGCTGCGATGGCCAGCTGCACCATCAGCACCTGGGAGAAAACCCGCCGCGGCCACCCCAGCCGGGGTCTCGTCCGCCGCGTTGCATGGCCGAGAGGGCCGTGGTCGAGCGGGGGCCGAGCGCCAGGAGCCGGTAGATCGGCAGTCATCTGAGGGGGGCCGAGTGGCTCATTGCTGTGGGCGCCGGAGACCGTCACGGTGGGAAACGGCGCGGGACCCGAGGGCTCTGCGGCACTCGGGCGGGGGACCGACGCTTCCTTCTCGCCCATACGAACGAACAGTAAGCGGGGAGATGGGTCGTCCGGTAATCCCTGACGGAGCGAAGTCGGAGGGTGGCCGAGCGGCGACTCGGGAGGTGCCCCGCACCGTCGCAAGCCGCGGAACGTGGCGTGCGTGCGCTGCTGGCTGGCCGACGGCCAGGACAAGACCGAGACTCACGGCCGCCCCGTCGGCCCGTCGCACTCGGCCCTTGGTTTATCCATTCAGTTCCCAGCAGTCCAGGGAGGCCATCGATCGGTGGCAGAGGGGGACTCCAGCTACGAAGCTGCAGGTTTGGTAGGCGTCAATGAGGCCGGGAGGGGTCAGCAGCGGTTATCCACAGGCCTTTCGGTTGCGCATTGCGCACGCGTAGCCTCGCACGGTGAGCAGGCGGGTGGGCCTTGCGCCGGGGTGCGGGCCGACCGGTCAGTACGTGAGGCGCGAGGTGCGTGCGGAAGGGAGCGGTCATGCCGCTGACGAGGGAGGGCAGCCACAGGACGTGGTGCAAGCAGTGGAGGGGGGAGGGGCGGGTACCGCTCGGTCTGTGGGTCGCGGGCGGACGCTCCCGGCGCAGTTGGTCGGTACGTCTGTCCTGCCGTCTCACCTGGTCCTGGAGCAGTTGCCCTCTGCCGGGTGTCGCCCGCGCGACCGGCGGGGCTGCATGGGGGCGGAGTGACCGTGGGCTTCCGGACGGGCGGCGGACCGGTTCCTGCGAGGGTTCGTGCCTGAGTCCTGAGACGGAAACGCGGGCGGCGGGAGCACGGGGTGGTGAAGTGCCCGGTGAGCGTCTCGGGGAGTCCGCCAAGTCACCTGCCGACGGACTGGGCCGTCCTGTGAGGCATGCTGTTCGCCGCACAGACCGAGACAACCGCCATACGCGCCGGTGGACCGAGCGGCGCACCACAGCTGGCGGGCGCCGCAGCACCATCGGCCCGCTGTTCGACGACGACCCGCCAGACGCGGCCGTCGGAGTGCGCCACGGTCACCGCCCAGGCGGCGGAGGCTCCGGCAAAGGTCGCGCTGCCGGGCGTCAGGCTGTCGGCCGACCTCGGTTCGGGCCACACCGTGTCGGTCCTTACGACGTCGAGTGCGTCCGCCAGGTCCTCGCCGATCAGCTCACGGACCGCAAGGTCGGCGGCCTGGCCCGGCCGGTCCCAGGCCGAGCGGCCTCGGGCGTGGTCCATCGTGATCCGTCCGTCGCGCGCCGTCTCCACGGCCTCCTTGACCAGGGGGGCCGAGGCCCGTCCGTAGGCGTAGCCGTAGGGGAGGACGAAAAGGGTGGGGGAGAAGCGGTGGCCTCCGATGTGGGTGACCTCCCAGGCCTCGGTTCCGCCGGCGGCGAGCTCGGCGGCCAGAGGGCGGCCGAGCAGTGCGCAGCAACGGTCCCGCTTGCCGTTGGTGCACACCAGGACCAGCGGTTCACCGATGTACGGCTCCCAGAGGCCGTGGTGCTCTCCCGCTCCCAGGGCCGCGAAATTCAGCCCGAGGGCCGCCCGCGGGTCGGTGACGGTGGTCGTACGGATCCAGGATCGTCCCGGCGCCGTGTGGGCGAGGAACAGCCGCCGCCGGGAGGTGCCGTGGCGGTCGGCATGGCGTCCCGGTCGGCGGATCAGGGCGACGCGTACGCCCGTTCCCTCTGCCGCGGTCTCCAATGCCCGGCCGACGTCAGGGTCGAGGTGGCTGTCCGTCAGTGCATGGGTGCCCCAGGGCCCTGGCTGCTCGATGAGCAGCCAGGTCCGGGCAGGAGCCGCGGTCCCGGCGAGAGATTCGGCCGATTCACGAGAAGCGGTGGCGCAGGTACTCACATAGGTGAGCCTAACCTCATCTGTCCCGCGTCGGGTTCCGGGTGGGTGTGCAACGGGGCGGTGGGCAACCGGATGTCACGCGGTGAGGGCAGGTGTCCCTTCGTGTGAGGTCCGGCGATGCCAGGCTTCCGGCAGCGCCGGACCGGCGCTGCCGGAACCCTGGCGCCGCCCGGGGCGGCCCTCTCTGTCGCAGCCTCCCGTCACGGCAGCGGCTGTGGCGGGCGGGGGCCGTGGTAGCGACCGCTCGGGCGCATGCGAAGGGGTGGTTCGGCGTATTCCTCGAGGGCGTGGGCGATCCAGCCGGCGGTGCGGGCGATGGCGAAGATGGTCTCGCCTGCCTCCGCCGGCATACCTGTCGAGATGGTCAGGACGGCCAGCGCGAGATCGACATTGGCATGCAGCTCCGTGCGCCGGGCCGTGGTGGTGACCACTTGCCGGGCGGCCTGGAGGGCGGGGCGGGCCCGCGGGACGTCCTCCAGGAGGCGGAACAGGGTGCGGGCCCGCGGGTCCTCGCCCGGGTAGAGGGGATGGCCCAGACCCGGGACCTGGCGGCCGGCCCGTAGGTGGTCGGCGACCACGGCAGCCGCGCTGCCCCGGTCCCGCACCTCCACCAGCATCCGGTGGGCGAGTCCGCTTGCCGCGCCGTGCAGCACGCCGTCCAGTGCCCCGAAGCCCGCCGAGACGATCGCGTACGGATGGGCGCGGGCCGAGGCGGCGACGCGTACCGCGAACGTCGAGGCGGCGAGGTCATGGTCGATGAGCAGAAGCAGAGCGGCGTCCAGGGCGCGAAGTGCTGCGGCGTCGGCGGGTTCCGCGGTCAGCCGTGACCAGAGGCGCGTGGCGAGGGGGCCGGCGGAGCTCTGCTTGGCGTGGTGTGACGGCAGCGCGTCGACAAGCGTCGGGATGAGGTTGCGGGCGGTGCCGACGACGGTGTCCTCGGACAGGTCGAATCGGAGCGGGTCGGCGGCCGCCGCGGCGATTGCGGCGACCCGTAGCCGGTCCATCGGTCCGCTGTGGGCCGGCAGCGCCCGCACGGCGTGGCGGGCGGCCGACAGGGCGTCCGGGGGTGCCGTGAAGCGGATGCCGGGGCGCAGTTCGCCGGTCCACAGCCACTCGGCTACTTCCTCGTAGCTGTAGTGGGCGGCGAGTTCCGATGAGTCGACGCCGCGGAAATAGCAATGGTCGCGGTCGATCAGCGTGATGCCCGTTGTGACCGCCGGCTCGCTGCTGGAGGCGGAGGGTTCACGGCGGCCCGCACGCCGGGCGAGCGCGTCGACCTCCTTCGCATCGAAGGTGCTGCCGCGGGCTCCCGGCTCGCGACGGCTGGTCAGCTGGCCGCGGCTGACGTAGGCGTACACCGTCTCCGGCTTCACGCCCAGCCGGTCGGCTGTCTCTCGGGTGCTCAGTCGCTGCCCGCCCGTGTCCTGTGCCGCGTCTCGATCCGCCATGGGCTCACCGTATCCAGACTCATCCATATTGATTCAATCAATATTGACAATATTTGAGTCAAGCATAGACAGTCTGATCAATATTTAGGTGGGGAAGAGTAAGGAGATCAGCAATGCCGAGCGCCGAGGTGAACACACCGATCGACGCGCCCCGTGGGCTTGCGGGCGTGATCGTCACCGAGACCCGAGTGGGTGATGTCCGGGGCATCGAGGGCTTTTACCACTACCGCCAGTACTCCGCCGTCGAGCTGGCTACGGCCCGCACCTTCGAGGAGGTCTGGTACCTGATGTTCCACGGGGAGCTGCCCGACGCGGCGCAGCTCGCGGCCTTCAGCGCCGAGGCCGCCGCTTTGCGCCCACTGCCCCCGGCTGTCGGTGATGCGCTGCCCGCCCTCGCCCGTGCCGGCGTGCTCTCCGGCCCCCTCGCCGGGCTGCGCACCGCCCTGTCCCTGCTCGGCGCGACAGCCGGCTTCCGGCCGCTGTACGACATCGACGCCGACCGCCGACGTGCCGACGCGCTCGCCGCGTGCGCCGCCGTACCGACCCTGGTCACCGCGCTCCACCGGCTCGGCCGCGGCCTGCAGCCCGTCGAGCCCCGCTCGGATCTGAGCTACGCCGCCAACTACCTCTACATGCTCACCGGCGACGAGCCCGAGCCCGACCGGGTCAGGGCGATCGAGGCATATCTGATCTCCACCATTGACCATGGCTTCAACGCGTCGACCTTCACCGGACGCGTCATCGCCTCCACCGGCGCCGATCTCGCGGCCTGCCTGGTCGGTGCCGTCGGTGCCCTCTCCGGACCGCTGCACGGCGGTGCGCCCAGTCGAGCCCTGGACATGCTCGACGCCATCGGCACACCCGACCGCATCGACTCCTGGATCCGCGACCGCGTCCTGAGCGGGGGCCGGATCATGGGGTTCGGCCACTCCGTATACCGCACCGAGGATCCGCGCTCCAGGATGCTCCGAGGCATTGCCGAGCAGATTGGTGGGCCGCTGGTGGACTTTGCCGTCCAGGTGGAGGCGAGGGTCGAAGAGCTGCTGGCCGAGCTGAAGCCCGGACGTGAGCTGCACACCAATGTGGAGCTCTACGCGGGCGTCGTCATGGAGCTGTGCGGGCTGCCGCGCGAGATGTTCACGCCCACCTTCTGCGCGGCCCGTGTGGTGGGCTGGAGCGCCAACATCCTGGAGCAGGCCGAGGACTCGAAGATCATTCGCCCCGCGGCCCGGTATGTCGGCCCGCCCCCGCCGCAGCCGCTGCCCGTCGTCGCGTCGTGCTAGCGGTGGAGCCCGTAGGTGGCGCGGGGGCGGGCCGGGCTCGCGGCGCGGGCATTCCGTTACGATCGGCAGCTCGTCCGCCGCCGGTCCGCGCGGCCCGCCACCCGCACCATGGAGGCGCCCCCTTGGCCACGCAACAGATCCCGGTCGTCGTGCTCGCGGGCTTCCTCGGGTCAGGCAAGACCACGTTGCTCAACCACCTCCTCGGCAACGGCGACGGCACCCGTATCGGTGCGATCGTCAACGACTTCGGCAGCATCGAGATCGACGCCATGGCCGTCGCCGGGCAGGTGGACTCGATGGTCTCGCTCGGCAACGGCTGTCTGTGCTGTGCGGTCGACACCAGCGAACTGGACACCTACCTGGAGCGGCTCGCGCGCCCCGCCGCCCGGATCGATGTGATCGTCATCGAGGCCAGCGGGCTGGCCGAGCCGCAGGAACTCATCCGGATGATCCTCGCCAGTGACAACGACCGGATCGTCTACGGCGGGCTGATCGAGGTCGTCGACGCCGCGGAGTTCGAGGACACCAGGGCCCGGCATCCGGAACTGGACCGACATGTGGGCATCGCCGACATCGTGGTACTCAACAAGGCCGACCGCATCGGCGACGCGGCACGGCAGCACCTCACGGACACGCTCGCGGACCTCGCTCCCGGCCGGCCCGTGATCTGCACGGCGTACGGGCAGATCGATCCCGAGCTGTTCTTCGACCGTGGGCCGGGTGAGGACCACGACGCGGCGGTGCGCCAGCTGTCCTTCGAGGACCTGCTGCGCGAGACCGCGGCGAACGAGGACTCCGCGCACGGCCCGGACAACCAGTGCGACCACCCCGGCCACACCCACCACGCAGGTCACCTTCATGCCACCTACCAGAGCGTGGAGTTCACCTCCGCCGAGCCGATGCACCCGCGCCGCCTCATGGACTTCCTCGACAGCCGCCCCGCCGGCCTCTACCGCATCAAGGGCTTCGTCCACTTCGACGTACCGGAGAACCGCCAGAAGTTCACGGTGCACGCCGTCGGTGACTTCCTGCGCTTCTATCCCGTGCCGTGGCCGAAGGGCGAGGAGCGGTGCACCCAGCTCGTCATGATCGGCAGCGGCATCGATGCACCGGCCCTGCACAAGGAACTGGACAACTGCCGCGAGGGCGCACCGTCGGACGCCGACCAGAACAGCATGTGGGGCGTGCTGCGGTACGTGGCCGCGCGCGAGGACTCCGCAGACGGCTGACGCCGCCGGTCCGGTCCTCCACCGGCCCGACGGCGTCACCCGCTCTGTCACCTGCCTGCTTACACCGGCCCCGCCAGCGCCGTCACCGGCTTCATCAGCGGCACGCCCGAGCCGTCCCGCCGCGGATCCACCTCCGGCATCTCGACCGGGGTGCCCTTGGCGTCCGCGCCACGCACCGGAGCCGGTCCCACCCACGCCTGGATGAGCACGTCCTCGCCCTTCAGGAACCGCTGGCACCGCACCCCGCCGGTCGCCCGGCCCTTGCGCGGATACTGGTCGAACGGGGTGAGCTTGGCCGTCGCCACCGAGTCGTCCAGCGTGCCGTGCGAGCCGGCGACCGTGAACACCATGGCCTCGGTGGCCGGATCGACCGCGGCGAACGCGATCACCCTCGCGCCCTCCGCCAGCTTGACTCCCGCCATGCCACCCGCGGGCCGGCCCTGCGGCCGCACCTGCGACGCCGGATAGCGCAGCAACTGCGCCTCGGTGGTGACGAAGACCAGGTCCTCCTCACCGGTGCGCAGCTCGGCCGCGCCCACGATGCGGTCCCCGTCCTTGAGGGTGATGACCTCCAACTCTTCCTTGTGGGCGGGGTAGTCGGGCACCACCCGCTTGACGACGCCCTGCTCCGTGCCGAGTGCCAGGCCCGGCGACGACTCGTCGAGCGTCGTGAGACAGATCAGCTCCTCGCCGTCCTCCAGCGTCAGGAACTCCGCGAGCTGCGCGCCACCGGAGAGACTGGGCGCCGTCGCGGTCTCCGGCAGGTGCGGCAGATCGATCACCGAGAGCCGCAGCAGCCGTCCCAGGGACGTCACCGCGCCCACCTCGCCGCGGGTCGTCGCCGGCACCGCCGAGACGATCACATCGTGCTTGGCGCGCTTGGCGTCGGCGTCGAAGGCCACGTCCCCGGCGACCGTACGCGCCAGCAGCCCCGTCGAGGACAGCAGCACCCGGCACGGATCGTCGGAGACCTCCAGCGGCACCGCGCCGACCGAGGAGCCCGCCGACTCCAGCAGGACCGTCCGCCGGTCCGTGCCGTACTTCTTCGCGACCGCGGCCAGCTCGCCGGACACCAGCTTGCGCAGCTCGGCGTCCGACTCCAGGATCCGCGTCAGCTTCTCGATCTCGTCCTGCAGCCGGTCACGCTCCGACTCCAGCTCGATACGGTCGAACTTGGTCAGCCGGCGCAGCGGGGTGTCGAGGATGTACTGCGTCTGGATGTCGCTCAGCGAGAAGCGCTCGATCAGCCGCTCCTTGGCCTGTGCGCTGTTCTCGCTGGAGCGGATGAGCCGGATCACCTCGTCGATGTCCACCAGGGCCGTCAGCAGGCCCTCGACGAGGTGGAGACGGTCGCGCCGCTTGGTCCGCCGGAACTCGCTGCGCCGCCGCACCACGTTGAAGCGGTGGTCGACGTAGACCTCCAGCAGCTCCTTGAGGCCCAGCGTCAGCGGCTGGCCGTCCACCAGCGCGACGTTGTTGATGCCGAAGGACTCCTCCATCGGCGTGAGCTTGTAGAGCTGCTCCAATACGGCCTCGGGGTTGAAGCCGTTCTTGATCTCGATCACCAGCCGCAGGCCGTGCTCGCGGTCGGTGAGGTCCTTGACGTCCGCGATGCCCTGGAGCTTCTTCGAACCGACCAGGTCCTTGATCTTGGAGATGACCTTCTCGGGGCCGACGGCGAAGGGGAGTTCGGTGATGACCAGGCCCTTGCGGCGAGCGGTGACGTTCTCCACCGCGACCGTCGCGCGGATCTTGAACGTGCCGCGGCCCTTCTCGTACGCGTCCCGTACGCCGCCGAGGCCCACGATCCGGCCCCCTGTCGGCAGGTCCGGACCCGGCACGAAACGCATCAGGGTGTCGAGATCGGCGTCGGGATGCTTGATCAGATGGCGGGCCGCGGCGATGACCTCGCCCAGGTTGTGCGGCGGCATGTTCGTCGCCATACCGACGGCGATGCCGGACGCGCCGTTGACCAGGAGGTTCGGATACGCGGCAGGGAGGGCGACCGGTTCCTGCTCCTGGCCGTCGTAGTTCGGCGCGAAGTCGACGGTGTCCTCTTCGATGGACTCCGTCATCAGGGACGTCGCGGACGCCATCCGGCACTCGGTGTACCGCATCGCGGCGGGCGGGTCGTCATTGCCCAGCGAACCGAAGTTGCCGTGGCCGTCGACGAGCGGCAGCCGCATGGAGAACGGCTGTGCCATGCGCACCAGGGCGTCGTAGATCGACGCGTCGCCGTGCGGATGGAGCTTACCCATCACCTCGCCGACGACGCGGGCGCACTTGACGTAACCGCGTTCGGGCCGGAGCCCCATCTCGTTCATCTGGTACAGGATGCGGCGGTGCACGGGCTTGAGACCGTCGCGGGCGTCCGGGAGGGCGCGCGAGTAGATGACCGAATACGCGTACTCGAGGAAGGAACCCTGCATCTCGTCGACGACGTCGATGTCGAGGATCCTCTCCTCGAAGTCGTCCGGCGGCGGGGTCTTCGTGCTGCGGCGGGCCATCGCGGCTGCGGCTCCTTCTGCTGCGTCTACTGCCGATGCCGGGGAGGCGGCATCGGACAACGGTCAACCAGTCGGGTCAACCAGCTGAGGGATCGACCCGCGAGTATGTCTGAGTCTGACGCGGACCATTGTGGACCGCCCCACTGACAACGCCGACCGCGACTCCCCCTTCAGCTCCTGCGGGGTCGCGCACGGAGCGGGTCCCGGGCCGGCCGCCCGGTGACTTCGCCAGATGCCGACGCGCTTGCATACAGTGACAGAACTTCCTCGCAAGCGGATCGAAGGGACGTACATGCCCATGGGTCACACGGCCACAGAACAAGCCGGCTCCGGCGGCCTGACAGCGACCGAGCACCGGCTGGCCAACGGCCTGCGCGTGGTGCTCTCCGAAGACCACCTGACGCCGGTCGCAGCGGTCTGCCTGTGGTACGACGTCGGCTCCCGCCACGAGGTCAAGGGCCGTACGGGCCTGGCTCACCTCTTCGAGCACCTGATGTTCCAGGGCTCCGCGCAGGTGAAGGGCAACGGCCACTTCGAGCTGGTGCAGGGCGCCGGCGGTTCGCTCAACGGCACCACGAGCTTCGAGCGCACCAACTACTTCGAGACCATGCCCGCCCACGAGCTGGAGCTCGCGCTCTGGCTGGAGGCCGACCGGATGGGCTCACTGCTGACCGCGCTCGACGACGAGTCCATGGAAAACCAGCGTGACGTCGTCAAGAACGAGCGCCGCCAGCGCTACGACAACGTCCCCTACGGCACGGCCTTCGAAAAGCTGACGGCCATGGTGTACCCCGAGGGCCACCCGTACCACCACACGCCCATCGGGTCGATGGCCGATCTGGACGCGGCCTCCCTGGAGGACGCGCGGGCGTTCTTCCGGACGTATTACGCGCCCAACAACGTCGTCCTGTCGATCGTGGGTGACATCGACCCCGAGCAGACGCTGGCCTGGGTCGAGAAGTACTTCGGCTCGATCCCCGCGCACGACGGCAAGCAGACGCCGCGGGACGGCGCGCTTCCCGACGTCATCGGCGGTGAGCTGCGCGAGGTCGTCGAGGAGGACGTGCCCGCCCGGGCCCTCATGGCCGCCTACCGCCTGCCGCACGACGGTACTCGTGAGGCGGACGCCGCCGACCTCGCGCTGACCGTCCTGGGCGGCGGCGAGTCCTCCCGCCTGTACAACCGGCTGGTGCGCCGTGACCGCAGCGCCGTGGCGGCCGGCTTCGGCCTGCTGCGGCTGGCCGGCGCACCCTCGCTGGGCTGGCTGGACGTGAAGACGTCCGGCGGAGTGGAGGTCCCCGGCATCGAGCGCGCGGTCGACGAGGAGCTGGCCCGCTTTGCCGCCGAGGGCCCGACCCCGGAGGAGATGGAGCGGGCACAGGCCCAGCTGGAGCGCGAATGGCTGGACCGGCTGGCCACGGTCAGCGGCCGCGCCGACGAACTGTGCCGCTTCGCCGTCCTGTTCGGCGACCCGCAGCTGGCGCTGACCGCAGTGCAGCGGGTTCTGGACATCACTCCCGAGGAGGTGCAGGCGGTCGCCAAGGCCCGGCTGCGCCCCGACAACCGCGCGGTGCTCGTCTACGAGCCCACCGAGCCGACCGACGCCGCCGACACCGAGGAAGGGGAGGCGGACCAGTGAGCGACGCCACCACCCACGCCGATTCCCCCGTGTGCAGCATGGACTTTCACCCGCAGCCCCAGGGCGGCGCGCCCAGGCCGTGGGCCTTCCCGGCCCCCGACCGCAGCCAACTGCCCAACGGGCTCACCCTCCTGACCAGCCACCGCCCCGGCCAGCAGGTCGTCGCCGTCGAGATCAACCTCGTCGCTCCGCTGGAGGCCGAACCCGAGGGCCTGGACGGCGTCGCCACGATCATGGCGCGCGCCCTGTCCGAGGGCACCGACAAGCACGACGCGGAGGAGTTCGCCGCCGAGCTGGAGCGCTGCGGTGCCACTCTGGACGCGCACGCCGACCACCCCGGTGTACGGGTGTCCCTCGAGGTGCCGGCGTCCCGGCTGCCGCGTGCGCTCGGCCTGCTCGCCGACGCGCTGCGCGCGCCCGCCTTCCCGGAGAGCGAGGTCGAGCGGCTGGTGCGCAACCGTCTCGACGAGATCCCGCACGAGCTCGCCAACCCGGCCCGGCGCGCGGCGATGGCGCTGTCCAAGGAACTGTTCCCGGCGACGTCCCGTATGTCACGGCCGCGCCAGGGCACCGAGGAGACCGTCGGACGCGTCGATGCCGCGGCCGTCCGCGCCTTCTACGACGCCCATGTACGGCCCGCCACGGCCACTGCCGTCATCGTCGGTGACTTCACCGGGGTCGACCTGGACGCCGCGCTCGCCGAGACGCTCGGCGCGTGGAGCGGCTCGTCGGCCGAGCCGCTGAAGGCCTCGCCGATCGTCGCCGACGACACCGGCCGTGTGGTGATCGTGGACCGCCCCGGCGCCGTCCAGACACAGCTGCTCATCGGGCGTATCGGCGCCGACCGGCACGACCGGGTGTGGCCCGCGCAGGTCCTCGGCACATACTGCCTGGGCGGCACCCTCACCTCCCGTCTGGACCGTGTTCTGCGCGAGGAGAAGGGCTACACCTACGGGGTGCGCGCCTTCGGCCAGGTGCTTCGCTCCACCGCTCCCACGTCCCCCGAGGGGGCCACGGGAGCCTCGCTGCTGGCCATCAGCGGTTCGGTGGACACCGCCTCCACCGTCCCGGCGCTCGACGACCTGTGGAACGTGCTGCGCACCCTCGCGGCAGAGGGGCTGACGGACGACGAGCGGGATGTCGCCGTACAGAACCTCGTCGGGGTCGCGCCGCTGAAGTACGAGACCGCGGCAGCCGTCGCCGGCACCCTCGCCGACCAGGTGGAGCAGCACCTGCCGGACGACTTCCAGGCGCAGCTTTACGTCCGCCTCGCGGAGACCGGCACGGTCGAGGCGACCGCGGCGGCCGTCAACGCCTTCCCTGTGGACCGGCTGGTGACGGTCCTGGTGGGCGATGCGGCACAGATCGCCGAGCCCAGCAAGGCGCTGGGCATCGGTGAGGTGACGGTCATCGGCGCCTAGTGCCACCCGTGTGACGGAAGGTCACATATCGACAAAGCAACTCCCGTGGCGATGGTCTGCCACGGGAGTTGCCGTATGTCCGGTTTATTGCGGCCGGTGCGCCGGTTCTTGTGGCATCCCGCACAAAAAAGCGGTTCTGTTTGCCGATTGAAAGTTGCCCCGTCTAGCGTCGGTCCGGCTGTTCGTCACAAGTCCGCCACAACCGTGGCACCGGACAGTCATCGCCGAGTCCCCGTACGGCGCGAGCCAGGGGAGCCGGGGACCCAGAGTCCCTTGGGGTGAATCGGACTCCCCTCCGGAGGAGCCCGTAGGAGACCTTCCTGCTCCGAACCCGTCAGCTAACCCGGTAGGCGAGAAGGAGGGAAAGGACAAGCCAGTACATGGCGTTCATCCGTGCCACCGGGAAGCACCGTCGTACGAGCCGCCCCGTTCGGACGACCCGCAACATCGCCGGCATAGCCACCCTCGCGGCCGGCGGCGTGGTCGCCTCCGTGGCCTCGCCGGCGCTGGCGGCCACGGACGAGGCCCGCGCCCACGACACCGGTCTGCAGCAGGCGGTCGTGCTCGGTGACGAGCTCGCCAACCATGTCGAGGCCCAGGCCGACGCGCAGCAGGCCGAAGCGGAGGCCGCGGCGGCGAAGGCGAAGGCCGAGGCCGTGGCCAAGAAGCAGGCCGAGGAGGCCAAGCGGCGCGTCGAGGCCGCCCGCAAGGCCAAGGAGCGCGCCGCCCGCGAGGCGGAGCGCAAGCGCCTCAACACCTTCGTCGCCCCCGTTGCCGACTCCTACGTGTCCACCTCCTACAAGGCCTCCAGCGGCCTGTGGTCCTCGGGCAGCCACACCGGCATCGACTTCCACGCCGCCTCCGGCACCTCCGTCCACGCCGTCGGCACGGGCACCGTCGTCGAGGCCGGCTGGGGCGGCTCGTACGGCAACAACATCGTGATCAAGATGAACGACGGTACGTACACCCAGTACGGCCACCTGTCGTCGCTCGGCGTCTCGGTCGGCCAGCACGTCACCCCGGGCCAGCAGATCGGCCTCTCCGGCGCCACCGGCAACGCCACCGGCCCGCACCTGCACTTCGAGGCCCGTACCGGCGCCGACTACGGCTCGGACATCGACCCCATCGCGTACCTGCACTCGCACGGCGTCAAGGTCTGATCTTCCGTCTCGCCCGCCCGCGCTCCTCACCGGGGCCGCGTGCCACCGGACCGAGCGTCCGCCCGAAGCCCCGGCTCCACGGCCGGGGCTTCGCTGTATCCGGTGCCGGGTCGGTGTGCAGGGGATACGCCGTGCCCTCCCGCCCACTTCCGGCCAAAAAATTTCCCTGAATAACCGGAGCCCGCCGAAAAGGCGTTCCGGTCGAATAGAGTCACGGAATAGTCGCCGACCGGCGACGTTTCCAGGGGATTACGGCGGAGGCACGGAAGATGCGAGGCCATATTTCCGCTCATGCGGTGTGCACGGCGATTCGCGATGACATTGTCTCCGGTGCGCTGGCGCCGGGGAGCCGGCTGATCGAAGAGATCCTTGCGGCCCGGTACGGCGTCTCCAGGGTGCCGGTCCGTGAAGCCCTGCGGACTCTGCAGTCCGAAGGTTTTGTCACCACCCGCCACCACGCGGGCGCCTGCGTCGCCGAGCCCACCGAGCAGGAGGCCGCCGATCTCCTCGACGTCCGCGCCCTGTTGGAGCCGCTGGGAGCCGCACGCGCGGCCATCCGCCGTAGCCCGGCCCACCTCAAGGTCCTCCGCGGCCTGGTACGGCTCGGCCGCGAGCGAGCCCGTCACGGCAGCCCGGCGGATCTGCGCCAACTGGACGGCTGGTTCCACGAGACGCTGGCCCAGGCGGCCGGCAGCCCCAGCCTGACGGCGTTGCTGACCCAGCTACGGCGCAAGATCGAGTGGATGTACGCCGTGGAGCTGCCCGCCCGTACGCGGGAGTCGTGGGACGAACACGGCGCGGTGCTGGACGCGGTGGCCCGGGGGGATGCGGAACGGGCCCGTGCCCTGATGGCGGCTCATGTCGAGCGCTCCCTCCCGGTGTACCGGCTCCGGCGCCCCGCCAAAACAGAGGTGAGGGATCCGAAACCGCCCGTCAACACGGTCCGTGCCCGCCCTTAACAATCGCCCCGTATACAAAGAAGCGCGGAATGGGATTCGGGGTGCGAGACCGCGTTTTCCTCCCCGCCGGCATTCAGTGGGTATGTGTGCCGCCATACGTGCTGCGCCGGCATACGCGCTGCCATAGGTGCGGCACCGGAGGGATCCGATAGCGCACACTTTTCCTTGCGCCCTCGATATCAAGGAATCGTCTCCGATATCCCGGGCGTAGCGAACGGATTCCGGTATGGGGGTAATCCGGTGCGGCGAAGGTCCCGGCACAGCGAAAACGGCCCCGCCGCGGCAACCGGTCACCGGTCACCGCGGCGGGGCCGCCGCAGCAGAAGTCCTGGGGAACTCAGACGGTCTCGGGGAGCTCCTCGAGACCCTCGGCGACGAGCTTGGCCAGACGGTCGAGTGCCTCCTCGGCGCCCTCGGCGTCGGAGGCCAGCACGATCTCCTCGCCACCCTGGGCGCCCAGGCCCAGGACCGCGAGCATGGAGGCCGCATTGACGGGGTTGCCATCAGCCTTGGCGATCGTCATGGGGACGCCGGAGGCGGTGGCCGCACGGACGAAGATCGACGCGGGGCGGGCGTGCAGGCCCTCGGCCCAACCGACATTGACGCGGCGCTCTGCCATGGTGTTGCCCTTCAAAGTCGTGACTGTTGTCTAGACCAGTCTCTCACGCTGCCAAGGGTGCTGGGCAGCCCTTTGTCCTGGCCTTTTGCGGCCATTGGTCTCCCCAAGGGAGGCCCGGCAGGCCGACCGGAGCGTACGCCCGTACGGCAACCTCAGCTTGCCCCGCACCCCGAGCGTACGCGCGCCGAGCCGGTTGTCGGTGGCCGGTCGTACGCTGTGCGCATGCACAAGCCGCAGGACCACGCGTACCCGACCCACTGGGAAGCCGACGTGGTGCTGCGTGACGGTGGTACGGCGCGGATCCGCCCCATCACCCCCGACGACGCCGAACGGCTGGTCTCCTTCTACGAACAGGTCTCGGACGAGTCGAAGTACTACCGCTTCTTCGCTCCCTATCCGCGCCTGTCCAACCGCGATGTGCACCGTTTCACCCACCACGACTACATCGACCGGGTAGGGCTCGCCGCCACCGTCGGCGGCGAGTTCATCGCCACCGTCCGCTACGACCGGATCAGCGACCAGGGGCTGCCCGCCAAGAGCCCCGAGGACGACCAGGCCGAGGTCGCCTTCCTCGTCCAGGACGCCCACCAGGGCCGCGGTGTCGCCTCCGCCCTCCTGGAGCACATCGCGGCCGTCGCCCGCGAACGTGGCATCCGCCGGTTCGCCGCCGAGGTGCTCCCCGCGAACTCCAAGATGATCAAGGTCTTCACGGACGCCGGCTACACCCACAAGCGCACCTTCGAAGACGGCGTGGTCCGCCTCGAGTTCGATCTGGAGCCGACCGAGCAGTCCATGGCCGTGATGCGCGGCCGCGAGCAGCGCGCCGAGGCCCGCTCCGTGCAGCGGCTGCTCGCCCCTGGCTCGGTCGCCGTCATCGGCGCCGGCCGTGCCCCCGGAGGCGTCGGGCGCACCGCGCTGCGCAGCCTCCTGGAATCCGGCTTCACGGGCCGGGTGCACGCCGTCAACCACGCCTTCCCCGAAGGCATGCAGCGGCTGCGGCCCGAAGGGGTGCCGGCCGTCCGCGCCCTGCGGGAGATCCCCGGCCCGGTGGACCTCGCCGTCATCGCCGTCCCCGCGGACAGCGTTCCCGACGTGGTCCGTGACTGCGGCGAACACGGTGTCCAGGGCGTGCTGATCCTTTCCTCCGGTTACGCCGAGGCGGGCCCGGACGGCCGGGAGCGGCAGCGTGCACTGCTGCGCCAGGCCCGCTCGTACGGCATGCGGCTCATCGGGCCCAACGCCTTCGGCCTGATCAACACCGCCACCGACGTCCGGCTGAACGCCTCCCTCGCGCCCCGGATGCCCGGCGCCGGCCACATCGGCCTGTTCACCCAGTCCGGTGCCATCGGTATCGCCCTGCTCAGCGGACTGCATGCGCGCGGCCCCGGTGACGGTGGGATCGCCGGTATCTCCGCCTTCGTCTCGGCCGGCAACCGCGCCGACGTCTCCGGCAACGACCTGCTCCAGTACTGGTACGACGACCCGGACACCGATGTCGTGATCCTCTACCTGGAGTCCATCGGCAACCCGCGCAAATTCGCCCGGCTCGCCCGCCGTACCGCCGCCGTCAAACCGGTCGTGGTCGCCAAGGGGGCCCGGCACAACGGCACCGCCCCGCCCGGTCACGCCGTGCCCACGGTCCGCGTCCCCGACAGCACCGTCGCCGCCCTGATGCGCCAGGCCGGGGTGATCCGCGTCGACACGGTCACGGAGCTGATCGACGCCGGTCTGCTGCTGGCTTCCCAGCCGCTGCCGGCCGGCCCGCGCATCGCCATCCTCGGCAACTCCGAGTCGCTGGCGCTGCTCGCCTACGACGCCTGCCTGACCGAAAGACTGCGCCCGCAGAGCCCCCGTGTGCTGCCCTCCGCGGCGACACCGGACCACTTCCGGGCCGCGCTCGACGAGGCCCTGTCCGGCGACGGCTGCGATGCCGTGGTCGTCACGGCCATCCCCTGGGTGGGGGAGGGGGCCGCCGTCTCCCCGGCCGACAGTGAAGGCGCCGCACTCGCCGGCGCGCTGCGGACGGCGGCCGAGGCGCATCCGGAGAAGCCGGTGACGGTCGTCCACCTCGCCATGGACGACCTGGCCGAGACCCTTGCGGCACCGGCACCGGCACCGGCACCGGCACCGGCACCGGCACCGGCGCAGTCGCCCGAGCCCGCGGTGCCCGCCCGGGACGAGCCGGTCCGTCCCGCCGGTCCGGCCCCCGCGTCCGCCCGCTCCGCGGAGCCCCCGCAGCCGCCGCGGCCCCCGCACGGCGCGTCGAACCGCTCGCGCCCGCCGATCCCCCCGGGGCCGCCGCCCACCCTCGCCGCCCGCCGGCCGGACCCGGCCCGTGACGCCGACGCCGCCACCCCACCCCGGCGCCGCCCGGCGCCGCTCCGCATCCCCGCCTACCCCGCCGCCGAGCGTGCCGTGCGCTCCCTTGCCGAGGCCGTCCGTTATGCCGCATGGCGCCGGGAAGCCGCCGATCCTGGCCGGGTGCCCGAATACGACGACATCGAGGAGGCGGCGGCCGGCGCCGACATCGAGCGACTGCTCGACCGGCTCACCCCCGACGCCCCCACGGGCCGCTCCGTCCCGGTGCCGTCCCAGGACGCCGAGGCCCTGCTCGCCCGTTACGGCATCCACACCCGGCCCGTCCTGCCTGCCCCCGACCCGGACGCCGCCGTCCGCGCCGCCGCCCGCCTCGGCTATCCGGTGGCCCTGAAAACCACCGCACCCCATCTACGTCACCGTGCCGACCTGGGGGGAGTACGTCTCGATATCGCCGGTGAGTCCGAACTCCGCCGTACCTACGCCGAATTGACCGAATTCCTCGGCTCTCCGGAGGAGCTGCTCCCGGTCGTCCAGTCGATGGTGCCGCGCGGCGTCGACACGGTCATCCGTGCCGCCATCGACCCGGCCGCCGGCGCCGTGCTCTCCTTCGGCCTGGCCGGGGCGCCCTCCCAACTGCTCGGCGATATCGCCCACCGCCTCATCCCCGCCACCGACCGCGACGTCACCGAGCAGATCCGCTCGATCCGCGCCGCCCCGCTGCTGTTCGGCTGGCGCGGCTCCCAGCCCGTGGACACCACGGCACTGGCCGAGGTGCTGCTGCGCGTCTCCCGGCTCGTCGACGACCACCCCGAGGTCGTCGGCGTCGACCTCGAACCGGTCGTCGTCGCCGCGCACGGCCTCTCCGTATTGGGGGCGACCGTACGTCTGGCCAGGGCCCCTGCCACCACTGACCTCGGCCCCCGCCGGCTGCCCGTCTACTGAGGCTCTCGCGGCCCGGTACGCCCCGTAAGATGGACCCCATGGCTAAGACCGGTACGACGACCCAGGGGCTGCGCGCGGCGATCGAGCGCAGCGGCTATTACCCGACGCTCGTGGCCGAGGCGGTGCAGGCCGCGGTCGGCGGTGAGCCCGTGACGTCGTACCTCGTCCACCAGGAGACGACCTTCGACGCCAACGAGGTCCGCCGCCATGTCACGGTCCTGGTCCTGACCGGCACCCGCTTCATCGTCAGCCACACCGACGAGCAGGCCGCCGACGCCACCTCCCCGTCGCCGTACGCCACGACCTCCACCGAATCCGTCAAGCTGAGCCGGATCTCGTCCGTGGTGCTCAGCCGGGTGGTCGCCAACCCCGAGTCCTACACCCCGGGCAGGCTGCCCCGCGAGGTCGTGCTCACCATCGGCTGGGGCGCGGTCGCCCGCCTCGACCTGGAGCCCGCCGCCTGCGGTGACCCCAACTGCGAGGCGGACCACGGCTACACGGGCTCCTCCACCGCCGACGACCTCTCGCTGCGGGTCAGCGAGGCCGGCGACGGACCCGACTCGGTGCGCGAGACGCTCACCTTCGCCCAAGCGCTCTCCGAGGCCACCGCGGCCACCCCCGCCCCCCGCTGATGGTCCACATCGCCCCCGCCTGGCCGGAACCCGAACCGCTCGACCCGCTCGGCGCCCCGGTGCCCCGGTACGGCACCGGCTCGCTCGCCGACCTGCTGCCCACCATTGCCACGGGCCTCGGCATGACGGGCTTCGCCACCTCGATGGAGCTGGCGCCCGCCGACCGCGCCTGTGTCTTCCTGATCGACGGCCTCGGCTGGGAGCTGCTGCGGGCCCACCCGGAGGAGGCGCCGTTTCTCACCTCGCTCCTGGACACGTCGTTCAACGGCAGCGGCCGCCCGCTCACCGCGGGCTTCCCGTCCACCACCGCCACCTCGCTCGCCTCGGTCGGCACCGGCCTGCCGCCGGGCGCCCACGGCCTGCCCGGCTACACCTGCGAGGATCCGGCCGCCGGCGCCCTGATGAACCAGCTGCGCTGGTACCCGTGGACCGACCCGTACGTCTGGCAGCCGTATCCGACGGTCTTCCAGCGCGCGCACGCCGCCGGTATCCACACCTGCCAGGTCTCCGCGCCGAGCTTCCAGCACACCCCGCTCACCCAGGTCGCGCTGAGCGGCGGCACCTTCCACGGCCGGCTCTCCGGCGAGGAGCGGATGGACCTCGCCGCCGAGCAGCTTGCCGCCGGTGACCGTTCGCTGGTCTACACGTACTACTCCGAGGTGGACGGCAAGGGACACCGCTACGGCGTCGACTCCGACGCCTGGCGCGGCCAGTTGATGTACGTCGACCGGCTCGCCCAGCGGCTGGCGGAACAACTGCCGCCGCGCAGTGCGCTGTACATCACCGCGGACCACGGCATGATCGATATTCCCTTCGATTCCGAGTCCCGGATCGACTTCGACGAGGACTGGGAACTGCGCGCCGGCGTACGCCTGTTGGGGGGCGAGGGCCGGGCCCGCCATGTGTACGCCCACCCGGGCGCTGCCGCCGATGTGCTCGCCGTGTGGCGCGAGGTGGTCGGTGAGCAGATGTGGGTGGCGAGCCGCGAAGAGGCCATCGCCGCGGGGTGGTTCGGACCGTCCGTCGATGACCGGGTGCGTGCCCGGATCGGCGATGTCGTCGCGGCCGCGCACGCCGATATGGTGATCATCGCGACCGAACGGGAGCCCCGTGAATCGGAGATGGTCGGGATGCACGGTTCGATGACCCCGGTGGAGCAGCTGGTGCCGCTCCTGGAAGTCCGCACCTGACCGGCGCGGCCCGCCGCCCGCACGCCCCCACCCTTCCGTACGAGCCCGAAAGGCCCGCAACGCCCCATGCCCGAGCTGGTGTTCTTCTCCGGAACGATGGACTGCGGAAAGTCGACACTTGCTCTGCAGATCGAGCACAACCGCTCCTCCCGCGGTCTGCAAGGCATGATCTACAGCCGTAACGACCGGGCCGGCCGCGGCAAGCTCTCCTCCCGCCTCGGCCTGGTGACCGAGGCCGTCGAGGCGGCGCACGGCATGGACTTCTACACGCATGTCGTCGACCATCTCTCCGCCGGCGGCCGGGTCGACTACGTCATCGCCGACGAGGCCCAGTTCCTCGTCCCCGAACAGATCGACCAGCTCGCCCGCATCGTCGACGACCTCGAACTGGACGTCTTCGCCTTCGGTATCACCACCGACTTCCGCAGCAAGCTGTTCCCCGGCTCCCAGCGGCTGGTCGAACTGGCCGACCGCATAGAGGTGCTGCAGGTCGAGGCGCTGTGCTGGTGTGGCGCCCGCGCCACGCACAACGCCCGTACGGTCGACGGCCGGATGGTCGTCGAGGGCGCTCAGGTCGTGGTCGGCGATGTCGTCGGCGACGTGGACGGCCCGCACACCGAGGTCGGCTACGAGGTGCTGTGCCGGCGTCACCACCGTCGGCGCCAGACCTCGGCGACCGCCCGGGCGGCCGCGCTCTCCCCGGACGTACTGCCGGTCGACAGCGCGAAGTAGGCCCGGCCGCCGGGCGCGCCCGGTGTGACCGTCCCTCAGTTCCGCTGGACGATGGTGAAGACGGCGCCCTCGCTGTCGCAGACCGTCGCCAGCCGGCCGTGCGCAAAATCCCGGGCGGGCTGCAGCACCTGGCCGCCCAGCTCGGTGACCCGGCAGGCCGCCGCGTCCGTGTCGGAGACGGCGAAGTGCGTCATCCAGTGGGAACCCCGGTCGCGTGGCAGGCCGTTGCCCACGCCGTGGATACCGGCCACCGGGTGCTCCTTGAGATGCAGCGTCAGGTAGTCGAAGCCGGCCGAGATCACCGGCTCCGCCTCATAGCCGAAGACATGCTCGTAGAACGTCAGGACGGAGCTCGTGTCCCGGGTGACCAGCTCGTTCCATGCCGGGGTGCCCAGTTCACCGGTGATCGTGGTGCCTGCCACCGACCTGCCCTGCCAGATGCCGAAGATCGCGCCCTGTGGATCGGAGGCGATCGCCATCCGCCCCGCGTCGTCGTCCGCATCCAGTGGCCCGACGCCTACCGTCCCGCCGCAGGAGCGGATCTGCTCGGCGGTCGCGTCCGCGTCATCGCTCGCCAGATAGGTGGTCCAGGCGACCGGGAGATGGCGGTCGGGCGCCAGCTCGCCGAGCCCGGCGACTTCCCGGCCGTGGAGGAAGGCCCGGGCGTACGGACCGAAATGCTGCGGTCCCGGGCGGAACTCCCAGCCGAACAGCGCGCCGTAGAATTCCTGCGTCGCGGACAGGCTGTGGGCCAGGAGGCTCACCCAGCAGGGCGCGCCGGGCATCCGCCGGGTCGCTGCCTCGGTCGTCATTGTCACTCTCTCCTCGGAGCGTCGGGTGCTGACCATCTGCGCTACGGGCGCGGGTCCCGAGCAGATGCTCGCACCCGGTGACCGGGTGTGCGCCCCGGCCGCGCCGTCCATGGCCGCTTCGCGAGGGAGAATGCCCGCTTTGACGTTTCCGATCCGCCTCCGCGGCGTTACGGCAGGACGCAACTGCGTCATACGGAGGGTGGGTGCCTACCTTCTGTACGTAGCCGTCGCTACGCAAGGATGAGTCCCATGAATGCCATCATCACCGCTACCGAACTCGCGAGCGAGCTGAACCGGCCCACCGCTCCGGCCATCCTGGACGTCCGCTACCAGATGGGCGGCCCGCCCGGCCGCCCCGCGTACGAGGCCGGTCATGTGCCCGGCGCCGTCTACGTCGACCTCGAGAGCGAGCTGGCCTCGCCTCCCGGTCCCGGGGGCCGGCACCCGCTGCCCGATCTCGACGTCTTCACCGAGGCCATGCGGGCCGCCGGCGTCCGCGCGGACCGTCCCGTGGTCGTCTACGACGGCGGCCAGGGCTGGGCGGCCGCCCGCGCCTGGTGGCTGCTGCGATGGACCGGCCACCCCGATGTTCGTGTCCTGGACGGCGGGCTCGCCGCCTGGCAGGCGGCCGGCGGCGCCCTGAGCGACGATCAACCGGCTCCGCAGGAGGGTGATTTCACTCCCGTGCCCGGTGGGCTGGCACTGCTGCGGGCGGACGACGCGGCCGCCCTCGCCCGCCGCGGAGTCCTGCTGGACGCGCGCGCCGCCGAGCGCTACCGCGGCGAGGTCGAGCCGATCGACAAGGTCGCCGGCCATATCCCGGGCGCCGTGTCCGCCCCGACGACCGAGAACGTCGTCGAGGGCGGCACGGTCTTCCGCGACGCGTCGGAACTGGCCGAGCGTTTCGCGTCGCTGGGCGCCACGGCGAAGGCGGAGGTCGGCGTGTACTGCGGCTCCGGGGTCTCCGCCGCACATGAGGTACTGGCCCTCGCGGTCGCGGGCGTCCCCGCAGCCCTGTACGTCGGCTCCTGGAGCGAGTGGTCGGCCGACCCGTCCCGCCCCGTCGCCACGGGCCCACAGCCCGGCTGAACCCCCCGGGGCCCGTAAAGGGGCGTCGCACCACGCCGTCCGCCCGCTCCCTGAATTCCAGGGGGCGGGTGGACGGCGCTGTACAGGCGGGAAAGGCCTCCAGGGCCCTCCCGTCACTCCGGTTTCTTGCGCCGGGTGCCGAAGACGATCTCGTCCCAGCTGGGCACCGCGGCGCGGCGGCCGGGCCGTACACCGTCCGCCTCGGCCTGCCGGTCCGTCGTACCGGTCAGCCGGTCGCGATGGCCGGCCACCGCGCGTGGCATCAGCACATCGGCGTACGCGGAACCCGCGCCCGCACTGGCCGCCGGGGCGGGCGGCTCCTCGACCTCGGCCTCGGACTCCTCGTCGCTCTGCGCCGACTTCACGGTCTCCGGGACGACCATGTCGCCGCGGAAGCTCGGCACCGCCTCCAGCAGGCTGGTCAGCGAATCCCGCTCGCCGACGGCCTCCTCCGCGACCTTCGGCTCGCCGTCCTCGTCACCGGAGGGTGCCGTGCGTTCGCCGCGCTCGGGCGTCTGCCGGTCCAACGCGCGGTCCAGCGGCCGGTCGCGCGGCAGCCGAGCGATCCGCGGCACGAACGGGAAGCTCGGCTCGGGTGTGTCGTCGCTCTCGCCGATCAGCGCCCGCGCCTCGTCGTCCACGGCCTGGACGAGCCGCCGCGGCGGGTCGTACGTCCAGCTCGCCGAGTGCGGTTCGGTCGCGACGCGGTAGACCAGCAGCACCTCCCAGGTGCCGTCGTCCCGGCGCCAGGAATCCCACTGCACGCTCTCCTTGTCGGCGCCGCGCAGCAGCAGTCGCTCCGCCACCGCCTCGCCGAGCTGCGGACCGGTGTTCTCGCCGGGGCGCCGCACCGGGGTCTTGCGGGCCCGCTCGGCCATGAAGGCGCGCTCGGCGAGCACCGGGCCCTCGAAGCGGCGCACCCGGTCGACGGGGATGCCGGCGAGCTGGGCGACCTCTTCGGCGGAGGCACCGGCTCTTATACGGGCCTGGATGTCCCGCGGACGCAGATGGCTCTCGACCTCGATCTCGATCTGGCCGAGCCGTGCGCGGTCGTTGCGGACGGCGGCGCGCAGCCGTTCGTCGATCGGAAGCGTGTACTCGGTGCTGTCCGCAGCTTTGAGCACCAGCCGTGTGCCGTCGTTGGAGACGGCCACGACACGCAGTTCGGGCATGGGGACCTCCCGGGTGGTGCCTGCCGACGTCACTCGCGTCGCTGCTTCCGCTAGTCGAGTGTGGCCTGCCCGGGTGCAGCCTGCCACAACATTGCCGAGTTGCCCGGCGTGTCGGGGCTTGGCCCTGAAACGCCGTTATGACACGGTTACCTGTTTGCCACGCTCAGTGACCATGCCGCTTGTCCTGTCGCCGTTCACCCGTGCCGAGCGGCGGCGCCCCGGTGTGAGTGCCGCCTTCATGGCCCCCTCCCATGGGTTCCGGGCAGCCGGACGGGAACCGGGGCCAGGGCTCGCCACAGTACTCCATTCGGACCACTGAGGTGGACCGCCGCGCCGCTGAACTTCTGGGCGGGCAACGGAGTTGAGTCGTCTTGTCGATCTCTCTACCTGGCGTGTCGGTGGCAAGTTTCACAGATTCCCCAAAATCGGAACTTTTGGCTCCGCCGAATGGTCACTTCTCCATGCAGGATGGATCGAAGGGGCTATCAAAGGTTGGAGATGGACGAAGAAACCGAAAGCGACACGAAGAAGAAGGAGAGGCGGATAGACCTGAGCGTTGCTCAGGTGGCCGGCAGCGCGCTCGCCGCGGCGGTCGCCGCGTACCTCGCGGGCCGGCTCGGCGTCTACGGAACCATCATCGGCGCGGGTGTGGTCAGTGTCGTGGCCACTACGGGCGGCTCGGTATTCCAGCACCTGTTCCGGCGCACCGGTGAACAGCTCAAGGAGGCGACGGTCACCACCCGGCCGAAGCCGCGCCGCTCCTCCGCCGCCCGCACTCGATCCACCACACCGGACGTCCGGCAGGCCGGGCCCACGATGGTGCTGCCGACCTTCGACAAGGAGGGCACGGAGGACAAGGTCACCTCCGTCGCCGCCAGGACGTCCGCGCCCGGCACCGCCCGTACACAGTTGATCCCGCGGGCCGAGCAGGCCTGCCGGCGTGACCCGGCAGGCGCCCACCCCGCCCCGCGGACCGATGACGCGACGCGGCCGTTGCGCGCCGCCGACCCCGAGGCGACCCGCGCGCTGCGCGCGGTGGACGACGGTGACCCGGGGCGGCCCGCCGACCGGACACAACTGGTGCCGCGGCTCGACGAGCGGACCATGGCGCTGGGCCAGGCGCCCGCCCGCCCGACCGGCATTCCGGCCGCGCGGCATCCGGCCGGCCCGCCCGAGGAGCTGAGCACCGCGACGTACGGCACGCGGCTGCGCGGCTGGAAGCGGCCGACGCTCGGTGCGCTCGCGGTCTTCGCGCTCGCCATGGGCGTGGTCACCGGCACCGAGCTGATCGCCGGGCAGACGCCGAGCGGCGCGCAGGGCACGACGCTGAGCAACCTCACCCACACCGGGGGAGGGGGCCGCCAGCAGCACCGCTCCCCGCAGTCGCCCGGCTCCGGTCACTCCCCGGACGGCGGCGGCCGGCACGGCAGCGGAGACCGTCGGAGCCCCGATCCGGGCAGCTCGGGCGACAGCGGTAGCGATACCGGTACGGACAAGGGCGGCGGCACGCCGTCACCGGACCCGAGCCCGTCCGACGGCGGCAAGACGTCGCCGGATCCCGGCACGCCCTCGTCGCCGGACCCGTCCCCGAGCGGTTCCGCCGGTGACGGACACACCGGCTCCGGCGACGGTCCGGCCGGCACCGGAGACGAGGGGGATCCCCCGAACGGACAGCAGTCCGGCGGGCCGGCCCCCGATCCCGGTGCCTCCTGACCGGCTTCGGTCCGGCGAGGACCGTCCGGACGAGGAGGACCGTCCGGACGAGGGGGACCCGTAACGGCCGCGGCCCGGCGCCCTGGTGTGGGCGCCGGGCCGCGGCTGTTATCGGTCAGTCACCCAGGACCCGCCGCAGATAGGCATTGGCGAACCGGCGTTCCGGGTCCAGCCGGTCGCGCAGCGCGGTGAACTCCCCGAACCGCGGATAGACGTCGGCAAGGTAGGCGGCGTCGCGGGTGTGCAGCTTCCCCCAGTGCGGGCGCCCGTCGTGTGCCGTCATGATCCGTTCGGCGGCCGCGAAATACGCTCCGTACGGTGTCCCGCGGTACATGTGTACGGCGAGGTACACGGTGTCCCGGCCCGAAGCGGTGGACAGCGGGATGTCGTCGGCGGGCGCGGTCCGCACCTCCACCGGGAAGCTGACCTTGAAGTCCGAGCGCTCCACCAGGGCCTTGAGTTCACCCAGTGCCGCCACCGCGGCCGCCCGGGGCAGCGCGTACTCCATCTCCACGAACCGCACCCGCCGCGGCGAGGTGAACACCTTGTACGGGATGTCGGTGTACGTACGGGCCGACAGGGCGCGGCTGGAGATCTTGGCGATGCCCGGTATGGCGGCCGGGACCGCCCGCCCCACGGTGCAGGCGAGCTGGAAGACCCCGTTGGACAGCAGCTCGTCCTCGACCCAGCCGCTGACCCTCCCGGGCGGTGCCGCCGGACCCTGGCTGCGGTTGTTGCGCTTGGTGTTGCAGCCGCCGGTGTGCGGGAACCAGTAGAACTCGAAGTGTTCGTTCTCGGCGATCAGCTCGTCGAACCGGTCCGTCACCTCGTCGAAGGGCATCGGCTCCTCGCGGGCGGTCAGCAGGAACTCCGGTTCCACGGCGAAGGTCAGCTCGCTGATCACGCCCAGCGCGCCCAGGCCCAGCCGCGCCGCGGCGAAGACCTCAGGGTTCTCCTGGGCGGAGCAGGTCAGGACCGAGCCGTCGGCGGTGACCAATTCCAGGGCGGTCGTCTGGGCGGCGATCGAAGCCGAGTCGCGGCCGGTTCCATGGGTGCCGGTGGACGTCGCCCCGGAGACCGTCTGCTCCATGATGTCGCCCATGTTGGTCAGCGACAGTCCGTGTGCGGCCAGCGTCTCGTTGAGGTGTTTGAGCGGTGTACCGGCGGCCACCGTCACCGTGCCGGCCTCGCGGTCGACCGAGCGGACGCCGGTCAGCCGCTCGGGGCGGATCAGCAGCCCGTCGGTGGCCGCCGCGGAGGTGAAGGAGTGGCCGGTGCCGGCGGCCTTGACCGTCAGCCCGTCCGCTGCGGCGGCGCGGACCGCGGCCGCCACCTCCTCGGTGCTCGCCGGGGCCACGCTCCGGGCGGGGCGGGCGGTGACATTGCCCGCCCAGTTGCGCCACGGCCCGGCGCTCGGACCACGCCCTCCCGAGCCGCCGACGGCGTTGCTGACTGCCATGGTGACGTCCCCTCCCTCCGCGCAGGCGGGCCGTATCCGGCCGCCGTGGTTGAGCGCATGATGTCAGTCGCCGACGCTCCGTCAGGGTGGGGTGACGGGAATCACAGCGGCCCGGAACCGGCCCGAACCGCCCGGCTCCCGGACATGTCGTACCGCGGGTAACTCGCCGGGGAGCGGCGGGGGTTCACGCGGACCGGTGCGGCGGCGGGGGTGGCGGGGGTACGTCACTCACGTCGGCGGGGAGCGGGAGAAACCCAGTGGTGCGGTTGCCCTCCCCGTGCTGGAGTGAGCGGGATGAACCATGCAGACGTACTTGCCTTGTTCGACCGCCAGCTGAGGCGCGGCGCGCAGGCTGACGGCCGCGGAACCCGTGTCGAGCGTGACGGCAACGTCGTGCGGCAGGCCGGCGCGGTTCACGACTGGAACGGCGTCCTGTGGTCGGACCTCGACCAGAGCACGGCGGATGCGGCGATCAGAGCCCAGATGCGGTACTTCGCCACGCTTGGGCGCGAGTTCGAATGGAAGGCATACGCCCACGACCGACCCGGTGACCTCGGGAGGCGGCTGAAGTCGGCCGGGTTCACGCCCGAGCCGCAGGAGGCAGTGATGGTCGCGCCGGTCCGGGACCTGCCCACCGACACCGCGCTGCCCGAAGGTGTCCACCTGCGTCCGGTGACCGACGCCGCCGGGGTGGACCTCGTGGCGGCCGTCCACGAACAGGCCTTCGGCATCAACAGCGCCCGCCTGCGGCAGCGGCTGCTCACCCAGCTCGCCCAGAACTCCGAAACCGTCAGCACGGTCGTCGCGATGGCCGGCGACTCGCCCGTGTGCGCGGCGCGGATGGAACTGAACCCAGGCACCGACTTCGCCGGTCTTTGGGGCGGCGGCACCGTGGCTGCCTGGCGAGGCCGGGGCATCTACCGTGCTCTGGTCGCCCACCGCGCTCGGACCGCCGCCGACCTCGGCTACCGCTACCTTCAAGCCGACGCCACCGACCAAAGCCGCCCCATCCTGCAACGACTCGGGTTCACCGTTCTGAGCACCACGACTCCGACATCTACGATCCCCACCGCGAGGCGTGACCCGAAGGCGGGGACGCCGGACGCACCCGGTGAACCTTCACGGCAGCACTGGACTGCCGGCGCCTGATCACAAAAAGTCGCCTATTGCAGCGTGCCGTTGAATCCGCCGATCATCTCTCCTCATGATGGTCGCGCCGAAGCGCTGGGCGTAGGAGCGGGGGTATGCCAGCGGCCGGCGTGTGCCTGACCGGCGAGGTTTCCGCTGGATGTGCGGCACAACTCCCCGACGACGGCCTGGCATCGGGAGCAGGGTGCCGCGCTGGCCGCCTCGGTGTGCGGCACACTCCGTAGGAATCCGGGTGGTGATCACAGCGACCCTTCCGGAGGTCCCATCGGCACCAGCCGCCCTTTCACGGCCGAACCGCTCCGGCAGGTCACGCCGGTGAACCCCGGTCCGAACCCGGTGAAGCATCCCGTCGATCACCTGCCGGTGATCACGCCATCGCCCCCACCGGCCGTTGCTCACCGGCAGGAACGGCCGCAGCCGCTCCCACTCCGCGTCCGACAGATCACCACGTTCTCCCCGCCCCATGGCGGGAACAACGAGCAGATCAAGCGACGGGCACATGATCGGACGGACAGCTCCTAGGCGACGCTCTCCTCGTCCCGCCGCTCCGTGGCCTGACCGGTCGGGCCGGGCAGGCCACCCGCCACGGCCGGGCTTGCCACCGCGGGCGCGGACTGCGGACGGAGCCTGCGGTAGCCCGCGAAGGCCACCAGCGCGGCGAGCAGGCCCGCCGCCCCCGGCACCAGATAGCCCCGGGCGGCCCCGGCGGCGTCCACCACCCAGCCGGCGGCCGACGAGCCCAGCGCGACGCCCACAGCCAGACCGGTGCCGGTCCAGCTCATGCCCTCGGTCAGCTTCGCCCGCGGCACATGCTCCTCGACCAGCGCCATCGTGGTCACCATCGTCGGGGCGACGGACAGTCCGGCGACGAACAGCGCGACGGCCAGCAGCGGCAGTGAGCCCACCAGTTGCAGCGGCACCATGCTCACGGCCATCACGCACACCCCCGCGACCCAGCGGCGGGACGGATGCCCCTTGAGGTGGAGCAGTCCGAAGACCGCGCCGGCCGCACACGAGCCGAGCGCATAGACGGCCAGGACCAGACTGGCCGCCGCTTTGTGCCCGACCTCCTCGGCGAATGCCACGGTCACCACGTCGACCGCCCCGAAGATCGCGCCGGTGGCCACGAACGTCACCACCAGCACCTGCAGCCCCCGCGAGCGCAGCGCGGACCCCTTGGTGTGCTGTTCGCGCGGATGCGGCACCGGTTCCGTCGCCCGCTGCGCCGTCAGCCAGAAGACACCGGCGGCCAGGAAAACGGCGGCGAGCAGCGGACCTGCCTCGGGGAACCACGCGGTGGACAGGCCGATGGACAGGATCGGCCCGACGATGAAGCACATCTCGTCGACGATCGACTCCCACGAGTACGCGGTGTGCAGCTCCCGCGGGGACCCCCGGTAGAGCTCGGCCCAGCGCGCCCGGATCATCGAGCCCACGCTCGGCACACACCCCGCACAGGCCGCGAAGACGAACAGCAGCCAGTCCGCCCAGCGCTGCTGCGCGCTCAGCAGCAGTCCGGCGACCGCGGTGATCGACACCAGGGTGGCCGGGCGCAGCACCCGGCTCTGGCCGTGCCGGTCCACCAGCCGGGAGATCTGCGGGCCGAGGACCGCGGCGGACAGCGCAATGGTCGCGGACAGCGCGCCGGCCAGGCCGTAGCGGCCGGTCAGCTGGGAAATCATCGTGACGATCCCGATGCCCAGCATCGACAACGGCATCCGGCCCAGCAGCCCGGCGGCGGAGAACGACTTGGTGCCGGGGCGGCCGAAGATGGCGCGGTAGGGACTGGGCAACGGGGGTGCTCCGCCGGTGAGGACCGAAAGGATCGGTAAGGAATGACAAGGGCCGATACAGCTTACGGGCGGTGTGCCGTCGGCCGCCTCCGGATTTCCATCACCGGCCGTAGGACGGGGCGGCCCTCCCGGCGCCGGGACCGGGCGGCCGCACCCGGGGGAAGGGTGGCAGGATCGATGGCATGCCCGAACAGTGCGATCCCCGCCCTTATGACGCCCTGCTGCTGCTGTCCTTCGGCGGTCCCGAAGGCCCCGACGACGTCGTCCCGTTCCTGGAGAACGTCACCCGTGGCCGCGGTATCCCCCGTGAGCGCCTGAAGGAGGTGGGGCAGCACTACTTCCTGTTCGGCGGCGTCAGCCCCATCAACGCCCAGAACCGGGAACTGCTGGACGCACTGCGCAAGGACTTCGCCGAGCACGGCCTGGACCTGCCCGTCTACTGGGGCAACCGCAACTGGGCGCCCTACCTGACCGACACCCTGCGCACCATGGTCCGTGACGGCCACCGCCGTATCGCCGTCCTGGCGACCAGCGCCTACGCCTCGTACTCGGGCTGCCGGCAGTACCGCGAAAACCTTGCCGACGCCCTCGCCGCCCTGCAGGCCGAGGGCCTGGAACTGCCCCGGGTCGACAAGCTGCGGCACTACTTCAACCACCCCGGCTTCGTCCGGCCGATGGTCGACGGAGTGCTGGCGTCTCTCGCGGCCCTGCCCCAGGAGGTGCGGGACGGCGCCCATCTCGCCTTCACCACGCACTCCATCCCCACCGCCGCGGCCGACACCTCCGGCACACCCGCCGACCACACACAGGACGGCGCGGGCGGCGCCTATGTCGCCCAGCACCTGGACGTGGCGCAGGTGATCGCGGACGCCGTCCGGGCGGAGACCGGTGTGGACCACCCCTGGCGGCTCGTCTACCAGTCCCGCAGCGGGGCCCCGCACATCCCCTGGCTGGAGCCGGACATCTGCGATCACCTGGAGGAGCGGCACGCCGTCGGCGTCCCGGCCGTCGTGATGGCTCCCATCGGGTTCGTCTCCGACCACATGGAGGTCAAGTACGACCTCGACACCGAAGCCACCGCCAAGGCCGCCGAGCTGGGGCTTCCGGTCGCCAGGTCGGCGACCGTGGGCGCCGACCCGCGGTTCGCGGCGGCCGTCCGCGACCTCCTCCTGGAGCGCGCGGCCGCCGAACGGGGCGGTGCCCCGGAGCGCTGCGCCCTGGGCGCCCTCGGTGCCGGCCACGACCTGTGCCCCGTCGGCTGCTGCCCCGCGCGCGCACCGCGCCCGGCCGCCGCGGGCGCCGACTGGCGTGGCCCGGCCGCCCAGGCCCCCGCATAAGCCCCTACGCCTACGCCCACGCCCCCGATCACGCTCGTCCGAGCAAGGAGCATCGTGCCCGACCCGCTGCACCCCGACGCCCCCCAGACAGCCCCGGGGCAGACCGACCCGGCGCAGAGCGACGCGCTGTACGACGAACTTCTCGACCTGGCCCTGGAGGCCGCCCGCCGCGCGGGGGCGCTGCTGCGCGACGGCCGGCCCGCCGACCTCGGTGTGGCCGCCACCAAGTCCAGCCCCATCGACGTCGTCACCGAGATGGATCTCGCCTCCGAGAAGCTGATCACCGGCTTCCTCGGGGAGCACCGCCCCGACGACGGCTTCCTGGGGGAGGAGGGCGCCAGCACCGACGGCACCAGTGGCATCCGCTGGGTCATCGACCCCGTCGACGGCACCGTGAACTACCTCTACGGGCTGCCGTCCTGGTCGGTGTCCATCGCGGCGGAGAAGGACGGCGAGGTGGTCGTCGGGGTCGTCGCCGCCCCGATGCGCGGCGAGACCTACCAGGCGGTCGTGGGCCGTGGCGCGTTCAACAACGGCGAGCGCATCCGCCACCGGCCCGCCCCGCCGCTCTCCCAGGCACTCGTCGGCACCGGGTTCGGCTACCTCGCCGAGCGCCGGGCCGGCCAGGCGGAGGTGGTGCGCACGCTGCTGCCGCAGGTCCGCGACATCCGGCGCGGCGGCTCGGCCGCGATCGACCTGTGCGATGTGGCCTGCGGCCGGCTCGACGCCTACTACGAGCGCGGTCTGAACCCCTGGGACCTGGCGGCCGGCGCCCTGATCGCCCGCGAGGCCGGCGCGCTCACCGGCGGCCGGCCCGGCCGAGCGGCCTCCCACGAGCTGACCGTCGCCGCCTCCCCGGCCCTCTTCGAGCGGCTGCAGCCGCTCCTGGACGAGCTCGGCGCCTGGCACGACTGACCGGCCCCGCTGGACCCGCGTCCGGGCACGACAGCGCCCCGGCACCATCCCCTGGATGCCGGGGCGCTCTCTTCGTACGCCGGGGAGAGGTCAGGCGTTGCTGACCGCTCCGTACCGCACGCCGTGCTCGGTCGCCAGTCGCTGCAGGTCCTCGAGCTCTGCCTGTTCGACCTCGGCGAGGAAGTCATCGCCCGCAGCGCGGGCCCGGTCCAGATCAGCCTCGGTGTTCTCTATGCGCTGCAAAATGCCTGCGGTGAACGCGTCCATTGCGCCCCCTCGTCGTGGGTCGGTGGGCACGGGGGTGTGCCGACGGGCGGTTCGATCACGGCGTGGTCCCTGCGATGAATCAGTTCAAGGCGAGTAGCCGAAATAAACAGGGCGTGATCGCGGGTGTGCAGTCGTCCTCCCCACCCCTCACCTCAGGGAAACCTCAACCCTCCCGGGAATCCTGTCCATCGGGTGCCGCCCCGGGGCCCTCCACCCCTCCGCACCCCCCTTACCGCCGGTTTATGGCTCTTCGGGGCAGGATGGAAGAGCTCTGAAGACATTGTTGTGCCTGCCCGAAAGGGCCCTGAGGAAGGACTAGCGACGTGCGTGTTCTCGTCGTCGAGGACGAGCAGCTGCTCGCCGATGCGGTGGCCACCGGACTACGCCGGGAGGCCATGGCGGTCGACGTGGTCTACGACGGCGCTGCCGCCCTGGAACGGATCGCGGTCAACGACTATGACGTCGTCGTGCTGGACCGTGACCTTCCGGTTGTCCACGGCGACGATGTCTGCCGCAAGATCGTCGAGCTGGGGATGCCCACCCGGGTCCTGATGCTCACCGCCTCCGGCGACGTCAGCGACCGCGTCGAGGGCCTGGAGATCGGCGCGGACGACTACCTTCCCAAGCCCTTCGCCTTCACCGAGCTGACCGCCCGGGTCCGCGCTCTGGGGCGCCGTACGACCGTCGCCCTGCCGCCCGTCCTGGAGCGGGCCGGCATCAAGCTCGACCCCAACCGCCGTGAGGTCTTCCGCGACGGCAAGGAGGTCCAGCTCGCCCCGAAGGAGTTCGCGGTGCTGGAGGTCCTGATGCGCAGCGAGGGCACGGTCGTCTCGGCGGAGCAGCTTCTGGAGAAGGCCTGGGACGAGAACACCGACCCGTTCACCAACGTCGTGCGGGTCACGGTCATGACGCTGCGCCGCAAGCTCGGCGAGCCCGCGGTGATCGTCACGGTCCCCGGCTCGGGATACCGGATCTGACCGGCGATGCCTTCCCTGCCCTCGTTCTCCAAGGCGGCCAACCCGCCGCCGCCCGTTCCGCCCAAGCCGACCTGGGACCCCAGGCCGGTCGATGTGCGTCCGTTCCCGTGGCTGCGGCCCACGATCCGGATACGCCTGACGCTGCTGTACGGCGGCATGTTCCTGATGGCCGGGATCGTGCTGCTGACGATCATCTACATGCTGGCCGCGGACGCGCTGCACGACGGCAGCGCGCTGCCGCTGAAGATCCTCGGCGGGAAGTTCCAGTCGACCAGTGACATCTGCGACCTGCCCACCGAGACGTCCGGGCAGCTGCTCCAGCAGGCCGTCGAACAGTGTCTGCAGCACCAGCGCGCGGTGGCCCTCAACAGCCTCCTCAACCGCTCCCTGCTGGCGTTGCTGGGTTTGACGGTGGTGGCTTTCGCTTTCGGTTATGCGATGGCGGGGCGGGTGTTGTCGCCGTTGGGTCGTATCACGCGGACGGCTCAGCGGGTGGCGGGTTCGGATCTGCACCGGCGGATCGAGCTGGGGGGTCCGGATGACGAGCTCAAGGAGCTTGCGGACACCTT
>NZ_JBICWS010000018.1:0-152208 GCF_043199875.1 Streptomyces sp. NPDC048516 | reverse complement strand
ACCAGAACCGACCCACTCCACAGTCCCCTCAGCACCACACCACTACGCGAAAGAAAAGGCGTAATAACGGGACACCAGAGATGAAAACGACCTCTCAGTAGGTGTTTTTGAACCGCAAGGCTCGGACGCTTCTTGGAACAGACGGCATTGACGAAGGTCAGGTGGTGGCCAGCAGCAGATCCTCTCCGCTTGACGGGCGAAGGCCGTCGGTGCGATCGGCGAAGTAGCGCTCGGTGAGCAAGGCTCCCGACACATGTCGGGAGCCTTTGAAGCCGGCTTCGCGGGCCAGTGCCAGCATTTCCTGCGGGCTGTAGAAGCTGACGAACGGCGTCCCGGATGCTCGTGCGCCGTCCCCACTCGCCCGGAGGCCGGGGCGGTCGGCGGCGTCGACAAGTTCGGTAGGCAGCAGGAAGGTCATGGCGAGCGTTGAGCCGGGTGCAAGCCCGGCAATCTGGCGCAGGGTGGCAGCGGTGGTGTCTTTGGTGAGGTACATGGTGACGCCGGTGGAGACGATGACCGCTGGTCGGCCGGGATCGAAGCCTGCAGTGGACAGCTGCTCGGACCAAGACGCACCGGCCTCGAAGTCGACCGGCACCAGGTGCAGCCAGTCGGGGATGCCGTAGCCGAGTTCGACCAGGCGGTGGCGCTTGAAGGCTTGGGTGCCGGGCTGGTCGACCTCGAAGATCTGCAGGCGGGAGGCGAGCTCCGGCTTGCGCTGGGCGAAGGTGTCCAGACCGGCTCCCAGGATGACGTGCTGGGTCACGCCTCGGTCGATCTGCTCGGCGATCAGGTCCTCGATGAAACGAGCGCGGGCCACGATGGCCGACCGGAACCCGCTGGTGGCCTGCGGATCCATGTCCGGGCGGTTGTGCCAGTCGTCGCCGGGGGCCGCCAGCTGCAGGCCGATCTCGTCCTCGACCACATGCGGGGGCGGGTCGACCTGGAGGTGCATCGCCCGCCAGAGGGCGGTCCGCACCGCGGTGTTGTCCGGTGCCTCGGGCTGCTCGTGCGCCATGGTGTTCCCCCTTTCGTCGCAGTCAGTTGTTGGCGGGAGCCTGGAGGCTCCACAGGCGCCCGTCGGGGTCGCGGACGGTCATCTCCTTGGTCCCGTAATGGGTGTCCTCGAACGGCGTGACCACCTCGACGACAGGATCGGGACGGAACGCGTCTGCGTCCGGCGCCTTCAGCACGATCCGCGTCTGGGGCTCTTGGTCCTGGGGAACCTCGGCGATGAAAACGTAGGGACCGTCGCCGTTGCGGAACTGGCCGGAGTTGTGGTCTGTCGAGAACTCCAGTTCGTAGCCCAGCGTCTGGAAGAACTTCGCCGCCTTGCCCCAGTTGTGCGTCGTCAGGAACACGGCTTCGATTCCTTCGGTCGTCATGTCAGGTCTCCTTCTCAGGCGATTGCTGTTTGTTCCCATGGGCGTCATCGAGGTAGGCGCGCAGCGCGTCAGCGACGAGCGCCGACAACGACATGCCCGACTCGATGGCGCGGTACTTGACCTGCTTGATCAGCCCGATCGGCAGGTACACGTTGAATTGCTTGACTTCTTCATCACCCACAAGACAAATCCTAGCATCCTAGGATGCTAGGAGCGCCGATACGGCGAACCAAGCCGGCTGGTTCAGGAGGTCGGTGTCGACTTCTTCGACCAACGGTCCGTGCGGGGGCTCTTGCGGATCAGGCGCCGGGTCATCATGGTGATGAGTGCCCAGTTCAGGTGGGCCTCGGAGTGCTGGGGCAGCCGCTCGTAGTCGCGTGCGTTGCGGCGGGCGTTCATGCACCAGCCGATCGTGCGTTCCACTTTCCAGCGGCGGGGCAGGACGACGAAGCCCTGGGTGCCCTTCGGCCTGGAGACGATGCGGAGGGTGAGCCAGAGGCGTTCGCGGGCCCAGTCCACGAGTTCGCCGGCGTAACCGCGGTCGGCCCAGACCTGCGTGATCTGCGGCTGGGTGAGACGCAGCCGCCAGAACACGTCGCGGGCGGCGTCGCGGTCCTGGATGTCGGCGGGCGTCACCGTGATCCTCACAGGCAGGCCGAGCGTGTCCACCGTGATATGTCGTTTGCACTGGTCACCGGCTCGTAAGGTGCCGGGAGCGGTAACAGCGGTGCAGGGCGTGGCAGCGGGTGCGGTAGGCGGCCGGTGAGAGCTCCGGGCTGCTGCTGGGCCGGGACTGAGGTGCGGGCGGCCGCCACACCGGGCGGGTGCGGCGGCCGTGGGTGGGATCGACTCGTGGTTCGAGTCAGTGAGCAGAGCGGCGGATCAGCCCGGCGTCACCGCACCCTCTGGCACTCCGAACCACTCCTCCAGCGCCTCCGCCAGCCCGGCCGTCGACGTCGGCGCCTGCGCCCCCACGTCGGCCGCCCAGGCCGTGAAGCCGTCCGGACGGACGAGGACCGCCGCCAGTTCCGGGCGGGACGGGCAGCCGGCCGTCAGGGTGTCGACGCGGCCGGCATACCCCGCAGCGAGGGCCCGGAGCTCCGGGTCGTCGGTGAGGTCGAGCAGGAGCGCCCGGCCGCCGTGGAGGTGGTCGGCGAGGCGGCCGCCGTCGGTGAGTTCGAGGTCCGGGGTGCTGCGGCCGGTCAGCGGGTGCTCGCCCGGCAGCTCGTACCGCACCGCGGCGCCGTTGAGCCGCGCGACGAGGTACGTGGTGCCCGTTACCGTCTCCGCCAGGTCGCTGACGATCTCGCGCAGGGCACGGGACTGCGGGTCCGGGCGCATGGCCGCGACCTGGGACCGGGTCCAGGCCAGGACCCACGCGCCCACCGGGTGGCGCTCGGCGGTGTACGTGTCCAGCAGCCCTTCCGGCGCCCGGCCGGCAATCACCGCGGCGAGCTTCCAGCCGAGGTTCATCGCGTCCCCGATACCCAGGCTCAGCCCCTGGCTGCCGAACGCGGAGTGCACGTGCGCCGCGTCGCCCGCCAGCAGCACCCGGCCCTTGCGGTAGTCGGGGACCTGGCGGGCGTGGTCGGTGAAGCGGGTCGCGGTCCGCACTTCGGTGATCGTGACGTCCACGCCGGAGACGCGGCGCAGCCGCGCCTGGAGGTCCTCGGTGGTGACCGGCGCGTCCCGGTCGGCCGGCGGGCCGTCGAACTCCACGGTGACGACACGGCCCGGCATCGGCCCGTGGGCGTACACCCCGGTGTCCGTGGCGGCCCAGCCGACCTTCAGGTCCTCGGCGCCGGTCATCTCCACGACCGCCTGGTGACAGGTGGTCTCCGGGTCCGTACCGGGAAATTCGAACCCCGCGAGCTTGCGGACCGTGCTGCGGCCGCCGTCGCAGCCCACGAGCCAGCCGGCGCGTATGGCCCCGTGGCTGGTCCGCACGGTGACGGCCCCGTCGTCCGCGTCGAAGCCGGTCAGCTCCACTCCCCGGCGCACGTCGACGCCGAGCTCGTCCGCCCGCCCGCCGAGCAGCCGCTCGACGTCCTGCTGCGCCACGAAAGCGATCTCGGCGGCGGGTCCGGCGTCGCCGAGGCCCGGCTCCGTACGGTCGACCAGGTCGGCGCGCAGCATGATTCCGGCGAAGTGCCCGACGATCCCGAGCCCTTGGCCCGCGTCCCCGCCTCCGTCCCCGCCGTTCCGTTCGCGCAGGAAAGCCTGAAAACGCTCCATCGTCTGCCGCTGCACCTCGGCCAGCGCGGGCAGCATGCCTCGGCGGTAGAGCGCCTCGGCGCTGGGCGTGGTGATCGCCCCGCCCTTGATCGTCGAGTTCACTTCGGTGAGGCGCTCCAGGACGGCCACCCGCGCGCCTCCGAGCCGGAGCTCGCAGGCCAGCATCAGTCCGACCGGGCCGCCTCCGGCCACCACTACGTCATAGTCCATGGCGCCGACTATGACCGAGGGCCGAAAAGGCCAAAAAAGCGCCGCGGTGTCAAGGGACCGGCCCCACGAGGAAAATGGGGCCGGCACAGTTGGCGCTGAGAACGATCAAGGCCACCACCGCCCAGCCAAACCCGACAACACGCAGGGTTCCCCCACCCGCAGATCCGGAACAAACGCCAACAACTCACCGGCCCTGAACTGAAGTGGGCGGCGTAATAGTCAACACTCGCACTCCTTCGCGGGTTGACCCCAGAACAGGATGTGACGAGACCGGGCCGGGTGACTTGGTGGCAAAGCGAAACTGCTGCCAGGGCAGGGCCACCGTGCCAGCACCCCCGCTACTGCCGGCCATCCCAGTCGCTGATCAGCGGCGTAGCCGCCACGTCGTACCGCGCCCGATACGACCCGGACGATCGTGCGGCCGGCTCGGCTTTATCGAGCACTTGTGAAGTCGTCACCCCGTAGACAGCGTCTTTGTCTTTGCCCCGCCTTGATACCGGCCACCCCCTCGCCCCGCCGCCGGCATCGAATTCCCGGCGACGAGCACGGCTGCCGCCGGCGGCGCTTCCAGGCCCGGCCTCTTTCCTGAGCCCTGGCCCCGTTACGGGTTCCCGCCCCGCCAAGGGCCCTGTGGAACGGGCCTGTCCGGTAGTCCGCTACAGGCGCGGGGTGCGCGCCTCGATCCGGTGGTCGAAGGCGGCACCGCCGACGCCGACCGTGGTCGCCCCGCCGTCGACGGTGAGGACGGCCCCGTTGACGTAGGACGCGGCGGGCGACAGCAGCCAGTCGATCGCCGCGGCGACCTCCTCCGGATCACCCGGCCGCCGGGCGGGAGTCAGCCGGTTCGCCTCCTGGTACGCCGCCTCGGCACCGCCCGCCAGTTCCGCCTCCGCCGCGAACCGCGCCATCCGCTGGTCGGCCATCTCCGTACGCACCCAGCCCGGGCACACCGCGTTGGCCCGCAGCCCCTGCGGCCCGTAGTCGACGGCGAGGGAACGGCACAGGTGGAGCAAACCCGCCTTGGACGTCGCATAGGCGGCGTTGCCGGCGCTGTTGCGGAGCGCGGCGACCGAGGCGACCGCGACCACTGCGCCGCGGGCCGCCAGCAGATGCGGCAGCGCGGCACGCAGCAGCAGGAACGGGCCGGTGAGGTTGGTCCGTATCAGTTCTTCCCAGTCCTCGACCTCGGTGTCGCCGACCGCGCCGCCCCGCCCGATTCCGGCGTTGAGCACCACACCGTCGAGTCTCCCGTAGGCCGCAACCGTCGTCTCGACGAGCTCGCGCACGGCATCGGGGTCGGCGGCGTCAGAGGGGTGGGCCAGCGCTCCGGTCTCCTCGGCCACCCGGCGCAGTGGCTCGGGCCGCCGCCCGGAGATCACGACCTGGTGTCCGGCGGTGCGCAGCAGCCGGGCGGTGGCGGCCCCGATTCCCGTTCCCCCGCCCGTCACCAGGACAACACGCTCTTGCGACATGGTCGTTCGCCTCCGAAGGTGGTCAATTTCCGGTTCCCCGCACTGCGAGCATACGAAGTGCCGGCGCCGCCGGGCCGACCGGCTGCCGCTTCCGTCGGCACCGCGACTGGGCGCGGGGCGGGGGACGATCCCGGCGAAGGGCAGCGTCGAACCAAGCGGTGGTTAACCGGTGGAACGGCGTGACGGCGTGACGGCGTGACGGCGTGACGGCGGGGGCTTGCGGCAGAAGCACGCCGCATCAACACCGTCCTGCTCCTGAGCCCGGCACTCGGCTGTCCTCTGACGCTGAACATCGACCGATTGCCAGGAAGTCCAAGAAGGACCGCGGGGTCGCGGCCCGCACCCGGGCCGCCCGCCCGTCCACTCCCCTGCCTCCGCCGGCTTCAGCACCGGCGCCGACCGAACCCGCCGCCGCGGAATCGGCCGAGTCGGAAGGGCTGGCCGACGTCATCCCGCTCGGCCCGTTCGATCCGCTAGAGAAGCCCTGGAGGCGTTCGTGACGGAGGCCCTGGACACGGATGCCGCCCAGCCTCTGACCACGCGGGAAGGCTGGCGCGCGTTCGCCTCGCAGAGGCCACCGGCGCCCCCGCCGCTGAGAGAGGAGGAGTACGCGGCCCTCTCCGACACCGAGCTGGACCACTACGACGAGGACCGCCTGGACCACTACACCCGCCTGCTGGTGGTGGCCACCTCCGCGGTCCGGCACACGGGCACCAGCGGCCGCCGGCTGTTCCTGCTCAACCGGCACGCGGTCAGCGTCCGCCACGGCCTGATCGTCTCGGGCCCCGCCGGGACCGGGAAGACCATCGCCATCACCCACCTCGGCCTCGCCCACGAGCTCCAGGACCGAGCCCGGAACCCGGAGGTCGAGGACCGCATCCCCGTCGTCTACATCACCGTTCCGTTCGGCCGCGACCCCTCGCATGCTCGCGGCCGAATTCGCCCGGTTCCTGGGGCTGCCCATGATCGGGAAGTTCAGCATCACCGACATCATCGACTCGGTCGTCGGCGTCTGCACCACCGCCCGCACCGGCCTGATCCTGGTCGACGAGCTGACAACATATCCCTGACCACCCGCCACGGCGCTGAGATCGCGGACACCCTCAAGTACTTCTCCGAACGCATCGCCCCCACGTTCATCTACGTCGGCATCGACATCGAGCACAGCAGCCTGCTCTCCGGCACCCGCGGGGCCCAGATCGCCGGACGCTTCACCCTGATCCCCACCCACTCCTTCCCCTACAACCAGCAGTGCAAAGGACTGGTCAGCACCATGGAGCGGACGCTGCTACTGCGCCGCCACACCCCGGGGACGCTGGTCAAAATCGACCGCTACCTGCACAAACGCACCGGCGGCATGATCGGAGCCAGGCCCGCATCCGCAACCGTTGGTCGATGCCTCTTCATGTTGCCGTGCTTCTCGGGCAGATGGAGAGGCTGCGATCCGGTCTTGCAGGAAGCGAAGTCCCGGAGCTGCCGACGCCGCGGCCCGCCGCGGACCTACTCGCCGCACTTGAGCAGAGCGCGCCCAGGCCGCACGCCGATCCCGGCAGTGATACGGCCGCGGTGGCCCGGCAGGACATATGTCATCCCCAGGACATGACTCAAGGACCTACAGGTGAAGTTGCCGATCCTCGTAAGCTCCACAGCATGTTCAAATCTCGCAAAATCGGACGAGACGAGTCCTGGGAAGGCATCGTCACCAACAAGTCCCGGGGAATGCTCGACGGCTCGAACATGTACCACTTCGTCGAGGTCCGCCTTGCCGATGGCGAATCCATGAAGGTCCGGATCGGCCGCCGGCTCTGGAAGTCGGTTGAGGTCGACGATCGGATCGTCAAAGGGCCAGGCTCCGACCCGGCCAAGGAGTAGCCCTTGAGGAGCCTGGAGGCGCGGGAAGCCGCTACTTGTCGGTCCGGGGTCGCCGCAGGCCCCGGCCGGCTGAGCGCCGCCCGCGTGCGATCACCGCACGGCGGAGTATGTCCTCGCGATGGCGTATGCCGAAACTCGGGTTTGCACGCGATCTTCCGTCCTTCCCGCCCTTCGCCACGCCAAAGCCGGCAACGAGAATTCCGGTCCAGGCAGGATCAACTTTCGCGGCAGGCCGCTGAGGGGGACGAGGCCCACTCCTCCACCGCATCGCGGAGCGCACGTGGCGGGCGTCCGGTGATGCGTTCCACTGTGTCGGTCACCCGGTCCTCGGCTCCGGCCGCGATCGCCTGGTCCAGTTCGGTCAGCAGGTCGGCAAACGCCTCGGGTAGCGCGGTGGCCAGCCGGTCGCGCAGTTGTGCGGGGGTGAGTGGCAGGTGTCGTACGGGGTGGCCGGTCGCCTCTGTGAAGAGGGTGGCGACCTGGTCGTGGCTCAGTGCCTGCGGGCCCGTGAGCACCAGGCCGGTGGCAGGTGGCGCGGAGGCGCTGGTGAGGAGACGCGCCGCGACGGCGGCGATGTCGCCGGCATCGACGAAGCCGACGCGACCGGTGCCGGTGGCCGTGCGGATCACACCCTCCGATCGGATGCTCTTCGCGTGCAGGTGGTCGCCGGTGAAGTTCTGCATGAACCAGGAGGGCTGCAGCACCGCCCACTCGTCAAAAAGCCCGGGGAGCGCCGTGTGCACCTGCCCCACTCCGGGGCCGCCGGCCGGGATGGCCGACGAACCGAGCAGGACCGCCCGGCGCACTCCGGCCGCCCGCGCCTTCCGGAGGAAGGGCAGCATCACTGCGGCCGGGTCGGGGTCCCCGATGGGCGGCACGAGGTAGGCCCGGTCCACGCCGTGCAGCGCCGCGCCGTGGTCGGCCGGGTCGTACCAGTCGAAGCGGACGGACCGGGCGGCGCCCGACGGCAGGGACGCGCGGCGGCTCGCGGCGATGGCGGTGTGACCGTCGGCAGCCAGGCGGGCCACGACGCGGCTGCCGGTGGTTCCGGTGGCGCCGGTGACCAGGACGGTGTGGTGACCGGTCATGCGGCCTTCACCTCGCCCATGGACGCCGGGATCGCCAGCGGGTTCCAGTAGTCGCGGTAGTGCGTGATGCGCCCGTCGACGACCGTCACCACGGCGACGTAGGCCATCTCGTACGGCTCTCCGGTCGCCACGATCCGCCCGGCGGCGCGCATTTCGACGACGAGGGTGTCCGGGGCGTCGGTCCGGTGGATCTCCAGGTGAGGGAAGTCCTGGAGGTCGATGTGCTCGGGGTAGTCGTGCAGGTAGGCGGCGATCGCCGCCTTGCTGTCGAGCCGGGCGGGGTAGCCCGCCGGGGCGAAGGGGAATTCGAAGACCGCCCGGTCATCGCACAGCTCCACCCAGCCGTCCATGTTCTTGTCCAGCAACAGCTGCAAGCCGTGCCGGAAGAGCTTCGCGGGGTCGGTGTCGCGCATGGGAATGCCTCGCCTCTAGACTGCGGAGAATGCGGACCAACGGTCCGCTTAGCCGTCATGAACTATACGGACTGCCGGTCCGCTTCGTAAAGGGGAGACTTCCCATGGCCGAACGCACGTCCGCCCGCGCTGACGCGCTCCGCAACCGGGAGGCGGTCCTGGCCGCGGCTGACGAACTTTTCGCACGCAGTGAGAGCCCGCGCGGCGTGTCGATGGACGATGTCGCGGCGGCGGCCGGCGTCGGCAAGGGCACCCTCTTCCGCCGTTTCGGCGACCGCACCGGCCTGATCCAGGCCGTCTTCGCGTCCCGGATCGAGCCGCTGCGGGCAGCCGTGGAGACCGGCCCCGCGCCGCTCGGCCCCGCCACCCCGCCGCGCGAGCGGGTGCCGGCCGTGCTCGACGCGCTCCTGAAGTTCAAACTCGACAACCGGCACCTCTCGCTCGCCCTGGAGGAGGCCGGCAGCGGCAGTCCCTACCAGGCTGCGCACTACGCCTGGTGGCACGACATCCTCCGGGATGCCCTGAGCCGGCTTCCCGGTACGGACGACAACGCCGACTTCACCGCGCATGCCCTGCTGGCAGCCACCCGTGCCGACCTGGTCGAGCACCTCGCGGGGGCGGAGGGCATGAGCCCCCGGAGGATGAGGAATCGACTGGCGGCCTTCGTGGACACCGTCCTGGGGCAGGTGTCACGGCTGGTGTAACGGCAGGTGTATCGGCAGGAGTTCGGCGACAGGCCGTGGGCCGTCTTGTCGTGGCCGGCCCGGTCCGGCCTGGTCCGGCCCGGCCCAGCCCGGCGTGTGCCGCGACAGAGTTGACGGGGACTTGGTGCACCGGCTGTGTGGACGGCGCGAAGGCACTCGAGCTGTCAGCCCAGGCGAAGGGAAGCAGCACTCCATACACCAGGCACGAGCGCCGCATCTCCTCTTCGGCCTGGCCGCCGACGGGTGCCGGCCGTACGTCCGCTCCCCCCAGGAGACAGGGAGCTGAGCCGCCCGAGGACGCCCGCCGACGATCCCGCACGAATCCCAGCCGCGCCATGGCTCGGGCGAAGCCGATCGCGGGCGGATGGGGCACCGACGCCGAGGTGCCGTACGTGGCAGGCGTACATGGCTGCGCGTTCGGCTGCCATACGTGGCTGCCATACGCCGGCCTCGCACGCGGGCGTCGTCGGCGTCCGCTCCGCCGGCGCTCGCGCTATCGCCGGGTGACCGAGCGGATCCAGGCGAGCTGCTGGGAGATCTCGCCGGCCTGGGCGATGTACTCCCGGTCGGAGCCGTCAAAGACGCCGAGGAGGGTTTCGGCGCCGTGTGAGGCGATGCTCATCACCGGACCTCCGGAGTCGCCGCCGGCGGGAATCCCGGACACCTTTTCCATGCAGAAGTCCGAGCCGCCCGGTGCGGTGTAGCCGTCGCACCGCGGGTCGTCCGGCCGTACGACCCGCAGGTCCGACTGTTTGAGCACGGGGGACTGACAGGTGTTCTCGTCCCCGGTGCAGGTGGCACCCCACCCGTACTGCCGCACAGTCTGGCCGGGGTGGACCGGGGCCGCGGCCAGGGGTGCCGTGCGGATGTTCATCGGCGGGACCTTGATGAGCATCATGTCGGCGTGCGCGCTTCCCACACGCCGACCGGGCACCGGATGGATGGTGGTGCCCTTCCGCATGTCGAGGCTGCCGACCCGGAACGAGATCCGCTTGTCGGCGATCGGCTGTGCCTGCTCGAAGAAGCAGTGCGAGGCACTGATGATCCATTGAGGTGTGACCGCCGTCCCGGTGCACGCCGGTTTGCCGTCGACGAGCATCCGCACCGCCCACGGGCCGTAGGTGCTCGTCGACCCGCCGATGACGGCGGAGGCCGGTGTGGACGACATCACCGCGCCCGTCACCAGCAGTAAGACGGACAGCAGCAGCACACGAATTCGACGTACCATCCGGAACAGCTCCTTTCGCCGGGCCATGGGCCGTACGGGTGTGGATACCCGCTGAGCAGCACAGCTCCGACTGATCTCAATGCAACGGCCTGGGCGCTTCTTTCGGCTCTTCATGGACGTCACGGGGCGGGCCGGGGCCGAGGGCGGCACCTTCACCGGTATGTTCCGGCCCGCTCCGGTGCCGGGCGCCGTCGGCCGGTGTCGGGAGGGCCGTCGGCGCCCGGTGGTGGTCAGGAGCAGGGCTTGTAGAAGTGCTTCCAGCCGTCGCCGGGCATGGCCGGCGGCTCTGAAGTGGTGGCGAACTCGCCGTATTTCACCTGGAGTTCGTAGTCGTAGGTGCCCGGGCCGCTGCCCGGCTTCGTCAGGCGTACGTCCCGGTCCAGTCCTCCGTCGCCGGAGTTGTTGAGGACCGCGAGGTCCGGGTACGCGTCGCCGCCGTAGTCGGCGATCCGGAGCTGCTGGACCTCGCCGTGGTCGCCGATGTCGGAGTGCCGGGTCTTGGCGGAGGCCAGGTCCGCCCGCTTGAGGGGGCCGGGCCGGTACTGCGCGACGCGTGCCGTCGAGGGGTCGTCGCCGTCGGCCGGCGTGACGAGGTTGACGACCATGTCCAGGGTGCCGTCGCGCTGGAAGTCGGCGACCGCGGCGGTCGCGACCTCCCCCTTCTTCGCGCCGAGAAGGGCCCTGACGGGGTACGCCTTGCCGAACGAACCGTTCGCGGCACCCCACTGGATCGTCATCCTGGTGCCCGTGAGACCGGGATTGCTGATCCTGTCCGGGCGCTTGTCGCCGTCGAGGTCGCCGACCAGCGTGGTGGCATCGGCCAGGCACGGGGCCGTCGCCGCGGAGGCCTTGCCGGCCCGTGCCCCGCCGCCCGGGGCCGGGGCCGGGGCCGGGGCCGCAAGGGCCTGATAGCCAGTAACAGTCAGGGACAGGGTGACGGCCGCAACCGGCACGGCGATCAGGCGTAAACGTTGACGAAGCATCTCGAACTCCTCATGTCGCTGCTGCGAGGTGAGATGCCGTCAGCGCCCTACACGTTGGTGCCCGGATCGCGGTATTACACAACCGTGACGTGTAACCGGGAGAGCGTGACGACTGGGCTTGCTCGGCAGAGCAGGCCGCCCGGCCCGGCTGTTCCGGCGTCGGCGGCCCGTCCGTCGACGCCGGAACAGCCAAGGTCTGGAAGCTCCTCCGCCGCCTCCTGGCGGTAGCCGGCCCCTCAGGTCACGCCCGCCTATCCGGCACCTCGACGAGGCGGCCGCCAGACCGCAGCGCGCCGGCCTGCTTGCGACGGCATCACCACCGCGGTGACCTGGGCGCGGATCGCGGATCGCGGCCCGCACACGCTCACCTGAGTGAGCGGCCGGGACGGGCCTCGGGGTAGCGCTCGAGAACCTGGGCGGGGTGTTCTTCCTCCGTGGGCCAGAGCACCACGACGGGGACGTCCAAGGAGCTCTGCCCCTCGCGAGGGCTGAACGCTCCGTCGCCAGCAGTCGCTCAGGGGCGGGCAGCTACCGCATCGACTCCGGCTCCACGCAGCTTGCGGGCGAGCAACTCCACCTCGGGCAGCGTGCCGGTGCAGGCCCCTGCCAGCACCTGGCCCACGACGGCCTTGACCCCCGTCAGACCAACGCCGAGGACAGCACGCATCACTCGCATGACCGCGACACGTTCCACCGACGGATCCCTTACGCGCAACGTGGCCGGCCCGTGGTCTGCGAGCAGCCGCTCTCGCAGCCGGGTGGGCAGGTCCAGGCCGCACTCGGCCGTCGCCTGCCCGCATGCCGAGCACACGGCTTCCACGTCCCACCGCAGCGAGCCACCGATCAGACAGTGGACACCCCAGCACTCCGACTGCGCCCCGCAGCCCACGCACGGAGCGCTGTACCTGACGCATTCGACGACCGACTCTTCCATCCCCACCCCTCAACCACCATGAGGTGATGTGCTGAGCGGACGGCGCGGCGTAGGGATGGTGGCGCTGTGGCATGACTTGCCACTCTCCTCAGTGACCACCACCGCAGGACCGGTCGACTGGCTTGGTTCAGTTCCAGCGGCAGCGATTGACTGTGAGTGCGAGCAGCAGTTTGTGATCTTGAGTCCCGTGGATGTTCACGAGAAATGACGTCAGATGGGGACGGGAGTGTTTGACTGGCCCCCATGTCATCTACTCTTGGTGTGTCCCGACCCGACCAGGCTTCCTACATGCTGCGGGCCGCTGCCGGTGATGCCGGCCGTGCGTACAAGCGGCAGATGCTGGACCTGTTGGACGTCCAGGGGGGCCAGACCGTCCTGGACGTGGGGTGTGGACCGGGCACCGATCTGCCGGCGCTGGCGGAACGTGTCGGGGACAGCGGCACCGTAATCGGCGTAGATCGCGATCCGGCCATGCTCACCCAGGCTCGCGAACGCACGGACGGTTTGCGTCGGGTGGAGATCCGCGAGGGCGACGTGCATGCCCTGCCCGTCGAGCCGAGCACGGTGGACCGGGCCAAGATCGACCGGGTTCTGATGCATGTTGCCGAACCCACGGCCGCTCTTACGCAGCTCCATCGCGCAACCCGGCCAGGCGCCCGGATCGGCCTTGCCGAACCTGACTGGGACACCTTGATCGTCGATGCTGAGGATCTCGAGACGAGTCGCGCCTTCACCCGATACACCACTGCAGAAGTGGTCCGCCACGCGACCATCGGACGCAGCCTCGCACGCCTCGCCGAACAGGCAGGCTTCTCCACCGAAACCGTGCTCGCCACGACACCCGTCTTCCGTGACTTCCAAGAGGCGGACCACACCCTGGGCCTCGGCCGCAACATGCAGAAGGCCATCGAGGAGGGCTGGATCGACCGAAGCCGCGGCCATCGTTGGTTTGCCAGCCTTTCCCAGCGGCCGTTCTACGCATCGTTCACTCTCGTCAGCGTGATCTGTTCCCGTTGAATCAACTGGCCTCAGCAGGTGCTTCGGCTCAGGCTCGGGCTCGGGTGCCGGCGAGGCGGTAGGAGTCGGTGCCGGTCTCGATGATCGCGCCGTTGAAGGTGAGACGGTCGACGATGGCCGCGCAGAGACGGGGATCGGTGAACGTCTTAGTCCAGCCGCCGAAGGACTCGTTGGAGGCGATGACGACGCTGTTCTTCTCCTCCCGCTCGGTCAGCACCTGGAACAGCAGCTCGGCGCCGTGGCGGTCGAGTTTTCCACTCGCAGCGGGCGAGGGTGTGGACAGTGGCCGCGTCGCCCTCACGGGATGACTCCTGCCCCATATGCTCAGTCGATACAGAATTCGTTGCCCTCGATGTCCAGCATCGGGATGCACGAATCATTGCCGTCGTACAGCGTTTGCACGTGTACTGCGCCGAGCGGGACCAGTCGTGCGCATTCGGCCTCAAGTACGGCGAGGCGTTCTTCACCCACCAGTCCGGTGCCGACCCGCACATCAAGATGCACCCGGTTCTTGACGGCCTTCCCTTCAGGGACACGCTGGAAGTACAGCCGCGGGCCCACACCTGAGGGATCTACGCAGGCGAACCATGAATCCCGCTGCTCGGGTGGCTGCGAACGCTTGAAATCATCCCAAGTGGCAAACCCCTCCGGTGGCGGCGGTACGACGTACCCCAACACCTCGCACCAGAAACGAGCGAGACGCTCAGGTTGTGCGCAGTCAAAGGTGACTTGGAACTTCTTGATCGATGACATCGGCGCACCGTACCAAGGGGACTTGGGACTCTGCCGCTCATTTCCCAGGGGGATCGATCCGGCCGCACCCCGTCGGGCCCTGAGCCACCTTGGGCACCTTGGGCACCAATTGATCAAACAGGATGATCCACGAGAGCGATGCAACGCCGGCGGCGGAGCCAACCGGTGGTCCCCAGGGTCCAGCCAGCCCTGACCAACTACCCTCATGCCAGAGATCAGTTACGGGACAATTCTCAGGACGCCCTTCGGCCTTCAGGCCCGATTCCGACAGTGACGCCGGCCTGCACGTCCGAGTGTTCAGCGGCTTGCACAGACACCAGCCCGCGGCCCGCGGGTCTCCCCTTGGACAGGAACCCGGCAGGACGTGGCGGCGCGCCGCAGGCACGGGCCTGCGGCGCGCACCGTGTGGCCGGTGAGCGGCACAGCTCACCGTCCGGCTCCGGGGCGGTCAGCGACCACGACGCCCCCGGATTGCCGCATCGATGGCGCGACTGTGGTCGTTGCGCAGGGTGGCGGTGTCGCCGGTGTTGTCCCGGACGCAGGCACGGCGGTCCTGGTAGACGTCGCGGTGGTTGCCGTGTCCGCTGCCGGCATGGACACGGATCCGGCTGTGGCCGTTGAAGCGGAGGTTGCCGAGGCGGTAGCCGTGGCCGGACTTATCGGACAGGGACCAGCCCTTGATACCGACCGGGGGGGGCGGCCGACTCGCTTCACCGTAACCCACTCCGCGTTCAGGCTTCGGTGGGAACGGTCGCCCCGTCCAGACACAGAAAACCCCTCAGAGGGCACCCCCGAAGGGGGTTCCGGCCGGATACGGCTTGAAGCAGTACAACCCCATAGCGCAGTGACGCCTGTCACGTGGCCTTCTATGCCGGAATGCCAGTTCCACGCCATAGGTTCTGTTTTATGGAGGTACCCAGGCACCACCGTCGCGATCGTCGACCCGCGCAAGGGCACCGTCGTCGACAGCCTGACCACCGGCGCCCGCACCAACCACGTCCACGTGGCTCACGGCGCGGCATTCGTGGCCGCCAAGTCGGGCTCCGGCCCCGAGGGCCAAGACCTCCTGCACCGATTCCCCCTCGGGCACCGACACCCCACTACCGCGGCTCGGTCCGGAGCCGCACCGCGTCCCGCCCGCCTCGACCGTACGCGGGCGGGCAGGCGGGCGGGATCCTCAACTGCGGAGGCCGCAGAAACGTGGCTGTAGGAGAAGTGCTGGGTTGCGCCGTCCCTGTGCAAGCTGACGCTCGCACGACGGCCGCTATGGCACTCCCCCGGCTAACGCTGGGAGGTGCCCCCACGCCGCATGGTCGGATCGGCCGAATACGCCCAGTACGAGGGCGACCCTCCGCTCTGCGATGCAGCTCGGCAGCCGCACAGCTGATGAAGAGCTGAGACGGAGTGAGCGCAGCGAAGGCATTGCCTCTGACGCCACCACGCTGATCCTCCGGGATTGGCTGATCCACCGGGGATTGCAGGACAGCCCTCAGCCCAGGGCGCATGTCCAGAGCACGGGGTGCGGGGCACGGCGGCGACCGAGCCGCCGTCGTACCCGGACGGCAGCGGGACGCGGTGCACGGTGCTTCCCGTCCAGTAGGCGGGCAGCCCGGCGGACCGGCCGACGGACAGGCCGCCGGTGCCGAAGTCGTTGACGCTTTCGCTCCCCCAGGACCCGCTGCCGCTGCCCGGCAGCCGGTCGAGGACATGAAGGGCAGGCGTGCAGCGGGAGGTGATCGCGCCGAACCGCGGGCTGCCCTGTCCTCCCCGGTGGATCAGCGCGCGGGGCCGGCTGCACTGCGTGCGCCACGCTCACTCCGGCGAGGCCACAGCCCCGCCCCCGCCACGCCATCGGGTGATGCGGCTCAGCCAGGCGAGTGACAGCGGCCACCGCAGTCTGCTACCGGGCGGGCCGGTACTCAAGGATCGGTGCCGCCGGCTGTCTCCGGTGGAATGTGCGTTTGACCAGGTCCGGGCCGTGCGATCGGCTCACCCACTGCTGTTCGAGGAGCCCCACCCCATGCGTTCACGCGTCATCGCCGTCATGGCCGCCGCGGTTGCGGCCGCCGCGGCACTCGCGCAACCCGCCCATGCCGCCCCGCTCGTCGACGGGGTCTACCGGTTCGCGGCTCTCAATGACGGCAAGTGCCTGGTCCGGCCCAACCTGAACGGGAGTGCCGTCGCGGCGTCGCTGGGCGCCTGTACCGACAACACGTCCACCTCGGCGAGCTGGCAGGTACGGCAACGCCCCAACGGAACGATGGAAGTCTCCGTGCCGGGATCGAACCCGCGCACCTGCCTGAGGGTGATGGACACGCGCCGCGTGGCGGTCACCGACAACTGCACTGACAAGTACGCCGAGTGGACCGTCTCCTACGGCTCCGCCGGACCCGGCAGCGTGGTGTGGGCCGACCTCGAGCACACCCCCGGCGACCACTCCCGCTCGTGGGGGAAGCTGGTGGACAGTCCCGACGCAACCGGTCGACTCGTGGTGACGCAGGCCCCCATCGAGCCCCACTACTGGGGATTGCAGCAGGCCGGCTAGGAGCTGCACGAAGGATCTCGTTCCTTCTGCTGATCGGATCGCTGGGCCTGGTGCGGGTCGTGGGGACCTGACGGATCGCGAGTGGCGATTGTGGGTGGCGATTGTGGGTGGCGATTGTGGGTGGCGTTGTTGCCGGTCAGCAGCGTTCGTGGCGGTCGGTGGGGATCAGCAGCGGGAGATCAACGGGAGTGCTGTTCCGGGACCACACGGGGGTGCTGAGACGGGACCCGCTCGAGTGGTCAGGGCCGCGGCGCCGGTGTACGTGCGACACCGCCGCCGGCCGGCGGACGGCGCCTGGGAAAGGGTCCTGACCGCGCCACGGCGAGAGGCGGCCCGCCCCTGCCGAGGCCACTGATCCCACCGGGGCGGCGCAGGGCCAACCAGCCTGCCCCTCCCCCGACATCACAAGACCGGGCCGTGAGCCAAAGACAGCGGCCGAATCCCGAAAGGACAATCATGGCAGGGCATTTCATCCTCAGGAGCATCACCAACTCCGACATCACGCTGGCGGGCCAGAAGGGCGCCAACTGGTCCGCCCTCCAACACGCCAACATTGGCTGGCACACCGCATCGCGCGACGTGCTGTCCAGGGCGCTGAACGGTCAGCCGATCGGCAACCGCGACGGGCTCCCGCCGCACCGCTATCTGGAGTCCAAGGTCAGCACCGGCCCAACGCTGGAGAAGTACCTGCGAGGCGCGAGCTGGGCAGACCTGCTCATTCGCCCGGACAGCACCGGTCTCGGCCTGCGCGAGCTGAGCCCCAAGGCCAGGGGCGCATGGGACCGCGGTGACCGCACCGGAGCGCTGGTCGAGCAGTTCCTGCACGGCACCGCGACAGTCGAGGTGTACTACATCAGCGGGACCGAGATGAGCTGAGCGCGAAACCAAGCCGCAGGCCGTCTCGGCGGGGATGTGCGAAGGAGGGACAGGAAGGAGGGACAGGCAGTGGATTGGGCGCGCCGTGGTGGGCTACACGGCTGCACCTGCCACCAGCGGTCCGCCTCGGTGCGAGCCACTTCGGCGTCGTACTGGCTCGCGTCGAAGTGGAGCTCCCGCGGGGGGCGCGAAGGTGTGCGTTTCCCAGGGAACGTCCCGGTCTGCCCCCTGCACGAACTCCCCGAACTGCTGCACGATCACGGTTAGGAAGCCGGCAGCAGCCACCGGTGCAGTCCGTTTCCCCCAGCTCCGGGCGGCGCGCCTCGGCGGTCGCCCGGAGCGGGGCTGGCACGGTCGCCCGGAGCGGGGCTGGGCCGTTCGGCCGGCACCGTATCAGTCGCGTACGGTCCGCGGCTGCCTTTGCCGGCGGTCTTTTCGACCACGTCCTCGACGTTGACCCAGAACCGCGACGGGGCAGCGAACCGGGGCCCGGCGGCCACCCACACCTTGACCGCCAAACGATCAAACAGCAGACGACTCTGGGACCCGGTGGCAAAAGGGCCGCCGGGGGCACCGGTTCTCTGATCCGTTCCTACCGGGCCCCGGATTGTGTGAGTGTGCCGGGCCCGTAGACAAGCGGTTCACGGTCAGAGAGCGGAGAGCCGTGAGCGGCGCCTGGGTTGTCCGGCGCTCCTTCCAAGCCCCGCTGGGCGGGTGCGCTGCGGGCGTGCCGGGTGGGTGTCAGGAAGCGATGACGCCAGGGGCATGCTCGGGGATGTTTGACTCGGACCCGCCGAACGGCTGGGCCTTGAGCTTTCCAGGCCCTCATGCATGTCGCCGTCCAGAAGTCGGGCTCCACCCCATCCCGCCGCAGGCTGACCGACTGCCGGGCCCCTCGACTGCCTCGTAGCAGGCTTCGATCAGGGCACGCAGCGCGGCGCGGGACGGACCGTTCCGCACCGCAAGGTAGGTCTGCATGACGGGCGCCGGATCGCTCAGGGGGCGGAACACCACGCCGGGAACGGGGAGCTGATCGGCGTACGGGGCGTAGAAGACCGTCCAGGACGGTTTGCCGTAGCCGATGGCGGCGAGGGTGTCCTGGTCATTGGTGAACTCCGGGCCCAGGACGGGCGTGTAGCCGGCGGCCCGGCAGGAGTGCATCACCAGGTCGTGGAGTGCGGGGTTGCGGGAGCGGGGGGAGAGCCGCAGCGGTAGTTCCGCGAGCCGGGCCAGTTCGACGGTCTCCCGCGCGGCGAGCTCGTGGCCGACGGGCAGCGCCGCCATCAGCGCGTCCTGCCACAGCGGCAGGAACTCCAGCCCTGGGTCGCTCCGTTCACCGCGCAGCAGGGCGGCGTCCAGGCCACCGGCCCGCACCTGCGCCAGACGTTCCTCGGTACTCCTGGTGACGAGTTCCAACTGGGAATCGCCGCCATCCCTGGTGAACACGGGGAGTACGGCGTCCAGCCAGGAACCCAGCCCGGCGCTGGTGCCGAGGCGCACCGTCACGGCCTGTCCGGCGCGCAGTTCGTCGACGGCCTCCCGGGCGCGTGCCTGGAGAGCGAGCATCTCCCTGGCGTACGGGAGGAGCCGGTGGCCGGCCTCGGTGAGCCGGACGACGCGGGTGGAGCGGGCGAACAGCTCGGTACCCAGTTCGCGTTCGAGCCGGCGGAGCTGCTGGCTGACCGCGGACTGCACGATATGCAACCGCTCGGCGGCCCGGCCGAAGTGCAGTTCCTCCGCCACGGTGAGGAAGTAGCGCAGCTGACGCAGCTCCATGGCCCCGGCCCCCTGTTCGCGGTGACCGGCATTGATCACCGTTTGCGATCAGTGTAGGCGCGGATCGCTCATTGGCCGGCGGAGATGATCGCGGTTGGCTGGGGAGATCACGAATCGCGCGGCCCGCGAGGGCCTACAAGGCAGAGGAGAACCATGCCCAGTCTGGACGTCCACGACACCACGCTCCACTACGAGGACGAGGGGACCGGCCCGGCGCTGCTGTTCCTGCACGGATGGGGCACCAGCAGCCGGACCTGGGGCGCCCAGCTGCCCGATTTCACGCGGGACCACCGGGTCGTCACCGTCGACTGGCGGGGCTGCGGGCGGTCGGCCCGCCCCGTCCGGGGCAACACCACCGCCGGGGTGGTCAGCGACCTGGTGACGCTGATCGGCGCGCTGCGGCTGGACCGGCCGGTGGTCATCGGCTCGTCGATCGGCGGGACCTTCGCGACTGAACTGGGGGTGCGAAGAACTGAGTTGATCGCAGGTGTGGTTCCGGTGGGCGCGCCGGGTTACTGGCCGTCGATGCAGGCGCAGGCTCAGGCGGAGCTCGTGGCCGGTCTGCGCCGCGACCGGGCCGGTACGGTCGCCGGCTGGGTGCCGGGGTGGTACGCGCCGGGCACCGCGCCCGCGCTCATCGACTGGACGGTCCGCCAGATCCTGGACTCCGGCGTCTACATCGACGAGCACCAGGCCACCGCCGACAGCTACGACCCGCGCCCGACGCTGCCCGGCCTGCAGGTGCCGATCCACTACCTCCACGGTGAGCTGGACACGGCGATCCCCCTGGAGGTGGCCCAGACCTGCGCCGCCCTTACGCCCGGCGCCGAGGTCAGCGTGATCGCCGGCGCGGGCCATATGCCACACCAGGAGCTCCCCGAACGGTTCAACGCCGCGCTGCGCGCCGCGCTCGCCCGGCTGGCCTCGGCCGCCCGCGCCACCGCGTAACCCGCCCGGACGAGCCCGCCGAGAAGGAGAACGCCCCCCGCCCGTCACAGAGATACCCATCGGCGCCGGCCCACCCCCCTCGAACGGAAGGGGCGGCCCGCCGAGCGGCGCGCGGGGTGGCCAGGACTGCCGCGTCACCGGGCGGGCTCCGCCCGGCCCGCTGCCCACGGGCCACCCCTCATGGCCGCCCTCGATCTGCGCGCCCGGCACTGGACTTTGCGGATCCTGCCGCCGGCTCAAGCGCTCAGTCCCTCCTGAGCCGGCGCACGATAGGTGTCACCAGCGGCGCCCACTGATGACCACCGGCCTCTCCACGACGGCCGGCGTCCTGAGCGTCGGCTCAGCGGGGTTCGCCGAACCAGCGGTCGAGCGCCGGTTCAAGGTCAGCCGCGCCTGCCCAGCACACGTAGCCGTCCGGCCGGATGAGCATCGGTTCGGTCTGGGCGCCCTGGCCCACCCGGTCCACCCGGTCCGACCAGGGGGCGGCGATGGTGGCGAACGTGTCGGCCGGGTCCAGCAGGATGCCGTGCCCGGACCGCAGCAGTTCGTGCACCCGGGCCGGGCCGAGGTCCAGGTCCGGTGCGGGCCGGCCGACGAGAGGATGGGTTTCGGTGCCATGCATCGGATAGCGGATGGCCATCCCGGACATCAGGTCGGCGAGATGGCGCTGGACGTCCGGCAGTTGGGCCATGGCCGTGAAGATCTCCCGGGCAGCAAGTACGTCCGGATCGCGGGTGCCGGCCCAGTCCATCAGCAGGCTCTGTGCCCGGACGTTGCGCAATACGGCGGCCCCGGCCGGATGCCGTTCCGCGTGATACGTGTCGAGAAGGTTCTCCGGAGCCCAGCCGTGCACGGCGGCGGCGAGCTTCCAACCGAGGTTGAGCGCGTCCTGCATCCCGGTGTTCATGCCCTGTGCGCCGAGCGGAAGGTGGACGTGGGCTGCGTCGCCCGCAAGGAACACCCGCCCGTGCCGGTACTGCTCGACCTGCCGTGACGCGTTGGTGATGCGGCGGGCGTAGCGCAGTTCGAGCAGGTGCACCCGCGTGCCGAACACGGTGCTCAGGCCCTGGCGGATCTCGTCCTCGGTGACCGGGACCTCCCTCGGCAGTGACCGGCCCGGCCCGCCGAGGACCAGTCGGCGCAGCTGCCTGCCCTGCGGATCGGTGCCGAGCGGGAACAATGCCGCCCAGTGCCCGTCCTCGTTCCAGGTGTGCGACGTGGACGCGCCGACGCCCCCCAACCGCACGTCGGCGGCGATGATCGTCAACGTACCCGGCTGACCGGGAAACCCGGCCCGCAGCAGCGACCGCACGGTGCTGTGGGCACCGTCGGCGGCGACGAGGTAACGGGAGCGGAGGGTGGCGCCGTTGGCGAAGGCCGCGGCGACCCCGTTGCCGTCCTGGGTGAGGCCGACCAGTTCGTGGTCCCGCCGGGCGTGAAGGCCGTGCGCGGCGAGATGCCGCTCGAAGAATCCCTCGATCACCACCTGCGGCACGGACCGCCATGGCAGACGGTGCCGGTTGGAGTGGAGCGGGAGTGGGATACCGGCGAAGTGGCCAGTGGTGACGGGGTGATCACCGGTGGCCAGCAAAGGCTCCAGCAGCCCTCGTTGGTCGAGCGCCTCCAGTGTGCGCGACTGCACGCCGCCTGCCTTGGACAGGTCGCTGCGCTGCGACAGCTTGTCGACCAGCACGGTCGGCACCCCCGCCATCAGCAGCTCGTTGGCCAGCGTCATTCCGGTCGGGCCGGCGCCGACGATGAGCACATCGGTGTCCACGGACTCTCCTCTGGTGGTGTCGATCAGGACAGAAGCAACGCTCCGTCGGCCGAGCCGCCCGAGCGAGAAACCAGCTCGATTGCGTTGATATCTGACACCGTCTAACTTGAACTCGGTGGAATCCGACTACGACGAGCTCGATCGGCGGCTGGTGCACGCCCTGCAGATCGACGGCCGTGCCCCGTTCAGCACCATCGCCGAGGTTCTCGGTGTGTCGGATCGCACCATCGCCCGCCGGTACGCCCGGTTGCGGTCGACCGGGGCGGTGCGGGTGCTCGGCGGGGCCGACACAACTGCGCTGGGCGCCATCCTGTGGTTTCTGCGGGTGCGATGTGCGCCCGCCGCCTCGCTGCCGGTCGCCGAGGCGCTGGCCAGACGCCCCGACACGTCCTGGGTGAGCCTCAACTCCGGAGGCACCGAGATCACCTGCGTGGTCCGAACCGAGAGCGAGGCGGACAGCGAGGCACTGCTGCTGGCCAAACTCCCCCGCACCCCGCGTGTGGAGGGCGTGACCGCGCACTCCGTGCTGCACGCCTTCTACGGCGGCGCGGACAACCTGGTCGGTAAACTCGGGGCGCTGGACGAGGAGGCGATCGAGCGACTGCGCCCGTCTCCGGTAGCGCGTCGACGGGGGCCGGTGCGGCTCGACGACGGTGACCGCAGGCTCCTCGCCCTGCTCGCCACCGACGGCCGGGCCGGGTTCGAGGAGTTGGCCGCGGCGACCGGCTGGTCACCGACGACGGTCCGGCGCCGGATGACGGAGCTGCGCGAACACGGCCTGCTCTATCTCGACATCGACCTCGACTGGCGCATGTTCGGGGTGCACGCCCGAACCTTGCTCTGGCTCTCGGTCGCCCCCGCATACTTGGAGGAGGCAGGTCAGGCGCTGGCCGGGCATCCGGAGATCGCGTTCGCCGCCGCCACGACCGGCCCGACCAATCTGTACGCGAGCGTGCTGTGCGCGAACCAACGGGAGCTGTACCGGTACCTGACCACCCGGGTCGCCGCACTCCCAGCCGTCACACACCTCGAAACGGCACCAGTGATCAGGACCGTCAAGCAGGCAGCGAACCAGACATAGCAACCGACCAGCCCCTGCTGTTTCGCCCCGGATCACCGGCTACTACCTGACGACGCCCTTGATCGCTGCCCCCGGAACAGGCACTCAAGCAACCAGTTCACGCGCTCACTGGCCACACGAAGCGCTCAGTCACATCCATCTTCCTGAGCGCTTCGGATGGCGGGCTTCGCCAAGTCGAGCGCTCAGCTCTGCTCTGGCGACATCTGTTTCCGCTTCACCTCGACCAGAGCGCCCGCCTCTCGGAGCACCGTCGCAAAGCCGGCAGCGACCTCTTCGGGAACATCGTCAAGGACCGCGGCCGGCACATCCCTGATGAGGAGCTTGCCGTGCCACAAGCTCAGCCTCGTCATCCTGTGCAGCACTGTCACCACCTCAATGGCTCGGGGGCCCGGGGCCATGAGCACCACAGTGCCCGACTCTTCATCGCAGAGAAGTCCGAAGTACTCGATCACCCATTGCTCCTGCGTGTCGCGGGGATCTTTCTCCGGTCTGCCAGATGATCCGGATGAGACGGCCCAGGTGTGCTGACAGGAGAGGTTGGTGGCAGAAGGCAGTCTCACGCTCAACCGCCTCCGCAGCATTCGCTGACAACCGATAATCCACGTCTCACCAGCAGCGGCTGGAGTGAACAGCCGTGCCGCCCCCAGCCGCACGAGCTTCTTGGCCTGAGCTCAGGCTGGGCACGCCTGGGGTGCGCGGCTGCCGGCCAGGAGCGCCGCGCGGCGGACCGTACAGGTGGCGGCAGTCAGCAACGGCAGCCGGACAGCCGGGCTGGGAATGCGTTCCTGAGCGTGCAGCACTCCCTTGATCACTGTCGGGTTCGGTTCGGCGAACAGGGCAGCGGACAACCGGGCCAGCTCGGCTCCGAGCCTGCGGGCCGGTGCACCGGAGCCGCGACGCCACAGCGAGATCAGTTCGGCGTAGTCGGCGGTGCGCACATTGGCCGATGCGACGATGCCGCCGTGGGCGCCCGCCGCGACGAGCGGTGACAGGACGACGTCGTCGCCGCCGAGCACGGCGAAGCCGGGCGGGGGGCTGCCGAGCAACTCCACCGTGGTCGCGTCGATCGCGCCGGTCGCGTGCTTGATCCCGACAACCCCTGGCAGGCGGCCGAGTGCGGCGATCGTGCCGATGCCGAGAGTCTGTCCCGTGCGGTAGGGGATGTCGTACACGACCAGCGGGATGCCGCCGTGTTCGGCCAGCGCGGTGAAATGCGCCAGTGTCCCCGCTTCACCGGGCCGGATGTAGGGCGGCGCGGGAACCAGCGCCGCGGCTACGTCGCCGGTGGCCGCCAGCTCGCGCAGCGATGTGATGGCAGCGGCGGTGTCATTGGTGCCGACCCCGACGATCAGTGGGGCGCCGTGCGCTCGGCAGGCGGCCGAGCAGATGCGCACCACAGTCTGCTTCTCCTCCGCGGTCAACGTGGCTGATTCCGCGGTGGTGCCGAGGGCGACGAGTCCGGAGGCGCCGGCCGACAGCGCCTCGTCGGCGAGTCGGGCCAGCGCATCGGGGGCCAGGCGCAGGTCGTCGGTGAAGGGAGTCACCAAAGGGACGTACAGGCCGTTGAAGGTCGGATTGGGCTTCATGGTCCCACCCTGACTCACACTGACCCGGTAGATCCATTTCTGATTTCTACCTCTATGCCTAAGCTGAGCTTATGCTTGATGTTCGTCGCCTCCACCTGCTTCGCGAACTGGACCGGCGGGGCACGATCGCCGCCGTGGCCGAAGCGCTGACCTTCACCGCATCCGCGGTCTCCCAGCAGCTGGGTGTGCTGGAACGCGAGGCAGGGGTGGCCTTGCTGGAACGCAGCGGCAGGCGGGTGATCCTCACGCCGGCAGGCCGGTCCCTCGTCGCACACGCCGACGCCGTACTGCAACGCCTCGAGCTGGCGGTCGCCGAGCTGGCCGGCGCGCGGGACGGCATCGGCGGACCGCTACGCATCGGGACCTTCCCCTCCGGCGGCCACACCATCGTGCCCGCCACGCTGGCCGAGCTGACCCAACGGCATCCCGCGCTGGAACCGATGGTGCAGGAAATCGACTCCGCCCGCGTCTCCGACGGCCTGAGAGCCGGCGAACTCGACGTGGCCCTCGTCCACGACTACGACTTCGTGCCCGCGTCACCGGACAACACAGTGGACGAGGTGCCCTTGCTGGAAGAACCGATGTACTTGGTCAGCAATGCCGCGATCAAGGACACCAGCGGCAACGACACGCTCGCAGAATTGCTCGGACCCTATGCCCAGGCCCCGTGGATCACCGCACGGGACGGCACCACCGGCCATGCGATGGCCGTACGCGCCTGCCAGGCGGCCGGGTTCCAGCCAAGAATTCGCCACCAGGTCAACGATTTCCGCACACTGCTGGCCCTGGCCGCCACCGGGCAAGGGGCTGGATTTGTGCCGGAAACGGCCACTGCCCACAGCCCCGCAGGCGTGGTGTTGACCAGGTTGCCGTTGTTCCGTCGATCGAAGGTCGCCTTCCGCGCGGGCGGCGGTACGCATCCGGCGATCGCCGCTTTCGTGGCCGCGGCGAGAGCGACAGTGAACGCATGATGGATCCAGGGCCGGATGACACGACCACGATGTGCCACACGGACTTCGCACGGGCATGGCTGGAGCAGGGCGCCGAGGTCGCGGCGCCCGGGTCGCGGTGTGATGCGTGAGGGCCCGAATGCCGAGGCGGTGGCGGCGAGCGCAGCAAGGCGGCGATGAAGGTGTTCGCCCGGCGCAGTACACCACCACCGGCCAGTGATTCGCCGCCCTCTCCCCCCATCTCCCCCTCTCGCGCTCTCGCCGGCGTCCAAGGGTGCTGCACCGGCTCGCAGTCCTGCGCCACGTAAAGGCGGTGAGCAACGGAGGTGAGCAACGGGAGTGCGCAACGGGAGTGCGCAGCAGAAGACAGTGCGACGACGGTGCGACGACTTCGCAGGCCGGTGAGACCCTTGAATCAGGAGCCTCTGACGCGATCTGGAAGCCCAGCGCGCCGGACAGGTCAGGTGCTGCCTCTCACAGACGACGGTGTAGTGCACATGGATACCTCCGACAGCGATACCTCCGACGGCGCAGGCGCAGCCGGCCGCGGCCCGGGGCCGGCGGAGGAGTGGTGGCATGCGAACCCGCCGATGCTGGAGCGGATCCTCGCGCTTTCCCCGGCAGGTATGGCGGTGCTGGACCGGGAGCTGTGCTTTGTCTGGGTCAACGAGGCTCTGGAGCGCCTCGGGGGCCTCCCCCGTGACCAGCGGTTGGGCAAGCGGCTGCGGGACGTGCTGTCGCGCTTGGACCTCAGACTGGATGCCGAGGGGATCGAGTCGCTTACACGCGAGGTGCTCGATACCGGCCGCCCCCTCGTCGATCACCTGCTGCGAGGCGGCACAAAGGCACACCCGCATCGGCCACACGCCTACTCGCTGTCCGTTTTCCGGCTTCACGACGCCGCGAACCGGGTGCTGGGCGTGTCCTTCATCGTCCTCGACGTCACTGACCGGTGGCGGGCCCGGGATCGGCTCGCCTTGCTGAACGAGGTCGGAGCGCAGACCAGCAGCACATTGGACGTCATGCACACCGCGCAGACCCTGGCCGACATCAGCGTGCCGCGGCTGGCCGACTTCGTCGCCGTCGACCTCCTGGAATCCGTGATACGCGGCGACACACCGCGCCCCGGGGCTCCCCTCCATCCGCCGCAGATGCGCCGTGCGGGCCAGCAGTCGATCCACGCAGGCTGTCCCGAGTCGGTCGCGGAGACCGGGCAGGCCGTCGGCTTCCACCCCCGCTCACCCGAAATGCAGTGCATGCAGGACGGACGCTCCCGCCTGGAAGCCATGCCGGGTGCCTCCACCAGCAGCTGGTTCGCAACAGACCCGGCCCGGACCGCGAAAATCCAGGAGTTCGGCTTCTGCTCCCTGATACTCGTCCCGATCCGCGCCCCCAGCGATGTCCTGGGTGTCGTCAGGTTCATCCGCTGGCAGCTGCGCGACCCCTTCGAGCAGGACGACCTGCTCCTCGCGGAAGAGGTCGTGGCCCGCGCGGCGGTGAGCATCGACAACGCCCGCCGCTACACCCGGCAGCACAGCACCGCGCTCGCGCTGCAGCGCAGCCTGCTCCCGCGCAGTCTCACCGGCGGCAGCACCCTCGATCTCGCCTGGCGCTACCTGCCGGCCCATGCCTTTGATGGCGCGGGCGGCGACTGGTTCGACGTGATACCCCTGTCCGGCGCCCGGGTGGCCATGGTCGTCGGAGACGTCGTGGGCCACGGGATCGACGCCGCAGCCACCATGGGGCGGCTTCGCACCACCGTTCGCACCCTGGCGGACATGGACCTCCCCCCGGACGAGTTGCTGGCCCACCTCGACGACCTGGTACTGCGCCTGATCGACGAGGAGCAGGCCGCCGACCCGTCACTGACGCCCGCCGCGCTCGGCGCCACCTGCCTGTACGTCGTATACGACCCGGCCACGCGCAAGTGCACCATGTCCCGCGCCGGCCATCCCCCTGCCGCGGTCATCACCCCGGACGGCTCGGTGACCTTCCCCGACCTGCCCGCCGGGCCTCCGCTCGGCCTGGGCGCCCTGCCCTTCGAATCCGCCGAGGTCGACGTCGTCGACGGCAGCGTCCTCGCCCTGTACACCGACGGCCTGATAGAAGCTCGTGACCAGGACATGGGCCTGGGTCTTTCCCGGCTGCGTGCCGCGCTGGCCTCCCCCGGGGCGCAGCTCGACGAACTCTGCGCAGCCGTCCTGGACGACGTGCTCACCGGCGCTCGCGACGACGACGTCGCACTGCTCCTGGCCCGTACCCACGCCCTCTACGAGGATCAAGTGGCCACCTGGGAGCTGACCTCCCATCCGTCGGTCGTCGCAGACGCCCGCTCCCTGACCGCGGATCGCCTCACCGCTTGGGGGCTGGACAGCCTGATCTTCACCTTCGAGCTGATCGTCAGCGAGCTCGTCACCAACGCCATCCGCTACGGCAACGGCCACATCCGGCTGCGCCTGATCCGGCAGGATGCCCTCATCTGCGAAGTCTCCGACGCCAGCAGCAGCTCACCACGCATGCGCCACGCACGGACCACCGACGAAGACGGCCGCGGCCTTTTCCTCGTGGCGCAGCTGGCCCGCCGCTGGGGCACCCGGTACACGACCGACGGCAAGATCGTCTGGGCAGAGGAACACCTCCCGGCAAACGGCGCTCAACATCGGGCGGCCTGACTCCTACCGAACCCCGGCCACCTGGCACCGTCGCGGTCAGCGAAGGGTTCGAGGCCGGGACACGTCATGCGCCGGGGGCCATGGCGTGGCAGGCGGACACGCAGCCGATGCCGACTGCCGCCGCAGAAGACCAGGACGCTGCCGTCGGCCGCGGTGACCCCCCGCGCGAGACGTACGGGGTGCGCGGTCCGGATCTGGGTACGAGCGGTCCTTTCCGTGGCGTCGGCCCGGGTCGATCCACCGAACTTCGCCGGCTCGCGGACCGGTCAGGTCAGCCGGAGGACCCGGAGGGCGATGCCGCAGCCCTCTTCGGCCGGTACGACCGCGGCCAGGGGCAGTTCATCGGTCGCGCGCGATCGGGCGGGGCCGGGTTCGGTGAGGGGAGCGGTGCGGCGAGCCGGCCCGGGCACCGGTCTTTCTGCTGCTCCGCCTGGCCGCGGACATCGCCGCTTCCGCCCGCCGCTCCGGGTCGCGTTCTGGCGGAATCGACCACCACGGCGGGGTAGTTGCGGTGATATTCGCGAGGGCCGGCCCATCCCGACCCTCTCAACTGCCGTCTTCTCGGGCCCGGGTGGCCGCTCGCCCCCGTGCCGCGCAGGTGTGGCGCGTGAGTAGAGTTACTGCTCTTGTTGCTGGAGACGGGGGGACGTCTTTCATGGAACCGCTGCGCCCTGACGATCCACGGCGGATCGGCGCCTACGACGTGGTGGCCCGGTTCGACACGGAGACCAGCAGCCGCCTGCCGGTCCCGGAGCGCCGCTTCCTCGCCCGGTTGCCCGGAGGAAGCCGTACGGTCTTGATCAGCATGCCGTTGCCCGGGGCAGACGTGGGGCGGTTCGCCGTGGAGGCGGAGGGCGCCAGACGACGGCTGTCCGGAGCCTGGATCGCCTCGGTCACCGAGGTCGGCGGCAGAGCGGACGCTCCGTGGTACGCCACGCCGTATCTTCCGGCCCTTACGCTGACCGGAGCGCTCGCCGCGCACCGAGGACCGCTGCCGGAGCGTACTGTCCGGGCGCTGGGCGCAGCGCTCGCCGAGACGCTCATCGCCACTCACGCCTCTGGGGTCACGCACGGGGGCCTGTTACCGGCCGCTGTGCTGCTCGCCGCGGACGGCCCGCGTCTGACGTGCTTCGGTGCGATACGGGCGGCGGCGCCCGACGGCGCGTCGCGATCCGGACTGCCCGGACTGGCTTCTGGCTGTCTGTCTCCGGAGCAGGTCGCGGGCGGGGAGACGGAGCCGCCCGGCGACATCTACGCCCTCGGCTCGCTGCTGGCCTACGCAGCGACCGGGCACACCGTCCCCGAACAGGGCGAGGTGCCGCAGAGTCTGCGTCGGACGATCGCCTCGTGTCTCGCCCGGGAAGCGGCGGCGAGGCCGCGGGCGGAGTGGGTGCTGGCCGAGCTGACGGACGAGGAGCAGCCGGCCGGGGCGCAGCCGCCGAACGGTGCGGCGACCCGGGCGTGGGGCCTGCTCGGGCCCGGGTGGCTGCCGCCACGTGTCATTGAGGCACTCGTTGGGCAGTCCGCCGGGCTCCTGGCCGCTGAGACCGCCACGCCGCCTGCGTACGCCGCGGTCACCGACGCGAGTGGCGAGGGCACACAGGCCCCGTGGCCGTACCCGCCCACCGCGCTGGACGCCCCCTCGCCGGCTCCCGGCCCGCGTGCCTCATGACACCGGACCGCCACCGCCGCATGACACCTGTGCGCCGCCCGCGCCCTGACCGTGGACTGATCTGATGGCCCACCCTCTGGCCCATGACGACCCCGAACAGCTCGGGCCGTACCGGCTCATCGCCCGGCTCGGCGGTGGCGGCATGGGCACCGTCTATCTGGGCCGCTCGCCGGCCGGGCGCACGGTCGCGCTCAAGACGATGCACGGGCCGATCGCCCAGCAGAAGGAGTTCCGCACCCGCTTCCGGCTGGAAATCGACGCCGCCCGCGTCATCGGCGGGGAGCACGGCGCCCAGGTCGTCGATGCCGACCCCTTCGCCCCCGTGCCCTGGCTGGCCACCGAGTATGTGCTCGGCCCGCCGCTGGACGAGGCGGTGGCGCTGAACGGCCCCCTTGCGGAACGGACCGTACGGGCGCTCGGCGTGGCCCTGTGCACCGGGCTCAGGCAGCTGCACAGTTCGGACGTGGTGCACCGCGACCTCAAACCGTCCAACATCCTGGTGACCTGTCGTGGCCCCAAGGTCATCGACTTCGGTATCGCGCGTGCCATCGGCGACGAGCGGCTCACGCGCGTGGGCTCGACCGCGGGCACTCCGGCCTTCATGTCGCCGGAGCAGGCCACCGGCCAGGAACACAGCGCCGCGGGCGATGTCTTCGCGCTCGCGGGGGTTCTGGTCCACGCGCTCACCGGGCATGGTCCGTTCGGTGGCGGGCAGGCGGCCGACCTGCTGTACCGCGTGCGCTACGCGCAGCCCGATCTGACCGGAGTACCGGCTACGCTGCTGCCCGTCCTGACCCGCTGCCTGGACAAGGACCCTGCCCGCCGCCCGGGCACCGCCGAACTCGCCGGTCAGCTGCGCGCCCGGCCACCGGGGCGGGAGCGGGAGTTCGCACAGGAGCTGCCCGACACACTGCTCGCGGAGATCGCCCGGCGGGCCACCGAGGTGTGGCAGATCCAGCCGCAGCGACAGCCTCCGCCCCCGGGGCCGGACACCGACGTCCCCCGGCCCGGTTTGTCCCGGCGGAAACTGCTGGCTCTCACGGGCGGCTCCGCTCTCGGCCTGGCGGCGGCGGGCGCCGGAGCGTGGGCATGGGCCACCCGGACGGAACCGGAGGGCGGGGACGTTCACGGGCCGGCCGCCACCGCCCGGCCCGCGAACGTCCCCTCACGCGCGGTGTGGTGGGCAGAGGTCACCAAGGTGGACGAGAGGTTCGCCCCGATACCCGCCGGTGACGTGGTGCTGGTGCTGAGCGACGACGCGCTGGTGGCGCTGGACGCGAAGACCGGCAAGCGACGCTGGACCCGGAAGTGGACCGTCCTGTACGACGGGCGGAAGGTCACGTGGCGGGTCGTCTCGGACGGTGAGCGGGCCTATGCGTTCATACCCGAGTCGTCGGCTCCGTACCGCGGGGTGTCGGTCCACTCCATCGACCTCAACACCGGCACGGCGCACCGCGTGGCAGGACCCTTCAAGGACCTCGAGGGGACGATGGCGGTCCAGGCGCACCCGCTGCTGGTCGCGCGCGGAGTGATGTATCTGGTCGCCAGAAAGCCGACGAAGGGCGACTCGTCCATCGAGGTCGAGGGTGGCTGGCACACCATGGCCGTCGAGCTGCGCACCGGCGAGGAGCTGTGGCGCCGGCCGTTCTCCGGTTCGTACTTCCCCTCCGCCCTCGACGGCCTCACCGTCGCCACGGTCGCCCAAAACCGCCTCCTGCTGGCCCGGCGCACCACCGACCTGTACGCCAAGGACGCGCTGCGCGCCAGAGATCTCGGCACTGGCGAGTCGGCCTGGTCGTGGACCTGGCCCAGGGACCGTCTCGACTACCAGTCCTACCTCCGTCCGGGCCAGCTCGTCGCGGACGACAAGCGCCTCTACTTCGCCAACAGTGCGCTCCACGCCATCCAGCTCTCCGGGGGCGGCGACATGGCCTGGGAGTTCGGGAAGGGCCGGAACAAGGGCGAGGTGAAGGACGGCAGCCGTCCGTACGGCAGGCCCGCGGTGAAGGACGGTGTGGTATTCGTCGCCGAGGGCACGCGCGGCCTCGTCGCGGTGGACGCGGCCCGGGGCAAGGCGCTGTGGGAGACCGGTTTCGGCAACGCGTCCCCCAGTCTCGACTTCACCCCGGTCATCGGCAGGAAGTACGCCTATGTCGCCGTAGACGGCCAGGCGAAGATCAGCGCTGTCGAGCTGCGTACCCACAAGGTCGCCTGGACCGTCCCTGTCCCTGGCGGCTTCGGCAACGCAGGGTTCGTCGCCCATCACCGCGCCCGCAACCTGGTGTGGACGAACGGCGACTTCGTCTGTGCCATGCCCGTGGAATGACCCGGCCTTGAGGCCACTCCCCTCTCGCTCATGACATCCGAACAGTCAGCAGGAAGACACCCAATGAAACTTCTCGGTCCCGGCGACCCCGTTCGCCTCGGCCCCTACCGCATCCTCGGCGTGCTCGGCGAAGGCGGCATGGGCAAGGTCTACCTCGGTCGGGACAGTGCCGGTCAGGCCACCGCGGTCAAGGTACTCCGGCCGGAGCTGGCGTTCGAGGCGCAGATGTCCCAGCGCTTCGTCCGCGAGGCACAAGCCGCGCAAGCCGTCACCAGTAAGGGCGTCGCGCGCGTGCTGGGAGCCTGGCTGGAAGGCGGCCGCCCGTGGATGGCGACCGAGTTCCTGGCAGGGCCGACACTGGACCAGGCCGTCGAGGAGCACGGACCCTTCAACGACCAGGGTGTCCGGGAACTGGCCGCCGCCCTCGCACGCACGCTCCAGGACATCCACGACGCGGGGCTGGTTCACCGCGACCTCAAACCGTCCAACATCGTGCTGACGTCCACCGGCCCGCGCATCATCGACTTCGGCATCGCCCGGCCCGAACACGGCCTCACCCTCACCACCACCGGCCAGATACCGGTCACCCCCGGCTACGGCGCGCCGGAGCAGGTAATGGGGCAGCGTGTCGGCCCGCCCGGCGACGTCTTCTCCCTGGGCGCGGTGCTGGCATACGCGGCGAGCGGCCGACGGACATTCGACGGCGGGCATGTGGCCGCGATCCAGTACGAAGTCGTCCACGGAGAGCCCGACCTGTCCCAGGTCCCGGAGCCGCTCCGCGCGCTCGTCGCCCCGTGTCTGGCCAAGGATCCCGCCCACCGCCCCCTCCCGCAGCAGATCGCCATGGCCATGGCCCCGCCCGACGGTACCCGGCGCGGCGCCAAGGCGGTCTGGCAGCTGGACGCGCTGGCCTCAGACATCAAGCGGAGCGAGGCGGCGGCGAAGCAACAGATCGCCTCTGCCGACACCCTCGGCTCCGCCGGCCCCTCCCGCCGCCGCCTGGTGGCCGCCCTCGCGGCGGGGGGCACCGTGCTGGCGGCCGGCGGTACAGGGGCCGCCTGGTGGCTGCTGTCCAAGGACAACGGGGCGTCGGGCGGAGGCGGCATCGCAGCGAGCATCGCGGACGAAAAGGAAGCCCCGGCCGTACACAAACCCTCGGACGCGAAGCGCCTGAGCGCATCGCAGTACCGCACCGGCACCGCGCCGCCGCCGCTGTGGGGACCGCAGCAGGGCGCCGGCCTCATCCCCTTCGGGCCCCTGCCGGTGGGCGATCTCGTGCTGATAAACGAGACGGGCTCAACCGTGGGCGCCTACGAGGTGACCGGAGGACGGCGCAAGTGGAGCGTCGACTGTGACAGCAACGCCCACTACGCCGCCCCCTCGGAGAGGCTCGTCGTAACGGCCCACACACTGAGCGGACTTGTCGTCCTCGACGCCGTCACCGGCAAGCAGAAGTGGACCGTGGACGCCCGAGTCGCCCAGATCATCGCCGCGGATGCGAAGAGCGTCTATTTCACGGGCCGGGGCGACGGGGCGACGGTAGACCGGCTCAGCGCGCTCGACATCGCATCCCGCTCCATGCGCTGGTCCGTTCCACTGGAGGTGGACAGCAACACCATCACCCCGCCTGCGGCGGCGACCGGCAGCGGGCGCCTCGTGCTCTGCGGCAAGAACGGCACGGTGGTCGCCCTCGACACCCGCACCGGGAAAACGGTCTGGAAGCTGCCCCGTCAGGCGAACGCCCTCGTCCCGATCGCCCCCGCCGTCTCCGGAGAAACCGTCTACTTGGGCGGGAAGACTTTAACGGCCCGTCGGCTCAAGGACGGAAAGGAGGTCTGGTCGGTGGCCGCGAAGAGCACGGCCGGCAAGAACGAGGGGGGCTGGAGCGGGCCGGCGATCGACGGCGACGCCCTCTACGCCATGGACGGCACCGAACTCAGCCGCCGCGACAAACGCGACGGCAAAACCGACTGGGCCCTCGGCCTCGGCATCACCGCACCGCTCTCGCCCCCCGTCGTGCAGGGAGAGTCCGTCTGGGCAGCCATGGACATCACCGGCAAGCAGGGCATCGCAGCCGTGCACAAGGACACCGGAAAGAAGGCATGGACCTACGCCCGGGACGGCAGCGGCGACTGGGCGATAACGGGCGCAGGCAACCGGATCTTCCTGATGCACCAGGGCACTCTGACCGCCATGCCCGTCTTCTGACACAAACGCGCTGCTGGCCGGTCCGGGGCGAAGGGTAACTCCACGACCACCCGGGGCGCGCCGGCCCGGGCAGCCGTCGTCGTGGTGCCCGCGCCACCGATGGTGCGCGACGGCGGCCACCCGGTGGAACAGAGCCTGCTGCGGGCAGCGCCACCGAGGCCCTGGCCGGGAAGGATTCCCACCCGTACTGATGACCGTGCACCTCCCTTGGCACGACTCCTCGATATGCCCGAACCGGCCGCCACGACGGACGAGCGCAGCCAGGCGTGGGCTCGGTCGCTCTCGTATCGCCGATGCCAGGCGTGGGTCACCGGAACCGGGGCAAACGGACCAGTCCCTGAAGACCGGACTCTGCGCTCGTCGCCACGAAGAGCGACGGACTCCGGCCCCGGCCCCGGGTCCGGCTCCGGCTCCGGCCACCAGGTTCACGCCTGCCACCCTGGCTGTGCTTGATCGGGCTGAGTGCGACCTGCCTTCTCCGGTACCGGCGTCCGCCCTGCGTCCGCATAGGCATCCGCACCTGCGTCCGCACAGGCAGGCGCCCGAGGACCATCGAGGTGGCTCTGACCGGCTACGGGCCTCCGATCGCGGAGATGTGCTGCAGGGAGAAGGCCGCTGTGTAGCCCGCGCCGCTTTCCGCGCTCGCCCACGCGACCGAGGCCAGAGCACTGTACGGGGCGATTTGGCGGTACGGCAGGCCGACGACGCCGGCCAGGTGCGGGGCGAGGGTCCGCATCACGGGCACAAAGCGAAAGATCAGGAGGATTTGGCCGGCGCGCTTGTTCATCAGGGTTTCGGCTCGCTGCCACGCCGAAGCAGGAATGCGGCGGCCGAGCTTCCCGGTACGGAGGCGATTGCCCAGCAGGTGACCGGTTCGATGACCGAGCGCGTCCCCGATCATGACAGCGCCGGCGGCGACCGCGATGATCCACCACAGGTTCATGCTGCCGGTACGGGCCAAGGCTCCCGCGGTGAGCATGAGCGCGAGAGTGGGGATGACGGCCCCCACCAGCAAAATGGACTCCGCGATGATAGCCGCCGCCAGCACCGTGTAAGCGCCGGCAGGCGGAATCTGCCCGAGCAGACCGGGGAAGGAATTCATCGCGTTCTGTCCGGCTGGGCGGTCAATGCGCCGGAGGCGCTGACAGCATCGAGAGGCCGGCGCAGTTGCCACACCTGCGCGGGTGGCAGATTTCCCCATACGGTCCAGCAGCCGGTCGCGTAACGGTGGTGATACTGGTTCAGCAGATCTTTGACGTCGCGTTGGCGGCGGGCCTCCGGGCGGGAAGTCAGAAAGGTACGGACCCAGCGACTGCCGCAATAAGAAAAGTAGGTGAGAGTTCCACCGGGGCGGAGCAGATGAAAGTAGTGCCCCATGATCTCCTCAACCTGCCGGGGGGAGAAATTGGAGAACGGCAGGCCGGAGACGATGACGTCATAGCGGCGGTCGGTGGTGAGCTGTTCGACATACACGTTATGGACGCGCACTTGCTCCTGCTCTGCCGGCAGGTTCGGGTAGCCGCGGACCAGACGGCGCAGGTGCGCGGCAAAATGGGCGTTGGCTTCCACGATGTCCAGGCGGCTTCCCCGAGACATCCGGGGAAGCAGGACCCGTGTGACCGAGCCGGTACCCGCGCCTACTTCCAGGACGTTCGAGATTTGCGGCGCTCGTTCCCGTAAGGGGTCAGCCAGCAGCCCGGCAAGCGACTTGCTGCTGGGGGCGATCGAACCGACCGTGCGATGATTCCGTATCGATTCGACAAAGAAGGCCCAGCCTTCGGTCGCGCGCTGAGCCCGGGCATGACGGTGCGTGGTGTTTTCATTCATTAGGAAAGGAAATTCCTGAGAGGATGCGAGGCGACCGTGTGTGTCAAATCGCCGTTGTGAGGGCAAGAAGAACGGGTCTTGATGGCAATCGGCGTTCGTGTTCTTTCTTGATCGGCAAAGCACTTCATCTCCGGCTGGCCGACAGGGCGTGGTCTGGGGGCGCTCTGGAGGCGTGGCGTGCTCATGCGGAATTCGTCAGGCGGCGGGTGTGCAGGCCGGGGTGCGCGACCGGCGGTCGACTGCGAGTTCCCGCAACACCGGCCGTAGTTCTGTGTCGTCGTCGGTGCAGCCAGCGCGCCAGGATGTAGAGGTCAGGTCGGCCATGGCGTCGGCGGGGAACTCACGGTGGATTGAGGGGGATATCGGGGAAGCACGGGGCACCCGGTATGGCTGCCGTGGGGGCATGCGAACTCCTGGCTCCTGGAGAAATGGCGGCGGCTTCGATGTCCCCATCCTCGAATACACAGGTCAGTGCCGTCCTCCCCCACAGGGCCCCAACCCGGACTGTCCTGAAGTGCCACCCCTGTCCCCCGCGTCATTCTCTGGACGGACGGCCACCCACCCTGAGAGCTACGGGATCACCCGGAACGGCTGGTCGCCGGAGACGATCGACGCTATCGCCCAGCACTTCCAGGGCGGAGTGCGTCCATCTGCCCGGAGACATACGGCAACTGACGGCGCGTCTCCATCTGGCCGGCCGTGCACACGGACCGGCAACGGCGCACGGTCACACGGCACTTGCTAGCTGGGCGGTGTGGCGCACTGGGACCACTTGGGTGTCCAAGTTCCGTTGCCGGGACGGCCGGGGTATGCGGAGACGAGGTGGTCACGCAGTGCGAAGAGGGCGGGGTGCGGGTTGTCGGTACGCCAGATCAGTGAGTGCGGGTAGACCGGGGTCGGGTCGTGCAGGGGGACGCGCCGCAAGTCGTGGCCGGCAGGCCAGACCAGCGGAGTCTGCTCGCTGACGAAGGTCGCCAGCGTCGAGGAGTCGGCGATCGTGTCGAGAAGATGCTCGATGCCGAAGTTGGGGCCGATCGAGTCGATGGTGAGACCGAATGTGGCGGCGAGTTCGTCATAGTAGGCGGCCCATTCGGTGCCGGGCAGGTTGCCGGGCATCCAGATGCGGCGTCCGGCGAGCTGTGCGGGAGCGATCGCGCGGGCGCCGGCGAACTCGTGGCCCGGTCCAATGAACAGCTGGAGCGGCTCGTCAAAGACCGGAGTGGCCTCGATTCCGTCAGGGAGCTGCCGGCCCGGCATGGTCACGGCGCGGAACGTCGCGTCGATCACCCCGGCACGGAGGGCGGCGATGGCCGTATCGGAGTCGAAGAGGGTCACGACATCAAGATCGGTCCCTGGATGCGCACGGTGGAAGTCGCGCAGCAGACCCGCCACAGAGAGCCGGCGGCCGATCACGTCGACGCGCAACGCCCGGCGCCCTGGCCGTACGGAAGCGGCTGCCCGTTCCTCGGCTTGGAGGAGGGTCCGGGCGTACGGCAGGAACGCCTGCCCGTCGATGGTCAGCCGGGCTCCGCGGGCCGTACGGCTGAACAGCTGCACACCGAGGTCCTTCTCCAGCACGGCGATGCGCTTGGAGACGGCCTGCGGGGTGATCGACAAGCTGGCGGCGGCTTCTTGGAATTGTCCCGCGTCCACGGCGGTGACGAAGGTGCGCACGGCGATGAGGTCCACGCCGACCATTCTAGGTGGACAACCAATCGTTGATCCCAGTCGATGAAATGGTTGTTTGATTCCGGTACACCGGGCTCGCTTTGATGTCTCTTGTCAACGTGTGGTTTCGCAGACAGCGCGACAGGAGGCGTGCTGCCCGGTTGCCGGGCGGCTGCGGACCTGCACGTCAAGGGCTCGTACGGATGGCGTGCGCGGGCGGTTCGGCCCCTGGGCCGTCCCGTCGGCGCGACCGCACCGTGACGGGTCGAGCCGTCCGCCCCGCTGCCGCTGCCGGTGCGGTCGGCCACCGACAAAGCCACCATCGCGCCTCGGGCCGGGATGGGGCTTCCTACTCACCCCGGAGGCGACCCACCCATGCCTGATTCCTTCGTTCACCTGCACAATCACACCGAATACTCCATGCTGGACGGCGCACAGAAGTTGCGGCCGATGTTCGCCGAGGTGGCCCGGCAGGAGATGCCCGCCATCGCCATGAGCGACCACGGCAACATGTTCGGCGCCTACGAGTTCGCGCAGGTCGCGAAGGGCTTCGAGGGGATCAGGCCGATCATCGGCATCGAGGCGTACGTGGCGCCCTCCTCTCGTTTCGTACGGAAGCAGGAGTTCTGGAGGCCGGGAGGGCGTCGCACCACGAGCGCGGACGGTGAGGGGTCGAAGGACATCTCCGGTGGCGGCCGCTTCACTCACATGACGATGTGGGCGCGGAACGCCCAGGGCCTGCGGAATCTGTTCTGGCTCAGCACGCAGGCCAGCTATGAGGGTCAGTTCCCCGCCGGAAAGCCGCGCATGGACCGCGAGTTGATCGCGCAGCGGCCGGACGGAGTCATCGCCACCACCGGCTGCCCCTCCGGCGAGGTCCAGACCCGCCTGCGGCTGAGCCAGTATGACGAGGCGAAGGCTGCCGCCGCGGCCTACCAGGAGATCTTCGGCCGCGAGAACTACTTCCTGGAGCTGATGGACCACGGCCTGGACATCGAACGTGAGGTCCGTGAGGGCCTGCTGCGTCTGGCCGGGGAACTGAATATTCCCCTTCTGGCCACCAATGACGCGCACTATGTCACCGAGGATCAGGCCGACGCCCACGACAGCCTGCTGTGCATCGGTGTCGGCAAGAACAAGGACGACCCGGGCCGCTTTCGTTTCAACGGCTCGGGCTATTACCTCAAGACAGCCGCTGAGATGCGCAAGCTGTTCTCGGAGCTTCCGGAAGCGTGTGACAACACCCTGCTGATCGCCGAGCGCATCGAGCCCTATGACGAGGTCTTCGACCATGTCGACGAGATGCCGCAATTCCCGGACGTGCCCGCGGACGAAACGCAGGAGTCGTGGCTGCGCAAGGAAGTCCTCCGGGGGCTGGCGATGCGCTACGGGAACCCGGTCCCCCAGCGCATCGTGGACCGCTTCGAGACCGAGATGTCGGTCATCGGCCCCATGGGCTTCAGCTCCTACTTCCTCGTCGTGGCGGACATCTGCCGCCACGCCCGGGAGAACAAGATCCCGCTCGGTCCGGGCCGGGGTTCGGCAACCGGCTCCCTCGTCGCCTACGCCACCCGCATCACCGAGCTGTGCCCCCTGGAACACGGCCTGCTGTTCGAGCGGTTCTTGAACCCCGAGCGCATCAACCCGCCGGATGTGGACCTCGATTTCGACGACCGTCAGCGCGACCGGATGGTCCGCTACGTGACCGAGAAGTACGGCGAGGAGTACACCGCCATGGTGAACACGTTCGGCAAGATCAAGGCCAAGAACGCGATCAAGGACTCCTCGCGCATCCTCGGCTACCCCTATGCCCATGGCGAGCGGATCACCAAGGCGCTCCCGCCGGACCAGAACGGCAAGTCCGCCCCGCTGGCCGCCGTCTTCGACTCCTCCCACGAGCGGTATGGCGAGGCCGGCGAGATCCGGCAGATGTACGACAGCGAGCAGGAGGTGAAGCGGGTCATCGATACCGCCCGCGGCGTGGAAGGCCTCACCCGCGGTACCGGTGTGCACGCCGCGGCGGTAATCCTCTCCAAGACGAAGCTCACCGACCGCATCCCGCTGCACATGCGGGCCTCGGACGGTGTGAAGATCACTGGCTTCGACTACCCGTCCTGCGAAGACATGGGTCTGATCAAGATGGACTTCCTGGGACTGCGGAACCTGGGTGTCATCGACCAGGCGATCGCGAACATCCGCGAGAACCGGGGCATCAGCCTGGCCACCGTGGATCCCCTGGACGGCGACCCGTCCACCGTCGTGATCCCGCTGGACGACGCCAAGACCTACCGGCTGCTGGCCGAAGGCAACACGTTCGGTGTCTTCCAGCTCGACGGTGGCGGCATGCGCGTGCTGCTCAAGCAGATGGAACCCACCCGGTTCGAGGACATCGCCGCGGTCAACGCCCTCTACCGGCCCGGCCCCATGGCGGCCAACGCGCACACCCACTACGCGCACCGCAAGACCGGCCGCCAGGAGATCACCCCGATCCACCCCGAGCTGCGCGACGCCTTGGAGCCGATCCTCGGCAACACCTTCCATCTGCTCGTCTACCAGGAGCAGATCATGGCCATCGCCCGGGAACTGGCCGGGTACACCCTCGGTGGCGCCGACCTGCTGCGCCGTGCGATGGGCAAGAAGAAACCGGAGGTGCTGGCCGCGGAGTGGGACAAGTTCCACGACGGAATGCGGGGCAACGGGTACGGCGAGGAAGCGGTCAAGGCCCTGTGGGACGTCATGCTCCCGTTCTCCGGCTACGCGTTCAACAAGTCCCACACCGCCGGCTACGGCCTCGTCTCGTACTGGACCGCCTACCTCAAGGCCAACTACCCGGCCGAGTACATGGCCGCCCTGCTCACCTCGGTCGGGGACGACAAGGACAAGGCCGCGATCTACCTCGCCGATGCCCGCAAGAACGGCGTCCGGGTTCTCCAGCCCGACGTGAACGAGTCCGTCGCCGAGTTCACCGCCGTAGGTGACGACGTACGGTTCGGGCTGCGGTCCGTGCGCAACGTCGGCGACCACGTCATCGAGGCCATCGTCGATGCCCGCCGCCGGAGGGGGAAATTCACCTCCTTCTCCGACTTCCTCGACAAGGCCGACCTGCCCGCGCTGAACAAACGAGCTGTGGAGTCCCTGATCAAGGCAGGCACCTTCGATTCCCTGGAGCATTCCCGCAAGGGCCTCACTGCTGTCCACGAGGCCGCCATCGACGCGCTCATTCCCGTGAAGAAGGCGGCGAGCTTCGGACAGGACGATCTCTTCGCAGGCCTGGGCGGCGAAGGGGACGGTGAAGGCGGCGGCGGACCGGCCTTCGGCCTCGACTTCCCCATCGACGGGACGGAGTGGCCCCGCAGACAGCTCCTGGCGGCCGAACGCGACATGCTCGGCCTCTACGTCTCCGCCCACCCCCTGGACGGCGCCGAGCACATCCTCTCCGGCGCCCGGGACTGCTCCATCGCCGAACTGCTCGCCTCCGGCCGCACCACCGGGGAAGTGCGGCTCTCCGGGCTGATCACCGGCATCCAGCTCAAGATGACGAAACAGGGCAACGCCTGGGCCATCGTGCACCTCGCGGACCGTGATGCCGGCATCGAAGTGCTCTTCTTCCCCGCCGCCTACCAGCTCGTGCAACACACGCTGGCCGAGGACGACGTCATCTCCGTCAAGGGCAAACTGGAGGACCGGGACGGGACCGTGAACGTCTTCGGCAGAGAACTCGCGGTACTGGACGTGTCCTCCGCCGAGCACGGCGGGAAACCCCCCGTGCGGCTCGCCCTCCCCGCCCACCGGATCACCGAACAGTCCGTCAGGGAACTGAAGCGCATCCTTGGGGACCACCCGGGCGACACCCCGGTCCACCTCAGCGTCCGCGGCTCACGCAAGACGACCGTGTACGCCCTGCAGGCCATGGTGGACGCCACCACCATCGCTTCCGACGTGAAAGGCACGTTCGGAGCCGAGGCGTGGGCGGGCCCGGCATGATGCCGGGGGCCGGCGAGGGTGCCCTTGCATCGTGAGGCGTTGGGCAAGCCTGTGCCCGTTCATGACGGGCTGCACCACCAAGGGTCGTTCAACCGGCCCTGGTGGGCTTCTCGGGGCGTGTCCGGGTGCCTGGGCGCCCGGGCCCCGAAATGTGTGGCAGCGACGACATCGACCGGCCAGGATGGCAACGTGATCCGGATTCGCACCGCTTCTCCAGGCGATGTTGCCCAGCTGGTAACCCTGAACCACATCGTCCATGACCTGCACACACGACACCGTCCCGACTTGTTCGTCGCCTCCCCGGAGGCGGATGCCGTCGAGGCCTTCTTCCGCACTCGGGTCGCCGATCCCTCAAGCACCGTGCTCCTTGCCGACGGGGCGGAAGGCAAAGCCCTCGGATACGCCCTCGCCCGAGTCAGAAACCGCCCCGGCACTGCTCTGACGCACTCAGAGGTCATCGTGACGCTGGATCAGATCGCCGTGGTTCCCGATGCCACCCGGAGTGGTGCCGGCGCAGCACTGCTCGAAGCCGTACGTGAAGTGGGACGCGCGGCAGGCTGCCGACGTCTCGTCACGGACGTCTGGCACTTCAATGCGGGCGCTCGTGAGTTCTACGAAGCTGCGGGCTTCCGCCCCACGACCGTGCATCTGGATCAGCCGCTCTGACTTTCGGGTTCGGCGCCCGCCCCGTCCCAGGCCGGGCAACAGTGCGGGGCCACAAGCCCGCGCGACCCGCGGACGGACCTCAGCTTCTCAGCCCTCGGCTGCTCAGCCCTCAGCTGCTCGGCCCTCGTTTTCTCAGCCCTCGGCTGCGTCGTCCGTCAGGTGGGGAAGCAGCGGGAACAGCCTGGAGATAAGGGCAACCGGCCGGGACCCCTCGGGGCGGGCCAGAGGCCGGTGGTCACGGTCCTGGTAGGGGGCAAGTGCCCCTCGGATCACCGCTGCCATCCGGCTCATCTCCTCGGGTGTCAGATAGGCGACCGCACTGAACGCTTCGTCGCGGCGCCACTCGGCCGGCGCCTGTTCTCGTTGGTCGAGCCAGTGCTGCCAGCTCTCGTCCTCCAGACCGCGGGCGAGGTCGCCGAAATCCTCCGCGGACGGGTCGGACGCGGCTGCCGGCCGCCGCAGACGCCAAGGACGTGCGCGGCCTCCCCTGTGAGGGGCTTCTTCGATGTAGCCGTGGCGGGCGAGCTGCCGTAGGTGGAATGAGCAGAGCCCGGAGCTGTAGCCCAGCCGGGCGGCCGCTTCGGTCGCCGTGACGGCGCCGACCTCGGCAAGCAGGTCGAGCAGGGCCGTGCGGACCTCGTGCTCACGCAATCCAGAACCGGCCGTGGAGGGCAGGCCGGGCGGGCGGTCGACGTGTTCTTCAGTCACTTTGCAAAGTCTGCTACTTTGCAAAGCAATTCGCAACTGCCCGTACTCCGCGCGAACTTCGGCCCCGTCGATGCCGCCTTGCCCCAACCGAAGGAAGAACCACGATGCCCATTCCTCACGAGCAACCTCGCGCCACCGACCGGCGAGTCCGTGTCCAGGGCGAGCCGGTCGGCTCCTATCCGGCTCTGCCTCCGGAAGCCGGCCGGGGCTCGGTACGCCGGATCACGGTGGTGGGCGAGGAAATCCTCAACCGTCGATGCCGTGAGGTGACCGAGTTCGGCACCGCCGAGCTGTCGGCGCTGATCGACGACATGTTCCTGACCATGTGGGTCGCAGATGGTGCCGGCCTGGCTGCCAATCAGGTCGGTGTCGACCTCCGGCTGTTCGTGTATGACTGCCCGGACGACTACGGGGTCCGGCATGTCGGCCACCTCGTCAACCCCGTTCTCGACCAGCCCGAGGCCGGCCACCGCCGACTCGTCGACGACTTCGAAGGATGCCTGTCAGTACCCGGTGCCGCCATGGCGGTCCCGCGGACCGATCGTGCCGTCGTGCGTGGATTCGACAAGGACGGCGCTCCCCTCGTGATCGAGGGGACGGGGTATTTCGCCCGGTGTCTGCAGCACGAGAGTGATCACCTCCTCGGGCACACCTATCTCGACCGGCTCTCCCGACGGGACCGCCGCGACGCACTGCGGCAGATGGACGACCGCTGCGCGGATGTCCTCGCCCAACGCGAGGTCAAAGCCGCCGGCCTGGGCCGGTGAGCCAACGGACAGCCGGGCGCGACCGCCGTCACCGGAAGGGGTTATAGGGGCTGTAGGGGCTGTAGGGGGTTGTAGCTGTAGGGGCTTGTAGGGGCTGTCCGCGGCGCCCCGGTTCCAGGGCGCTGAAACCCCACTGAAACCGCGCTGAATGCGCCCTGCCGCAATCTCTGCGGCATGACGACACCGACATCGCGCTCACTCGCCATCGCGGCCAAGGGGCTGCGCAAGGCCTACGGGGACAAGAGGGTCCTCGACGGCATCGACCTGGCGGTGCCGGCCGGCACCATCTTCTCCCTGCTCGGCCCGAACGGCGCCGGCAAGACCACCGCCGTCAAGATCCTCTCCACCCTCGTCACCGCCGAAGCCGGCGATCTGCACGTCGGCGGCCACGACCTGGCCGCCGACCCACAGGCCGTGCGGGCCGCGATCGGCGTCACCGGGCAGTTCTCCGCCGTCGACGGCCTGATCACCGGCGAGGAGAACATGCTCCTCATGGCGGACCTGCACCACCTCTCCCGCCGCGAGGGCCGCCGCACCGCCGCCGAACTGCTGGAGCGCTTCGACCTGGTGGAGGCCGCGAAGAAACCCGCCGCCACCTACTCCGGCGGCATGAAGCGCCGCCTCGACATCGCCATGACGCTGGTCGGCAGCCCGCGGATCATCTTCCTCGACGAGCCCACCACCGGCCTCGACCCCCGCAGCCGTCACACCATGTGGGGCATCATCCGCGAGCTGGTCTCCGGCGGCGTCACCGTCTTCCTCACCACCCAGTATCTGGCGGAGGCCGACGAGCTCGCCGATCGCATCGCGGTGCTGAGCGACGGCAGGATCGCCGCCGAGGGGAGCGCCGACGAGCTGAAGCGGCTCGTCCCGGGCGGGCACGTGCGGCTGCGGTTCACCGACCCGGTCGCGTACCGGTCCGCAGCGGTCGCGCTGCGCCAGGTGCCCCGCGACGACGAATCCCTCGCGCTGCAGATCCCCTGCGACGGCAGCCAGCGCGAGCTGCGCGCCCTCCTCGACCGGCTGGACTCCGCCGGTGTGGAGGCGGACGAGCTGACCGTGCGCACCCCTGGCCTCGACGACGTGTTCTTCGCCCTGACCAGCGGCACCGGCATCCCCAACCAGCCCAAGGAGGCCGTCCGATGAGCTCCCTGTTCCTCGCCATACGCGACTCGTCCACGATGCTGCGCCGCAACCTCCTGCACGCACGGCGCTACCCGTCCCTCACCCTGAACATCCTGCTGACGCCGGTCGTCCTGCTGCTGCTCTTCGTCTATGTCTTCGGCGACGTGATGAGTGCGGGCCTCGGTGGCGGCGGCGCCGACCGCTCCGCGTACCTCGCCTATCTCGTCCCGGGCATTCTGATGATGACCATCGGCGCCACCCCGGCCGGGACCGCGGTGTCCGTGTCCATGGACATGACCCAGGGCATCATCGCCCGCTTCCGTACGATGGCGATCCACCGCGGGTCGGTGCTCATCGGGCATGTGATCGGCAGCGTGCTGCAGGCGGTCATCAGTGTGGTTCTGGTCGGCGCCGTCGCCGTGGCCATCGGCTTCCGGTCCGCGCACGCCACGGCCTTGGAGTGGCTGGCGGCGTTCGGGCTGCTCGTGCTGGTCGCCATGGCTCTCACCTGGCTCGCTGTCGGGATGGGCCTGGCCAGCCCCAACGCCGAGGCGGCCAGCAACAACGCACTGCCGCTCATCGTCCTTCCGTTCCTCTCGAGCGCCTTCGTCCCGGTCGGCGCGATGCCGGGCTGGTTCCAGCCGATCGCCGCGTACCAGCCGTTCACGCCGGCCATCGAGACGCTGCGCGGCCTGCTGCTCGGCAGCGAGATCGGCAACAACTGGTGGATCGCGATCATTTGGTGCCTGGGTCTGGCCGCGTTCGGGTACGGCTGGTCGACGTCGCTGTTCCACCGCGACCCGAAATGAGCGCACGGGCTGCCTCCCGCAGGTCGTCCCGCCCCAGGGCGGCGTACTCCGCCACCGCGTCGGCGTACGCCGCCCGGCCGGCTTCCCCGGCCGCCTGCCGGGCACGGGCCGCCGACATCGTCGGCTGGAACTCGCGCAGCACCCACAGCCGTTCGGCCAGCGCGACCATCCGTACGGCACAGGCGTCGCCGGACACGAGCCCCGCCACGCCCAGCCCGTGCAGTACGGTCCCGAAGACAGGGAGCTCCATGGGCGAGCGGGACGGGCCGGAGAGCAGCGTCCGCAGCCGCTTCCGCAGCCGGCCGACCGTCTCCGCGACGAGGTCGAGACGGCCGGCGTAGGCATGGGCAGTCACCGCCGCCGACTGGATCTGCAGCGCCCACGGGTCGAGCCAGGGGTCGCCGCCGTACATCGAGCCCTCCCTGGGCATCCGCTCCAGGGCGCTGCGCCACAGGCCGAGTCCGGCTTCCGGCAGCCCGTGGGCGAGCGCGATCTCGGCGCGCACGCCGAGATCGGGACTGTAGAAGGTGTCCTGCTGCGGAGTGCCGTCACCCTCCGCCTGCCGCAGCCAGTACCCGGCCTCGTCGAGGTCGCCACGCTGCAGGCAGGCAAGGGCGAGGCCCCAGCGGATGCCGATGTGGTCGTGCGCGTCGCCGAACCGCGGTAGCGCCTCGAGTGCCGCCTTGAGGGATGCGTACGCGGCCTCGCCCTGCTCCGTTTTCAAGCACAGCTCGCTCAGCCGAGAGTGGCCCACGACCCGCAGGGACGGGCTGTCGACCGCTGCCAGTACGGCGGTCATCCGGCGGGCCGCGGCGAGCGCGCGGTCGATGTCGTGCTCGTACTCCCAGAGATAGGTGGCGACGCACTCCGCGATGCCGGCGACCAGCGGCTGCTCGCTGTCGCAGAGCCTGTGCAGCACTTCGTAGCCGGGAGGCAGCATCTCGGGGACCGCGCTCAGCACGACAGCGGCGGCGCGCAGCAGCGTGTCCGGCGGGGCCGGGGGCAGCCGCCGGAGGGTGACGAGCTGACGGGCGCCCTGCGGGCTGTAGTTCATGAACAGGCTCGCCGTGCACAACACCGCGGCGGCACGGGCGACTTCGACGTAGGCCGGCTCGGGACGGTAGTGCGACAGCGGCGGGCCGGTGTCGGCCGCGAGGGCGACGAGGCGGGGATAGTTGGAGTCGCTCAGCCACAAGACCGCGAGGACGGCGGTGACGGCGGCGGTGGTGGGGCCATCCGTACGGGCCAGGGCGTACCGCAGGGCCGTCACGAGATTGTCCTGCTCGGCCCTGATCCGATCCCGGGCGGCAAGGGGATCTTCCCTGGGTAATGAGGTCTCCCCTGCCCGGGTGGAGCCGGCAGCCGGGGGAAGGAGCCGCGAGTTCGGGGCAGGCTCAGGTTCCGAGCCGAGGAGTACGTCGTGGTACGTAACCCCGAAGTCCCTCGCCCAGGCGAGGAGTCGACCGACGGCCTCCTCTTCCCCGCCCGCCTCCGCGCGCCGGGCCGCGCTGAACTCCCTTACGGTCTCCAGCATCCGGTACCGCACGCCCGCCGGGGTGTCGGCGACGGTGAGCAGCGACTGACCGGCCAACTGCTCCAGCAGCAACAGCGCCTCCCCGCCCAGCACCTCTTCCGCCGCTTCGCCCGAGAAGCCGCCGGGGAAGACCGACAGCGTGCGCAGCGCCGCCCTGGCGTCCGTGGCGAGCAGGTTCCAGCTCCACTCCACGACCGCGTACAGCGTGCGGTGGCGCTCCGGCACGTCCCGCGCCCCGCCGCGCAGCAGCGCGAACCGGTCGCCGAGGCGGCGGGCGATCTCCGGCACCGACAGCACCCGCACCCGCGCCGCGGCCAACTCCACGGCGAGTGGCAGCCCGTCAAGCTGGCGGCACAGCCCGGCCACCGCATCCGACGGCAGCTCCACGCCGGTCCGGGCGGCCCGGGCCCGCTGCGCGAACAGTTCGACCGAGGTGTCGAGGCCGAGCTCCGGCAGCGCGTACACCGCCTCCGAGGTGAGGCCCAGCGGGGCCCTGCTGGTGGCGAGCACCCGCAGGTCCTCCGAGGACGAGACCAGGTCCTGTACGAGGGCAGCGGCGCCCCTGATGACCTGCTCGCAGTTGTCCAGCACCAGCAGAGCGGGCGCGGAGCCGAGCACACCCAGGATGCCGGTCAGCGGGTCGGCCGAGGCGTGACCGCTCACGGCGCCGTGCCGCCCCTCCCCCGCACCGAGCGCGGAGGCCACCTCCGCGGCCACGTCTTCGTCCGCGGTGACGCCGGCGAGCGGCACGACATACACCACGCGCTGCTCGGCCCGGCGGCTCACGGCGTACGCGAGCCGGGTCTTGCCGAGACCGCCGGGGCCGACGACGGTGACCGCGCGGGAGGCGCGCAGCAGCCGCGCCACCGCCGCAATGTCCTCGTCCCGCCCCAGCAGCGGGTTCGGCTCGTGCGGCACGCCGTGCCTGACCACAGGTGCCTCACCGCGCAACAGCTCCTGCTGTACGGCCTTGAGCCGGGCGCCCGGGCCCGTGCCGAGCTCGTCGCGCAGCTCACGGCGGTACGCCTCGTACCGTGTCAGCGCGGCGGCCGGGCCCGCCGTCGCCGCCTCACCGCGCAGCAGCTCGGCAAGCAACTCCTCGTCGCGCGGATGCTCCGAGGCGGCGATGGCCAGCGGTCCGGCCGCCTCCGCGTGCCGCCCCAGACGGGCGAGCGCGAGCGCCCGCGCGCGGACGAGTGTGCCGCGGACGCGGACACACTCGGCGCGCAACGCGGCTATGGGGTCTTCGGTGCCGGCGTCCCCGTCAGAGGTGCCCTCCCACAGCGCGAGTCCGGCCTCGGCCGCTGTCAGCGATCCTGCGTGGTCTCCTGCCCTGGCCCGGTCCGTACTGGCGGCGGCGTGCAGCAGCAGGGCGGAGCTGTCGACCTGATCGTCGGCGAGGGCGAGCCGGTATCCGCGCGGCGTGCTGACGAGGACGCCGGCGCCCAGCTGGGCCCGCGCCCTGGACACCAGGACCTGCACCGCCTTTCCCGGCCGCTCCGGCAACGCGTCCGGCCACAGCCCTTCCACCAGCCGTTCGGTGCTGCAGCCCGTACGCAAGTCGCCCGCGAGCAGCGCGAGGAGGTCACGGAGCCGGGGCGCGGTGACCTCCGCTCCGCGATAGGCGACACGCGGCAGCAGGGTCAGGTCGGGGGTCACTCGTGCAGATTAGCCAACGCTCCGGCGCCCGCACTCCCACCGCGGGCCGGGCTCCTGACGCGCGCTGGACTTCCGACGCGGACTGGACTTCTGTGCTGTGGGCTGGACTTCTGTGCTGTGGGATGGACTTCTGCAGTGGACCGGACACGTGGCTCCGGGTGCGCGTCAGCCGACGAACTCGCGAAGGAATATCTCAGGATCGGGCGACAGGTCGACCGGTTCCGGCGTCGCGTCGTACTCGGTCCACCAGACGGCGGGGACGTCGGGTGCAAGCTCGCGTAGCAGCCGGTGCACGATTCGAGCGGGTTCGGCGAGGGGCTCCTGGTCGGGGAAGCTCAGGACCTGGTGCGCGACGTCCCATGCGAAGGTCAGTGTCCGGCCATTGACGTGAATATCCATCTCAAGGGCACCGGCGCGTCCGCCTCCCGTGGTGCTGCCGGGCCACAAGCGGGTTACGGCGTCGGCCAGTTGACCGGTGGAGAATGGCCAGAAGGCACCGTTCGGCTGGTCGGCGCTGAAGAAAAAGCTGGATCCCATGACGTGTCCTCAAGGATGGTTCAGAGCTGTTCGGCTACTTGTGGAGCTAAGGAGCAGGCAACCGGATGTCGCCTCCTCTCCCGAGGGCGGCCCACTACTCAAAATCGTCGGTAGCAGCGATAGTGCGGTCAACACAGTGGAATGCACCACCAACACCGTAGTCGGACAGAGGGGTTGCACTGGATGAAGCCGCCCAGATCAGCGGTCTTATCCACAGCGTTCACCATGCTCATCGCCACGCTCGGTATCACTCTGGGCCTGGTCGCCACCCAGGCCGGTACCGCGCAGGCCGCAGACAACTGCTCAGGCCTGTCCTGCCTGACGTTCACGTCGGTCAACGGCGGACGGAACCTGGATGTGCAGAACGGCAACACCGGAGACGGCGTCTTCATCGTCACCAACTCCGCACCGGGATACCACCAGAAGTGGGACGCCCGCCTTCAGGGATCCGACTCGTCGTTCGCCCTCGTCAACGACGACACCGGCAAGTGCATCGAGGCCGGTCTCCCGCTCAAACAGCAGTCCTGCTCCGGCTCTTCCGCGCAGCGCTGGTACTTCCAGCCCGTCAACGGCACCACGGACACATTCATGATCCGCAGCGCCGGGGACAACAAGTGCCTCGACGTGGTCCGCGCCGCACAGTACGACGATGCCTGGACGCAGACCTACGGCTGCAACGGCACCAAGGCCCAGCAGTGGAAGATCCCGAGCAGCGCAGGTGACGCGGCGCTCAAGGCCGCCGCCGACTACGCTTCGAAGCGCTGCCAGAAGGACAGCTCCACATGTTCGTGGACCAAGGGCTCCCAGGCGCCGGCCGAGCCGCTGCCGAAGAAGTGCGTCTCCCCCGTCTGGTACAACGGCACCGAGGCGCCGGTGCCGTGGACGTTCTCCCTGAACACCTCCACCGGCTGGTCGAGCCAGCTCGGCGTGACCTTCACCTCGGGCCTCGGAACGGGTGCCGCGAGCCCTGTGCAGACCAGCGTCAGCCTCACTATTTCCGGTCAGGTCACCTATGACGTACGTGAAGATCTCGGCAACAGCCTGACGATCACCGTTCCGTCGCACCAGTACGGATGGGTGGCGCTGTCGGAACTGGCGACCAAGGTGACCGGCGAGTGGACCTTCGACGCGAGCGGGTTCCCGTGGCAGGCGAGGGACACCGTCACGGTTCCGCTGAAGAGTGACGACCAGGGCCGGTCCAGCATCTACCTGGCCCAGACCAGCCCGAACTTCACGACCTGCAACGACTGAACCGGAATTCCGGAAAAGGAGTGGGCCCGAACGACCGAGCGGGCCCACCCTGCTCTTCGCGATGCAGGCTGACGACGCCACCGCGGCAGCGATCCGCACCGAGGCTGCGTCGGTCTTGCCGTGAAATGCCGACTCATGGCGGGAGGAACAGCTCGACGACCTGTCCCTGCCCCTGCCCCTGCCCCTGCCCCTGTCTCTGTCCCTGCCCCTGTCCCTGTCTCTGGCCCGGACCCTGCCCCTTCGCTGCCCCTGTCGTTGTCCCGTCGACGTCACGGTGGGCAGGCGGCGGGCGGCTGGCGGCCCGGCTGGACGTCACGGACGTATGGTCTGCCCTTGCGCGGCGCCTTCCACGGCCTCCACATACGCCTGGGCCACCTCGCAGACGGGAGTGCCGTCAGCCCCGTCCATGCCCATGCTTTCCAGGGTCTCCTTGATCCAGCCAGGGCTGATGAGGTTGATGCGCAGGCGTCGCGGCAACTCGTCGGCCGCATTGCGCACGAACCCTTCCAGCCCGGTGTTGATGAGGGCCCCCAGCGATCCGCCCGCCAGGGGAGCGGAGAACGTGCCCCCGGTCAAGGTGATCGAGCCACCCTCTCGAAGATGACGCATGGCTCGCCGGGCCAGCGCGACCTGTCCCAACAGCTTTCCGCGTACCCCGGCGACGATCTCCTCGTCCGACACTGACTCCAGGTCCACCAACGGGCCGCCGGCGGCACAGCACACCACCGCGTCGAAGTCCGACGCCTCCGCGAACAGTGCGTCCAAAGAGGGCGGGTCCTCCACATCCGCCTTCACCGGCCCGCCGCGCGAGGCCTTCACCACCTGATGAGAAGCCTCCAACGCGCTGACGACGGCGCTGCCGATCGTCCCTGTCGCCCCGACCACGAGTACCTTCATGCCGTCGATCATGTCAGCGGTGGCATTACGGGCGCCCGCATTATGCGGCGAGGAAAGGGCCGGGGCCTGCGAGCACCGTACTCGCCGCACCATTCGCGGTCCCCCGCCCCGCGGCCCAGGGTCTTGTCGCAGCCTCCGTTGCCTGGTCTCCTGTACTCCCGGTGGCCCCGTGGCCCCGTGCTCCCGGTGGTCCCGGTGGTCCCGGTGGTCCGCAACGCCGTAAGGCCTGCGGCCGCCCGGCGCAGGCATCCGGAACGGTCACGGGACCGAAGACGGGCAGGGCACAGACCCGGGCACGGACACAGGCGCAGGCGCAGGCGCAGGCACAGGCACGAGATCGAGGAGTGGCACGGCGTGGAATCGGTGGCTGGGCGGGGCGTACAGGGCGCACTGCCCGACGGGCACGACGTACGGGACGAACTGCCCGGCGGGCGGGCCATACGGGACACACTGCCCGATGGGCTCGCTGCGGCCATTCGCGAGACCGCAGGGGACATCGCCGCGCTGCTGCGCCGAGGCGCCGATATGGGGCTTCCGGTACCCGGGTCGGAGTGGAACGCCGGGGAGGCGGCAGCGCATCTGGCGCAGGCCAATGAGCTGATGGCCGACATTGCGGCCGGGCACGCACGCAGTTACGGGGACGGCACCCCGCAGAGCCTCGCCCCGGCCAATGAGCAAGCACTCGCCGAGTTCGACGAGCGGAGGGCCGAGCCGCTGGCCGCGATGATCGTGGCGCAGGCCGATGCATACCTGAAAGCATGGGACGAGGGGCCGAAGGAAGAAACGGTCGTCACCCCGCTGGGCCCGATGAACCCGGCCGTGCTGGGGTCGTACCTGCTGACACACATGCTTGGCCACGGATACGACCTCGCCCGTGCACTGGGTCGTCCGCACATGATCGACCGCACCCGGGTCGGACTGACCCTGCCGTTCCTGATCACGGCCATGCCGCGGGTGACCGATCCCTCCCGCACGGCCGGGCTCACCGCCCGCTACGCGATCCGCCTGTGGAGTGGTGCCCGCTTCGGCCTGACGGTGACCAATGGTGCGGTATCCGTTGGCTCACCGCTGCCGGACCGCCCGGACTGCACGATCCTCATCGAGCCGGTCACCTTCCTCCTGATGGCACTCGGCCGCCGCGGCCAGTGGGGCGCCCTCACCCGGGGCCACCTCCTCGTCCGAGGCCGCAAGCCCTGGCTCGCTCCGCGCTTCCCGGCTCTCTTCAAGGCACCCTGAACCCGGCGAACAGCGCGCGCAGCGCGCGGCCCGGGTCGCGCGCACGTTCTTCCATCCCCGCCTCGCTCTGCTCCTCTCCCCCTCTGCTCCTCTCCCTCCTTATCTCGTCTCGTTCTGCTCCTTGTGCTGCAACGCGTTCACCAGTCCGGCTACGAGATTGGCCCGCTCGGCCATGGCGTCGATGACCAGGTACTCGTGGTCGGCGTGGGCACCGCCCCCGACCGCTCCGAGGCCGTCAAGTGTGGGCACCCCCAGTGCGGCCGTGAAGTTGCCGTCGCTTCCGCCGCCGACTGCCTTGCCTTCGAGGTCAGGAAGCAACTGTTGTGCCATCGCGAAGAGTTCGGCCGAGGCCGACTCGGGCATCGGTGGTCGGCTGACAGCTCCCTGGACCATGATCTGCGCCTCATCGAGATGCGGGGCCAGTGCCGCGAACGCGGATTCGATGCGTTCCTTCTCTCCGGCCGACTCGACCCGGACGTCAACGATGAGGGTCGCCTCGGCGGGAACGACGTTGTCCAAGGTGCCTGCGGACGCGACGGTCGGGGTCACGGTCGTACCGATATCGGGGCGGCCGAGCGCTGCGATATCCAGTACCTGGTGGGCGGCTTCGATGAGGGCGTTGACCCCGGCCGCGGGCTCCAGGCCCGCGTGCGACGCCCGGCCTCCGACGGAGATCTGGAAGGTGCCGCAGCCCTTGCGGCCGGTCTTCAGGGCTCCGCCATCAGCGGCCCCCTCCAACACAAGCACAGCGCCGCAAGCAAGGGCTCGTTCCTCGAGGAGAGCGCGAGAAGAGCCGGAGCCGACCTCTTCGTCGGCGGTCACCAGGATCTCGACGCCCGACCGGTCGTCGAGCGACGCCAGGCCGTGAACGGCCTGCACCAGCCCGCCAAGCATGTCAAAGACCCCGGGGCCGGTGGCATGTCCGTCCTCGACCATGAACGGGCGGCGTTCAAGGGTGGCGAGCGGAAACACCGTGTCGTGGTGGCCGAGGATCAGTACGGCGGGATCGCCACCCCCTGCCCAGTGGACGTGCGGCCCGGCTTCGCTCTCGACGAGGGCGGCCCGCCCGCCGAGGCGGTTCTCCAGGATGGCGGCGACAGCTTTGGCCGACGCCGTCAAGGAGTCGAGATCGCGCGACGGGGACTCGGTTTCGACGAGTGTCCTCAGGTCCTCGAGCATCGCATCGACACGTACCTGGACGGTCTTGTGCATCGTCATACGGCAAGGGTAGTCGGCACGCCGTGGCAGCCCGGCGCCGTCGGTAATGAGGCTCCGGGCCGAGGAGCACCAGGACGAGAGGTGGCGGCACCGAGGGGCGGCGGGATGGGAGCGCTACGGGGGCGCCGGGACGGGGACGGAGGTGTGGGCCATGGTCCGCCGTTCCCCGTACGCCTCCTGGACGCAGCCCCCTATCGAGCCCAACCGGGCCGTACCAGGGCTGTTGCGTGGTGTGCGGGTGACGGCAGGCATGTCCCTCAGTATCGCGTGTGGTGTTGACACCGTTTCACGGTGCGTGGCCTGACGCCGTCCCGGCTGCCGTTGGGTTCGGTGCCGTTGGATTCGGTGCCGTTGGGTGCGGGGCGGGGCGGGGCGGTGTCCCGGACCCTCGGTAGGGGAATGCGGAGCATCACTGCGAGCAAGGCTGCTCACGGTTGGCCTCCCGCCATCAGGAGCGGCCGGTCTCGACCGCGGCGGCAGGCCGGCAGCTACCGGGCTGTAGCTGCCGGCCTTCGCCGTACGCCCGTGCCGCCGACGGGAGTTCCGCCTCGCGCCCGCTGAGGATCACGGTCAGGGTGCCCTCACCAGGTGCCCAGGGGACGGACTGCTTGCCGAGCCGGCGCAGTGCCTGGGCGGCGACCGCGTCGGCCGTACCGTACAGAGCGAGCGGTGGCCGGCCGGGGCGCTGCACGGCCGCACGGATGCGTTCGGCGATGAGCTCGTAGTGGGTGCAGCCCAGGACGACTGCCCTTGCCTCGTCCGGGGTGCGCTCCGCGGCGGCGGCGACCGCACGCCCGATGGCCGCTTCGTCCGCGCACTCGACGGCATCGGCGAGCCCGGGGCACGGCACCTCGGTGACGCTCGCATCGGCCGCGAATTCCTTAATGAGACCCCGCTGGTAGGGGCTACCCGTGGTCGCGGGGGTGGCCCAGACGGCGAACGGCCCGCCGCCCGCGGCGGCCGGCTTGACCGCCGGGACGGTGCCGATGACGGGCAGGTCCGGCCCCAGACGGGCCCGCAGGGCGGGCAGGGCGTGCACGGAAGCGGTGTTGCAGGCGACGATCAGCACATCGGGACGGTGTGCGGCAGCCGCTTCGGCGACGGCGAGGGCACGGGCCGTGAGCTCCTGCGGGGAGCGCGGCCCCCAGGGCATCCCGTCGGGATCGGAGGACAGGACGAGATCGGCATCGGGCCGCAGGCGGCGTACCGCGGCGGCTGCGGCCAGCAGCCCTATTCCCGCGTCCATGAGCGCGATCCTCACCCTGCCCTCGCGCAGCGGCGTCGGTACGGCTGACGGGTCTGCCGGGTATTCCTCGTAACAGCGCTGAAGTTCGCGCTCACGCCGATCCCTGATGTCCTGCTCCACGCCAGTCGCCTCTCAAGTGCCTGTCATGTGCCTGCTGCTCCATGCCACTGGCGAAGAGTTTGTACCGTCATTGGCCTCCACGGCATGACCAATCTCGGGAGAGTGGTACGGGTTCGGGCGTGGTGGGCGGAAGGGTAGCGCCCACGCCGGAGCCGTCGGCTGCCGACTCCCGGCTGCCGGCTGCCGACGACTTGGCTCAACTGGCGGCTAACAAGAGGCAGTTGTGGTCACGGAGGTCCCCGGTCGGGCCATCCGCCGGGCCAGGCGGACGATGTCAGTCGACCGGCTCATGCGGAACGGGCTGGTCGGAGCGGACGCCTGGCGCCTTCGGAACGCCGGTCCGCCCGGTGCCGGCCTGATCGGTGTCGGGAACCGTCTCGTCAGGCCCTTCACCTTCACTCTGCGAAAGTTCGGGGTCCCACGGATCAGGCACTTCACTCGCGGCATCAGCCTGGTGGCTCGGCAGGTCATGGGGCACTGGGGTGCCGTCTTCGCTGGACGTGTCACGACGGGACATCGGTTAAGGCGCCTCCTTGTAGCTGTGTCGTGTGGAGGGTGGTGCGTACCGCGCGGTGCCCTGAGCCGGTACCCGGGCTCCACTCCGCCATGCTCGACGCGCGGTGAGACACAGACCACGCCACCCCATGCACGCCGACCCGACATGTCAGCCCCGCGCCAGGGAATCGATCACGGGGTGGGGAATCGGTCACCGGGTGGGGTGGCACCGATGTCGCTCAGCGGATGGAGCGGCGGGGGTCAACGAGCAGGTCGCTTCCGAGTCCACCAGACGACCCGGAGCTCGCGTACCCGCCTGAACGCGCCCGGCTTCGGCAAGTCCGACCAGTCCAGCCAAGCCGACCAGTTCGACCAGTTCGACCAGTTCGACCAGTTCGACCAGTTCGACCAGCTGGTGCGTTCGTATGTTCTGGCCCGCCCAGGCCTACCCGCTGCCGTGGCGGGTGCGCAACGATGAGGCATGCCCGATCCGCACTGCTCGAACTGCTGTCCCGTCACCCCACCCAAGCCCGAGGCGCCTGTCCCGTGGCCGGTCGGGGCGCTGCTGTGGCTCGCCGTCATCGGCGGGGCCGGGGCGGGCCTGTACGTACTCGTCATGTGGATGGCGTCCCACCTGTTCTGAGCGGTCGAAGCACGAGCTGAATGCGACAGGTCGCTGACAGGTCCCCTGGTCGGGCAGCCCGCTCTCCGCCGCAACATCACAACCTCGGCGTTCCGACCGTCCTCAACCAGCGGTTCGGCGTACCCATCTCCCTCAGCCGGCGGATCGCGATCCACGACAACGTGCCGCCCATGACCAGCGGCCTCACGTCGGCCAGGCATCACCTTGGACGCGCGCATGCAGATGCTCGTCATGCCAGCCATCGGAGTGCAGCAAAGCACTTCGCATCGTGCCTTCCAGAGGGAATCCCGCCTTCTCCGCCACCCGGCACGAGGCGGCATTGGCGACGGAGTGGCTGATCCGCAGGCGATGCAGGCCCAGGTCGTCCAGTGCCCAGCGGCTGACGCGGACAACCGCATCGACCATGGCCCCGCGGCCGCGCCCTGCGGGAAGCAGCCAGTACAGGAACTCGGCGCTGCCCCCAATGAGATCGAAGTCGGCCAGACCGATCAGTCCGACGGGGCTGCCGCCGAGAGGCTCACCGATCGCCCAGATCGCTGCATGCTCGGTCTGCCAGCGCTGCCGCCACCGCGAGATCCGGTCGCGGGCATCGTCCAGGGTCAGCCGTCCAAGCCGGTTCCAGTGCTGGATGTCCGGGTCCTGGCATGAGTCCGCGAGGACCTCGGCGTCATCGAGGGACCACGGCCGCAGCTCAAGGTTGCCGGCCAAGCCGAACACGGGCCGGTCGGCGTGGCTCATCCGGCCCGAGGGCACAACGGCAGGTATCGGAACAATCATCCGAGCATGATGTCAAAACCTTGAAAGGATCAACGGCACTCGCCCGCCCAACCGCGAGCCGGCGAGTGCCTGTCGAACCAGCGGGCCCACTCCATCTCCCCGGCAGAAGCGTGGTGCCGGGAAGATGGTTTCGATCAGTTGCCGAAGTCCTGCCCCACCGTGACGGCGCTGTCGGCGTAGGGGAGGGACGGCAACTGGGCGCCGGGGGCGATTTTCCCGAGGGTGGCGTACTGATAACAGGGGAAACGGACGCAGATCGCCCGCCGGGCGGGGCCGTAACGAAGCGTGAAGTGTGTCCCGTTGACGAATGACCGGGTCGAAGTCGGCAGCTTCACACCATCGGTGCCCGCCTTCTCGATGTTCGAGGAGGGAATGATGGTGACGTCTCCCGAGAGCGCAGGCCCGCTGTAGGAGCAGAGGCTTCCCGCCGGGCAGCTCGGTGCTGCCTGTGCCGGGGGCGTGAAGCCGACGGCTCCGAGTGCGAGAGCGACGGTGAAGCTTGCAAAGGCCTTTTCACGCGTGCGGAACAATGACCTACTCCGAATTCTTTGGGTGGTGGAATGGGTACTGTGTGAACGGCGGTGAACGGCCGTGAACGGCGTGTCCGGGCCGACCGGTAGCGACTCATCTGGCAGCGAAGGACCCCTGCCCCCTATTCGTGGAAGTGCGGCATCCGGGGTAGATATACCGAGCCGCCCAGATGCGCAGATGCCCAGATGCGCAGATGCTCAATTTACCGAATCCCGGACGCTTTTCCATGAGCCCTGGGCACGCAATGAGCTCATGGGTGTGATTGCACCTCGGATCACCCTCGTGCAAAGGCCTTGTCAGGTGGTGAATTTTTGTTCGGTTGCGCGCGTCATGCGCGCCTTCCTTTGTGGCGACCTCACGCCTGGCGGGGGTGTACCGCCTTCCCACTCCCTCTCACCCCCTCTCACCCCCTCGCGCGCCCTCGCGCCGTCGTCCAACGATGGCTGAATCGCCTCGCCGGGCAGACGCGCCAAGACCGGGCCACCGGGGCGGCGCGGACGCCGACACGGGCACGAGCACGAGCACGGAGGCGGGCACGGGGCACGGACGCGGGCACGGACGCCGACGCCGACGCCGACGCAGCAGCAGCCTGACCCCGACGATCGCTGTGTCCCGACTGCTGTAAATGTTCACGCCATTGGTACGACTCTCCCTTCTTCGCCGAGTCCGCCGGGAGGCCGCACCCCTGGTGAATGGCTCCATGAACCCATAGCAGGAAGACCGGAAATGGGAACACGGCATACGCCCGGCCGAGTGCACGGTTCATTCAGCAGCGGCCGCGGTGGTCACTACGGCAGGTTCCTGGCGATCCGATCCGCCCTGTCCGCCCCTGCCGGCCCTGTCGGCCCTGTCGGCCCTCCCGTCGTGACCGTCGTGGCCGCCCCGGCCCTCCCGGCAGTGGTCATAGTCGTCGACCGCTGCGGCGCCCCGGCCCCCTTCGTGCGTTGCGGCAGTGCGCCCGCGGCCAGCGCTCCGAGCGCGGCGAGGGACGCGAGGACCAGCAGCGTGGTGCTCATGGCTGCGGTGAAGGCCTCGGGGGTCCGGTGCGGTCCGCCGATGGACGGCCCTTCGGCGGCCGCGGTCGGTGCGATGAGGGTCATCAGCATGGTCGCCACCGCGACGCCCAGCGTCGGACCGGTGTTCATCGCGGTCTGCTGCAGTCCGCCGGCCACCCCGGCGTGTTCCACCGGCGCCTGGTGCACGAGGACGGCCGTCGCGGTGACCATTACCGTGCCGAACCCGGCGCCCAGCAGAAGGAATCCACCGCTGATGGCCGGGGCCGTCGATGACCGGTCGAGTTGGGACAGCATCAGGACGCCGAGGGTGAGGAGCACCATCGCCGTCACGGTCGTACGGCGGGCACCGTACCGACGCTGGAGTACCGCCGCGGCCGGCGCACCCAGCACCATCAGCACGGCCAGGGGCAGCACCCGCAGCGCGCTCTGCAGCGGGTCCAGCCCGAGGACGTCCTGCAGGAAGTAGGTACCGACGAACAGCGCACCGAACATGGCAGCCGACGCGGAGAGCAGAACGGCCAGGGCCGCGGCGACGGGCGGCGAGCCCAGAAAACCGAGTGGTAGCAGAGGACTTGCACTACGTCGTTCCTGACGGAGGAAAGCGGCGCAGGCAGCCGCGGCCGCCACCGCTCCGGTCACCGTGACCGCCGTCCACCCCCTTTCCGGCAGAGCGACAAGGGTGTGCACCAGACACAGCAGCGCCACCGCGAGCAGGCAGGCCCCGGGGAGGTCGAGACGGGCGGCGAGGGAGCGGTCCGTGGCGCCGTCCGAGGGGACCAGCGGAGACGCCGGCGTCGCAGTCGGGATGCGTACGGACAGAACCAGTACACCGGTCACGAGCGCGGGCAGCACCGTGAGGAAGAAGACGGCTCGCCAGCCCAGGTGGGCGACCAGCACGCCGCCGATGACAGGGCCGGCGGCGGCCGACAACCCGATGGCGCTGGTGCGCAGGGCGATCGGCATGCCCAGTTGGTCGCGGGGATACGTGGCACGCAGCATCCCCAAGGTGGCCGGTTGCAGCAGAGCGCCGAAGATCCCCTGGGCCACCCGCAGACCGATCACCCAGCCGACGCCCGGCGCCAGACCGATTCCCGCCGACGTGAGGGCGAATCCCAGGACTCCGATGGCGAAGAGCCGTTGGTGGCCGTACCGGTCGCCGAGACGGCCGGCGAAGACGAGCAGGCTCGCCACGGCGCTGAGGTAGCCGGTGCTGGTCCACTGGACCTGCACGAACGAGGCGTGCAGGTCCCGTTGGAGGGTGGGTTGGGCAATGGTCAGCACGGTGCCGTCCAGAGCGACGAGCACGGCCCCGGTGATGCTGCCGGCGAGAGTGAGGCGCCGGTGGAGTCGAGTGGTCACCGGTCCGCCGACCCGAGGTGCGCGTCCAGTACGGCCCGGAGCAGCGGCTCGATATCGTCGCCTCCGGTGGCGAGCGGGAGACTGCCCCAGGCCCACAGCTGGGCCATGCCGTGCAGGTTCGCCCACAGGGCTCCCGCGCGTACCGCCGGCTCGGTCCCGGCTCCGGGCAGTGCGCGGGCGACCAGATCAACAAGGAACCGGAAGAGCGACAGGCTGGTCTCCCGCAGGCCGAGTTGGTTGCTCTCCAACAGGTCGTGACGGAACATCAGCTCGAACATGCCGCGGTGGTTCAGTGCGAAGTCGAGGTAGCACCGGCCGAGCGCCATGAGCTGGGCGCGCGGGTCGGCCCGGTGGTCGCCCGCCGTCTCGGTGATCTGGTGGGCCAGGTCGGCGAACCCCTCCCGCGCGATGGCCGACAGCAACGCCAGATGAGTCGGAAAGTAGCGCCGTGGAGCCCCGTGCGACACCCCTGCGCGGCGGGCGACCTCCCGCAGCGTCAGCGCCTGCATCCCTTCCTTGGTCACCAAGTCGACGCCGACCGCCACCAACCGGGCCCGCAGGCCCGCGTCTTGCTCATCCATAGACACTGTCTACCAGAGGCGAGTAGACAGTGTCTACGCGCGCTGGGCGGACGGGGTCGCGCATCCCCTGATCCCCGCCGACGGGAGCCCGCGGGGAGGTGGGGAGCGCCGCAGAGGCCGTCGGAGCCGGCGCCCTTGCCCGCCGACGATCCTTCGGGGGACAGCCCTCTCCAGCGTGTCGCCAAGGCACTCGCGCCCCGGCAACTGCCGGTCTACGAGCTCATAGGTGATGCATCGAGCGGCGCCCTGCGTGAACAAGGCAAGGCACCCGGCCACAATCAGCGTGGGCAGGAGGAGGGCCGGCGCCCACGCCCACGCCCGCGCTTTTGCGGATGCGCCGGGCAGCGGGCGGACTGCACCCAGATCAAGCCGGCGCTGGAGAAGATCCGCATCCCGCGGGCCGGGCCGGGTCGGGCCGGGCAAGGCTCGGAGCAAGCCCGACAGCGGCGCAGCCGGCAAGGCCCACAGCAACGGGCCCTGCCCCGACTGCCCGACTGTCTGCGACGGCGCGGCATCCGGCACATCGTCCCGGAGAAGGCCGACGTCTAGGCCGTTTCTGATCGCTCTTGCTGGGTGGATCAGTACTCAGGCTGGGCAACTGCGTCTTATGGTGCGGCGACATGAGCTCACGGACGCGCAGTGGCAGAAGATCGAGGATGATGCCGCGGATCCGGATGGGGCACTGGCCGAGGCCGTCGAGAAGGAAGGGGGCGTCCGCCCGCCCGTGCCGTCGTCGGCCATCTCGTGCAGGACGGTGCCGTCGTGTTCGACGAGCCGCATCGTCTGACGGCCTTCGATGACGATGGCGTGGAACTCGTCCATCAGGCCGGCCGCCTTGAGGGCGAGCTGCCCGTTGTAGTCGTGGATGTCGAGCATCCCGCCCTGCGTGCGTGCCGTCGGGGAGGATTCGGCCTCGTAGACCACGACCGGAATTCCGTGGACATTCAGGACGCGGGCCAGCGTGAGTCCGCCGAGTCCGGCGCCGATGATCGTGACGGGGGTGCGCATGGTGGCTCCTCGGGGTCAGGACCGCCCAGTGGTCTCCGGCGGCCGCTACTGGAAAGGTGGCAGGACCCCGCCTACAAGCCGCCGGCATCGGACCGACCGTCCCCGCTGGATGGCCGACACCCCTCCGGATGGGCGTTGAGCTCGGTGCCCCGATCCATCGTGCGCCCATGATGCCCTCCCCTTCCCGCGTCGCTCCCCGTGATCGCAAGGACAGGTCCGTCCTAACCGACCAAGCCACCAAGCGCCAAGCACCCAGCACCCAGCACCCAGCACCCAGCACCCAGCACCCAGCACCCAGCACCCAGCACCCAGCACCCAACTGGCTAACCAGCTAACCGGCTAACCGGCTAGGGGAGATACTTCCTAGCCCCAGGTGAGGGGGTCGAGGTGGAGGTAGAAGCGCAGGCGGTCGTGGTCGAGGGCAATGCCGTACCTCTCGGCGAACGCCACGTCCGCGGCCCGCGCCTGCTCCCCGCTCGGCCATGTCTCCCGCGCGTTGGCGAGCAGCAGTGCAAGGTCGGCGTAACGGTCGGCCAGCCCGAGGCGGCCCAGGTCGATGAAGCCCGACACGTTCAGGGTCTGCGGGTCGAGGATGATGTTGGGCAGGCAGAGATCACCGTGGCAGATGACCACGTCGGCGGTCTCCTGTTCCCGTCGCCGCGCGACCTGAGCGACAAGGCGGGCCAGCAACTCCGCGGCCGGCGTGTGCTGCTGCTCGACGGGGAGGAACTCCGGGTTCACCGCCTCGCGGGTCACGACGTCACGCGCCACGGCGACCATGTCGTCCAGGCTCCGGCGGAACGGGCACTCCCCCACCGGCACCTCGTGTAGCCGGCGGACGGCGTCCGCGATGCGTTCCCAGGCGACTCGCAGGTCCGCGGCGGACACCTGGTCAGCGGGTACGCCGGGGACGGCGCTGGTCACCAGGCAGGCACCCGCGTTCCCGGAGCGCCAGTCGAGCACCCGGGGTCCCGGTACGCCCTGGTCGCCCAGCCATACGACCCGGTCGCGCTCGGCCTTCAGGCCGGCGGCGTCCGCAGTGGGCACGCATTTGGCGTACCGGGCAGCGTCCGCACTGCGAAAGACAACGGCTCCGGACTCCCCCGCGGTGACGGGCAACCAGTCACTGTCGCCGCCACCCGCGCCGAGCAGCACCGGCGACACGGTCTGAGGTCCGGTACCGGGATGCTCGCTCATAGCGGCCACTCTAGCCAGCCGGCGGCCAGGCACCCCGGTTCGGGCCCGTATGACTGCCGCCGCTCAAGAGGGGCACCGAGGGGGGCCAACTGGACGGTTCACCAGACTCCACGGTCTACGTGCGGCTCCCTGCCGTGCGCGCCGTGCTGCGCCGTGCCGTGCTGTATCTACCGCCCCTCGGATGGCCCCACCCTGCGAAGCACTCCTGTCGCTCCCTCAGTCATGAGCCTATGAGTCGATCCTGAAGTGACCTGCCGTGCTCGATACTTTCAAGGTCTCGCGTCACCGAGGCCGGAGCGGCCAAGAGTGCAGTGGTACAGGAATGTCAGAGGCGCAGGAGTCCAGAGGCGCAGGAGTCCAGAGGTGCAGGAGTCCAGCGGTGCAGGAGTTCAGCGGTGCAGGGGTGTCGATGGAAAGACTCGGCGCTCCCTGCGAGCCAACGGGTTTGGGCTCTGTGTTCGTCAGCGAGGCGTCTCATGCATGCCTGAAGGCAGCGACGGCTGGTGGGCGGGTGACGCTACCGGTGTTCAGGCCACCGTGGATCGTGGTCGGACACTCGTTGGAGCGGGTGCTGGTCACCCGATGGCCTGGGCGGCTTTTCCGGGCCCGGGTGGTGCCACCGGTGACGGAAGAGGAACGTACCGCGATGGCACGGGCCGCGCGGGGCCTGTCGTCCGGTGCCGACTACACACGCGCCATCGCTGTCGACCTCCTGGAGGAGCTCTCCCCGTCGGTCCTCTTCGGCGCTCACGGCGACAAGGTGATCCGCGTCCTGGAAGCCGGGCTCGCCCTGGATGAGGAACGTGCGCGGGACCTTGCATCCGCTCGTCATCCCGGCGCCGATGAGGAGTACCACAAGGCATGGAGTCGCCGGCTCGTGGACCAGCCGGAAGGCGAGCACTACCGGAACCAGGATCACGCATCGACCTTGTCGATCGCCGGGGCCGGACCTTCGCGGTCACCCGTCGGACACGGATTCTCGCTGATCTGGTGGGTGGTCACGAAGAGTGCCCAACACCTCGGAAGCGCGAGCTCCTTCACCCTCGATGAGGACGGGGAGCCAGTTCTCGCAGATCCGTGGGATTCAGCCCTGAGCGCTCTGCTCGATGCCGCGATGGCCTGCGGTGCGCCGCACTTGTCGGACAGCGAGGCGGCCACCGTGCTGACTGCTGCCTGGCACACCGTGTTTAGCCCGGAAGACGTCTAAAGGGAGCTCATCGGGCTGATGTCGGATGGCCTGTGGGGTGGGGCCGGGTCGAACCGCTGCTGTCGGTTCGCGCTCGACCGCCCCTCCCTCCCCTTCCGGCTCCCCCGCGGAATCGTGAGGAGAACGCGGCGGCCAATGCGCCTGTCGCGGCGGGTGACCCAGCTGAGTGGGTACCCCCGGCGACCGATCAGCGCCCAACTGGATATTGCCGGCAGACGACCAGCGGATGGGGCGGCTCAGCGCGGCCCCGCAGGCACGGTCTCCTATACGCCCCGCCGCCACATTCCATTGGATGTTTTTTACCCATCTCTTGTTTGAGGCTCTTCAGGGGAGGGGTGTAAGCTCCACATAAGAGGTACATAAGCGGCAAAACCGACTTACCTGGGCAGCCGCCGAGAGGCGGTTTACCCAGCGGAAGCCCCCGAACCTCTGGTTCTCGCCTGCGGTGAGGACTCACCATCGGTGGCGGGCCGCTAAATCCCTAGCAATAAGAAGGTGTGGACCTATGTCCACCAATCGATTGACACGAGCCATCGCGCTGACCGCAGGAGGGCTCCTGCTGGCTGGTGGCGCAGCGGTCGCCACTGCCGGGACAGCTACCGCCGCTACCCCGACACATGCACCATTCAGCTACTCCAGCCACGACGGCGGCGGCCACGACTGGGGCAACCGCTACGGCCACGACTATGGCTACGGCTATGGCGACTACGACTACGGGGGCTACTACGGCTACGGCTTCGGCCCCAGCGTCATCGTCGTCTACTACGGCTAACGGCAGCCGCTGATGACCGTCGCCTGCTGACGGCCAAGCGTCCCCTCCCTGGTGCCCGGGACATCCCTCCCGGGCATCCGCCATCCCGGGCATCCGCCATCCCGGGCATCCGCGATCCCCGGCATCCGCGATCCCGGGCACTCGCCGTTCCGTCGTTCCGTCGTTCCGTCGTTCCGTCGTTCCGTCACTCCGGGGGGGACGGCGCTCCGCCGGGGCCGTGGGCTACGGGACTGTCATGCGGCTTGGACGGCCGCGACATCGCCACTGCGGCGCAGTGACGTACGAAATGCATGGCGGGGAGCGGGTGAGCACGTTCGGTGCACGCGTCAGCACAGTGAGTGTCGCTGCGGTGTACGCCCGCCCGCCAGCTCAACCATGAGAGAGGGGCGCGTGGCGAGCCCGGGGTGCCGTGGTCACCGCCATCACCGCCCTCACAGCCCTCACCATCACAACTCCGCTTGCCCAGAGCACCGGCACGGCCCCGCGCCGTGGCGCGCGAGGCCGTGCCGGCAGGTGGGTCACGCGATCGGGCGCGAGGCCGCAGATCGCGGGCGTGTCCGGAGACTTGGCACCCCTACTCCTGGCTCGGGCACCGGCTCAAGCGCGGAGCCAGGCGCCGACCCGGCCGCCGCGTCGGGCGCCGGGTCGGGCGCCGCGTCGGGCGCCGGGTCAGGCGCCGGGTCAGGCGGCATCAGGACGCGGAGAGAGGGCGCTCTGTCATGCACCTGTCATGCATAGGTATAGAACTTGGTGTGATCCAGCAGATCGGCCGGGGTGACGTCGTTCCACGGCTTCATCGTGTCGTGGAGGTCGACGACGTCAGGTGTGTTGCCGCTCGGCAGATACCCCGACTTGGGATGCAGCCGCTGCCAGTCGGCCCACAGCTTGTCGATGAAGCAATGGTGCAGCCAGAAGACGGGGTCGTTGGGCGAGGCACCAGTGGTCATCTGGCCACCGACCCAGACATGCACACGGTTGTGCAGATTCGGGCCGCGCCAGCCCTCGACGTTGTTGCGGAAGCCCTCGGAGGAGCTGTTCCAGGGGGCGGCGTCGTAGGTGGTAATGGCGAGTACGCGGTCCACCTCGGCCCTGGTCGGCAGTTCGCGGACCCCGGTGCCGAGCGAGCGGCGCAGGAACGTCCGGCCGTCAACGCGTATGTTCATCGGCCACTTGCCGTTGCTGAAGGCGAACGGCCCCGAAGGCACGCGGCCGTCACCGCTCCGCCCGTCGCCGCCGAGGAAGTCGTCAGCCCACAGGGAGCTGCGGGGTGAGCGGTCGACGGTCCAGTCCCAGTAGGGCAGGGTGACCGACGGGGTGATGCTCTGCAGGGCTTCTTCGAACTGCAGCAGGAACCTGCGGTGCCAGGGGAGGAATGACGGGGACCGGTGGCCGGTCCGTTCTCCGTTGTCGGTGTCGCCGATGATGAAGGCGTTGTGGGTGCTGATGAACTCGTCATAACGGCCGCTGCGCTTGAGCTCCAGCACCGCGTCGACGAAGTTCCGCATTTCTGTGGCGGTGAGGTCCGCCTGATTCTTCCGGACTGCCATGTCGAGGACTCCTCGGTGGGGGGACGGTCAGGGGAAGGCGTCAGCCGGTGACGACTGGGACCAGATCAGCGCCCTGCAGTTCACGAACGGCGGCGCGCGCCACGGCCCGTGGCGTGGTGAACGTCTCGTAGTGGTTCACCAGGCTGATCCAGGTACCGTCCGCGTTCCGCATCACATGGAGGTCGTCGTTGTCGATGCGGACGACGAAGTCCATGCCGTCGTGCGGGCCGGCCTGGCCGGCAGGGACATCCGCATGACTCCCGTTGGCCCCACGGCTCTCGTTGGCCCCACGGCTTCCGTTGCTCCCACAGCTCCCGTGGCTCCCACGGTTTCCGTGGCTCCCACGGTTTCCGTGGCTCCCGTGGCTCCCGTGGCTTCCCCGCTCCGGGGCTTGCTCGTCTGCCGGCCAGCCCTCGATGTGACGGCCCTGGTACATCTCGTCGAAGGGGTCCGGGATTTCGTGGCCCCCGGGGTGTCCGTTGCACCCGGGGTTTCCGTCGCCCGCCGGGTGACCGTGGCCACCGGCGGGGCGGGCGACGGCGGTGTCGGCAAGGCCAACCGGTGCGGCGAGCGCCGCTCCGGCAAGGGCTGCGGCGCTACCGTGCAGCACCTGGCGTCGGGTGGGACGCGACATGTTCCACTCCTCTGTCCTGTTCGTTCGGCTCCTCCTCTGTGGCGGGGCAGCAGAGGAGGGCTTCGGCCGGCGTGCCGAAGGTCGGCCCGCGCCGCCACATGCTGGCAGGGACGACCGGATCATCAAGTGACACCATCGGATCAGGCAACGAACGAGACAACGCCTGGGGGAAGGTGCAGAGTTCAACGGCGGTGATCGTACTCACGCTCCGGCGCACCAGCGCACGGAACCGGATATTCCGCGCTGTGGAGCACTATCAGCCGCAGATCCTTTCCTCGCGCGACCCAAACCGTGAGACGTCGCACGGCCGGAACTCGGCGCGAATGTACGAGCCTTGGGATGGACTGTGTTTGGGGCTGGTGCCTTCCCGCTGGTGCCTTCCCGTCAGCGGAGATTGGTGTGGGGAGTGTGCTGTGAGTGAGGCCAACTACTTCGCGCGCAAGGAGGACATCAGGCACCCGGCCCACCAGACACCAGTCAGCCGTCAGCCGTCAGCCGTCAGCCGTCAGCCGTCAGCCGTCAGCCGTCAGCCGTCAGCCGTCAGCCACGCGATCATGCCCGCCCTCGCCCGCTCCGGCTCTCCGCGTCCGCGCCGAGGTGGTTGGGGACCGCCCGACCCACTCGCACCCCATCCGGCGGCAGCCGAGGTCGCCGAGACCTCGGCAGCGGGGTCGAATCCACGAGGAGAGGCGTGGCGTAGGGATCCCGTCATTCCGCTGTGCGGGGTGCCTTCACCCGGTCCTTCGCCGGGAGGCGTCGGGCCCCACCGACGGCAGGTAACCCGGTGCCCGCCAGGCGTTCAACCGGTGCTGCACCGCGGCACCCAGTGACAGGAGTTCGGCATCCTGGCGGTCACCGGCCATCAGGAGCAGGCCGACGGGGAGTTTGTTCACGAACCCGGCGGGCACCGACAACGACGGGTACCCGGCGACGGCGGCGGGCGTCGAGGACGGGATCACATCGTTGTCGCCGCGGGCACAGTTGGTCGTCCAGGCGGGCGGGTTCGTCGGCGCGGCGATGGCGTCCAGATGATGCGCGCTCAGGGTCTCGTCCATGGAGCGGCGGGAGAGATCCTTCAACTCGGCGCGCTTGGCGCGGTATGCGGGGTCGGTGGTGGGAGGCGCGGCGAGGGCCCGCTCGAACAGCTCCTGACCGGCGAAGCAGGTCCGCTCTTCCGGGTGGGTGCGGTGGAAATCGATCAGTGCGGCGAGGTTGCGAGGCCCGTGGCGAGTGGCGAGGTAGGCGTTGATGTCCCGGTGGAACTCGCTGAACAGCGCGGGGAATTCGAGTTCGGCGAGACGCTGCTGATATGGCGGAGTCACCTCCACGACCTCGGCTCCCGCGGTACGCAGTTTCTCTGCCGTGCGGGTCATCACGGCGTCCACCTCCGGCCCCAGCGAGGGCAGCCGCCACAGGCCGATCCGCTTACCGCGCAGGCTGCCGCGGTGCGTCAGCTCGCCGAGCATGCCGGTGGAGCCGAGGTGGCCGGCGGGGCCGTTGGAGCCGGAGCGGCCGCCAGGGAGCGAGGTATCGCCAGGAAGCAAGGCGCCACCAGGATGCCGGGCCTCGCCACCGCCGAGGAGGACGGAGAGGGTGAGCGCGGCATCGGTCACATTGCGGGCCATGGGCCCCGCGGTGTCCTGTTCGGCGGAGATCGGCACCACGCCGGCCTGGCTGACCAGTCCGTGGCTGGGTTTGTGGCCGACCACCCCGTTCATTCCGGCCGGGCACACGATGGAGCCGTCCGTCTCGGTGCCGATCGCCACCTGCGACAACGAAGCGGCGAGCGCGGCAGCCGAACCGGAGGACGACCCGCACGGGTTGCGGTCCAGTACATACGGGTTGTGGGTCTGTCCGCCCACCGCCGACCATCCTGATGTCGGCTTGGCCGCCCGGAAGTTCGCCCACTCGGACAGATTGGTCTTGCCGAGGATCACCGCCCCGGCGTCCCGCAGCCGGGTCACCAGCGGGGCATCGGTGTCCGGCGGACTCCCGGCCAGCGCCGACGACCCGGCCGTTGTCGGCATGTCGCGGGTGTTCACGTTGTCCTTGAGCAGGACGGGGATGCCATCCAGCGGGCCACGGCTATCGCCGTGCCGGTGCCTGGCATCGCTGGCGGCCGCCTGACGCAGGGCCGTCGGATCCGTGCGCAGCACCGCATGGATCTTGGGGTTGATGGCGTTGATCCGCCGCAGGTAGGCGGTGGTCAGCGCCGACGAGGTGAGCGAACCGTCCGCCATACGGTCCTGCAACTCCGGGATCGTCACCGTGTCGAGATCGACTCCCGGCATCGGGGGCGCGTCGGCCGACGGCGGCGAACCGCCGATACCGGTTTCAGTGGCTACCGCGCGCACAATCGGCGCCCCCGCCGAACCACTCCCGTCCGTCCCGTCCGTCCTGTCCCTCCCACCCGTCACACTCGTCCCACCCGCCAAAAGAGACCCCGTCGCCAGGGCGGCGGCCAGTGCGGCAACAACGCTCCTCTTCCCCATGAGAGTTAGCGCACTACATCCCGGCGCCCGGCACAAGAGTGCCGCAGCGCGCTCGCCGCCCAGCCGCCGTGCCGCGCCGCCCCGCCACGACTCCCGCCGCCGGGGCAGACCAGCCGCCCGTGTGCCCTCCCCCTGTGCGCTCATGCGGTAGCGGCCGGTCCCTGCCGGGGAGGGGCCTGGGCGGGCCTTCACACGACGTGGTCGGTCCTCATGCCGTGGATCTCGGTTGCGTCGTAGCCCATTTCGGCGAGGATCGAGTCGGTGTGCTCGCCGGCGGCGGGGACGGCGCCCATGCGCGGAGTGGCACCGGCGAGATCCACCGGCGGCAGAAGCGCAGACACCACTTCTCCCCCGGGTATCCGTACGTCCCGCCAGCGGTCCCGGGCGCTGAGCACGGGGTGCGCCAGGAACCCCTCGATGTCGTTGACTCCGGCGTTGGCGATCCGCGCCTTGTCCAGCAGCTGCATCAATTCTGCGCTGTCCGACGTCCTGAACCGCTCGGCGACGATCGTGTTCAGTTCTTCGCGGTGGGCCACACGGTCGGAGCCGGTGAGGAAGCGCGGGTCCTCGACGAGGTCGGGGCGCTCCAGGAACTGCTCGCACAGTGCGGCCCATTCGCGCTCGTTCTGGATCGAGAACAGGACGTCCTTCCCGTCCGCCGCGGTGTAGGCGCCATAGGGAGCGATGGTGGCGTGCTGGGTGCCGATCCTCGGGGGCTGGGTTCCGCCGTAGGAGGTGTAGTAGGCGGGCTGGCCCATCCACTCGGCGAGTGCCTCGAACAGCGATACCTCCACGGAGCGGACGACGCCTTGGACCGCGCGCGTGAACAGAGCGGTGAGGATGCCCGAGTAGGCATACATGCCGGCGGCGATGTCGGCTATCGACACCCCCACCCGGGCCGGCTCCTGTGCGTTGCCGGTCAGGGAGACCAGGCCCGTCTGGCACTGCACGAGCAGGTCGTACGCCTTGCGGTCGGCCCACGGCCCGGTGGATCCGTAGCCGGAGAGGGAGCACGAGACCAGTGATGGGAAGCGCTCTGCCAGGGCCTTGGCGCCCAGGCCCATCCTGGCGGCCGCGCCGGGAGCGAGGTTCTGCACGAAGACGTCCGCTTCGGCGAGCAAGCGCTCCAGGACGTCCCGTCCCCGGTCCGACTTGAGGTCGAGCGTCACGGATTCCTTCGACCGGTTGAGCCATACGAAATAGCTCGACTCGCCCTTGACCGTGGTGTCGTACCGGCGGGCGAAGTCACCCCCGCCCGGGCGCTCCACCTTGATGACCCGGGCACCCAGATCGGCCAGCTGGCGGGTGGCGAAGGGGGCTGCCACCGCCTGCTCGATACTGACGACGGTGATGCCGGAAAGCGGCAGGTCTTCGGTGAGTTCGGGCATGCGGTGACCTCCAGGGCAGGGCCGGTGACGTCCAACTCCCCCATCCCCGGTCCCGTCCCCCGTCACGCACTGATCGGGCCGCCGGCGTTGACAAGGATCCCGCGTGCCGGCAGCGCGGTGCTCCGCGCAGCGGTCACACATGAAACCGCCGGGTGGGCGTCCACGATCCGTAGTCCAGCCGCGTACCCGGCGAAGTCCGGCAGCCCCACGGGCCGCTGCCCCACGGGCCGCTGCCCCATGCGCCGCGCGGTGGCGTCACCAAAGACATACGCGAGCAGGTTGGACATCCCGGCCACATCGATTCCGGCAGTGACCTTTTCGTAGGCGTCGTCCAGCCCGGTGCCGGTCAGACCCTCTGACCAGGGGCCCATGGCCCGCTGCCCGCCCAGCCCGCACGCCCCGCGTCCGGCATCCTCCGCAGCGCGTCAGGCCGCTCCTCCAGCTACCTCATCGAAGGGGAGTGGACGGGTCCGGGCCGACGGGCCGGACTTCGGTGTGCGCCATCAGCTGTACGGCGTCGTGGTCGCCGTCTTGGCACTCGGCCCACTCCCAGTAGTGGGAGCCAGAGCCAGGGCCGGTCTGGGCGTAGCCCAAGCGTGCGAGCGCCTGCCCGCGTGCGGCGAGAGTCGGCACGTGCGGGCCGGGAAGTTCCGTGCAGGGCCACTCGTCGGCGGGTACGCCGTAGAGGACCACGGCGATCTCCCAGCGGGCGTCGCCGGGCGGCCGGGTCAGCTGTGCGCGCGTGAGGTGACCGTGGGCCGTCGACTCCGGCTCGGGGCCGGGCAGCTCGACCTGCGGGTCGGGGACCTCGGCCTGCGGGGCAACGGGATCGGCCTTCGGGTCAACGGGATCGGTCTGCGGGACGGGAAATTCGGCACTCACGAGTTCTCCTCACTTCGGGCATCAGTCACGACCGGCCAAGCGGGTGACGGCCGACGACACCGACGACGTGGGTGACGACCGAGACACCCCGGTTACGGCAGGCGGCAGGCGGCAGGCCACCGGTCTCATGGAGCTCACCTCGTTCCTGTCGCGATGCGTTGTGGGCGGGGAGCGTGCCCGCCATACGAGCGGCAAACCCCGAACCACCCGATCAGCCCACCCTCCCTGGCAGTGGCTGTGGCTATAGCTGTGCCCGCGGCTGTGGACGGTGCTCTCTGCGCTTACCCAGTGCACCGGCCGCGAACGGGGCTCACCCCCGTGGATCCTCGCGGCGTCCTTCGCCCGTGGTCCGCCAGAGGGGGCGAAGTCGCAGGTAGAGGCACGTGGCCGGCATCGGCAGGGCCGACCGTGCCGAGCCGCCGACGTCCCTGATTTGGCCTCTCTCTGGATGCTTGCCCGTGTGACGTTCTGTTACCTGGGTAGGGCAGGGGGCGAGCCGGGACGGTGTTGCGGCGGCGGTCAACCTCGTGGACCGTCCCGGCCCGATAGTGCACAGAGAAAGGAACCGACCGTCATGAAGAACATCTGGGCGTACCCGGCAGACGTTGGCTACCAGGGGCTGGAGCCGTTGACGGGGTTCACCGTGGAGACCCCTGACGGGACGTTGGGGCAAGTGGAACGTCAGATGAACGAGCCGGGCAGGCAGCATCTCATCGTCGACACCAGCGTGTGGGTCTTCGGCAAGAGCCTCCTGGTACCCGCCGGCATCGTTCACTCCGTCGACACAGCCGCCAAAACGGTAACGGTCACCCATGCCAGGGACGAGATCAAGGCCGCTCCGCGCTTTGCCTTTGACAGCCAGACCGCCGAAGTCGGCTACCTCACCGAAGTCGGCAGGTACTACGCCGCGCTCGGACAGCCCGCCGCCCTGTGAGGAACGAAGGCGAAACCGAGGCCCCCACCGCCCCCACGGGGCGTCAAGCCGGGTTCCTGGGCGAGTGAAGGCGTCAGCGTCCTCGGTGCGGCGGTCAGCCGCAACCGCGCGCACGGCGGAGCGGTGATCCGGAATCCCCGGATGAGCGCCGCACCGGGCCGGCGTGCCGCTTCGGCGCGCCCCGCCCGCCTCCTGCCCGCCGCCCCGCCCGTCCGCCGCCGGTTACCCCAGCCCTCCCGCCGCCGGCTGTACCGCCGACCGTCTGCCGCTCGGTCGCTCTGCCGCCGCCCGCCGCCCTCTGTGCCGCCGGCCCGCTGAGAGGTCGGCCGCCTCCCGTTGTCCCGGCCCCACTGCCGAGCGCCCCGAGACAGTGCCGATCGAACGATGACGGCCCGTTCCCGCGCCGAAACCATGGCTCCACCCGCAGCTCACCGGGCACCAATGGATCCCATGGAAGGACGGTGGCATGACATTCGGCATTCCCCGCGAGGCCGAGATCGCCGTAGCCGGACACGGAGCGGCAGCAACCGCCGTCGCGGACGTACGACCGCCCGCTGGGCCCGGCGCGGCGGCCGGAGGAGCAAACCCGGCCGCACCCCCAGAGGCAGCCCCGGTGGCCCCCGCAGCGGCACGACCGGTGGCACCCCAGGCCGGCGGATCGGCGTTCGACGACCACGGCGGGGAGCCGTTCGGGGCCGGAACACCGCACGCCCAGGCCCGCATTGATCTCGCGGCGATTCGCGCCAACGTCAGCCGGCTGTGCGATGCGGCGGGCTCCGCCGAGGTGATGGCGGTGGTCAAGGCCGACGGCTACGGGCACGGCATGGTCGCTGCTGCCCGGGCGGCGCTCGCGGGTGGCGCCACCTGGGTCGGTGTCGCCGGGATGCGGGAGGCGCTGGCACTGCGCGCGGCCGGTGTCCCCGGCCGGTTGCTCGCCTGGCTGCTGACGCCGGGTGACGACTGGAATGCCGCGGTGGCCGCCGGGGTCGAACTGTCGGCCGGTGCCGAGTGGGCGGTGCGCGCGGCGGTCCGGGCGGCGCACGCCGTGGGCCGGCCCGCGCGGCTGCACCTGGAGGCGGAGACCGGGCTAGGGCGCGGCGGCGCCACGGCGGGCGACTGGCCGACGCTGGTGGACACCGCGGCGCGCGCCGAAGCAGCCGGGTCCGTGCAGGTCGTCGGCGTGTGGTCGCACCTCGCCCGTGCCGATGAGCCCGGACACCCCGGCTGTGACCGGCAGTTGGCGAACTTCCGCAACGCTGCCGAGCTCGCCCGGCGGGCCGGGCTCACCCCCGAAGTCCTGCACCTGTCCAACTCGGCCGCCACACTGACCCTTCCGGAGGCACGCTTCGACCTCGTACGTCCCGGGCTCGCCGTCTACGGGCTGAGCCCGGTGCCCGGCCCGGGCGGACCGGCAGAGCTGGGCCTGCGCCCGGCGATGACCCTCACCGCCCGCCTCGCCTCCGTCAAGCGGGTACCCGCCGGGCACGGCGTCTCCTACGGGCACCGCTATCGCACGCCCCGCGAGACCACGCTCGGTCTGGTGCCCGTCGGCTATGCGGACGGCGTTCCCCGGCATGCCTCGGAAGCAGGTCCGGTGCTCGTCGCCGGCCGACGGCACAGGGTGGCGGGCACCGTCTGCATGGACCAGTTCGTCGTCGATCTCGGCGATGTGCCCGCCACTCCCGGGGACGAGGTCGTGCTCTTCGGGCCCGGCGACCGCGGGGAACCCGGCGCGCAGGACTGGGCCCGCGCCGCCCACACCATCTCGCACGAAATCGTCACCCGTATAGGCGCCCGCGTTCCGCGCACCTATACCGGCGGCACGATTTCCGACGCCCACTGAGCCGATACCGACCGCCGTCCCACCCGTTGGACCACCGACACGGTCCACCTGCCGCCCCACCTCCACCTCCTGTCTCACCTCCGCCCGCCCCGCCCCCGACGAGAGAGCCCCACCATGACGTACCGGCCTCCACAGTCCCCGTCTCGCCCCACCGGCCACAACGACCCCGGCGACCCCGGCGACGAACACCTCCACCGGGGTCTGCAGCCCCGTCACATCCAGATGATCGCCATCGGAGGGACGATCGGCGTCGGACTGTTCCTCGGTTCCGCCCAAGCCCTCCACGAGGCCGGTCCGGGTCTGCTGCTCACCTACGCGCTGGCGGGCATCGTCGTCTTCTTCGTGATGCGTGCCCTCGGTGAGCTTCTGGTCCACCGGCCGGTGTCCGGCTCGTTCGCCACCTACGCGGAGGAGTTCATCGGCAAGTGGGCCGGGTTCGCCACCGGCTGGAGCTACTGGCTGATGTGGGTCGTCACCGGTACCGCGGAGCTGACCGCGGCCGGGATCTACGTCCGCTACTGGTGGCCCGGAGTGCCGCAGTGGCTGCCCGGCCTCATCGCCCTGGCAATCCTCGGCCTCGCCAATCTCCTGGCGGTCCGGCTGTTCGGGGAGTTCGAGTTCTGGTTCGCCATCATCAAGGTGCTCACCATCGTGATCCTGCTGATCATGGCCGCCGCCATCCTGATCTTCGGATTCGGCCCTCTGGGGAAGACCGCGTCACTGAGCAACATCTGGACGCACGGCGGCTTCTTCCCCCACGGCACGGCCGGACCGCTGCTCGCCCTCCAGGTCGTCGTCTTCGCCTTCGTCGGAGTCGAACTGCTCGGTGTGACCGCCGGGGAGAGCAAGGACCCGGAAAAGACCCTCCCCTCCGCCGTGCGCCGGGTGATCTGGCGGATCGCGCTGTTCTACCTGGGCGCCCTCACCGCGGTCATGGCACTGGTCCCCTGGACCCAACTCGACCCGGACGTCAGCCCGTTCGTGCTCGTCTTCGCCAAGGTCGGAGTGCCCGCGGCCGCGGGTGTGGTGAACATGGTCGTGCTGACCGCGGCACTGTCCTCCTGCAACAGCGGGGTGTTCTCCACCGGCCGCATGCTGCTCACCCTGGCCCGGGACCGGCACGCGCCGGCCGTGTTCGGGAAGGTCAGCCGCCAGGGCGTCCCCGCGGCGGGCATCCTCGCGTCCATGGCCGTGATGCTGCTGGGCGTGGCCGCGAACTACTTCGTCCCCCAGGAAGCCTTCGCGTATGTGACGAGCGTGGCGACCATCGCCGCCGTCTTCACCTGGGGAATCATCGTCTGCGCCCATCTGCGTTACCGGGCGGCGGTCCGCGCCGGGCGGCTCCGGCAGGTCGCCTTCCGGATGCCGCTGGCACCCGCCTCGAACTACTTCGTCCTCGCCTTCCTCGGTCTCGTTCTCGTCCTGCTCGGCTTCGACGCCGAGAGCAGGATCGCGCTGTATGTGGCTCCGGTGTGGGCGGCGATCCTCGTGGCCGGCTATCACTTCACCCGTCGCTCCCGGGCCGCGGTACCCCGGGGCGTGGTACCGCCCGATGAGGAGCGACCGGAGCCATCACGGCTCCCCTGAACGGTCCGAACCGCCTGCACCGCCTGCACCGCTTGCACCGCCTGCAGCGGCCTGAACGGCTCGTACGGCCAGGGGCGGAACGGCAGGCACTTCGGGGGCGTTGCCGATGTCGTCGGCAGTCAGCTTGAAGCCGTCGGGGTAGGCATCGCGCCGGGTACGGCGGTCAGGTTCGGTGGTGCGCCAGCAGTACAGACACCGTCCGCACTGCAGAACGTCCCAGACTCCGGGGACGGGCGAGGTGAACAGGTGCTCGATGACGGTGTGCGCACAGCGTGGGCAGCAGGTGGCGGCATCGGTCATGGCGTGCGGTCCCTTTCGTGAAGGGGGAGGGGCGGGATGTGGGGACAGGCGGGACCTGAGGTGCACCGAAGGGGTGCCCTCAGCGGCGGGCGGCGAGCTGTTGGAGCTTGGCGAGCCAGGCGTCCGTCTCGGGCAGGTCGCGGACCTGGTTGCCGTAGGTGCCGCGGCCGTCGGGCGCGACGGGGGTGGTGGCGTCGATGATGAGCTTGTCGACGATGCCGGGCGGCTGCGCCTGCGGGGCCAGTTCGAGGACGGGCATATGAGGGATCTGGACGAGGTCCCCCGCCGGATTCATCTTGGTGGACAGGGCCCACATCACCTGCGGCAGGTTGAAGGGGTCGACGTCCTCGTCGACGACGATGACGGTGGTGGCGTAGCCGAGGCCGTGCGGCGTGGTCAGCACCCGCGTACCGACCGCCTTGGCGAAGCCTCCGTAGCGCTTCTCCGTCGAGACGATGACGACCAGTCCGTGGGTGTACATGGCGTTGACCGCCTGGACCTCGGGGAAGTCTGTCTTGAGCTGTTGGTACAGCGGCACGCAGGTGTTGGCGGCTATCAGGTAGTCGACCTCGGTCCATGGCATACCGAGGTAAAGGTGCTCGAAGACGGGGTCGGTGCGGTAGGAAATCTTGTCGATGCGGAGGACGGGCAGCCTACGACCGCCGGAGTAGTGGCCGGTGAACTCGCCGAAGGGGCCCTCGATTTCACGTCGGCGGCCCTCGATAACACCTTCGATGACCACTTCCGACCCCCACGGCACCGGGAGGCCGGTCAGCGGGGCCTTCGCGAGCGGTGCCGGGGCGCCGCGCAGGGCTCCGGCCAGCTCGTACTCGTTCTCGTCGTACCTCATCGGGGTCGAGGCGACGAGGGAGATGACCGGGTCGTTGCCGAGGGCGAGGGCGACCGGCAGGTCCTCGCCGGCTTCCTCGGCCTTGCGCAGATGCTGGGCGATGTCATGCATCGGCACCGGTTGCAGCGCGAGCCTGCGCTTGCCCTTGACCTCGATGCGGTAGATGCCGACGTTCTGTTTGCCGCTGTGGCCGGGGTCCTCGGGATCCTTGGAGACGACCGCGGCCTTGTCGAGGTAGAAGCCTCCGTCGCCGTCGTTGAGGCGGATCAGCGGGAGCACCTGGAAGATGTCGGCCGCCTCGCCGTCCATGGTGTTCTCGGCCCACGGCGGATCGCTGCGCCACTCGGGCGCGACGGGGAACCTGGCCCAGCGGCGGATGAACTCCGCCACCTGCTCCTTGGTGCCGGTCTCCTTCGGCAGGCCCAGCGCGAGGGCGTGGTTGGCCCAGGAACCGTGCACATTCATGGCGATACGGGCATCGCTGAAGCCCCGCACACGGTCGAAGTACAGCGCCGGCGCCGCGTCGCCCAGACGCGGGGCCGCGTTGGCGGCCGCGGCGATATCGGGCTCGGGCCGCACCTCTTCGGTGATGCGCAGCAGCTGGCCCTCCTCGTCGAGGGTCGCCAGGAAGCTCCGGAGATCGTCGTATGCCATGGGTGCTCCTTCACGGGGCGGGGGTATCGGTGTTGGGGGTGTCGGTGTCGGTGTTGGGGGCGTCGGTGTCGGCGGTCAGGCGGTGGGCTTGACCGCTCGGGCGGCGCGCATGCCGTCCCACCGCTTGGCGTGAGGCACGGACAGGCCGAACTGGTCGAGGATCCGGGCCGTGAGGTGGCCGACGAGGTCGTCCACCGACTGCGGGTGGTGGTAAAAGGCGGGCATGGGCGGCACCATCTGCACGCCCTTGCGCGCGAGAGCGAGCATGTTCTCCAGATGGATCTCGCTCAGCGGTGTCTCCCGCGGGACGAGCACGAGCGGGCGGCGCTCCTTGAGCACCACGTCCGCCGCCCGCCCCAGCAGTCCGTCGGCACAGCCGGCCCGGATACCCGCCAGCGTCTTCATCGAGCAGGGCGCAATCACCATGCCGTCCGTCCTGAAGGAGCCCGACGAGATGGTTGCTCCCTGGTCTTCGGGCCGGTGGGTGACATCGGCGAGTGCGCTCACCTCGGCGACGGAGCGGCTGGTCTCCAGCTCGATCGTGGTCCGCGCCCAGCGGGAGAGGACAAGGTGGGTCTCGACGTCCGGCAGCCCGGCCAGTGCCTCCAGCAGCCGGACGCCGAACACGGCACCCGTCGCTCCCGTCATTCCCACGATCAGTCGCACAGTGGTCAGCTCCCTCGGTTCGCCGGACGGCGTTACGGCCCGTGCCACGCCGGCACAGGGCCGGAAGGCCCGTCGCATCGGTACGCGACAGGTCAAGGCCGGTGGGCAGATCAAGGCCGGCTTGAGCTGGAGAGGGTGCACCGAAATTATCGGTCACCGGCTCGTCACACCGGATTCGCGCCCGGTAAGCCCGCACGCCGCCTGACCGGCCCTGTCCTCCCCCACGCTAGGCGCGAGCCACCCCTTCGAAGCGGTACGCTGAGGACACGCTATGGACAAAAACGGACCCGCTGACATCACCGAGGTCCCTTTCAGGGCCTCCGCGGGAGCCCCGCCCGGCGCGGAGGTCTTCGGCTTCGGCGATCTGCTCGCACGCGCACGGGGGCATGACATCGACCCGTACGCCACCAAGCGCCTGGCCTTCCACGAGCTGATCGCGGTGCGCGCCGGCACCCTGCGCTGCTCCGTCGACTTCACCGAGCACGAGCTGACCCCGGGCAGCTGGCTGTGGGTGCGCCCCGGCCAGATCAGTCAGTACCGCTCCGACCTCACCCTGGCCGAGGGCAGCATCGTCCTTTTCCTGCCGGGCTTCCTGAGTCCCGCCACCGCGGAGGCCGCCCGTGTCGACCAGCACGACGAGACGCTGCCACTGGCCCCTCGGGGCTCGGAGGGGGATGCCGTACGCCGGGTCCTGGAGCTGCTGGAGAGCGAGTACCGGCAGCTGGCCGGTCTGCCCCTGGAGGTACATATCGAGGTGGTGCGCCATCTGCTCGCCGTCCTCGTCCTGCGGCTGGCCCAGGTGCGCGGCGCGCGGAGTGGCGATGAGGCGGGCGGTGCCGCCTTCCGGAGTTTCCAGCGGGCAGTGGAGCGTGACTTCGCCCGCAGCCACCGGGTGGACGACTACGCCAGGCAGCTGGGCTACAGCGTCCGCACGCTCACCCGCGCGACCCACGCCGCTGCCGGTTGCGGCGCCAAACGCTATATCGACGACCGGGTCCTCCTCGAGGCCAAGCGCCTGCTGGTGCACACCGGCCTCACCTCCACCGCCATCGGCGACCGGCTCGGCTTCCCGGACGCCACGGTGTTCACCAAGTTCTTCCGCCAGCGGGCCGGCGAGACCCCGGCAGCCTTCCGGGGCCAAGCACGGGGCAACCGGCCATGAGCCGGCGCGCTGCCGGTGGTCGCCGCGGATCTGCACCACCAGAGGCGCCGGGCCCCTCCGTCGCCGGCGGCTGAGCAGCGCCGCGGTCTTCCGCACGGACCGCGCCGCCCCGCTGTGCACGCGGCCTGCACCCTGCGCCCAGCGGCCCCGTAAGCCCGGCCACATGAGGAAGGATCATCAACCTCGGCAATCATCGGGGTCTGAGCCGCGCCGCGTTCGGCGGCTCCTGCTGCACATGGCGGTGCGCCGCAGACAGGCTGTCTGCGGCGCACCGGGTGGCGGAAACCCCGGCCGGTGAGGAGAGGGCGCCCCTCACCGGTCACGTCCGTGCTGGGTCAGTGACGGCGCCCCCACGCCTCGGTGTCGACGACACGGTGGCGGTCGTTGCGCAGGGTCGCTTCGTCCCTGTTGTTGTCCCAGACGTAGTTCCGGCGGTCCTGGTAGACGTCATTGCGGTTGTCGCGGCCGATGCCGGTGTGGACGCGGACCTGGCTGTGGCCGTTCAGACGCACGTTGCCGAACCGGTAGGCGTGCCCGCTCTTGTCGGACAGGCTCCAGCCCTTGATGTTGACGGGTGTGCGGCCGGTGTTCTTCACCAGGACCCACTCCGCGTTCAGGCTCCGGTTCGAGCGGTCGTCCCGCCCGGGGCTGTCGTACTGGATCGCCCCGAGCACCACCGCGGACCGCGTGGGGTGCGGAGCGTGGTGGCCGGCCGCGCCGGCCGGAAGGGCTGCGGTCACTGCCAGGGCCGCGGAGCCCAGCACCGCCATGGCTACGCGCGAAGGATGAAGAAACATCGAACCTCCTGCAAAGGACGCCCTCATACGGGCGCCCAAAAACCGGACACCCGGCCGGTTTGGCCGGGCCCCCACAGATTGACCGACCGGCACCCCCGGTGGGGGAAATCTCTTTTGGGGTGACAAAACGTGGACATATGCACAACCACACCACGCCAGGCGCGTACGCCCCGGCGCTCGCCCTGCCGCCCACAACGCCCCTTACACGTATCCGGCCCCGCTCCAGGGGCGGTGAGCCCGCAGGGTGAGGCGTCGCGCATTCCCTGCTGCCGGGAGGCCGGTCTCACGCCGGATGAGGTCAGTTCGTGAGTCGGGCCGTCCGGCCCGGCCCTGCCTCTGCGGTCAGGAGACCGACCGAGGAGACAGAAGCGTTGCCACGCGCACCGCTCCCCCAACTCAGGTGTCCGATGGGTCACTTCGTCATCATCCGTTGCCTGTGGCCCCTGGAGCCTCTACGTTGAGCGCGCCTGAATTCAGCTCAGCCCGCCGCTCCTGTGACGGGCTTCGGGAGGGACCCCCCATGCGCTCACGCACCTCCACCGACACCTGCAGACGCCTTTCCCTGCGCACCGCGATGACCGCCGGCCTCGCCGCGGCGGCGCTGGCGGCGACGGCCGCCGCGGCCACGGCGGCCACCGCCCAGGGCGCCGCCCCGCCCCCACACGGCCAACGCACCCAGCAGGTCGAGTACTTCACCGGAGAGGACGGTCACCCCCGGCACACCACCGTTCCGGCCTCGAAACCGGCCTCCCCCTCCGACCGGGCCGCGATCGCCGGCGACGGTGACATCACCTCGATCGTGCGGAACGGCCCGGTCGGCACCAAGCTCGATGTGGTCTTCATCGGGGACGGCTACACCGCAGCCCAGCAGGAGGACTTCCACGCGGACGTCCGCGCCAAGTGGGCCAAGATCTCCGCCGTCGAGCCCTACGCCTCGTACGCCGGACTGTTCAACGTCTGGGCCGTGGACGCCGTCTCCAACGAGTCCGGGGTCTCCGGGGACCCGACGCAGGACGTGGTCCGCGACACCGCCCTCGACTCCGCCTTCTTCTGCGAAGGCACCGAGCGGCTGCTGTGCCTCGACACCGGCAAGGTCGAGTCGTACGCCTCCAAGGCCCCCGCCGCCGACCTCGTCGTGGTACTCGCCAACTCCACCAAATACGGTGGTGCGGGTTACAACGACGTCTCCTCACAGGTCGGTTACGACGGGATCGCCACCGCCTCCTCCGACAACGACCGGTCCGACCAGATCGCGGTGCACGAGACCGGCCACTCGCTCGGCAAGCTCGCCGATGAGTACGACTACGGCCAGTCCGGCACCTACTCGGGCCCCGAACCGGCCGAGGCCAACCTGACCACGCTCTCCGCCGACGAGATGTCCGCCGAGCGGCAGAAGTGGTACCGCTGGATCGGTCAGGAGTCCCCGGACGGCGGAGCGGTCGGTGCCTTCGAGGGCGGCGGCTACTACCCCCACGGACTCAACCGCCCCACCGAGAATTCGATCATGCGGACACTCGGCCGGGAGTTCAACCTCCCCGGCCGTGAGGCGATGATCGCGGGCTTCTACCGCTATGCGAGCGTGCTGAGCAGCACCGTGGCAACCGACCGCGCCATACCGCGCAGGACGCGTATCCATGTCGGCGCACCCGCCTCCGCGAAGGTGAAGTGGTATGTCGACGGCCGCGAGCGCAAGGCCGCGCGCGGCAGGTACACGGTCGTGGTGCGGGCCCTCGGCGTCCCGGCCGACGGCCGCGCCCATACGGTCACGGCGAGGGCCACCGACCGTACGGCCGCGGTCCGTGACCCGGCGCTGCGCAAGCAGCTCTCCGGGTCGCTGAGCTGGCGGGTCTCTCCCTGACGGTCAACGCCGGACCGGACAAGAAGCCGGTGCCCCCGCAAGCGTGCGGGTCAGCGCGGTGCCGCGAGGTCCTGGGTCCACCAGGGCCCGCCCGCTCCCTGGACGACACCGATGCCGACCGATGTGAACTTGCAGTCCAGCAAGTTGTCGCGGTGCATGGCGTCGCCCATCCAGTCGTTCACCGCCGCTGCGGCGGTGCGCGGGCCCCGGTCAAGGTTCTCGCCCCAGCTGCTCCACTGATATCCGGCGGCGGTGATCCGCTCGTCGGGGCCGGTACCGTCCGGGGCGTTGTGCTCGTAGTACTGACGTGCCGCCATGTCGGCGGAGTGACGACGCGCCGCGGTGTGCAGTCTCCGGTCGATGTGCAGTGGCCCGCAGCCGGCCCGGGCCCGCCGGCGGTTGATGAGCGAGGTGGCCTGCTCCTCCAGGCTGGGCGGGGCGGGGGCCGGCCGGGCGGGCGGGGTGGGCGACGCGGTGGCGGTCCGCGACGGGGTCGGGGTGGGGGTCGGTGTGGGTGTAGGTGTGGGGTCCGGCTTCGGCGGGGGTGAGGTCACGGTACGGGCCGCCTTCGGCTCGTCCCTCCGCTCGTCCTTCCGTTCGGCCGGCGGCGTACCGGGCGACCACCACAAGGCGGCGGTGACGGCCACGGCGAGCGTGGCGGTGCCCGTTATGGCAGTGCCTTTCTTCACTCGGCGGGGCCGGGGCAGCCGCTTCGCCAGAGGGTGTGCGCCGGGTGCACCGGACGCTCCGGGTACACCGGACGCTCCGGGTACACCGGACGCTCCGGACGCATGGTGCGCAGGCGCCGCGGTCGCCGACGCCGTCGCCGTCGCGGCGGTGGGGGCCAGGGCGGCCGGCGGGGCGAGGTGCACGGGCAGCGGCAGCAGGGCGAGGCCGGCCAGCAGCCCTTCGGCGGGCAGCAGGTCGGTCCAGTGTCCGGAGCAGGCCGCGCACTGGCGGGCATGGCGGGATATGCGTTTGCGCCAGAGGGCGCAGGGTTCCTTGTCCCAGGTGGCGGTCACCTGAGCCAGCTCGGGGCAGGGCGGACTCGCCGAGAGCGCACGGACCACCACACGTCCGGCCTCCAGCTGTTCCTTCATCCGCTGCACCCGCACCGCCGCGTGGCGTGAGTCGATGCCGACGGCGGCGACCAGCTCCGGCCTGGTGATCTCCCCGGCGGCCTCCAGCCACCAAAGGGACAGCAGTGACCGGTCCCCCTCGTCCAACCACCGGGTAGCCGCGGCCACTTCACGACGCTGGCCGGACAGTCCGAGTTTCAGGATGGTCAGGTCCACGAAATCGGCGGAGCGGTCGGCGCGTTCCGGCGCCTGGTCCCAGCCGACCACGGGCGTCTTGCGGTCGGCGGTCCACCGGCGGCGCACCTGGTTCATGGCGATCGCCACCAGCCAGGAGCGGAAGGACGCCGGCTCCCGCAGGTCCGACAGCGACTCCAGGACGCGCAGCATGGTCTCCTGCACCACGTCGTCCACGTCCGCATGGCCGTCCAGCGCGCGTCCCACGACGTTGTAGATCAGCGGCAGGTAGGAGGCGATCAGCTCCTCCCGGGCATGCTCGTCCCCGGCCTTGGCGGCCTCGACAGCCGCCGTCCCGTTTTCCTGCTTCACGCCCATTCACCCTGTTCATCCGTGCGTACTCGTAGCCCCCGCACTCAGGTGACCCCGCGAGCCCCTCGCAATAACAGAAAAAACCTACGCGGATCCGGAAAGCGGCCGCGCCCCGGGCCACGCGCGGGGCTCAGTCCGGTGCCGAGGGCCCGGCCACACGCCCTGGCATCCGGCCCGCCGCGTGACCGCTGAGGCGTTGCGGCGCGACCACCGAAGGGCGCGGCGCGACCACCGAGGAGGCCACCGACGAGACCTCGAAAAATTCTTGCGAGCTTTTCGTTATCGGGCCCCGCTCACGGGATCTCCCATGTGTCGGCCCCACGGACCACGCGCCACGCGGCACCGCCCGGCCGGCGGATCCCCAGCCCCCACAGGAAACGGAACCATGAACAACGACCACCTGCAGACGGAGTTCCACGACGAGGCCCCGGCGGACGGCGGCCGCCGGGCGAACGGCTCCGCCGGACCGCGGCGTTCCGGCCCGTCCGGCACCGGCGGCCGGTCGGGGGGCCGGCACGGACGGAGCGGCGGTCAGCACCGTGGTGGCAGTCACCCACGGCGGAAGGCGACACTGATCGCGGTGGCCTCGGTGATCGTCGTGGGCGCCTCCGGCGTGGCGCTGATACGGCCCGGCTCCGGAACCGACCAGGCGCTCGCGGCGGACCAGTCCGCCCCGGGGGCACCGACCGCCACGACCTCCACTCCCCCGGCGCCGACCGCCCCCCGCCCGTCCAAGACCCACAAGCCGTCGGCCTCCCCCTCCAAGGCGGAACACCACGGCAAGCGGCACTCGGCGCCCCGGCCGCACGCCTCCCGCACCGGCCGCAGCACGGACACCGCCAAGAGCGCAGAGCCCCGCGCGGCCCGTCCCGACTCGGGAGCGGGGGACTCCGCCGGGACCCGGGCCGCGACGGGCACCGCCGCCACGTTCGCGCAGAAGATCGTCGAGCTGGTCAACGCCCAGCGGGCGCAGCACGGTTGCGGTCCGCTCACCGTGGACTCCCATCTGCAGACCGCCGCGCAGAAGCACTCCGACGACATGGCCGCCCGCAACTACTACGAGCACAACACGCCCGAGGGCGTCGACCCCGGCACGCGTATGACCAACGCCGGTTTCCCGTGGAGCAGTTGGGCCGAGAACATCTTCAAGAGCCCCAAGGACCCGGCCACGGCGATGGACGGCTGGATGAAGAGCCCGGGCCATCGCGACAACATCCTCAACTGCTCCTACAAGTCCACCGGCGTGGGCGTCAATCTCAGCGCCAACGGCCCGTGGTGGACCCAGGACTTCGCCACCCACTCCTGACCGGCCCGGACACCTCGCGCACCGCCCCGCCGCTTCTGCGGCCGGGGCGGCGCCGGGGCCCGGCCGCCCAGAGGCCGAGGTCCGGCACCCAGGAGTCGGGGTCCGCGAGCCCAGGCGATCCGAGAGCCCGATCCGGCGTCCGAGCAGCCCGTCCGGGAGTCGGGCGGACGGCAGAACACTGCATGCCGGAAGCCGGACGGACAGCGGAACACCACGCCCCGGCGGGTCAGCCGCCCGCCGGGGCGAAGGTGCGCCCGAGGAAGCCGTCCAGGCTGCGGCGGGCCGCCTCACCGTGCGGACCGGCGAAGATCTCGGCGGCGTGGAGCGTGCCGGGCAGGACGGTGACCTCGGCCTTCGGGAAGCCGCGGGCGACCTCGCGCAGCTTCCCTTCGTCGGAGAGCGGATCGTCGGCGGTCCCCAGGAGCAGCAGTTCGCCGTCGTAGGACGTACCGCTCCCGGCGGTGTAGCCGCCCAGCGAGGCCGGCGGGCTGATGCCCGCGACTCCGGCGGGGCGGGCGGTGCGGTCCGTGAGCATGCCGAGCATGAGCGTGCCGCCCAGGCAACCGCCCACCCACGCCACGCTCGTGGTGCCGCGCGACCGCAGCAACCGGGTCGCGTCGGCCACGGTCCGGCGGCGGTCCCCGCCCCAGTCGAAGGTGACGACGTGGTAGCCGCCGACCGCGAGCCGCTTGGCCTCGGCCGCCCATTCACAGGCATCGCCCCAGGAGATGGGGGCGAAGACAACACCGTGCGGACCGCTGCCCACGGCGACCAGACGGCCGCGCCCCGCGGATCCGGGCAGACGGTACGCGGTGGCGCCCCGGATGCCGCGGAAACACGACGGCAGCCGGTCCGGTGCGGCGCTGAACTCTGCCATGCCGGCGGTTCCTTCCGCCATGGATCGATGGGTTTGCGCCATCGCGTCCCCTTGTGGGGCCGCGTCCCCGGCGCGGCCGGCGCAGGCGGAGGCCCCGGTCAGAGCCAGAGCCAGGACCGCCACCAGGGCCAGAGCACGCTTCGACTCACGCTGAAACATGAGAGAAGCATAGAGAGAAAGCATTAAGAAAAGCTATGTTAAAAGGTAAATGGAAAGCTTTTCACCATGTTCACATCTGGCGATCACACAGTCTCCCCAGGTCAGAAGGTGCCTGTCCGGACGGTGGGATATCTTTGGACTGAGCGATGAGGAAGAGGGAAGGCGGTTCACGGTGGAGCCTGACCACGTAGACGAGATCATCTCGGCATGGGGACACGAGCTGCCCGAAATCGCCGGTCTCCCGCTGGAACTCGCCAAACGGACCGCCCTGTTGGTGTCGGCTTTCGACGTCGCGGCAGGCGCCGAACTGGAGAAGCTGGGGCTGACCCAGGCCGAGTACGGAGTGCTCGCCACCCTGCGGCGGATCGGCGCGCCCTACCGCCTGAAGCCGACCGAGCTCACCCACGCGCTCCTGCTGTCCTCCGGCGGCACCAGCAATGTCATCAAGCGCTTGGTGGCCGCCGGCTATGTCACGCGCGCGGCGGCCGAGGACGATGCGCGCAGCAGCTGGGTGCAGCTCACGCCGAGCGGGGTGGAGACCGCCGAGGCGGCGGTGCGCGCCACCACCGCCGTGCACGCCCGGCTCGTCGACCGCATTCCGGAACGCACCGCGAAGGCCCTCAGCGAGCAGCTGCGGATCGCGCTCGCCGCCATCGAGGAAGGTGTGCTGATCCGCCGCTGACGCAGCGGCGTCAGCGGCCGGCCAGCCGGTCGCGCAAGTCCTGCGCCTGGGCCAGCAGCCGCGGCAACCCGGCGTACACCAGCAGCCCGTGCCGTTTGGCGATCCGTCCGGCGACCATCACGGTGTCGACGTCGGCGCGGTCCATCGACGACACGACGGCCGCGGGCGCGTCGTACACCGGCGCCACGCCCGGACGGTCGGCCCGCAGCACGATCACATCGGCCTGTTTTCCCGGGGCCAGCGAGCCGATGCGGTCCGCCATCCCCAGCGCCTCGGCGCCGCCGAGGGTGGCGAACTCCAGCACCTCCCGCACCGTGAGCAAGGGCGCGTCCGGGCCCGCGAGGCCCTGCAGCGCCGCGAAGCGCCCGATCTGGAAGGCGGCCCGCAGCTGCGTGAACATATCGCCGGGCGCGGCGACTTCGACGTCCACGCTGAGGCTGGGCCGCAGGCCGGCGGCCACCGCCTCGGCGAACGGCGGCAGCCCGTGCCCCATGGTCATTTCGATGGCGGGCGCGATCGACAGTGCCCCGCCGCTGTCGTGGATCAGCCGCAGTTCACCCCCGTCCATCCCGGTGCCGTGGATGAAGACCGTCCCGGGGCGCAGGACACCGAGGCGGCGCAGCCGGGAGACCGTGCTGCCGCCCCGGAGGTGCAGGGCGGTCGGCAGTTCCAGTTCACGTGCCAGGGCCCCGCCGCGACGGATGGTCTCGTCGCTGCCGGCCTCGGCGTTGAGCGCCATGGTCACCAGGCCGTCCCCGGCGTGCAGGCGGCGGGTACGGACCCGGCGGGCGTCCGGTGCCGTGCCGTGTCCGTAGGCGAAGACGGTGCGCAGCCCGGAGTCGGTGAGCGCATCGAGCAGGGCGTCGGTGTGCTCCTCGGTCGGCTTGTCGACATTGGAGATGTCCTGGACGGTGGTCACCCCGGCGTCCAGGGCGCCCAGCGCGCTCAGCAGATTGCCCAGGTGCAGATCGTCGGCGGTGAGCCGGGGTGCCAGGGTGTGCAGGACGGTCGCGAAGTACTGGTCGAGGGTCTGGTCGGCGCCGCTGCCGCGCAGCGCCGCCTGCCACATGTGCCGGTGGGTGTCGATGAAGCCGGGGAGCACGAGGCACCCGTGGGCGTCGATGCGCTCGTCCACCCCCGAGGCGTCGATGCGGGGTTCCACGGCGGTGATCCGGCCGTCCTCCACCAGGATGTCGGCGGACGGCAGTTCACCGAGGGCAGGGTCCATGGTGAGGACACGGCCCCCGGTGATCAGCGAACGAGCGGTGCTCATGCAGTGCCCCACCCCTGGGGCGGTGCCAGGCGGCCCATCTGGAGGTTCCAGTATTCGGTGTTGCGCCGGCAGCGGCCATCGGGGGCGAAGAGCAGGATGTTGGTCTCCAGGAAGGTGACCCAGTGGTCGCCGTCGGGGTTGATGGCGGGGGCCCGCAGCGTGACCCAGAGTTCGACGGCCGCCCGGTTTCCGGTGACGACCGGGGTGCCGTGACGGCCGGTCATCTCGCTCTGTCCTGCGGTGATGTCGCGCCAGTAGCGGCCGATGGCCTCGCGCCCACGGAACGTCTGCGCCGGGACGCCGGGCACCGCCTCGTACACGGCGTCGGGCGTGAACAGCCGGACCGCGGCGGTGTCGTTCTTGGTCCGCCAGGCCTCCAGATAGGCCTCGGTCCAGCGGGACACATCGCCGGCGGTGAGCCGGCCGGTCAGATCGGCGGCGTGTGCGGCCGGTGTCACCGCCGTCAGGGGCAGGGCGGCGAGGCCGGCCCGGAGCAGGGTACGGCGGGGGGTTCGGGGTTTCACGGGTGTTCGGTGCCCTTTCCGTGCGTACGGGGTGGCGCGCGGGCCGGCGCGTGCGCGGAGCCGGGCCGGCCGCGGCGTCATGCTGCGTGCTGGAGGCGGAGGGTGAATTCGATGCCGTCTCCCAGTGGAAGCTGCTGGGAGAGGTAGCCGTTCTCGGCGGCGCGGACGTGGTCGGTGAACTCGGGCGGCAGCATCGGCAGGTTGTCGGAGACGACCAGGGAGCCGGCCCGCAGCGCGGGTTCGAGCACCTTGAGGACCGGGAGATAGAGCTCCTTCCATCCGTCCAGCAGCACCAGATCGACCGGACCGGGAAGCGCCGCGAGCTGGTCGCGGGCGTCGCCGGTCCTGATCTCGGCGAAGGCATCGAGCCCCGCCCGCTTCAGGTGGCCGCGCGCACGGTCGGCCTTGCCGGGGTGCAGCTCCGAGCCGATGATGCGGCCGCCGCCATTGTCGCGCAGCGCCGCCGCCGCATAGAGCGTCGAAGCGCCGAAGGAGGTGCCGAACTCCACCACGAGGGCCGGCCGCAGGCTCCGTACGAGCTGGTACAGGAAGGTGCCGACCTGTGGGTGCACGGGCAGCGCGGCCTGGGCACACAGCTCGGCGGCCTGCCGGGCGGTGGGTGGCTGCGGCCAGTCGGCCGCGGTGGCGTAGGCGCGCTTCATCACGTCCGGATCGTGGTGTTCGGCGGTGCGGGCGATCTCGTCCAGGACGGCGCGCACCCGTTCGTCGTCGAGCCCGGTGGGTGAGGTGGTCATCGTCGCGCCTTCCCGTCCCGCACCGCGGCCGGCAGCGCGGGGTCGAGGTAGCTCTGTGCGTTGTAGACGGTCCGGTCGGTGTCGAGGATTTCGCGCCTGCCGTGCATCACCCGGGTGTTGTCGATCAGCGCCAGGTCGCCGTCCCGCCAGTCGATCTCCTCGGTCAGTTCGGTGGTGAGCCGGCGGAATTCGGCGAGGAGTTCGCCGGGAATCTCGGTGCCGTCGGCGAAGGTGACGCGCGGGGCCTCGTAGTTGTACGAGGGGCCGAAGATGCTGTTGGCCCAGGCGAGGCGGCTGCCGAAGAGCGTGGCACGGGCGGCGCCGGTGCGGAACGCGTAGTGGAGGGAACCGTCGTCATCGAGCCGGAGGGTGGTGGACACGTTCCTGCCGACCAGCTCCTTCATATCGGCGAAGGTGATGTCGTCGAGCTTCTTCCGGCCCTCGCTCTGGTGGCAGACGAACGCCTTCCACTTGGGCTCCTCCACCCGGCGGCTGTACATGATGTCCTTGATGCCGAAGACCGCGCGGGCCGTGTCGCCGGCCGCGTCCCAGACGCGGTAGCCGTCGCAGACCGTGGTCTGCGAGCCCCGGGCGGCGGCCTTCTCGCACAGGAACCAGGTCAGGTCGGGGCCGAAGGGGCTGTTGCCGTTCTCCAGGTGGAGGCCGACGGCGCCGGTGCCCGCGTCGACCTTCTGCGCGACCTCACCGCCGTGGAAGGAGCGCGCCGGGTCGAGGGTGATCCGGCCGGAGTGCGCCTTCACGAACGAGGTGAATTCCTCCAGGCCGGTGTGGAAGCCGCGGAAGAGCAGGTAGCCGGCGTCGGCGAGCAGCCCGGTGACCCAGGCGGGGTCCAGCGCACGCAGCGAGCGGTCCCCGGCCGGTTGCACCAGCCGGCCGGTGGCGGCGCCGTAGGGCCGGACGTCAGCGATCGTGGTCATGCGTCAGCTCCTTGGTGGTCGTGCAGCGTTCCCTCGGTCAGAGCGGTGCGGATGGCTGCCCGCATGGGCCTGCCGGTGACGGTGAAGAACCTGCGGTAGAGGCGGTCGCCGGCCACCACGAGGTGCGGTACGGCGACCCGCTCCACCTCGGAGAGGTGCGCCGCGCCGAACTCCCGGACGGCGGCCTCGGCCGCCGCGAGGCCGGTGGAGTCGTCGACGAGGAAGAGTCCGTGCAGGACGGTGAGTCCGTCGCCGACCACCGCGACGGCGCGGACGAACGGGAGTTGGGCGTATTGCGCCTCGACCCACTCGGGAGCCACGTTGCGGCCGGCCGCGGTGATGATGACGTTCTTCTTGCGTCCGGTGATGCGGAGGAACCCCTCCTCGTCGAGGTGGGCCAGGTCGCCGGTGCGGAGCCAGCCGTCGGCGTCGAGGAGGAGGCTGGAGGGGTCGTCGCGGGTGTACCCGGCGAACAGCGAGGTGCTGCTGACCAGGAGTTCGCCGTCGTCGGCGATCTTGACGCGGACGTGCGGCAGCGGGCGGCCCACGGTGCCCAGACGGCGGGCGGCCGGGGTGTTCCAGCTGACCACGGAGCTGTTCTCGGAAAGGCCGTACCCCTCGTGGACGGGGAGGCCGTGCTTCTCCAGGCGGTGCAGCAGATCAGGGTGCACGGGCGCACCGCCGCAGCAGATGAGCGGCGCGCCGGGAGTCCCGAACAGGGCCGGTGCGACCGCCCGTCCGCCCTCGGCGGCCTCGTCGGCGGCGGTGGCGAAGGCATCGACGAGCGCGGGGGTGGCGACCATCGCGGTCGGGCGGGACGCGGCCACATACGGCAGGGCGTCCGCCGCGGCCGCCGCTGCGGTGCCGACCAAGGCCTTGCCCGGCGGCATCAGGACGAGCGTCCCGCCGTCGAGCAGGACCATGTAGAGGCCGGTGACCTGCTCGATGAGCAAGCTGAACGGGACAAGGGAGAGGTAGCGGGTGAAGGCCCCGCGGGGCATCACCGACCGCAGCGATCCCAGCAGTTCATTGAGCGCCGCCGCCCGGATCCGCACGCCTTTGGGGCGTGAGGTGGTGCCGGAGGTGTGGATGACCTTGCACTCCCAGTCCGTCCGGCCGGCGCCGGCCGGCGGCAGCACCAACGGCGCGGCCGGCACGGGCCCGTCCGTGGACACCGGCAGCACCGCGCAGTGCGGGCCCAGGACCCGGTCCCTCCCCCACTGCGTCAGGCGCTCCCGTCCGGCCGCGTCCGCCAGGCACAGATCGGTCTCCTCCAGCAGGCCGGCGGCCTGTTCGGCGGAGAAGGCGAGCGGGACCGGCACCTCGATGGCGTGTGCGGCGATCAGCGCAAGGTCGGCGACCACGAATTCGGGGGTGTTGCCGCAGACCACGCCGATGCGCAGCGGCCGGCCGTCCCCCTGCCCGATCCGGTGGGCGAGGTCCGCGGCCCGGCGGGTGACCTCCAGGTAGCTGAGGGTCCGGGCCGGGACGCCGTCCTCCCCCAGTACCTCGATCATGGGGTGTGCCGACTCACCGAACCTGGTCAGGCTCTCCCTAATGGCCCGCATGACCGGCCACCTCCATGGCGCTGATGCTCAGTTGCAGATCGGTGACCGAGTAGCGCCCGGTGGTGTCGGAGAACAGCCGGTCCAGGGCGTTCAGCGCGATGACGCCGACCTGCGGCTGGTGGTCGTAGTACGAGCCCCAGCGCGCCGCCTCGTCCGGGGACAGCCGGCCCGGGTCGGCGGGCCCGAAGGGCACGAAGCAGATGCCGGTACGGCCCAGCGTCGTGATCAGGCTGCGGGTGACGGTGCACAGGATGTACTCCATGCCCAGGCACCAGGAGATGATCGGGGTGGCTCTGATCAGTTCGCGGCCGACCGAGACGCGGCGGGTGGCCAGTGCCCCCACCTCCACCACCCGCCTGCGGTCCACCGTGACCCCGAGGTGGGCCAGTACGGCGGCCTCGACCCCGGTGTCGAGATACCGCTCGGAGAACAGCTCCTGCTCCCTGCCGAAGGTGAGCCCCGCGCAGGCCAGTGGCGGGCAGGGCTCCGCCGCCCCGCCACAGGCCGGACGGGCGACGATGAACGAGTCGGGCCGGGGCGCCACCTCGGCGCCATATGCCTGGGCGTACACCTCACGTGCGAGGTCCGCGGCGTCCAGCCATGCGCTGGTCGCCCGGTGTGCCAGATCGATCTGCACGGTGCTCCCCCCTTCCCCGGCTGCCGGCGTTACTTGGTGCCGACGACCAGAGAGACGGATGAGGGCAGCGCGATCCGCTCGACGGTCTTCAGGCCCGCCCCGGTCAGCCACCCGGAGATCTCCGGCAGGCTGTAGGTGCGGTCGCCGGAGCAGGCGTACATCGCCAGGGAGAACGCCGCGTTGTGCTCGTCGAGCTGTTCGCCGCGGACGTCTTCCAGCACCACGATCCGGCCGCCGGGCCGCAGCGCCTTGGCGGCCCGCGCGATCAGGTCCCGGTTCTCCTCGTCGGTGTGGTTGTGCACGATCTCGAAGAGGAAGACCACGTCATATCCGGTGCCGAGGTCACCGCTGAGGAAGCTGCCGCGCCGGAGGCTGATCCGGTCGGCCAGCCCCGCCTTCTCGATCGCGGCTCCGGTGTCGGCAAGTGCCTCGGGCAGGTCGACGATGGTCGCGGAGAGCCCGGGGTGCCGTTCGCACATGGCCATGGAGTGCAGACCGTGCGAACCGCCCAGGTCCAGCAGGCGCCGCGCCCCTTCCGGCAGCGGTACGGCATCGACGATGGACCGCACCGTCAGGCGCGACTTGACCCGCATGTACGCGGAGAAGTCCCGCCCGGCCTCGGGGTTGTTGGCCCAGCGCTCCCACAGCGACCGGGCGGGCTTGCCGTCCCGTACGGCCTGCGGCAGATCCCACATGACGTTGGTGAGTTCGTAGGCCCACAACAGTGCGGGGGTGAAGTCGTACTCGGCGTTCTTGCCCAGCCAGCGTTCCGCGAGCGGACCGTTGCGGTAGCGCCCGTCCTCCAGGGTGAGCCAGCCCAGGACGGCGGCGACGTCGGCCACCGCGCGGGTGCCGTCCGTACTGGCGCCGATGGCCTTGGCCAGTTCGTCGAGGGTCTGGGGACCGTCCTCCTCCAGGGCGGTGAAGATGCCGAGCTTGGCGGCGGAGGTGAGCGCCGCGTAGCGGATGGTGGAGCCGATCACCTCGTCGATCGGGTTGCCCGCCAGCTCGGCGTCGGTGGTGGTCTTGAACATGGCTGATCTCCTCGGGATGGCAGGTGGCAACGGCCGCGCGGACGGTACGCGGCCAGGACATGCCGTGCTCGCGGCGGTCCGCGGGCACGGTGCGGTGATGGGACTGCCGAACGGGGACGAGCTTCAGCCGGCCGGCCGGGGAGCGGATACGCCCGGGGGCGGACCGGCTCCGGCCGTGCCACGCGGGCGCGGCGAGGTGCCCCGCGCCGTGGCGGCCGTATTACTCCACGCCGTGGCGGCCGTGGTACTCCGCGCCGGTGGAAGGGCCCACCGGGTGGGGGTTTCGTTCCGGGCCCGGCCGCGGCGCGCGATGACCCGCCCCGGCCGGTTTTCGGCATCGGCGACACCGCCGACCGGACGTCGCGGAACCCTCGGATATCGGGCCCGGCGCCTGCCCGCCGGCTTCGTGTGCGAGGCCGGTGCGGGGCCCGGCGGCAGTGTCTTCGGCGGGGGGCGGTCGGGTGGGAAGGTGGCGGTGCAGGGCCGGGTGCTCAGGCGGGGCGGAACGGTGCCGCGGTGCCGTCGCGGTCTCCCGGAACCCGCCGGGCCCGGCCGGCCCCGGCCGGGAAGCGCCCGGGGCCGCGCCTGAGCGGAGACCGGGGACCGCCGCGGAATCCGCGCCCGCGGTTCAGTCGGGAAGCGCACATGCGTCGGCCGCCCCGGTCCAGGCGTGACGGCTGAACGCTGCGCACCGGGTTGCCCTCGGACCGCGCGTCCGCGTGCGGCGCCACGGTCACCTGACGGCTGTTCATCGGGTCCCCCTCCCGGGCGCAGCGGCCTCCGTACGCGTCGTGGAAGGTCAGGCGGAGACCTCGTCGAACCCGACGGCCGCCCGGCCGGCCCGGTGCACGTGGGCGGTCTCGGCGATCCGGCGGCCAAGGGCCTCGGCGGTACGCAGATCGCTGGCACAGGGGGTGACCTCGGCACCCTCGTCGTTGTTCGACTGCGACATGGCGCCCAGCCAGCTGCCGAGCCGGTTGAGGTCCTCGGGGCTGCCGGAGGAGGTGTTCCAGCCGCCGTACTCGGCGAGACCGACCCAGATCATGCCGTGCTGGGCGGCGAACAGCGTGATGTCGATCAGCGCGTTGAGCTTGTCACCCGCCATGTTGCCGCTGTTGGTGAAGCCACCCGCGATCTTGTTCTTCCAGCGCATGTTGTCGCCCCAGACCTGGCTGGTGGCCTCGACGAACGCGCGGAAGACGGCGCTGCTGCCGCCCATGTAGGTCGGCGTGCCGAAGATCAGGGCGTCGGACTCCTGCAGCACCTCCCACAGTTCGTCGTTCAGTTCGGCGAGGGAGACCAGTCGTACCTGAGTGTCGGGAACCTTCTCCGCACCGGCCGCGACGGCCGCCGCCTGCTTTGCGGTGTGGCCGTATCCACTGTGGTACGCCACCGCAACCTTGATCTGCATGCTTCTCCCCCACCCGGGATCAATACGATGTTTAGCTTTCACTAAAGCTGTTCAGAAAGCTTTAGGTGCCGGTTACGCTATCCATGCCCGCACGCCCAAGGCAAGCGCCTCCGGACAACACCCTGAAAAGAACAGGTAAACCGGCAGGTCGGAATAGTTCACCCTGCCACCTCCCCTTCTGCCCCGCCGGCCCGCGTGCGAGGCGCCGGGCACCCCGTCACCTCGACCGGGATGCCGGCACCTTCGACCGGGCGGCGAAAACGGACGCCGGGGCACACATCGCAGCCAGGCACACAGGGAGGGGTGACCGCGCCCCGGCCCATGCGGTGACGCTTCGTCAAATGGACCGAGGGACGGGAGACTTCACCAGGAGCGGACCGGCACGAGCCCACCCGTGCAGCCATGTGACGCGCGTCACATCATCCCGTGTCATACGGCGAAGCGGCCTCATCCGTATGCAGGGTGACGGGCCCACGAGGGGCCCGCCGCTACGGGGAAAGGACATCACGTGCGTAACAGGCGAATTTTCACCACTGCGCTCGCTGCCGCCGCGCTCACGGTCATCGGACTGGGCGGTGCCGCCCAGGCACACGCCGCCACCGCAACAGAGGCCGCACCGGCCGCCTTCCACCTCCAGGCCAAGCCGATGGACGGCCCGCCCGGAACCGTGTGGACCGGCAAGAAGTTCTGGACTCTCAGCGGCTGCCAGGCGGCGGGCACCGACCTGGTCAGCAGCGGCAAGTGGGCCGACCCCTTCTGCGACGGCTCGGGCCTCCAGTGGGACCTGTGGGCCCGGCCGCTGTAAACCGTCCGCCGGCTCCCACACCTCACGGGTAGTCGCGGACAGCAAACCCGAACCGGGCGGTCCGTCCCGCGCAAGTCCGCGGTCACGGGGGGCGGCCGCCCGGTCACGAGGGGGGAAGAAGGCCGCCCGGCCGGTCACGAGGGGGACGGCCGGGCGGCCAGGACGGACGGCCGGGGCCAGGAGGGGACGGCCGCTGACGCCGGGCGAGAATGAAGGCATGACACGTACGACGGTCGTCAATCTCAAGGGCCACCGGGACGACCCGGAGTACGCCGACGTGGTCTACGTAGGGCGTGCGATGCACCGGGGCGGCTGGCACCTCCCGGCGTCGCCGCTGGCCAGTCCGTTCCGCCCGGGCCGGGACGGGTCCCGCGCGGAGGTGTTGGCGAAGTACCGCGCCTGCCTGCTGGAGCGCCCTGACCTGCTCGCGCTCCTGCCCGCACTGCGCGGACGCCGGCTCGGCTGCTGGTGCGTCCCGGAGCCCTGCCACGCCCAGGTGATTGCCGAGATCGCCGACTCGGCGGAGTGAATGGGGTGAGGAGCACCGTGGAGCGCGGAGGGGGCGGCCGGGACCGCCGGCTCGGCGAAGCCCGGCCCCTGGTCACCCCCGGGGTCCGGCGGCACCGGCGGGAATGTGCGCGAGGGCCGCGCTCGACACGCGATACCGGCCGTTCGGCACCTCGCCGAGGGTGACATGGACGGTCAGGGGGCCCGCCCATTCATATCCGCGCTCGGCGGCGTGCCGGTCCAGCACATCGGTCAGATGCCGCCCCACCTGCCCGCCGCGTGCGGCCAGTTCATCGTGCACCCGTTGTGCGAGCTCGACGGTGTAGTCATTGGGCACGAGGACGCGGCTCTGGCTGCAGACGACCGCGTGCTCATCGCACTCCTGCCGTAGTGCGTCGAAGAGCTGGACCGGATCGGTCCGGAAAATCTTGCCCAGCAGCGCACGCTCGCATTCCTCCACCACACGTTCCCAACGCATCAGCCATCCCATGGAGATCGTCTGCCCTGGGGCCGGGTGCGCATGCGGCGTGATACCGGTCCTGGCTCGTCGGAGGCCCGCAAGAGGCGAGGGGCGGCCGCTCCGCCACCAGGAAATCCCTTGGCCCCTCTTGCACCGACAGTCACAATGGATGGGTGCCGATCATGACATTCCCGGAACCGGGTGTCCCGCCCGCCCTGCGTACGCAGGTGGCAGAGCTGCGGGACGAGGCCTGGCCCCCGGACTCCCCTGCGGCGCCCGGTACGTTCGCCCACGACCCCGCCCTGCAGCCGGTCTCGATGCTGCTCGTCGACGGTGCCACGGTGCTGGCCGCCCTGGACATCCTCAGCAAGGAGATCGCCCATGACGGCGAACGCTACCGGGCCGCGGGGCTGAGCACGGTGGTGACCCGTGGCTCCGCCCGCGGCCAGGGCCACGGCCGCCGTCTGGTGGCGGCCGCCCACGAGGCAATGGCGGCAAACGGCCCCGACCTCGGTCTGTTCACCTGCGACCGCCCGCTCCGGCCCTTCTACGAAAGCGCGGGCTGGCACCATCTGCCCGGCGCGGTACTGGTCGGCGGGACGCCCCTGGCCCCGTTCCCCAGTGACCGCCCCGGCTTCGACAAGGTCACCATGGCCGACTTCTTCTCGCCCCGGAGCCGGCGGCACCGCTGCGCCTTCCCGCACTCCCGCATCGAGTTGTACCCGGGCGAGATCGACAAGCTCTGGTGATCCTTGATGACGAGGGAGCGCCCGGGCGGGGTACACAGCGTCCGAACGGCTGGAATGCGGAGGCTCATGGTCAGTCACGGGGAGTTCCGCGAGGTGACCGGTGATCCGCCGGACGTCTGCCCGCGAAATCCCCGGACGTTCCGTCAGGCCCAGCGGCCCGGGTGCCCCTTCTGCCGCATGGTCCGAGGCCAGGCACCGGCGACGGTGCTGCGCGAGTGGCCGGAGACCATCGCCATCCGGCCACGGCACGGAGGTGTCGCCGACGGACATGTGCTGGTCATCCCCAGGGTCCATGTCGCCGATGTGGCCGAGGACCCGGCGGTGTCCGCTACGGCCATGCTGCGCGCCGCCGCACTCACCGCCGAGGCCGGGGACTGCGCGGAAGTACGGACAGCGCCGCGGCCGAGCCGCCGAGCCCCAATGCCGCATTCATCTCCCCGCTTTCCAGGGGAGGGGGCACGAGGGGCCTGCTCGCCAGGATGGAGGGCAGGGTCCCGGCACCGAGCGGCAGCCGGTCGAATGCCACGAAGTCACTCTCGCCTCCGGGATGCATACGCCATGTCCAGGGCGTAGCGACATCCGTTTCGGCGGGAGGTGGCGCGGCGGTGTTGCGCTCAGGTGCGGAAATCAGGCTGCTGAGTTGCCCATCGGCATTGAGGGCGCTGTCGCATAACTGCGCAAGATCGTGACTCGGCGCCTTCACACCGCGCTCGATCTTGCTCAAGTGGCCTTCGGAAAAGCAGATCAGGGTCGCCAGTTCCCCCAGCGACAGCCCCGCTTCGATCCTTCGCCGGCGTCACTCCGCCCCGAACCACACAGAAATCCGCTGCACCCCGCTCGCCCCCCTCGTCGCTCGCGACCGGTGAAGGGAGTGCGCCACGCATCACGCCGACTATCACATCTTCTCCATACATTGCTTTTTGTCGCTTTCATCACGCTCCGCTTCGGCCGACGTAATCCCCTTCTTTGCAGGAAGGCGGCCTTGCACAACGGGTCAGTTCACGGCGTTCCGTGGTTCCGCAACCGTGAAGATCACGTGTTATCGGCCCGGATCGTGGTGCGGTGGCGCCGGCCCGGGGCGGCGCCACGCGCACATGGAACACCCACCACACAACGAACCGAGGGAAAACCTCCAAAACCACTTTGCCAACACTGTGCCCGCCGAAGCGATCACGGGGAGATGCGGAGGCGCAGACTGGCGGACGCGGTACGCGCTCCGGTGGCGGCCGCTTCTCCTCCGCCACGAACTGGATGAACCGGACGAACCGAAGGACGTGCGTCATGAGCGAACGTGTCATCACCCCGCGCAGCCGCGGATTCCTCTTCCTCGACTCCCACCCGGCCGGCTGCGAGCGCCTGGTGCAGGAGATGTGGCAGGCCGCCCCCTCGCCCGCCCATGTGCCGGACGACGCCCCGGTGGCGCTCGTCGTCGGCTCCTCGGCCGGCTACGGGCTGGCCGCGACGATCGCCGGACTCGCTCATACGGGAATCCGCGGCATCGGCGTCTGCTTCGAGAAGGCCCCCACCGAGCGCCGCACCGCCACGGCCGGCTGGTACCGCACCGCCGCCACCGCTGAACTCGCCCGACGGCACGGCCAGGAGATGGTGTTCCTCAACGGCGACGCGTTCTCCGACGAGATGAAGGAGCAGGTCGCCGATCTCCTCCGACAGCGCTTCGGCCGGCTGGACCACCTGATCTACTCGGTTGCCGCCCCCCGGCGCACCGACCCGGAGACCGGAGCCACCTACGCCTCGGTCCTCAAGCCCATCGGCGAGCCGTACCGCACCAAGACCCTCGTCTTCGACGGTGACGGAACTCCGGAGGTCAAGGAGGTGGAGACGCCGCCGGCCGAGGACGACGACATCGAACAGACCGTGGCGGTGATGGGCGGCGCGGACTGGGAACGGTGGGTCGACCGCCTCGCCGACCGGGGCCTGCTCGCCGACGGGTTCACCACGGCAGCCCTGTCGTACATCGGATCCCCCCTGACGGACGGGATCTACCGGCAGGGCACCATCGGCGCCGCCAAGTCCCACCTCGAAGCCACCGCCAGAGCGCTCGACGAGCGCCTCGACAAGCTGGTCGGCGGCCGCGCGGTGACCTCCGTCAACGGCGCGGCGGTCACTCAGTCCTCCACCGCCATCCCCGGCATCGCCCTCTACGTCGGCCTGCTGCGCGGCGCACTCGGCGAGGGCATGGTGCCGCCGATCGCGCAGCTGGCCGACCTGTGGGACCAACTGACGGGCGTCCGGCCGCTCGACACCGATGAGGACGGCAGGGTCCGTCTCGACGGCTGGGAACTCAACAGCGCGGTCCAGGCCGCCGTCACCGAAAGGTGGGAGTCGGCCACCACCGAGACGATCGCCCGGCTCGCCGACCTCGACTGGTTCCACGCCGAGGTCCAGCGCCTCTACGGTTTCGCGGTAACGGGCATCGACTACACCGCCCCGACCGCGATTCAGGTTCCCTGGCCGGACGCCACTTCCTGACTGCCCGCAGGAAACCACCGGACCGCCGAGACCACCGCACCACCGCACCACCGCACCACCGCACCACCGAAACCACCGATGCCTACGCCACCACCGACTCGGAATTCTTGTGTGTGGTGGGTTTGCTGCTGTGGCCACCCCCGGCCCTTGCTGACGGGGAGAGCCGGGGCACTGGCCACGCAGGGCAGTTCCCGGATTGCGCGGCGCATTCGGTTTCCGCGTCAAGGAATCCGGGCGGCGGACCATTCGCCGCAGCGGCGGCCGCCGCGGCAAAACCTTTGCGCGCAGGCCGTGGCTCCTCGGCCACGGCCTGGCCGGTCACTGCGCGCCGGGCCCCTGACAGGGAATCACCGCGGTCACAGTTTTACCGGCCAACTCTTTCCTGATCTCTACGGAACTCGCGATGCGGCAGACCATTGACCATCCGAAACCGCCGCCCTCACCGCTGACATCCGGGGTGCGGGGGCGAGGGAGCACCGGGCTGGCATCGCCCACGTCGACCACCACCGATTCCGGGCCCGCCCGCAGCCGCAGCGTGCAGGTCTTTCCGCCCGCGTGCCGCACCGCATTGGTCACCAGTTCGGAGACGACCAGGATCACTGCCTCCCTGGTTTCCTTTTCCGTGGCGGGCTCCATTTGCTCCAGGAAGGTGGCGGCAAGGTGGCGTGCGGGCCCGACGGCCTCGGACCGGCAGTCGAGTTGAAGCTCCAGCACCGGCGACGCCGTCATGGTGCGAGGAGCCTCGGCGGTGCTCATGATAAAGCTCACCTCATATCGCGTCGTCTTGCCTTCAGGCCGGAAAGAGTTCCCGATTCCCCGGCTACCAACCACAATATTCCGAGGTCGGACGAAATGGTTTGTTCGCCCTGACGATGAAAGGCCGGCCCCGCACCCGTCCCGAGCGGACAAGGAAAAGCGGAGCGGTGTGGAACACCTCACGCCACCTCGGCAACTGGACGGCCAGGGCGGTCTCCGTCATGGCCACGAGGGCCTGCCGCGCACCGTCGGCGCCGAAATGCTCAGCGCGAGAAGCGGCACCGGCAAAAGCGGAGCCACCGTCATCATCCTCCGGACAGTCGCGTGCCCGCATCCGCCGGAAACAATCGGACAATACCCCTGTTTGCTTCACGGGCCGGTGGGTAAGGGCCGGTCTCGCCTGTCGTTGCGCGCAGGGCCGGAGGGCCTACCGCATTGCTCACCGAATCCGCCGCCGACTACCGCGCCGGGCTCGGCATCGACCGGCCGATCGCCTCCTCCTCTTCAGGAAAGAAAATGCGGACATAACTAAAATGCGGACATAACTACCTATAGCGGCCCTTGCTCCTTATGCTTCACTGCGTCGAATGACACGCGCCCCTCGGTCAGGTGACGGCCACTCCCGGCCGGCGGGGGACGTCCACACCCGCTCGACGCCGGAAGGCGGCAGCTCCCGTCCGGCGTGAACGAGCAGCGGGCCGGCGCCGCTCCAGTTGCCCACGCTGTGTGTGGTCGCCGCGGACGGGCTCCCGGGCCGAGGCGTCCGTGCCCTCATCCGGGACACCACCAGCCTTGCCCCGACGAAGACCATCGCCGTGGCCGCCAGATACCCCAGTTCCAGCACCGCGGCATGGGCCGGGGCGACCCTCGCCGACCAGCCCGCGCCGCGCTGTACTCCCTCGAACACCACACGGTTGACGCTCAGGAAGGCCACATGGGTACCGATCGCCGCCCACAGCGGCGCGACTCCCGGTGCCGTCCGGGCAGCCACCAGCGTGAGCCCGAAGACCGAGAGCAACACCAGGTAGGCGATCGGATCCTGCCCCTCGGGGGTGAGGCCCATCGGCGGGGACGCCACGCCCACCAACCGGGACACCCCGGCCTGCACCACGGTGGATGCCGCCGGCACCAGCAGGAAGACCGCCGTCACCCCCAGGGCGGAGACCGCGCCGCCGAGCCGGTCGCGCAACGAGGCCCAGGCATAGCCGCGCAGCGTCGCCTCCTCGGGCAGCGCCTCAAGCAGCACGGCCACCACGGCATTGCTCGCCAGGAACGTGGCAAGGGCCGCCGGGTCCAAGCCGGACCAGTGGACCCATCCGAGCGCCGTGCCGGCCCCGAGCACGGCGGCAGCACAGGAGACGGTGACGACCAGGCCGCGGAGGAAGCCGAGTGGCGCCGAGGAAAGGGGCCCGAAGCCCAGCGGGCAGCGCCTCGCCGACCGGGCGGCCCGCAACCCCATGACGGTGGGGACGGCCAGCGCACTCACCAGCGCGGCAGGCAGCAGCTGCCGCACCGGACCGTCGGCACCGAGCACCCGGGCGAACACCTCCCCCAGCGCATTCCCCGCTCCCAGTGCACACGCCATCACCGCACCGCCGAGGAGGGCTCTCCCCCAGGCCCGCCCCACGGAGCCCCCAGCCGGCGTCGTGCCGTAGGTCGTAGCCATCGGCTCTCCCTTCACGTTCGGCGGGAGGGGCGTCCGGGTGCATCCGGATATGCCCGGACGCGTCCTGGCCGGTGCGCCGGGGTCGTCCCTGCGCATCGAACCGGGCAGGTGGTGGGGTTCGTCACCCCGGCACCTGCACCGGGCACCGGGCGGACACCGGACCGCCGCACCCCGCAAGCTCTTCGAGAGCTACGTGTGCCCGCGGCATCGCCCAAGAAGCCGCCCACCGTCGCGCCCGACACGAACGGCTCCTCAAACCCTCCTGGGGCATGACCTACCGGCGCCGGGGACTACATCCCCCGGCCCAGCAGCCGTACGCGAAGGGGGCGGACCACGGCCGGCTACTGCCCCTCGCGTGCCGTACGCGCCGTGCGTGCCGCACTCGCACTCGCAAAGAGCCTCAACGGGACATAGACCGCCACGGAAACGATGAACGCGACGTAGTACGCAAGATCGGCGCCGTGCAGTGCGGCCGCGACCGGCCCGACGAACAGGGTCGTGTCCATGAAGGGCACCGCCGCGGCGAACGCGATGGCAAAAGCGAGGCACGCGGGCCACCACGGCTGAGGGCGGGCGAACTCGGCCTCGACGTCGATCGGCGCGCCGCGACGGGCCTTGGCGCGCAGCCTCGCGTCGACGAGCACGATGCCCACGAATCCGGGGATCCAGTAACCCACGAACAGCAGCAGGTTCTGGAAGCGCATCGCGGTGTCCGCGGCGTGCATCCACAGCACCAGCAGGAATCCGAGTACGGCCGCTGCCGCCGCGGCGAGCGGCCGGGGGATCCGTATACCGGCCGTCTGGAGCGCCAGGGAGCCGCTGTAATCGTTCATGGCGTTGCTGCACACGGCAGCGGCCGCAATGGCCAGCAGGCCGAAGGCGCCGAGGACCCCGCCGCCCAGCAGTCCGTGCACCCCGGCAGCGGTCTGATCGGTGAACAGCTTGGCTCCCCACAGTCCAAGGGCCTGCACCCAGGCGAACGAGAGCACCATGCCGAGCACGGAGTACCAGAACATCCTGGGCCGGGAGGTCGCACGGGGCAGGTAGCGGCTGAAGTCCGACGCGTACGGGGCCCACGAGATGGCCAGACTCAGCGCGACGGTGCTGGTCAGGACAAAGGCACCGAGGCGATCGGCACCGTGCGCGGAGCCCGTTACGGGAAGCGGCACACCGGACAGCAGCTTGACGCTCAGGACCAGGAATGCGGCGCCCAGCACAAAGGTCATCACCGTTTGGAGCTGATGGAGCGCCTCGTAGCCGAAGACGCCGACGGCTCCCTGGAGCAGCAGGACCACCAGCGCGCCCAGCCAGAACGGCCAGCCGAGCAGCTGGGCCAGCGCCTCACCGCCGAAGAGGCCGATCAGTGCGTCCCAGGCGACGGAGGAGAGCCACTGCATGATGCCGGGCAGCGCCACGCCACGGCCGAAGGCCAGCCGCGACAGCGGTAGCTGACCGGTCCCGGTCTGGCTGCCCCAGGTGCCGAGGTAGGCGGCGGGTACCGCGCCGACGATCGTGCCGAGCACCATGGCCGTGAGGGCCGTCCAGAAGTCCAGCCCCAGGGAGATGCCCACGGTGCCGGAGAACACTCCGGTCATCGTGAGGTTGGGGGCGAACCACACGGTGAAAAGGCGGGCAGACTTTCCGTAGCGGTTGTTTTCGGGCACCGGCTCGATGCCGTGCCGTTCGACCGCCAGGTCACCGGTCCGGGCAGGCATCCGCCCTCGGAAGGCGGATTCTTCGATGGTCATGACTCTCCAGGCTCAACAGATGCGCCGCCCTACGGTAGGCCGGGCGGTCGGCCCGTCCGTCACGGCCCCCTGGCGCGGCCCCCGGTACGGTGCCGCCGGCCAGGGTCGAACGGAGGCAGGCGCCGTCCCAGGGGGCGGTCGGTGATCACGACATCCGAGGAACCCTGAGGGGCCTGAGGAACCCGAGGGTCAGATCAGGGAGCAGGGATCAGGGATAGGACACCAGGGTCGACGGCACCGTCGAGGTGCCCGAGGTGGGGGCGCCGATGCCGTTGATCACGTGCTCGTACTGCCCCTTGCCGCCGAGGGAGACCACGAGCAGATCGTGGAGCCGCACGCCCGGCTTCTCCGGGGCCGCGAAGCCGTGGTCCTGGCGGATGGTGGGATCCACGTTGTAGTAGCAGTAGCTGCCCAGGCCCCACCCTTCGTGCGTGGTCACCCCGTCAGCGATCTTGTACGCGGCGTACCCCTTGGTGCTGCCGTTCTGTACCGCGGCCTGGTTGGGTGCGTCGTACGCCTTCTCGTTCTGGAAGAAGACCGTGCGTCCGCGCTCGCCGCGCCACTCCACGTCGTACTTGTTGAAGTGCTCGACGAAGAGCCCGGTCGCCACGACGTCATCGCCGTTGACCCGGACCCCGTAGTCGGCCCGGTTGGTCTCCCAGCCCACACCGTCCCCGTGGTCGGCGCGCCAGACCCAGGTGTGATCGACGATCGTGTGGTTGCTGTTGATCACCATGCTGGTGGTCGCCTTGCCGGCGCCCGCCCCGCCGATCCGGATGAAGACGTCCTGAACCGTGGTCGGGTTGGCGGCGTGGCTTGCGGAAGCGCCCTCGGGGCCGACCTCCAGCAGCGTGGTGGAGTTGACCGGTCCTGCATCGATCAAAAATCCGGCGAGCCGTACACCGTCGACGTCGGCGACCTTCACGGCCGTGACACCGTTGTCCGGAACGAGGGTCGCATACCCCAGCCCCAGGACCACGGCGTTCGGGCGCTGGACGTCGATCGGCCGGTCGAGGTGGTAAATCCCGGGTGTGAGCAGCACGTTGAGGCCTTGTGCCAGCGCGGCGTTGAGGGTCGCCGCGGCAACGCCGGGTTTGGCCACATAGAACTGTCCGAGCGGCAGGGACTGGCCTCGTGGTGTGCCGTTTCCCCAGGTGGTGCCGCGGGCGTTGGTGCGCTTCTCGGGCAGGAAGACCCGGTAGTCGGCCCCGTCGAGGTAGAGGAACGGCTTTTCACGGGAGACCGGGGTGGTGTCGAGCGTGGTGTACGGGGGGTTGGGGAAGGTCTGCGCGGGGGCTCCCTCGACCCCCGAGAACACCATGTTCCACACGGCGTTGTTCCAGCCGCCCACGGAACTGTCGCGGCTGTACCACTGCTGCTGCGAGTACGGGCTCACCGTGCCGTCGATACGGCTGTCGGCGATATAGCCGCCGCTGGCCCAGCCGTAGCCGTCGGGTGCCAGGTTCAGCCCGCCCTTGACGTGCATCCGCCGGAACGGTGCCGCCTGGGCCACCGCCCACCGGTTGGTGCCGTTGACGGGGCGGAGCGCGAGGTTTTCCGCCGAGCGCCAGAAGTTTTGTGTCGCATTGCCGTTGAACCAGCCGGCGTCCACGGTCACATCACCGTTGAAGGTGGTGTCGTCGGGCGACAGCCCGAGGCCGGCGATGGAGGTGTAGAAGCCGAGCTGGGCGTTGAGTCCGTTGTAGGTGCCCGGCCTGAAGAGGAGTTGGTACCTCCCGTCGCCGAACTGGGCCGACTCCTGCCGCCGGAAGATCTCGTCGAGCGTGCCTTGGATGTCGGGCGTGGCGGGCTCGAAGACCAGCACGTGGGGGCCGAGGTCGCCGCCGCCCGGCAGCCCGGCGGCAGCCGGCGCCGCGGACGCCCGGGAGGAAAGGACCGGCAGGCTTGCGGCGGGGAGCGCGGCTGCCATCGCGGCCAGGACTCTGCGGCGTGAGGGCGTGGACGCGGAGGACGCCGGAGCATCGGTGGGGGGTGTGGGCATAGCGGCTCTCCTGATTCAGGAAGTGAACGAATGATGTTCATGGGAGCGCTCTCTTGCCCGATGCATGTTCATCACCTGGGAAAGGTGCGTCAAGACTTCTGTCGGGATTCCAGAGGTTCACCTCTGATGGATCGTCAAATAACAGCCGTTTTGGGCATGTTACTGCCGAACCGACCCGATCCGGAGTGTCGTGACGCAGCCCGCTCCGCGTTCAGTAAATGTCAGTGGGATGCGGCGCGGCGGGGTGTGCGTAAACTGCGGGGTCATGCCCATGCCACAAATCTCCCCTGCCCCGGACGCCACGTGGTGCGCACCGGACGCCGCGGCGCAATGACCGCTCTCCCCATCTGACCGACATTTCAGATCTTGAACCGACGCCCCGGGTCTTGAGGCGTCGGCACCCATGCGGTGCACCCCGCCTCCCACCGCCCGCCTCCCGCAGGGTGGTGCAGTGCGTCAGCCCAGGGCCCGGTCAAGGTTGAATGCGGCGCTGATGAGGCCGAGATGGGTGAAGGCCTGGGGGAAGTTGCCGATCTGTTCGCCGGTGTGGCCGATCTCTTCGGCGTACAGCCCGAGGTGATTGGCGTAGGTGAGCATCTTCTCGAAGGCGAGCCGGGCCTCGTCCACCCGGCCGGCGCGGGACAGCGCCTCGACATACCAGAACGAGCAGATCGAGAAGGTGCCCTCCTCGCCCCGCAGGCCGTCGGGGCTGCGGCGGGGGTCATAGCGGTAGACCAGGGAATCGGACACCAGCTCCTCGCCCAGCGCATCCAGGGTGGAGAGCCACTTCGGGTCGGTGGGAGAGATGAACTTGGCCAGCGGCATCATCAGGACGGACGCGTCGAGGACCTCGTCACCCTCGTGCTGGACAAATGCCTTCCGCCTGCTGGACCAGCCACTCTCCATGATCCGCTGGTAGATCGCGTCGCGGGCATGTGCCCAACGGGGCATGTCCGCCGGCAGGCCCCGGTGGGTGGCGATGCGTATCGCGCGCTCGATCGCCACCCAGCACATCAGCTGCGAGTACAGGAAGCGCTGGGACTTGCTGCGCGTCTCCCAGATGCCTTCGTCCGGCTGGTCCCAGTTCTCGCAGACCCAGTTGACCAGCGTGCCGATGGTGGCCCAATGCCCGCTGTGCAGCGGCTCCCCCCATTTGTCGTAGAGGTAGAGCGAGTCGATGAGGGCGCCGTAGATGTCCAGTTGGAGCTGGTGGACGGCCTCGTTGCCGATCCGGACGGGCGACGAGCCCAGATGCCCTTCCCAGTGCGGGAGTTCTTGCTCGGGGAGTTCGCTGCGGCCGTCGATGCCGTACATGATCTGCAGCGGACCGTCGGAACCGTCGTTGAGGGCGATGTTCTCGGACAGGAAGTGCACAAAGGCCTTGGCCTCATCGGTGAAGCCCAGTCTGAGCAGTGCGTAGATGCAGAACGCGGCGTCCCTCACCCATGCATAGCGGTAGTCCCAGTTGCGCTCGCCGCCGACCTGTTCGGGCAGGCTGGTGGTGGGAGCGGCCACGATGGCGCCGGTCGGGGCGTACGTGAGGAGCTTGAGGGTGAGCGCGGAGCGGTGCACCATCTCCCGCCAGCGCCCTCGGTAGCGGGAGTGCGACAGCCAGGTGCGCCAATACCGCACCGTGGCACCGAACAGGTCCTCCGCCTCCGCCAGCGGGCACGCCCGCGGCTCCACCCCGCCGCCGATCCGGTCGAGCGCGAAAACGGCGAACTCGCCCTCTCCCAGCAGGAACGAGGCCGTGGCGTCCGGGCCGTCGATCTCGACCGGAACGCTGGACGTCAGCGCCAGTGAGAGATCCGGGGAGTCGAACACGGTCTGGCCCTGCCGCGCACTCACGGTGTGCGTACTGCGCCCGTAGTCGAAGCGCGGGGCCACCCGTGCGGTGAACGGCAGGGCCCCGCGCACGCAGAGCACCCGCCGGATCAGCCGGTGGCGGTCCGCCTCATGGGAGCCGTCGGCGATCGGCATGAAGTCCTGGACCTCGCCGACACCGTGGTCCGCGAAGAACCGCGTGATCAGGATGTTGGTGTCGGGGAAGTAGAACTGCTTCGTCCGGGCGGGAACATCCGGGGCCAGCTCGAAGGCCCCGCCCCGGTCGGCGTCGAGGATCGCCGCGAAGACACTGGGGGCGTCGAAGCGTGTGCAGCAATACCAGTCGATGGTGCCGTTGGTGCCGACGAGAGCGGCCGTACGCATGTCCCCGATCAGGCCGTGCTCGGCGATGGGGGTGTAGCGGAGTGCGTCCGCCTTGCTGGGGCGGAGGCTCACAGCGGCGGTCATACGACCTCCCCGGACGGGGGCTGCAGGAGCAGTGGATTCAGGTTACCTCCACGCCGTCGCGGGCGGCGAGCGAGCGGTGTGCGCTCGGGGCCGCCCGCTGAGGAGTCACTGTGCGTGTTCCGTGCTCACGGAGGGAGTCGGCAAGGCCGCTGCCGCCGGCCACCGGTCCGGGCCTGGCTACGTCGACCGCGGCTGCCCGAAGTCCACCTGGCGGGAAGCGGCGATTCCGGCCCGGCCTCTCGCGCTGCGCCCCTCCGCCGTAGGACGATGGCACGCTCGCCTTGCGCCTGCCCCGTTCCGTACGCCATGCCCTGGGAAGGACCCGGACCATGAGCAGACCGACTGCCGCACACGGCCGCCTCGCCCTGCTGCTCACCACCCTGCTCCTCGGAATGTCGCTCGCCCTCGCGCCCGGGCCCCTCGCACACGCAGCGGGTGCGCCGGCCGGCCCCGCTCACCGTGCCGCGTCGGCCGGCACCTACTGGACCCCGCAGCGGATGCGGGCCGCACAGCCCGCCGTCGTCACCAGGAGTTCCAAAGCGCCGCACCGGGCAGCGGGCCCCACTCCGCCGAGCCACCCGTTCGACGGACTCCCCCAGGTGGGGACGTTCTTCTGGACGGACGGCAGCAACACCGGCCGGTTCTGCGGCGGCACGGTCGTGCGCAGCCCGCGTCACAACCTCGTGGTCAGCGCCGCGCACTGTCTGCGCGCCCCCGACCCGAAACGACACCTCTCGTTCGTGCCCCAATACCACGACGGGCTCACACCGCACGGGATCTACCCCGTCGACCGCGTCTACCTCGACCAGCGGTATGACGACCTCGGTACCGGCGCGGGGGCCCGCTGGGACTACGCGGTCGTGCGGCTGGGGGCGAGGAGCGACGGGCGGGAGGTGGAGGAAGTGGCCGGCGGCTTCGACCTGCTCCCGTACCCGGGGTACGACCACCGGAAGGTACGGCTCATCGGCTACCCCGGCAACAACGACACCAGCCATCCCAAACCGCTGGACTGCACCTCCTCCACACACCGCTACACCAGCACCGACCCGGCCGCGCCCGGGGACTTCCTGGAGATTGCCTGCGCGGGCTATATCGGCGGCACCTCCGGCGGGCCGTTCCTGGTACGGGACTTCACCGGCTACGCCCTGATCGGCGTCATCGGCGGCTACCACACCGGCGGCGACTTCCCGGACGTCTCCTACAGCTCCTACTTCACGGCCGACACCCTGGCGCTCTATGCGCACGCGGTGCACGGTGATACCCCTGCCGTACCGCGCCAGGATCCGCCGTCGAAGTGATCGTGGACGTCTCCGGGCATTTCCCCGGGCCCTGTTCATGTCGCCTCGATGTCAGCGTTCCTGTCCGCGTTAAGGTCAGCGATGGCTAACGGCTGGTTTCCCACCAGACCCGCAGTGGAAGGTGACGCCCGTTGGTGCCGTCGTTTCTCTCGTCCGTGCTGAACCGCCTCTTCGGCAATGAATCGTGGCGCCGGCTTCATGCACGGGCGGCGTTCTGGGTCACGCTGGTCATGACCGCGGTACTTCTCGGAGGTGCCGCTCTGGTCGTGGTCGCCGAATCCGGCGCGCCGCACGCCAATATCACGTCGTACCCGAGGGCTTTGTGGTGGTCGATCGAGACGGCGACCACGGTGGGTTACGGGGATTTCTATCCGGTCACGCTGTGGGGCCGCGTCATTGCTTCGCTCCTGATGCTCAGCGCCATCACGGCGTTCGGGGTCATCACGGCTGCCCTCGCCACCTGGTTCGTCGGGCGCGCGGAGCAGGACGTCATCCGCGTGGGCAAGGCGGTGGGGAATTACGCACGCGAGGATGCGGAAGCGCTCCGCTCGGAACTGCATACGCTGCACACGCGCTTCGACCACGTGGAGAACCTGATCCGGGACAAGGGTTCCCACTCCCCTTCTTGACCGAGGGGCGTTGCGGTCCTTGACTTGGCTCCTTGCCTGTCCATGTCTCAGCGGGCGGACTCTTGTCTAAGCTGGTGGCCGTGATGAATTCCGCCGATGTCCGCCGTATCGCCCTTTCCCTGCCCGAGACGGTGGAGAAGGAGGCCTGGGAGATGCCCACATTCCGGGTCGCCGGAAAGATGTTCCTCACGATTCCCGACGACGAGACCTCGTTCGCCGTGCGATGCCCGCGGCACGAGCGGGAAGAGTTGATTGCCGCGGAGCCGGCGAAATTCTGGGTACCGCCGCACGAAGCCGGCTCCGCCTGGGTGAGGGTACGGCTGGCCGCTTTGGAGGACATCGACGAGCTGCGGGACATCCTCGTGGACTCCTGGAAGCAAGCAGCTCCGACGCGGCTGGTGGATGCTTTTCCCCGAACGGACTGAGTCGGCACGCCCTGCTGAGCGGACATGTCTTGCCGATCTCATCGACGCCGGCCGTCAGCAGGGCCGCCTCTCACGGGCGGCGGCGCAGGTCGCTCCAGTCCAGTGCCTGGGACGCCGTCTGCTGGGAACGCTCGGCGGCCTCGCGAGCCTCGGCGAGGATGTCTCCGTGCTCCTCGACGAGCTCTTCGTAGATGGGGGTGGGGCTGGAGGTGTGCGTAGAGGTGTGCGTGGAGATGGTCATGTCGGTGTCCCGTTCCCTAGTGATTCTGTGACTGCGGCTTGAAGGCTTCTCGCCGCCCTGGGAAGTAGGGAGCACCACAGTTGCATAGTCGGTGCACCAAGGGAGGTTTTCCCCACTCGTCCGCCGCTCCCCCGCGCGGGCGCTGGACATCGTGTCATGAGCGCGGCGAGCACGCAAAGATCATCCCAGAGCCCGAGACCTGTGCGGTGCGTTCACCCCAACCGCAGGTGAGGGGCCGCCACTCGTCAAGGACCGAAGCGCGCACGTCCCGCAGGTGTGCGTCATCTCATGCGCTCCGTCCCCTGGGAACGCGTCAGCCGCAGCCGGTCATCCTCGTTCTCGGCAGACATCGGCTCGGCGCAGTGGGAGGAGACTTCGTGAGCAGACCGCTGTACGTAAGGTTTCAGGGGACCAGGCGCAACCCGAGAGGGAGCTTCCCCGGCGTCTTCGGCCTCAAGCCAACGGTCTTGCCCGGGAGGGCAAGTTGAGCGACGAGCAGCACCGCTTCTGGCGGGCCGGCAACGACTGGTACGACGCCCACTTCACCAACCCCTCGGACATCGACCCCACGGTCTACGACCGGGACCTCAACCCCGGGGCGGTGGCCTGGTTCAAGGCCCATGCCGTGCATCTCATCGACCGGGTGGACGGATATCTGGAGCTCCTGGCCGCGCATCACGTGCCCTGCGAGCGGATCGAGTCCACGGACCCCGGAAGGATCATTTACGAGGATGACGAGCAGGTCGTGGTCGTCCCGTGGGAACAGGCAGGGGCGGGGGCAGCGACGACGTGACCCGGGGACGGTCCTCCAGGGCAACGCTGGTGCGACTGACAGATGTTGGGCAGGATGCCTGGTGTGACGACGGCGCGGGGATGTGAAGCATGTGGTGCGCCGCTCCCGGCGCCTCCCCGGGCCGCGAGCGGCGGCACTACCGCGGGCCGCGGCACGGCTGCGGGCGGCGGAACGGCTGCGGGCAGTGGCGTGGCTGCAGGCGGCAGGGCAACGGCCGGCGGTGGCGCGAGTGGGGGCGGTGGCACGCCTGCCGGCGGCCGGCCCGCGCGGTACTGCTCCCGTGCCTGTCGGCAACGCGCGTTCCGGCAGCGCGCGGAGCGTCGTGCCCCGCCCCGAGCGGAGCTTCCGGGGCGGGGACTGCCGCCCGCGCTCGACGTGTTCGTGGGTCGTGAGCGAGAGCTGTCGCGGATACGTACGCTGCTGCGATCCGCGCGCCTCCTGACGCTGACGGGCCCGGGCGGCGTGGGCAAGACACGTCTGGCGCTGGAGCTGGCGGGTGGTGTCCGGGGCGCCCGCGCGGGCCGGGCCCACTGGGTGGCGCTCGAATCGCTGGAGGACGGCACGCTGCTGCCGCAGGCGCTCGCTACCGCCCTCGGGGTACGCGAGCGCGGCGGCCGGGCAGGCGTCGAGGCATTGGTCCATGCGCTGGGCACGCGCACGGTGCTGGTCGTGCTGGACAATTGTGAGCATCTGGCGGACGCCTGCGCGCGGCTGGCCGAGACGCTGCTCGCCCGTTGCCCCCGGCTGCGGATTCTCGCCACCAGCCGGGAGACCCTGCGCGTCCCCGGCGAGGTTGTGTTCCGTGTCGGCGAATTGTCGCTCTCCCCGCCGGACGGGGACCACGGCTCCGCCGAGCCGCTGCGGTCGGAGGCGGTCAGGCTGTTCCTGGAGCGCGCCCGGACGAGCGACGCGGAGTTCGGGCTCGGGCCTGATGAAGCCCGTACGGTGGCCGAGATCTGCCGGCGGCTGGACGGGCTGCCACTGGCCATCGAACTGGCGGCGGGCAGGGCGGGGTCGCTCTCCCTGCCGGGCATTCTGCACGGTCTCGACGATCAGCTGTCCCTGCTGACCGACGGCAGGAGGACCGGGCCGGGCCGGCATCGCGAGTTGGGGGCGGCGATCGACTGGAGTCACCGCCTGCTGGATCCGCTGGAGAGAGTGGTCTTCCGGCGGCTGTCGGTGCTCGGAGGCGGCTTCGACGCGCAGGGCGCTGCCGCGGTCTGCGCCGACGGGGAGGGCGGGAGCCGGTGGGGCGACGTGCGCGACGTACACCGCACGGAAACAGCCGGTCGCCGGGGCCCGCACACCCTCGTGCGCCGGGAGCAGGTGTTGCGCGTGATCTGCGCGCTGGAGGCCAAGTCTCTGGTCGTGAGGGTACGGGGGGATGAGCCACGGGGCACGGCGAGGTTCCGGCAGCTGAGTGCCATCCGGGCCTACGGAATGGAACGGCTCGCGGAAGCCGGGGAGCTGCAGGACACGTGGGACCGGGCACTGGACTGGCTGATGGAACAGGCCGCGGGAGCCGTCGCGCCGGAGACGTTCCCCGACACCGCCGAGGGGCCCCTCGCCCAGGAGCAGGGGAACCTCGCGGCGGCCGTCACCCACGCCGCGTCCCGTTCCGACCGCCGCTACCTCCCCCTTGCGGTCGCGCTGGCCCGTTTGCAGTACCAGCAGGAGCAGTTGACGGCCGCGCGCACGCTGCTGTCGGAGGTCTTGGAGCGGGCGCCGGACCACGAGGACCGCGGAGCGGCGTTGGCGCTGGCCGCGCGGTCGGCCTGTCTGCAGGACGACCATGCCGCGGCCCTCGCCTTCGCTCAAGAGGCCGTCGCCGCCGGGCGCAGCGGGCGGCATCCGGCCGGGACGGCCAATGCTCTGGACGCACTGGCGGCCGCCCGGCTGTGCCGGGGCGAGTTCTCCGAGGCCGTCGCCGTTTTCGCCGAATGCCTCGATGTGGTCCATGCGCTCGGCCGTCCACGGGACCTCGCGCTCTGCCGGCACCATCTGGCGTGGGCGCTGCTCCACACGGGCGGGACCGTGCAGGCCGAGGAGCTGATGCAGAAGTGCCTTCCCGAGCTGGAAGCACGGGCACCGCAGGGGCAGTTGACGGCCGCTCTGCACACCGCAGGCGCGATCCGGCTGGCGCAGGGCGACGTGGACGCCGCCGAGCGCAGGTTCGCCGAAGTGCTGCTCAAGACGCCGCCCGGCGAGAGCTACCACACGCTCTACCCGCTGGAAGGGCTGGCCATCGTGTCGGCCGAGCGGGGGGACCTGGAGCGCTCGCTACGGCTGTACGCGGCGGCCGCCGCGATACGGCGGCGGATCGACACGGAGCCGGAGGCGCACTGGTGGGAGCGGGTGGAGGCGGCCGTGGCGCGGGCCAAGGAGGGGGTTCCGCCGTCCGGTGTCAGTGCGGCGATGGCGGCCGGTCGCCGGCTGCGGGGCACGCGGTTGGTCGCGTATGCGCTGCGCGGCACGCAGCTCCGTTCCACGGGAGGCGACAGTGAACACGTCCGTTCCGCGGGACGCGACGGCGAGGCCGCCCGTTCCGCAGAGCACGACAGTGATCATGAAGGGCTGCCCGGACGAGGCGGCGTGGCCGGGCAGCCCCCGCTGACCGGACGTGAGTCGACGGTCGCCCGACTGGTCGCCGAGGGGCTGACCAACCAGCAGATCGCCTCGCATCTGGGCCTCTCCAAGAGCACCGTGGCCAGCCATCTGGACCGGGTCCGGGACAAGTGGGGGGTCAGATCCCGTACGCAGATCGCCGTCCGGGCCGCGGGACGGGCAGCGGGCGCCGACCCCCGCCCCTGATCGCAGGGGCGACCACGCCGATCGCGAGCAGGCGGGCCGGGGCCGGCCCGGATCCCGTCGATCGTCCCCTCCCTGGCACCGGTGGTTTCGTCACGCGCACAACTCACCGGTCATCCGACCGATGCGGAGACCCACACGGCGTCGGAGGCTGAGCGGGAGAGCGCACCCGAGGGGGCGGCCGGTCATCCCGGACCCGCCCCCGGCCACCCCGCAAAGGCCCCTCGCCCGGACCCTCACCACAGGAACGGGCACGGCCGTCGCAGGGACAAGGTCAGGACGAGCGTCACAGGGATGGCCGTCGCAAGAACACCACCGATGACCGCCACGGTCAGCCGTTCGTCAGGTCACCACCACTGCACCCGCCGTCCGGCCAGCTGGTCGTACGGCCGCCCGGCTGCACGGCTGCACGGCCGCACGACTGCACGACCGCACGGCCGCCCAAGACGTCCGTCCCCTCGGGTGCCCCGTCAATGAGTTCCTTCCGGCAAGGAGATGCGATGCGGTACGCCGACGATATGAGCCAGGGGGCTGCAACCGGCCCGGTGCCCCCGACGCGGGAAGGCGGCGAGCAGGGAAGTTCCAGGAGGTCCTTCATCAGGTCCACCTCCGCAGGCGTGACCTCCGTGGCCCTCGGAGTGGGTGTGGCGGCTTCGGCCGGTCCCGCGGCCGATGCCGCGGAGCCGCGCCGGCCGGCGACGGCACGGCGGGCAGCGGCTCCGCTCGCCGTTACCCCGGCCTGCTCGGGCCACGAAACTCCGGCGTCCATCGAGGGCCCGTTGTTCAAGCCCAACTCTCCCGCACGGGGCGATCTGATCACTCCGGGCATCCGCGGGGTACGGCTCGACCTCAGCGGAGTCGTGTACGACACCGCCTGCAAGCCGCTGCCCGAAACGCTCATCGAGTTCTGGCAGTGCGACCAGAACGGCGACTACGACACCTCCGGATTCTCGCTCCGCGGGCACCAGTACACGGACAGCCGAGGTGCCTACCTGCTCCGGACGATCATCCCCCGCGATTACTGGGGCCGTTGGGGCCAGCGGGCACCGCACATCCACACCCAGGTGCAGGCGTCCGGCGGCCCCGTCCTCATCACCCAGCTGTACTTCCCCGATGACACGCAGGCGTACGGGAGGGACTTCGCCGCCCTCAACGCCGCCGACCGGCTGCTCAACCGCGCCTGCACCATCGGTCTCAGCGGCCCGGCGGACGACCGCTACACCGGCACCTTCGACTTCGTGATCACCACCAAGGTCTGAGGGGTTCCTCCCCCAGGCGGGCAGGTGGGCGCACGCCCACCGGCCAACCGCCCCGTACTCAGGCCTGTTCCCCCACCAGACAAGGAAGTCCGCATGCCATCAAGTACCTCCCTGCCCAAGCGGCGTCCCGGCCGGGTAGCGCTGTCGGCAGTGTTTGCCGCCACCGCGCTCACCGGGGCGCTGGCCCTGACCGGCCTGGACGGTGAACCCGCGGCATCCGCAGCCTCCGCGGCAGCCGCCGCTCCCGCCCCGCCCGCCCTCTCTTCCGCCTCCCGCGCGGACCGGTGGAAGGCGACACCGGTGCCCGTGAAGAAGGGCGATCTGACCGCCATAGCGGCGCTGAGTGACAAACAGGCCTGGGCAGTGGGCTATCGGCTGAAGAGTGCCACAGCCCTCGAAGCCGTCGCGCTGCGCTGGGACGGCACGTCCTGGACCCAGGAGTCCACACTGCCGGAGAACAGCTTTCCGCAGGCCCTCACCGTCCGGTCGGCCACCGACATCTGGACCGTGGGCAGCGCTTCGGTGCACTGGGACGGCACCGAGTGGACCACACACCAACTGGACCGCGATCCGGGCGGCCGGGTCGTCCCCGACGCCGTGACGACGACGTCCGACGGGAAAGCCTGGACGGTGGGCCGGGCGATGGACCGGTCGGTCAAGGACGGAGTCCCGGCCGTCCAGTCGTGGGACGGCAAGAGCTGGCACCGGCAGACCCTGCCCGATGTCGGCAAGGGCGAGCTCACCAGCGTAACGGCCGTCGCTCCGGACGACATCTGGGCGGCCGGCGCCGCGTACGCCACCGATGCCACGTCACGGCAGACGGCGCTGCTGCTGCACTGGAACGGCAGCAGTTGGAAGCGCGTCACCGCCCCGGGCCCTCAGGACTCCCACAACTGGCTCGGCGGAATCACCGCGTTCGCCGCCGATGACATCTGGGCCGTGGGCGGCAGCACTTCCGGCAGTACCGAACGCCCTCTTGCCGTGCACTGGAACGGCACCGCCTGGGCGGAGGCAAAGACGCCGAACGTGGCGGACGGCCGGCTGCGTGCCGTCGGGAAGGCGGGGAACGGCGCCCTGTGGGCCGTCGGAGGCAAGGGCGCCGCGCCCGTGGCTCTGCGCTGGAACGGAGGAGCCGGTCGCTGGGAGACTGCTTCCGCTCCGGGCATCGTCGTACGCAGCTTCGCCACGGTGCCCAAGAGCGCCGACCTCTGGGCGGCCGGGATCGCCGGACAAGGAGACCTCGTGCCGGCGATCACCCGGCTGACGGGCTGAGCCGACGGCCATGGCCACCGTGGGGGTGGACAGGACGCCTGCCGTCCGTCCACCCCTCCGGCAATGGGTGGCGCACAGCGGCCGTCGGCCGACGGTCACTCGCCCCGGAGACCCGGATTTCAGTGCGCAATGCCGTCGATCAGCTCACGGGCGCCCTGGCGCAGCAGGGCAACGGCCACGGACGTGCCGAGCGTCTCGGGGGTGAGCGGACCGGCCCATTCGTGCGCATTGAGGACCGTCTTGCCGTCCGGGGTGAACACGCAGGCCCGCAGCGACAGTTCGCCGCGCCGGTCGGTCGTGGCGTAGCCGGCGATCGGGCTGTTGCAGTGGCCCTGCAGTACGTGCAGCAGCATGCGTTCGGCGGTGGTCTCCTGGAAGGTCCGGGGGTGGCCCAGGCCGCTGACGGCATCGATGGTGTCGGAATCGTCCTCGCGGCACTGCAGCGCCAGCACGCCCGCGCCGATGGGCGGGCACATCTCGTCCACCGACAGGATCTGGGTGATCACGTCCGTACGGCCGATGCGCTCGAGACCGGAGACGGCCAGCAGCAGTGCGTCCGCCTCACCGGCCGCCAGCTTCTCCATGCGGCGGTTGGCGTTGCCGCGCATCGGCACACACTGCAGGTGCGGGTGGGAGGCGGCGAGCTGGGCGATCCGGCGGACCGAGGAGGTACCGATCCGGGCGCCTTCGGGGAGTGCGTCGAGGGTGAGCCCGCCGGGGTGGATCAGTGCGTCACGGACGTCATCGCGTTCGAGGAAGGCGGCGAAGGTGGTGCCGGCCGGCAGCGGGCGGTCCCCCGGGATGTCCTTGACGCAGTGCACCGCGAGGTCCGCCTCACCGGCCAGGAGGGCGGCGTCGACCTCCTTGGTGAACGCCCCCTTGCCCTCGACCTGGGACAGGGCGCCCATCCAGCGGTCGCCGGTCGTCTTGACCGGGATGACCTCGGTGGCGATGCCGGGATGGAGGGCGGCGAGTTCGGCGCGGACGCGCTCCACCTGTGCCAGGGCCATCGGCGAGTCGCGGGAGACGATGCGGATCAGTTCAGGGGCGGACATGCGCCCACGATAGTCCGTCGGATGCGCGGGGACCGCCACCAACGGGCCCGGCCCGCCCGCGCTTCCGTGCCCGTGCCCGCGGCCGCGCGATACGGTCCCCGCATGACCCGATCGACCGAAGCCGACACCCTGCCGTCCTCCGCCGTTGCCGCGGACGACCTCGACCGCGCCGTCCAGCTCGCGGTGGCCGTGCTGCGCGAGGCGCCCCCGGCCGCGTGGGACGGCAAGGCGGGCTCGCTGGAGTGGGACTGCTGGGAGACCGTCGAGCATCTCAGCGACGATCTGTTCGCCTACGCCGTCCAACTGGGCCCCCGGAGGCCGCCGTTGGAGGGTCCGGTGCCGTTCGTGTGGGAGAGCCGGCGGCCGGGCGGTCCCTCGAACGCCGTGCACGCCGACCGTGCGGCGGGTCCTGTCGGGCTGCTGCAGGTGCTGGAGGCGAGCGGCGCCCTGCTGGTGGCCATGGTGCGTACGACGCCGCCGCGGGTGCGTGCCCACCATGTGTTCGGGGTGTCGGACCCCGAGGGCTTCGCCGCGATGGGCACCGTGGAGACGCTGGTGCACACCCACGACCTGGCACAAGGGCTCCAGCTCGCCTGGAACCCGCCCGCCGACGTATGCGCACGGGTGCTCGCCCGGCTGTTTCCTGACGTCCCGGAGGCCGCCGATCCCTGGCGCACCCTGCTGTGGGCCACCGGGCGCGCCGAACTGCCGGGGCACCCTCGCCGCACCGCATGGCGCTGGTACGGAAGCGTTCGGGGATGACTCCCGGGCGGAGGGTACGGCACCCGGACGGAGGGTGCGACGCCCAGGCAGGTCACGGCCCGCCGGGCGGGAGGGTGCGGCGCCCGGGCGATTGCGCCGGCCGGATGAACGACGGGCGCCGTCACGCCGCTGAGCCTTCGGCCCGTCGTCCCGTTCAGTGCCGCGCCCAGGGGTGCCGCAGACGGAGCCAGAGGTCCCTGGCCCGCCGTCCCGCTTCGGTACGGCTCTTGGCCACCAGCTCCTGAGCCTGCTCCTCGTTCTCCACCATCGGGCCGGAGCCACGCAGCGGCTTGCCGGCCGTTTCATGGAGGAAGAAGGTGGCGATGAGGCCGATGACACCGGCGACCATGAGGTAGTAGGCGGGGACCATGTCGTTGCCGGTCGCCTGGACCAGCGCGGAGGCGATGAGCGGTGTGGTGCCGCCGAAGAGCGAGACCGAGATGTTGAAGGCGATCGACAGCGCGCCGTAGCGCAGCCGGGTCGGGAACAGCGCGGGCAGCGTCGACGCTGACGTACCGGCGAAGCACACCAGCAGGAGGCCCAGGATCAGGCATCCGAAGGCCGGCAGCAGGATGCCGCCGGCGCGGATGAGCAGCACCGCGGGCACGGCAAGGACGATCATGGCGGCGCTGCCCGCCATGAAGACGGGACGGCGGCCCCAGCGGTCGGAGGTGCGGCCCACGGTGGTGATGGTGAGTACCACGACGATCATGGTGCCGAGGACGAGCAGCTGGGCGGTGAGGGCTTTCTGACCGAGGGTCTCGGTCATGAACGTCGGCAGGTACGAGGTCACCATGTAGTTGGTGACGTTGTAGAGCAGCACCAGGCCCATGCAGATCAGCACGGCCTCCCAGTACCGGGTGAAGATCTCCTTCAGCCGTCCCTTGCCGGACTGGCGGGCCTCCTCCACCGGGTCCTCGCCGCCCGCGGCCACGGCCGCCTCCGCATCATGGTGTGCCTGCTCGGCCTCACGCCGGAAGGCCGGTGTCTCCTCCAGCCTCAGCCGCATGTACAGGCCGATGAGCCCCAGCGGTCCGGCAACGAGGAACGGCAGGCGCCAGCCCCAGTCCACCAAGCCGTCGTCGCCGAGCACGGCCGTGAGCAGGGTCACCAGTCCGGAGCCGAGCGCGTATCCGACGAAGGTGCCGAAGTCGAGCCAGCTGCCGAGGAATCCGCGGCGGGTGTCCGGTGCGTATTCGGCGATGTAGGTGGTGGCTCCCGCGTATTCCCCGCCGGTGGAGAACCCCTGGACCAGACGGCAGATCAGCAGCAGAATCGGCGAGGCGAAGCCGATGGTGCTGTAGGTGGGCAGAAATCCGACGGCGAAGGTACTGACCGCCATCATGATCATGGTGGCGGCGAGCACGCGTTTCCGGCCGATACGGTCGCCGAGCGGGCCGAATACCAAACCACCGAGCGGCCGCACGAGAAATGCCGCGGCGAAGGTGGCGAAGGTCGACACGACCTGGGCCCCGGGGGAACTCGAGGGGAAGAACACCTTGCCCAAGGTGCCGGCCAGATAGGCGTAGACCCCGAAGTCGAACCACTCCATGGTGTTGCCCAGCGCCGCTGCCGACACCGCCTTGCGTACGGCAGGCCTGTCGGTGATCGTCACATCCTCGGCACTCAGCGGCTGTTTGCGGCGGCGTAGCAGAATGCGGAGCATGCGGTCGGTGGCGGGAGTCCCCCCACGGGCGGGCTTCCGGCCCCTTCCCGGTTTCGACGGTCTTTGGCGTCCAGCGCTCATGTCATCCCGTCAACAGGGCGGAAGGGGTTTCCTCATGACTGCCCATCGGCACAGCGTGGGCCGGCTCACCCATGGTTTCTTCGACGGCTCATTATTCCCCGGCCGATCCGCATCGGGAGAAGGCCGGGCGCCGCGTGTCGCACGAGCTCGCAGGCTGTCGGGTTCATGGACCCGACGGTGGAGACCCGCCCCCCGCGAACGCCGCCCCCACAGCAATGGGCTGTCCTTAATGCCTGGACCTGACCTGACCGGACCGGACCGGACCGGCGACACGAACCGGAAATGTCATGGCCCGGGGCGCCCCGGGCCATGACAGAGCCCAGGCCGACCAGAGGGCCAGGCCTGGGCTCGTTCCGGTGCTCGTTCCGGGGCGCCTGGGGCCTCTCCGGGAGAGGGGAGAGCCTTCCTCTGAGAACCCTCCTGGGAGAGGTCTCCTGGGCGGCCCGGATCCGGAAGGGTCAGACGTGTCGGTACGAGGCGAGGTGGGCGAACACCACAATATTGTCGACGTAGTCCTTGACCTTCCGGTCGTAGGCACCACCGCAGGTGATCACCCGGAGTTGCGCGGTGGGGGCATCGGCGTAGACCCGGTCGCTGGGGAACTTCGCCTTGCTGAAGGTCTCGACGCTGTCGACCCTGAAGGTCGCGATGATGCCGTCCTCACGGGTGATGTTGATCGAGTTGCCGGGCTTGAGCGATTCAAGTTGCAGGAACACCGCCGGTCCGATCTTGGTGTCCACGTGACCGGCGATGATCGCCGAGCCGCGCTCGCCCGGCGAGGCGCCGTCCTTGTACCAGCCGACGATGTTCTTGTTCATCGCGGGCGGGGCGTTGAGCTGTCCGGTCGGGCCGATGGTCAGCTGGGTGAAGGGCGCGTCCACGCCGATCTGCGGGATCGTCACCCGCTTCGGGGCGGAACGGGACAGGGACAGATCAGGAACCGCAGCGGCGGTGGAAGGACTCGGGGTGGCGGAGGTCGCCACGGCCGGCTGGGACTGCGGCTTGGGGTCTGCCGAGGTGTCCACGGAGTTGTAGACGAGGAGGGAGCCCAGCAGAAACGCTCCCGCGGACCACAGCAGGCCGCGGCCGACGGGGCGGGACGCGGTGGAGGTCCGGGAGGGGTTCGAATTCGGCTGGGGCGACTGCTGGGCGGTCATGTGCAGATGCCTTTCATGAACGGAGCGGCGGCGCGACATGAGGGCCGCCGGTGATGCAATCGCCGCGGCCACCGTTCACGAGGAACGGTGGCCGCGAGCACAGCGGCCCCCGTATGGGGCAGCCGGATCAGGCCGCCGCAGCACCCGAAGAGTTGCGACGACGCAGCATGTACGCACCAGCACCGAGACCACCGAGCATCAGCACGGAGCCGGCGGCCATACCGCCACCGGTCGCCAGGCCGCCACCGCCGGTGTGGATGCCACCGTGGGGCTTGCGGTGCTCGCCACCGCCGCCGTAGCCACCACCGTCGTGGTCACGGTCGCCGTAGCCACCCTTGTCGCGGCCGCCGTAGCCACCCTTGTCGTGGTCACGGTCGCCGTAGCCGCCGCGGCCGTGGTCGCGGTCGCGGTCGCCGCCGCGGCCGTGGTCGCGGTCGCGGTCGCCGCGCCCGCCCTTGTCGTGGTCGTCGCCATAGCCGCTGCTCTGGTCCCAGTCGCCCAGCACGGTCTTGGCCGCCATGGCCCCACCGCCGGTGTGCACGCCACCGCTCGGCCTCCGGTCGTCGCGGCAGTTGTCATGGCCCCAGCCACCACGACCGTGGTCACGGTCGCCGTAGCCGCCACGACCGTTGTCACGGCCATTGTCGCGGCCGTTGTCGCGGCCGTTGTCGCGGCCGTTGTCGCGGCCCTCGCCACCGCGGCCGTGGTCGCGGTCGCCGTAGCCACCGCGACCGTTGTCGCGGCAGTTGTCACGGCCCCAGCCACCGCGGCCGTGGTCGCGGTCGCCGTAGCCGCCACGGCCGTGGTCACGGTCGCCGCCGCGGCCGTGGTCGCGGTCGCCGTTCCTGTCGTGGTCGTTCTTGCTGACGGAAGAGGTACTGTCCGAGGCAATGTCCGCCGTGATCATGGCGTTCGCAGCGGGGGCGGAGATTGCGAGCACCGCCGTAACGGCGGCTGAGGCGAACAGGGTGCGAGCAGTGCGCATGGGGACATTTTCCTTTCGGCGCGACTGCGAAGGCTGACTCTTTGTCGGCTCATCGGATCGCAGTGGCGACGTGATCACCGTCAGCCGGATCGCGGCCGCGCACCACCGGAGAATGTCGCATTCGAGGGACGCCATGGGCTCTTCGGGTGGCCGAAGGCAGCGGATTCACCCGTTGGATGGCGCGCCTCGTCGGCGTGTCGCGTAACGAGTGGGCTAGAGGCACTTTTGCGGCCCTCCACGGCGCCGCCAATCAGCCCCGGACGAGCGCGGCGAGCGGGCTCCTCCGCGACACACCGACGCCCCGATGCCCGGGGTGACGCCTGCGGAGATGCCCACGGTGAGCCCCGTGGTGACGCTCAGGCAGCCGCTTGCGGTCGCTCATGCGGTCGCTTGTGCGGTCACTCGCACAGTCGCATGTGCAGTCGTCTGTGCAGTCACTCGCGCAGTCGCCTATGCGTCACTCCGTACCGCGCGAAGGACGGGCGAGAAACGCAACTCCCCTGCAGGACCAGCCCGTTTTGCCGCCCGAAGGTGCAATGGAGGCCGGTCCGGAAGCGGCGGTCACCGCTCATTCCCGGTGCGTTCCGGAAACGTCATCGCTTCCGCCAGCTCCTTGAACCCCTTGCCAGTAGGGGCAGTTGTCACACAAAGTGCCGCCGACGGAGCCTGGCGCACCGTCTACACACCTCCGCCACTCCCTCCCCGCCATTCCCGCCATGCCCGCCATGCCCGCCATCTCACCAAGGACCGCGAACCTGAGCAGCCTTCGTCGTCCACGCGAACCGTCACCCAAGGGGCGCTTCAAAGGGGCTCACCCGAATTGAGGATTTCGTACGGCCGGCAGGCCGAGTCGGCAGGCGGTCTCCTGCCTCCCATGAAAGAGCGAGGGCACCGCCCCGCCCCTCGCCTCAGGCCATGACCTCAGGCCATGACCGCAGGTCTGACCTCAGGCCGTGCTGTCCCGGAGCGCCTTTTCCACGATCGCCTCCAGCCGCGCGTGGTGTGCCCCGCGCCAGTAGACACGCCCACACGCAGTGCATTGCGCAAAGACGTCATACGTACGCTGAGTGCCGTGCTCAAGGTGCTCCCGGACCGAGTTCTTGTCGGCGTCCGCCAGCCGGCCGTTGCAGGCGGTGCAGCGTGTCCACGGAGCGAGCGTGGGGGCGAAGCGGCCCAGGACGTCCCGGAGTTGGTCATCGGGCCGGTCGCTGTAGACAAACGCGCCCGCCCAGATCTCCCGGCGTCGCAGCAATCCCCGGTCCCGGGAGAGCAGTACCCGTCGCTCCTTCGCCGAGAGCGCGGCCAGCGCCGCGTCACCGGGGTCCTCGTTCGTGTACGCCGCGTCGACACCGAGCAGCCGCAGACGGCGCGCCAGGGTGCCGAGGTGCACATCGAGCAGGAACCTCAGGGGCGCGCCGGCGATCCGCTGCGGGCGTTCGACGGCGTACACCTCGATGTTCTCGCCCGCCTCCGGCACATGGGAGACGGCAACCTCGACCTCGTCCACGACGAGGCGGCCGACCTCGGTGAGCGGGACACCGAGCGACTCGACGACATGACCGAGCGTCGATGAGCCATCGGTCACCACGGGCGCGGGGGCAGTGGTGGTGTGCACCGATGCGACGAAAAGGTGCAGCTCAGGGGCGAAGCTCAGATGGATCTCGGGTCCGTTCACGCCGGACAGCATGCCATCGGACGGGCCTGGCCAGCCAGCGGATTCCCGCCGGTCACAGGAGGGACAACCGCGCCCGAGGTCCGCCCCGCCGCGCCGCGGTATCGAGCCACCGGCCGGGCAGCTAGGCCGCATGCGACCGCACACCACGCACGCACCACGCACGCACCACGCACCCACCACGCACCGCGCGCCACGACCGCGCGCCGTGCTTCGACCGTCCGCCGCGACCGCGACCGCGACCGTGGGCGGGCTTGGCTACATACGGCTACATACGGCCCGTAGCGATCCGCGCCCCGGATTGTCCACGGTGGAGCGGGCCCCGCTCCCCCGCCGCCCCTAGCCTCACTCCCACCACATCACCCGCATCACCAAGATCACGAAGCACACGAAGCACATGAAGCACACGAAACGCGAGAAGCACGAGAAGCACACCAGCATGGCCAATGAGGGGCGGTACCGGTGAACTGGCTCATCCACGACTACCGCGAGAACGATCTCGCCGCAGCGGTCCACCTGATCGACTCCACCGCCGAACTCGGTCAGGAGTCCGTCTTCTCGCTCGCCGAGTGCATCGGTGCGCTGACCTCGCGACAGCCCGCCGTGGTGGCTGTCCACCAGGGTGCGCCCATCGGCACGGCGCTCGCGTGTGTGGCGGGTGAGCGGGGCTGGGTGATGCGGATCGCGATCTCTTCCGCGTGGCGTGGCCGGGGGCTGGCGAGTGCGCTACTGGTGGAGCTGGAGCGGCGGCTGATCGCGGCCAGGGTGAGCCGTATCGCCTATGTCCTTCCAGAAGAAGACCTGCTCGGGGAAGGGCTGCTCAATGCGGGCTATACACGGCAGCCCGCCGTGGCCTACTTCGAGAAGGTCGAGCCGCATCACGGCCCCGCGGCCAGTCTCCTCGAGGACCTCGGCGGACGGTTCCTGCCCACCGATCTGTGGGTCAAGGTGGCCGGCATGGAAGCGGAGAAGGACCTCATCGAGCGGCGTGTCGTGCTGCCGCTGGCGGAGCCGGAGCGAGCCGCCCGGCACGGTGTCCGGCCACCGCGGGCGATCGCCCTGTTCGGTCCGCCGGGAACCGGCAAGACCACCTTCGCCCGGGGTATCGCGGCCCGGCTCGGCTGGCCGTTCGTCGAGCTGCTTCCGTCCCGTCTGGCCGACGAGGGCAATCTGGCCGCGGCTCTGCGCAGCGCGTTCGCCCGGATCGCGGAGCTGGAGCGGGTCCTCGTCTTCATCGACGAGGTCGAGGAGATAGCGCCGGTCCGCGGCGCGGCCGCTCAGCCGGGCGGGCTGCACGGCGTGACCAATGAGCTGCTCAAGCTCATACCCGGCTTCCGGGAGCGGGACGAACGGTTGCTGGTGTGTGCGACCAACTCCATCCGCTCGCTCGACCCGGCATTCCTGCGCCCCGGCCGGTTCGACTACCTCATCCCGATCGGCACGCCGGACCCGGCGGCCCGGTCGGCGATCTGGTCCCGGTACGCGGACGGCCGGGCCGACGTGGATATCGCGGCGCTGGTGGCGGCCAGCGAGCTGTTCACCCCGGCCGATATCGAGCACGCCGCCCGGGTGGCCGCCCAGGCGTCTTTCGAGCGGGACCTGGAGGCGATCGGCGTGGGCGCGGGCGCGCACGGCCGCCTCGGGGCGAGCACCGAGGACTATCTCGCCGCAATCGCCCAGTGCCGGCCGACCGTCACCCCCGGAATGATCGACGAATTCAGCGCTGACATCACCGCGCACGCTCGCTGCTGACGGCGCGGACGAAGCGACGCCGGTACGAGGACATGGCCGTAGGAGGCGACGGCCATATGTGGCCATGGCCATACGAAGCGACGGCCGTACGAGGCAACGGCCCGCTGCGTCGCGCCCCGGCCACGGGCATGCCGACCGTTGAGGCCCCGGCCGCTGGCGTGCCGCGCGCTGAGGTCCCGACCGTTGGCATGCCGACCGTTGGCGTGGCGACCGTAGGCGTGCCGGCCGCTGAGCTCACCGCCGCAGTCCTCGTCAGCAGCTCAAGTTGTCACCGGGCGTGGTGCCCAGGACCTGCACAAAGCTCTGGTAGCTGTTGATCCGGCTCTGCACCTGGCCGGGGTTTCCGCCATTGCACTCAAGAGAGCCATTGATGCTGCGGATGGTCTCACCGAACCCGGCCCCGCTGACCATGGCCTGGTGCGGGGTCATGGTGCCCGGTCCGGTCTGTGTGTTCCAGTACCAGAGCGCGGTCTTCCAGGCGACGGCGGCGTCCTGCTCCACCAGATAGGGGTTGTGCAGCAGGTCGATGCCGAGCGCATCGCCCGCCGCCTTGTAGTTGAAATTCCAGCTGAGCTGTATCGGACCTCGGCCGTAGTAAGCGGCCTGACCTGCCGGGCAGCCGTACGGCTGGCCGGCATCGCAGTAGTGGGGGTAGTTCCCGGTGTTCTGCTCCACCACGTACACGAGGCCACCGGTCTCGTGACTCACATTCGCGAGGAATGCCGCGGCCTCCTGTCGCTTCACGGTGTCGCTCCCGGTATTCGCGAACTCCGGATAGGCGCTCAGAGCCGCGGTCAGGCCGCTGTAGGTGTAAAACGCATTCCGGTTCGGGAACATCTGGTTGAACTGCGCCTCGCTGACGACGAACCCCTCGTCCCGGGCGTCAGCACCGTCCGGGACCGCGGCACAGCCGGAACAGCCCACTGCGGCTGTCGCAGGCGCCGCCGGAACGACGACGGCCAGGCTCGCAGCGAGAGCGGCGGCGCTCAGCAGCGCGGCAGTACGTGATCTCATTACGGTGACTCCTTCGCGCGGCCGGACTCCGGACCGGAGGGGCCACGGCATGTGGGGGGAATGACCTCATGAACGACGTGCCTTACGAATGACGTCAGTTGCCGTGTCGCCGCATTGACGTATCGCCGTATCGCCGTGCTGCCGCATTGCCGGAAGCGCCACAACAACCGCCCTCGAAGTGCGGGCACCGGGGCACGGATCGATCCAACGACAAGCTCACGGACAAGTGCGACAAGACGACGGCTACACCTTCACTTACAGGCGCCGCATCACCTTGAACTTCACCTGGAACTTCATCTGGAACTTCATCTGAACTTCCATTGCGACTTCAACTGCTTCTTCCGCTGCGACGTGCACTGCACCTGGAACTGCGGCCGTGACCACCGCAGCTGCGGTCTAGACCAACGTCAGGTTATGGCGCGCACGTTGAGCATGTCCATACCAATGCAGCGATCCATCGGCGCTCAGCACAGACGACTACCGCACAGCAACTCCCCCCGCAGTTCGCGCCGTTCGTTCCCAGCTCCCTCGCGAACGAACCGGGCCGGACCGAACCGGACCGGACCGGACCGTGTCAGGCCGAGCCGAACCTTGCCGGGCTGACGACATGACGTCGAACCAGGAGGTGGCGACACAACATCGCACGTCCTGTGCAAAAGTGGCCCGATGAAGACAATCGGGTTGCTCGGCGGCATGAGCTGGGAGTCCACGGCGGAGTACTACCGGCTGCTGAACCAGTTGACGCGCGAGCGGCTGGGCGGTCTGCACTCCTCGAAGTGCGTGCTCTACTCCGTGGACTTCGCGGAGATCGAACGGCTGCAGACCGAAGGGCACTGGGAGCAGGCCGCAGAGATACTGGCCGAGGCCGCCAGGGCGCTGGAGGCGGCCGGCGCGGACATGCTGCTGCTCTGCACCAACACCATGCACAAGGTGGCCGACCAGGTATCCGCTGCCGTGACCGTCCCGCTGCTGCATCTCGCCGACACCACCGCGGACGCCGTACGTACCAGCGGCCTGCGCCGCGTCGGACTGCTGGGCACCGCTTTCACCATGGAGCAGGACTTCTACCGCGGCCGGCTCGAAAGCCACGGGCTGGACGTGTTCGTCCCGGACGCCGCCGGGAGAGGCATTGTCCATCGCGTGATCTACGAGGAGCTGTGCCTCGGCATCGTCCGCGAGGAATCCCGGAAGTCGTTCCAGGCCGTCATCAACCGTCTCATCGACGCAGGGGCCGAGGGCATCGTGCTGGGCTGCACCGAGATCGAGCTGCTCATCGAGCCGGAGCACAGTTCGGTTCCGCTCTTTCCGACCACCCGGCTGCATGCCGAAGCAGCCGTCGCCCACGCCCTCGCTGACGCCCCGTAATCCGTACCGCCGTCGCGCAGTACGGATGACGGATCCTCGCGAGCGCCCCGCTACGCAGCGGGTTGGGCGATCATTGCGGTGGCCACGGAGCGGAAGCCGAGGCGGGCGTAGATCCGAGCGACAGCGTCGTCGCCCGCGGACAGGAAAAGGGTCTCGACACCCCGTGATCGTGCGTCGGCCACCAGCGTCGCGGTGACCGCGAGACCAAGGCCACGACGGCGCGCGGCCGGCAGAGTTCCCACTCCGACGATCTCGCTGACCGTCCCGACCGGCTGATGCTGACCGGCACACAACGCCCTGCCGGCCTCCACCGCGGCGGCCACGGACGTCAGACCGGCCCTGATCCGTGCGGCCGAGCTTTCCACCGACCCGTCCCCGGCGACGGCCCGCACAGCCTCGGCCAGCTCCGCCACCCCGGCCACCCCGACTCCGGTCCCGGGGTCGGCGAAGGCCAGGTGGGGGACGGCCAGCGCACTGGGCAGCACCGGATCGTCCGGCCCGACGGTCCGCAGCACCACGCCGCCGGTCATCTTGGGCACCTCAGGGGTCGGGACATCCGGGCCCAGCACCATCAGGGGATGCGCGTGCACGGAAAGCCCCGACTGCTCGACCGCGGCCCGCAGCGCGGGCGCGGTCTCGGCAACCCACTCGAAACTCTCCGGAATACCCAATTCCCGCTGCCGGACGCGCACCCGGTTCACCTCGGCAGCAGTCACCTCTCCCCGCCGCCCCGGCGCCGGGCGCGCATAGAACGGCCAGCCCTGCCCCTCCCGGACGAACAGCGTCAGTGCCCCGAAGTCCTCGGCCCGGGCTCCGGAACGGGGGACGGCGTCGTAGTAATCCTCAAGGTGTTCCAGCAGTTCATTACGATCGTCCAGCTCCAATGAAGTCACACCGCGCATCCAAACAGCAGCAGGCGAGCCGCTACCACCGCATTACGCACGGACGCAGACCGTCCCGGACGGATGCAGACCGCCCGGCACGGAACGGTGGACAACCGCACCGCCGGCAACGAAATCGCGCACCGGGCCGTCCGAATGGAGATGGCGATGGGGTACTTGAAGAGGGTCGGAGTTGGGAAGGAAGGGCCGCCAACTCCCCTATCGGCACAAATTATTGGGTCGCGAGGAGGTTTGAACTCACGGCAGGTACGCTGACGTGGTGGCGCGTAGCGAGTTAGAACGATTGGCCAGGATCCGGATGGAGATCACCGGTGAGACGCTCGAACGCGCCATGGCCGTACTCGAAGGCCAGACGACTTACCCCGCGGCGCCCTCCGCATCCCACGCCGAGCCCGATCCCGCCGAGAACGCTGAGGTCAGCGAGGCCGGTACGGGCAGCGAAGGCCCTGCGAGCAACGGGGGCAGCGGGGCCCGGGCAGTGCCCGAGCCCCGACGGACACCTCCCAGACGAAACCACCTGCGGGGCCTCTGAGCCTGCTGCATCCACCGCTGCATCCACTGCCGTCTTCGCCACTGCTCCACCACCGGACACTGACCGGCCGATCACGGCGGCACGAGGGCCTGGGGCCTGGGGCCTGGGGCCCGGCTTCCGGCTTCCGGCTTCCGGCTTCCGGCTTCCGGCTTCCGGCTTCCGGCTTCCGGCTTCCGGCTTCCGGCTTCCGGCTGCGCATCGTGCCCCGTCAGGGCGCCGGCGGCTCGGCAGGGAAGAGGATGGGGCTGAGGAGGTAGGGCGAGCGCCCCGGAGTGGGCTCGTTGCTGAGGGAAGGCTGCAGGGTCTCGACCAGCTTCCTGAGAAGTTCGGTGAGTTCGTCCGGGCTGAGCCAGAGGGTGCCCTGGCGATACGAGACCGAGTCGTCGGCCGGGTTCGCGCCGTCACGGTCGAGGTAGGCGTTGAATTCGGCGATGAGGACGGCCATGGCGGCCGCGAACCCGCGGCGGTGGTCGTCCAGGGACATGGCCGCGGCGGCCTCGCCGTCGATCGCGGGACGGTCCTTGCGCAGCCGGTACCGGCGCTCGACCGCGCCGCGCACACGGTGCTCCTCGGCCACTTCGAGGAAGCCGGCCTCCGTCAGTAGGGCGACATGTCGGTAGACGGTCACCTTCGACGCCTCGGGCATCCGGGCGCACAGCTCACTCGTGGTGAGCTCACGCCCGCCGGACAGGGCGTGAACCACGCGCAGGCGAACCGGATGGAGAAGCAGATCGACGGTATCCACGCCACTACTCTTTCACAAATGATACCGTTATCGAAATTGAAATCGTTCAGCTACGGGAGCGGATATGAGGCAGACGACGGGGCGAGCGGTGTCCGTGAACGGGCGGTCGGTTCATGTGGAGGTGTCAGGCCGGGGCACCGACTGGGTCGTCTTCGAGGCCGGTGGGGGCCTGGGCCGGACCTGCTGGGATGCGGTGGTTCCGCTGCTGGCCGACCGGGCTCGACTGCTGGCCTACGACCGCGCCGGGTTCGGTCGCAGCGCCCGGACCACACAACAGTTGTCGGTCGACGACATGGCCGCCGACCTGGTCGCACTGGTCGACGCGGTGATACCGCAGCCCGCCACGCTCGTACTCGTGGGGCACAGCATGGGCGGACTGGTCACCCGTCGCGCGGCAGAGAGCCTGGGACCACGACTTCGGGGCCTGCTGCTGCTCGACCCGACACCGGAGCGTGCGCCCGTCTACGACATGTACGACCGGACCGCCGTAAGGATCGACCGCGCCATGGGCGTGACACAGACGCTGGTCCGGTTCCGCCCGCTGGCGCGCATGGTCAGCGGAAACATCCGCCGCGTCTTCCCCGCGGAGACCTACGCCACCATGCTCGCCGAGGACTTCGTCCCGGCCGGCATCGCGCAGACCAGGAAAGAGTTCAAGGCCGCAGCCGCCGCCATCCCCCAGTTCCGTGCCCAGCCGCCCCGCGAACCGGCCTGTCCGACGGTCCTGCTCTCGGCTTCCCGCCCGGTGAAGGGCCGGGAAAAGCAGCACGCCGTCATCGCCGAACACCAGCGACGCTGGACCGAGGCACTGCCGGACGGGCGCTTCGAAGAGGTCGACTCGGGGCACTTCGTCCAGGCCGAGCAGCCGGCGATCGTCGCGGACCGGGTCACACAGCTCCTCGGCCGGGAACCGGACCGGAGCAGCGCCCCATCAGCCTGACGGCTCTCCCGCCCGCCCACACAAAGCACCGGGCGGCGTCTACGAGCCGTCCGCCCCGCCTCTCATCCGTGCCAGGTGCTATCGGGCGCGCCCGATGGCGCCGCATGCCCGGAAGGGTCGAGCCCTCTCCCCGGAATGGCGCGGAGCGCAATCGCCTACGCACACAGCGCTAGCATGCCCTCGCCCCGTCCCCCTCCGCCACAGGTATCTGCCCGTGGACGTCCGGCGGACGGACTACTGAATCTCATGGAGTCAGGGGTCGTGCCAGCAGTGGCGTCTTCAGCATCTGATGCCCCCCGCTGGCCAGCATGCGGACTTCACCCCGGTCACTGATCTCCGCGCGTACGATCCCCGACTCGTCCTCGTAGACCGGATAGCCGCCCGCTCCTGCGCGCTCGGTGCGACGCACAATCACCACGTCATCCTCGACCGCGGGTGCTTGAAATACCAGCTCATAGCATTCCGGGTAATCCATCGGGGCCTCCCGACACGACTCGGCAGGTGCTCCGGGCGTCGCTCCCCCACCGCCGTTGCACCTCGGCCCTTCCATCGTCACCCACACCCGCCCGGCGCGCCTGAGGAGGACACAGAGATGACCGGAACCCAGGCCGGCGTGCGGGACGGCATCCATGCGGGGTGGAGTCCAGGGAGGGCGGCATACATGCGACGCGGGGTGGAGTCCAGGGAGGGCGGAATCCACGCGGGGTGGAATCCATGCAGGTGGGGTGGAATCCACGCGGGTGGAATACATGCAGGTGGGATGGAATCCACGCGGGTGGAATACATGCAGGTGGGATGGAATCCACGCGGATCCTTGCGGTCGGCAGATCGGCCTGGCCTTGCCGTCCGGGCTTGGGGTCAAGGCCGTACCCACGAGGTCGCACCTCACGCGGCGCCGCGGCCGACCGGATGCGTGAGCCCCGCTCCCGTGCGCTGTCACAGGAGCGGGGCAGGTCCGAGAAGCGCCAGCAGCTCGGATAGTTACGGGAGCCACGGTAGGGGGCACCACTGACAACGGCTGGTCCGGCGGAATGCAACGGGGAGTGCGGGGGGAAATCACCTCGCCAGCGAACGATGCGACCGCGATGGCCTGCGCGTGCGGCGACGCCCGGGATGCGGCCACGGCGCCGGGCGCGACGACCGACTTCAGACGTCACCCGATCGGAGTAGCGCCCGTCCGGCCACGGTGCGATCATCCATCAGCCTGGGCAGGCCATGAACAGGGCCGAGCCGGGCCGCAGACGGATAGCTGCCGGGTGCCGGTGGCTCGAAAGGGGCGATTGTGGCGGGAAGGCCGTGGTTTTCGCTTGCGACGGTGGTTCTGGATTGCCCGGATGCCCATGCGCTTGCCGAGTTCTACCAGCAGCTCCTCGGCTGGGAAGTGAAATCCAGCGAACCGGACTGGGTGCTGCTCAGGTGCCCGGAAGGAGCCATGGCGCTCGCGTTCCAGTCCGAGCCTGGGTATCGGGCCCCCATATGGCCCGAACACCCCGGGGAACAGCAGAAGATGCTGCATCTCGACATCCGGGTCGATGACCTTGTAGAGGCCGAGGCATATGCCGTCGCAGCGGGCGCGTCCCGGGCCGAACTCCAGCCGCAGGACGATGTTCGGGTGCTCTTGGATCCGGCGGGACATCCGTTCTGCCTCTTCCTTCACTAGAAGGACGGAGCCATTGCCAGTGGGTTTGTTGAGCTGGTTGAACGGGTTGAAGTGGTTGAGCCTGCTGGGCTTATCGGGCCTGCTGAGCCAGCTGGGCCTGCGTGTTGAACGGTGCCGGCTTGTAGCGCGGCGGGGAGGATTCCTCCGTAACGCCGGGCGACCGCGGAGCGTGTGGGAAGGGACACACACAGGCAGCGAGGGACGAAGGACGGGCCGACTGTCCTTGCTGGTCAGACAGTTGAGGTGGCGTAGGGATCACCACCGGGGCGACCGCTGCGGGCGCGGAGACGCCGCGCGCGGGTCTGCGTTGTCAGTGTCTGCCCCTAGCATTGCTCATATGTCCCCAACTCCTTCTGCCCCTACGGGTACGCCCGTTCCTGCTTCCGAGGCGAACGAATCGATCCGGCGATTTGTACGTGCCCGTCGCGGTATGGCGTGGTCGGCCCAGGACATGGCGGAGTACGCGGTGCTGCTGGAGATCTGGACGCTGGCGGTGCGCTCGGAGGTCGTCGAGGCGGCGTAGCCCCGTGCACGCTCAACTCGGCGGCCAGAGCCCGGCCTTCCCGGCTCCTGCTTCCTCATTTCTGGCCGCTGGTCCCTGAACCCTGGTTCCTGGCCCCTGACTTCTGCCGCCTGGCTCGTTGCATCTTGCTCACTAGATCCGGGGCTCGTTGACTCCGGGGCTCGTTGACTCCGCTCTCGCCGGCTCCTGACTTGCCCCTGGACAGCAGCTGTCCGGAGGAGCCGGCCCGATGGGCGGTTCCGGCGAACGAACGGATGCCAAGGCTGCGTTAGTCATGCGTTAGTAGACCGGCAGCGGTCGGCACCACCCTGGATCCTGTCCCGCTCATGACGGCGGCACCCACGCCATGTCCAATGCCCATGGCCGGAACCAACGCGCACAGCCACACCCAGGCCCACGCAGCACCGGCGCGATCCCGCAGCAACGCTGTGGCGAAAGAGCAGAGTGCAGACAAGGGGCAGAAAAGGGGACTTATGTCCGGGAACAATGCCTCCGAGGTCGACGCAGCCGTCAGCAGCACCCCTGCGTCCCCCACCACCGTAGGCTCCGCTTTACATCGTGGGCGCCGGATCGTTGCCGCTTCGCTGATCGCCGTTGCCGCACTCTCCTTGACCGCCTGCGGCAGCGACAGCGGCAGCGACAGCGACAACACGAAGGCGAGCGCCAAGGTCTCGTCGCGGCCCGATCCCGAGGATCTGGCCAAAGAGGCCGCGGCCCTCGGCAACGTAGCGGATGACCCCGGGCCGAAGGACAAGACGACACCGAGCCCGAAGCCATCTGACACCGGGAAGAGCAACGAGGGCGGCTCCGGGGCGGGTGGCGGCAAGACGAGTCGCGACAGCGGGACGAGCAGTGGCAGCGGAAAAGGCAGCACGAGCGGTGCCGGCTCAGACTCCAGCTCTTCGGCCGGTACCGGGTCCGCGCCCCATGACGAGGGCGTGAGCGGCACCTGGAACGGCGTCCTCAAGTACCTGGCTCCCGGCAAGATGACCGTGGCCCCGGCCTCCGGAGCCGAGCAGGGCTTCGCCATCGGCCCGCAGACCGAGGCCCTGGGCGCCGCTGCCATGTGCGGTGCGCCGGACGGCAACGTCACGATGGACGAAAGCGGCTACGGCACCTCCCCGTGCACCGAATCGCAGTTGGACGAGGCCGCCAGGATGAACTCACTCGATGTCCGGGTCACCGTCGAGGACGGCGTGGCGACGAAGATTGCCGAGCATTACCACCCCTGAGCGTCGAGGGGATCCTGAGGCAGCTCCCCCAGTGCCTGCTCGCCCGGGGGGACACCGTCGGCGTGTCGGCGGTCGCGTGTACGGCGGGGCGACACGCCGGTGGCCGGTGTGCGGTGGGTGAGGGCGAGCGATTACCGGTGATCTGCGGGTGGTGGGTGTGACCGGTGGGTGATGGGTCATCGATGGGTGGCGGGAGACCGGTGGGCAATAGGTGACCGATAGGCGACGGGAGACCCGTGGGAATCGATAGACGTCTGGTCACGGCTGGTCACGGCTGGTCACGGCTGGTCAGGGCTGATCGGTGGCGGGTCGTGGTCGAGTGGGCTGAAGCCGCCGGCCGTGGCTGACCACGCCGCAACCGTGACGTCCGATTTCCGCCAGCCATGACGCGGGCGAGCCCTCAGACTCGGGAAGTGAAAGCACTCCATGCGAACGAGGAGAGCGCCATGACCTCCCCCTCGGCATCCACCGCCACCACTGGCTACACCACGCTCGACAGCCCCTTGGGCGAGTTGCTGCTCGTCGGCGAGGAAGCGTCCACCGCACCCGGGGGCACCGCCCTGACCTCCCTCTCCATGCCCCAGCAGCGGGGCGCCGCTACCGTACAGCCACACTGGCGCCGCGACCCCCGTCCCTTCACCGATGTCGTCCGCCAGCTCCGTGCCTACTTCGCGGGCGAGCTCTTCCGCTTCGAGCTCGCATTCCGCACCACCGGTACGGCGTTCCAGGAGCACGTCTGGCAGGCCCTGGAAGCCATCCCGTACGGCACCACGACCACCTATGGCCGACTCGCCGAGGGCCTCGGCGTGTCGCGGGCCGACGTACGGGCCCTGGGTGCGGCGATCGGGGCGAATCCTCTGCCGATCCTGCGCCCCTGCCATCGTGTGATCGGCGCGGATGGCTCGATGCGCGGCTACGCGGCGGGGGTCGAACGCAAAACCGCGCTGCTCACGCACGAGGGCGCCCTTCAACCGACGCTGATCTGAGCCCGGCCATGCCTGGTATCCCTTCGATCATGACCTCTCCCCTCATTTCCCCGGCGGAGACGGCCGCATACGGCGGCCTCCCCGCCCCCGTCCCGCACTCCGGCGCCGAACTCGCCGCCCTGCTCGGCCTGTTGACCGCGCCCGGGGCTCGTATCGGCACGGTGGTCGTCGGGCACAGCCGGGACACCGCGTCGCGGTCGGCAGCGGCGGCGTTCGCCGAAGCCTGGCGTGCCCCCGGGAGGCTGCCGGTGCTCGCCGTGATCGACTGGCCGGAATCCGCCGCGTCCTGGCTACGGGCCGCGCGCCGGTTCACGACCGAGGAGCCTGACGCCTGGGTGGTGGCCGCCGCGCCGCTCGGCTGGGCCCAGATGAGCCGCCGGCTGCGTCACAGCACCGACTGGGACCCGGCACGCACCTACGGCTTCGCGGCTCTCGGCGACTCCCGCGTACCCGCCCTGGCCGGGCCGGGGACTCTGCAGGGCATGCGAGGCGCCGGCGCCGACGGCAGCACCTGGAGCATCGACCGCGGCTGGGTCACCCACCGGCTACCGGCCCGTCCGCCTACGGCTCCTGCCCGTGGCAGGCTGTAATCAGCGAGCGATGAGGCAAGGCAGGAGGACATGAGCACGCCACTTCCCGGCTTCGAGGACTTCGGGGAACCAGCTCCCGCGGCCCCCGGAAGACATGGCCCCGACGACACCGACAGCAGCGGGACGGGCCCCGGCGCGCCCCCTCCCCAAGGCCTCCAAGGGCTGCTTCACCCGGCCGCAGCCGCCCGGAGCCAGGCCCGCGAAGGCGCCGGCCGAGAAATCGCCCCCGGCGCCGTCCATGTCCCCGGCTGGCTGACCACGGCCCAGCAACGCGAGCTCGTCACCGCCTGTCGCGGCTGGGCGCGCGGCCCGGCCCCGATCCGGCACACCAAGCTGCCGCGCGGCGGTGTGATGTCCGTGCAGACCGTGTGCATCGGCTGGCACTGGCAGCCGTACGCGTACACCCGCACCGCCGATGATGTGAACGGCGCCCGAGTAGCCGAATTTCCTTACTGGATGGTCGAGTTGGGCCGCCGGGCGCTGGTCGAGGCGTATCAGGACGTGGCCGCGGGCGACGGTTACACGCCTGATACCGCGCTGATCAACTTCTACGACGGCCAGGCGAAGCTCGGCATGCACCAGGACAAGGAAGAGCGCTCCGGCGCGCCGGTGGTCTCCCTCAGCATCGGCGACACCTGCGTCTTCCGGTTCGGCAATACCGAGACGCGCACCAAGCCGTACACCGATATCGAGCTGGTCTCCGGAGATCTCTTCGTCTTCGGCGGACCGTCCCGCTTCGCGTACCACGGAGTGCCCAAGGTCAGGCCGGGCACCGGGGACCCCGCGTCCGGCATGACCAGCGGGCGCCTCAACATCACCATGCGGGTCACCGGACTCGACGGATAACCGCCGCGTCCCGAGGCAGACTGGACTCATGTGCCGCAGCATCAAGACGCTCCGTCCGCCCACCACCCTTGAGGTCACCGACGAGGACATCCGGGCCGCTGCCTTGCAGTACGTCCGCAAGGTCTCCGGCTTCCGTGCCCCGGCCGCCCACAACCGCGAGGTCTTCGACCAGGCCGTCGACACAGTGGCAGCCGCGACCCAGGAACTCCTTGACGGCCTGCAGATCCGCGGCTCGGCCGGCCGCGGGCGCCCCCATCCCTGAGTCGCCGCTCCATCACCAGGAGCTGTCCGGCCCATCAGTGACCACGACCTCGGAGCGCGTCCAGCGACAGCTGTCACGTGCCATGATCCGCGCATGAGGCAGTACTCCTCCTTGCCTCCGGAAAGGGCACGTGCCAAGCAGCCGGTGCCGCCACCGCCTGGACTGAGACGGTTCGCTCGCTGCCAGTCGGCACCCCGATCGCCGGTGAGGTCATCGGTAGGTAGATCGGTAAGCAGCCGGCGGACTGCGAGGAGGCTGAGAGGCCCTGGGGGAGGCACTAACGCGGAGCCCGTCTTCCCCCGCAGCCTCTCCCCCTCCCCCGCAGCCTCTCCCGCTCCCTAACGATCGCCCGCCGGCCCCCGCCAGTCCGCATGGCGAATACGGGAGATCTCCCGCACCTCACCAACCGTGCCCCATTCGTCCTTCCCCAGCCGCGACAGGGGCTTCAGGCGGGAAATCTCGGGATGCCCGTCGACCAGTACGTCCTGCGTGACGACCGCATGCACCACGCGCCCGAACACGACGGTGGAATCCCCGATGCCCACTGTGCTGTGCACCTCGCACTCCAGCGCCACCGGCGACGCCGCCACCCGCGGAGGCTTGACGCGCAGACTCGGCTCGGTGTCGATCCCGGCCGCCTCGAACTCGCTCACCTCGTGCGGAAAGTCGGTGCCCGTGTCATTGATCTGCCCGAACAGCCCCTCCGGCGCAAGGTTGACCACGAACTGCCCGGTCGCCTCGACATTGCGCAGGGTGTCCTTACGGCCGACGGAGCTGAACTGCACCACGGGCGGCGCGACGCTGGCGATCGTGAAGAAGGAATGGGGGGCTAGGTTCGCAGAAGCACCATCAGGGCCGATCGTCGAGACCCAGGCGATGGGCCGCGGCACGACGACCGCGGTCAGCAGCTTGAAGAACTCGTTGCGGGACATAGCAGCGGGATCGAAGTCAATACGCATGGTGATCAGTATCCAGGTGCCTGACCGCGGACCGTACAGCGGATCCACGGCATCACCAAACCCCTGAGTTCGGCGGAGAGTGCCCGGTATCGGAACCACCCGAGCACCAGGAGCCGACACCGTGCCCACAGCAGCCCTCACCGTCTGGGAGGACTTCGAGGTCCCCGCCCATGCCCGCGGCGGACAGGTCACCCTCAACCTCCACGACCACCTGGCGGCCTACGCCCCCAAACTCCCAGGCGCCTAGCTGCGCATCTCCTCCGACCGCTTCGGTCTCGAAGCCGGCGTGGACCGCCAGCTCGAAGACGCCGAAGACACCCGGGTCCGACTGCAATGGGGCCCCCTCGCCAAGGTCTACCGGGAGAACGACACCTCGGCCTTCAAGAAGCGCAAGGCCGTCAAGCCGGACGGTTCCATCGACTGGACCGTCCTGCGCCCCGAATTCCGCCAGCTCCTGGCCGACCTGGCCAACGGTGTCATCGTCGGCGTGATCTTCTACGACCTTGACCGGCTGGTGCGCCGGCCCCGGGATCTCGTCTCCTTCCTGAATAAGCAGCTTCAGACATCGAAGACCGGATTGGATCAATCCGCCGGCACCATCGCAGCCTTGCAGGCAAGGTTGGACCAGGAACTGGCACGGAAGAGCGAACTCATCCACCGGTGGTCAAACGAGAGGGCTTTGCATGAGGTCGATCTGAGCGAGGGAGACTATTTCACCATGCTGGCGGCCCTCAATCGCAAGATTTCCCGCCTCAGGGAATCGATCGCCGGCCTGGAGGGCGCTCCTCCTCCGAGGGCCGCATCCGAGGACCTCCTCGCCAATTGGACAGCGGGTCACGAAGACGCGCGATCCCGCGGGGTCGGAAGAACCTCCCTGGCCTGTGCCCTCCCCGTCGGTGCATGCCGAGGGGGCGGGCAGAGCACGTCGTATCCATAGCGCAGCGGTGGCGGCCCCGCGGTCGTCGCTGACGACCGCCTCCGCTGCGACGATGGCGGCCGAGCCCCGCGTCCGTCCGTGACGATGGCAATGCCGGCGCGCCGAGAAATTGTCGAGTAGGGATGTGGCGCCGGCCGTGGCGGCCGACCGAGCGCAGCGAAAGCCGGTGAGCGGCCCGGATCGTTTGCGCGCTGTACGTAGCGAGGAGACGCTGACATCGTCATCGAGTAGCCGCCATCGGCGCTCGAACCCGTCTGGGCTGGTGCGCGTTTCGCGTCGCCCGCTTCCTTGGGGAAGGTGAGGGTCATGGGCAAGAAGGACGAGGCCGTGGTTCGGGCGCTGCTCGACCGGCACGGCCAAACATACGCGGCTCAGGCGGGCATCAAGCTGCGGAACACCCCCGCCCCGCTGTACCAGCTTCTCGTGCTCTCCTTGCTGCTGTCCGCCCGTATCCGGGCGGACACCGCGGTCGAGGCGGCCCGCGCACTGTTCTCCGCGGGGATGCGCGACGCCCGACGGATGGGCCAGGCCACCTGGCAGCAGCGCGTCGACGCGCTCGGCGAGGGCGGTTACCGTCGCTACGACGAGCGGACCTCCACCCAACTCGGCGACGGCGCCGAACTTCTGCTGGAGCGATACAAGGGCGACCTGCGCCAGCTGCGCGAAGGGACAGATCCGAAGAAGCTCCTGCAAGACATTCCAGGCATCGGCCCCACCGGGGCTGACATCTTCCTTCGGGAGGCACAGGCCGTGTGGCCGGAGTTCTGCCCGCACCTCGACCGTAAGGTACTGGACGGGGCACAGCGCCTCGGGCTACCGAGCTCTCCCAAGAAGCTGGCGTCCCTCGTAGATGACGCAGGCCTGCCAAAGCTCGCTGCGGCCCTGGTCCGAGTAGCCCTCGACGAACGGAAAGCGGAACAGGTGCGCTCGGCGGCAACAGACTGAGCCGGATCTTGCCCATACCGCGCGCTCGGAGGCCTGGTCCCGGCGAGCTGGAGCCGTGGGCAGCGTGGTGAAGCCGCCGCTGCCCTACACCGGCACCTCGGTGCCGCTCGCCCCCATCAGCCCGACGAGCGGCACCTGGAGCAGCCGCGCCTTGAGGTCCCACAGAGCGATGTCCACGGCCGAGAGGGCCCCCGCGACCAGGCCGGGCCGGGCCGGGCGGCGTTGCGCACGGCCCGGGACATCGCCTCGTCGGCGCCGGGCACATCCATCGCGCAGCGGCCGGTCACGAGGCCGCCGGCTGCTCGTCGATGACCTGGGCGGTGGCCGCGGCCCCGAGGTGCAGCCCAAGCCCGTGGTCGTGCCGGAGCTGGCCTGGGCCACGATCATGGTCGTGGAGTCCCAGGTCAGCGTGCCGTCGCCCTCGGCGGCATCGATGGGAGCGCGGTAGACCGAGGTGGCGACCGAGTCGACAACGGGGTCCGCGCCCCGGGTGTGAGGGCCCACCGTCAGTCCTGGTGGTGCTTCCGGCCCGGGAGGAACTCCTGGACCTTGGCCTTCAAGCCCTGCTTGACCATCGCCGCGCGGTCGCTGTCGCCCTTGAGGACGGCGCCGGCCGCGGCCTCGATCTGATCGAGGCTGGCGTGCGGCGGAATCGGCGGGACGGCGGGGTCGGTGCGGAAATCGATGACGAACGGGCGGTCGGCGGCGAGTGCCTGGCGCCAGGCGTCCACCACCTCGCCGGGCTTCTCCACCCGGACGCCGCCGAGCCCGATGGACCGTGCGAAGTCGGCGTAGGGCACGTCGGGGAGTGCCTGCGAGGCGAGGAATTGCGGGGCGCCGGACATCGCGCGCATCTCCCACGTGACCTGGTTGAGGTCCTGGTTGTTCAGGACGGCCACGATCAGGCGCGGGTCGCTCCACTCCTGCCAGTACTTGGCCGCCGTGATGAGCTCCGCCATACCATTCATCTGCATGGCGCCGTCCCCGACGAGGGCCAGCGCCGGCCGGTCCGGGTGGGCGAACTTCGCGCCGATGACGTACGGCACGCCCGGGCCCATGGTGGCAAGCGTCCCGGACAGTGAACCGCGCATCGTGCCGCGCATCCGCAGGTGACGTGCGTACCAGTTGGCGGCCGAGCCGGAGTCCGCGGCCAGGATGACATCGTCCGGCAGCAGCGGATCCAGGGCGTGCACGACGTACTCCGGGTTGATCGGATCGGCCTCCACGGCAGCGCGCCGCTCCATGACCTCCCACCAGCGTGCGGTGTCCTTCGCGATCTTCTTGCGCCACTCACCGTGCTTCTTGCGCGTGAGCTGCGGCAGCAGCCGTTGCAGGGTCGCCCGGGCATCTCCGACGAGATTGACTTCGAAGGGGTAGCGCATCCCGACCATGTGCGGGTCGATGTCGATCTGCACCGCCCTGGCCTGGTCCAGCTCCGGCATGAACTGGGTGTAGGGGAAGCTGGATCCGATGACGAGCAGGGTGTCGCAGCCCTGCATCAGCTCGTACGACGGGCGGGTCCCCAGCAGGCCGATGGCGCCCGTGACATACGGCAGGTCGTCGGGGAGCGCGTCCTTGCCCAGCAGCGCCTTGGCCACCCCCGCGCTGAGCACCTCGGCGACCTGCTCCACCTCGGCGCGCGCCCCGCGGGCACCCTGACCGATCAGGACGGCGACCTTCTCCCCGGCATTGAGCACCTCGGCCGCACGGGCCAGGTCGTCGTCGCTCGGGACCGGCGCGTAGGAGGCCATACCGAGGCTGGAGGGAACCATCTTGAAGGCGTGGGTGGGCGGCGAGTAGTCCAGTTCCTGGACGTCCGCCGGGATGATGACTGCGGTCACCGTCCGCCGGCCGTAGGCGGTGCGCATGGCCCGGTCGAGGGCGTTCGGCAGCTGCTCGGGGACGGTCACCATCTCACAGAAGTCGGAGGCGACGTCCTTGTACAGGCTCAGCAGATCGACTTCCTGCTGGTAGGAGCCGCCCATCGCGCTGCGGTTGGTCTGCCCCACGATTGCCACGACCGGTACATGGTCGAGCTTGGCGTCGTAGAGGCCGTTGAGGAGGTGGATCGCGCCGGGCCCGGACGTGGCGGCGCAGACGCCGACCTTGCCGGAGAACTTGGCATACCCGACGGCCTGGAACGCGGCCATTTCCTCGTGCCGCGCCTGGATGAACTGCGGCTTGTTGTCCGCACGTTCCCAGGCGGCGAGCAGCCCGTTGATGCCATCACCGGCATAGGCGAAGACGTGCTCGACGTCCCATTCGCGAAGCCGCTGGAGGATGTGGTCGGAGACCTTGGTGGACACTGAAGCTCCTTTTCTCAGGTCAGGTTCGTCGTCGCAGGAGAGCCGCGCCCGCCGTACAGACCGCCGCGCCGACGGCGGCGAGGCCGCTGCGGTGGCCAGACGGGCGTCGCGGGCATCGAGGCGCGGGCGGTCGACGAGTTTGAGGTGTCGGGCGCAGCCGACCGGCGTAGTGGTGCGAGAGGAATTCGGCCTTGTATGTCGCCATGTCCACGCCGGTCGGGCAGTCGGACTTGCAGCTTTTGCACGCCAGAAACAGATCGAGCGCGTCGCGCACCTCCGTCGAGCACCATCCGTCCTTGACGGCCGAATCGGGGTGCCCGTCAAGCATCTCGAACAGCAGCCGCGCCCGCACCCGGGTCGCACGCTCCTCCTCACCGGTAGCCCGATAGGACGGACACCTCACCCCGCCGCTGTGAGACGGGCAATTGCCGCCCCCCACGCACCGCAACACCGCGCGGCGGAACGAGTGCTCGTCCTCGGGATAGCCAAAGTGGGTCGCGGGCGCCGAAGGCCGCCAGGCGGCCCCCAGCCGCAGCCCCTCATCGACCCGCCGTGGGGCGACGACCTTTCCGGGGTTCATCCGATTATCCGGATCGAACAGCGCCTTGAACTCTCGAAACGCGGTCGCCCGGCGCTCCCCGAAAGCCGTCGGACATTGTCGACGGTCTTGCCGTACGCCTGCGCCGGCGCCCCACACGAATTGTTGCCGATCATCCCGCCCAGGGAACAGTGGCTGTGCGTCGACGGCTTGGGCCCGAACGTCAGCCACACATCGGAGAGTTGGCGATCGAGCTCGTCCAGAACGATCCCCGGCTCGACGTAGTTCGAACCGTCGGTGGAGTAGGCACCCCGGCTCCCCGCGTCGGAACGGACCTCGCCGTCGACCCGGGCCCGCAGCAGAGCCTTCGTGGACAGGCCGGACGCTCCGCCTTGAGCGGCGCCTTCGCCGTGCTCCATCGCCACACCTCCCACCGGTCGGACGACGGCCGTCAGCCGACCACAGGACACGCGTTCCCCAGAGGGGGGCCAGATAACGCGTGGATTAGCGCGGATTGCGCCGTGTGGAGCTGTGGGGGCGGTGTCATGCCCGGGCACTGCCCCACCTCCCGCGCTTCCCACAGAACTAAGCGTCGCGGTAGGTGAGCTCGACGGCTCGCCACCGGCCTTCACTCACTGATCCCTGGGCGGCTTGCTCCGCCCTCGGCCCAGCCCGTCGGCAGCCACCCGGAGATCTGCCACGAGTCCCGAATAAAGCCCGGTCACCTCCAGGGAGAAACGGGACGAGGGGCAGTCTGTGACATGCCGCAGGTCTTGCCTCACCCGAGGGGAGACGAGTCCAATTGGCTCAGCAGGTCACCCGGGCCTTCGTAGACCTCCTGCGCTCCGGCCTCCAATAGCTCGTGGCGGCAGTAGCCGCCGCTGAGCACGCCCACGCACAGCACCCCGGCCCGGACACCGGCCTTCATGTCCCAGACCGTGTCTCCCACGAACACCGCTCGTCCGGGCTCGGTGCCGGCCTGCGCGAGCGCCTGTCCCACAAGGTCAGGGGCGGGTTTGCTGGACTCCACGTCGTCCGCGCCGGTGACTGCGGCGAGCGCGTCCTCGGCATCCAGCGCGGTGCGCATGGCGCTCAGCTCCGCCCCGCCCGCCGAGCTGGCGAGCACCACCTCCCAACCGCGTCCGGCGCAGGCACGGAGCAGGTCGGCGGCGCCATCCAAGGGCGCCAGCCGGGTCCAGTACTCGGCGAAGAGCGTCTTGTGCGCCGCGCTGATGGCGGCATCGCGGTCGCGGTCCTCGCCGGGGCCCAAGAGGTGGCCGATGAGGTGGTCGGCCCCCATCCCGACAGTTCGGTGGATCGCGGCCATCGGCACCCGGTGGCCGGCCTGGCGGAACGCCTCCCACCAGGTGACGGCGTGCAGATAGGTGCTGTCCACGAGGGTCCCGTCCATGTCGAACAGTGCAGCTTTGCGGTTCGCATTCATGATCGCCTCCTATGGGCGCCGAGAGGCTGCTCCCGCTCCGGCGCAGGAATCAGGCCGGCACCTTCGGTCGATGCCGTCACCCTTCAGCTCGTGCGGTGTGCCAGTGTTCAGCTCCGGGGCGGGTGCCTGTCCTCTGGCGAAGCAAGCGCCGGCATCACGCGGAGAGCGCGCCTTGATGAGGACACCCCGTTCATCGACGAGGGGGCAGTAGTAGCCCGCAGGACCTCCTCCTCAGTAGCCCGCAGGACCTCCTCCTCTCCTTCCGGTGCCGTCGGCTTACTTGGCAGATCAGGCACTTCCTCGTGGATGGCGTACCTCATTGTCCAGCGCAGGGTGTGCAGCCCCAGCGGCAGCGGCAGCACGGGGAGACCGAAGGAGCCCGGTCAGAGGCACCGGAGCAGGAAGGGCCGCTGGCTCGACAGCAGAGTCGTCCTTGTCGCTCAGAAGATCTCCTCGGCAGTGGATCTGATGATTTGGGCCTTCATATTGCGTTCCATCATGTGCAGGGCTGCCTCTGCGAGATCGCGGTGGATATGCGCGCAGGCGTCCTCGACGACGGTGACACCGATGTGGCGGATATGGGCGTCGAGCGCCGAGTAGAGCACGCATTGTTCGGTGACCTGGCCGCAAAGCACGATCGTGCCGATGCCGTGCTGGCGCAGCAGGTATTCCAGGGGCGTCTGGTAGAAGATCGAGTGCCGCGCCTTGACCACGAACAGGGATTGCTCATCCGGCCGGAGCGGCTCCACCAGGTCCGCGTGCGGTCCGCTGAGCACGGTGTCCAGCAGCTCGTCGTGGTGCGAGCGCCACAGCCCGAAATTGTCGTTGACGTAGATGACCTCGGTATCGCTCCGCCGGGCCCGTTCGATCAGTGACGTGACGCGCGGCAGGACCGTGCGGACCGAGGGCAGCAGCAGTTCGGCGTCCTCGTGGTCGTAGGAGTTGAGCATGTCGATCACGATGAGTGCGGTGTCGGACATGGGGCGGCCCCTGGTCAGCCCCGGGCCGGACGTTCGCGGACCACGTCCTCGGGCCGCTTGTCGTCGCGGAGGCCGAGGAACCGCGGATGGCGCAGCATGCCGTCGCGGGTCCACTCCGTGAAGCCGATCTGAGCGACGAGTTCGGGGCGCACCCAGTGGGCGCCCCGCTCACGCACGGGCCCGTCGAAAGGAGAGCGGTCGCATCGGCGGGCATCGAGCAGGGTCCGGAGTCGGCGCAGGGTGTGCTGGTCGAAGCCGGTGCCGACCTTGCCCGCGTATCGCAGCGCGCGGTCTGCGTGGTAGCCGAGGAGCAGGGCACCGAATCCGATTCTGCTGCCGGCGGGTTCGGTGAAGCCGACGATGACGAGTTCCTGCCCCTGAGCGCACTTGAGTTTGAGCCAGTCCGAGGAGCGGCGCGGCAGATAGCGGCCGGCGGCCCGCTTGGCGATCAGCCCCTCCCAGCCGCGGGCGCACGCCTCGTCCAGCTCGCGGGCGCCACCGTGGTTGCGGTGCGGGGTGAAGCGCAGCGGGTCCCGGAAGTCGAGCGCCCGGCGCAGCAGGGACTTGCGGGTGCGCAACGGCAGCCGGGTGAGGTCACGGCCGTCCAGCCGCAGCAGGTCGAAGACGTAGTACGTCACCGCGACGCCGCTGGCGCGGGCCTGCTCGGGGTCGGTGAGCTGCATCCGCTGCTGCAGGCGGGCGAAGTCGGTGCGGCCGTGCGCGAAGGCGACGATCTCGCCGTCGACGGTGAGGTCCCGGCACCGCTGGCGGCCGAGGACGTCGACGATTTCCGGGTAGCTGGCGTTGACCTCGCGGCCGGTGCGGGACAGCAGCCGGGTGCGGTCGGGTTCGCGCACGCCGAGCGCCCGCACGCCATCGAGCTTGCGTTCGAATATCCAGCCGTCGTCGAACTCCCGGCGGTCGCTGAGCACGGCCGGCATCGGACGCAACGCGTACTCCTCGCCGGCCGGGGCGTCGTCCAGCGACGCCCGCTCCGCCGGGGGCAGCGCGTCCAGCAAGTCGCGGGCCGAACTCATCACGCGCTCCCCCGCTCCCCGCCCTCCTCCTGGGCGACGCGCTTCAGGGTCCGACCGCTGCGGACGGACCGGGCCCGGCGGGCATCGGGGGCACCACGACGTCCGGCCCGCTCGTCGCCCTCCTTGACGTCCAGCCGGAAGTCGACGTGCAAGGTACTGGCGTCATGAATCTGCACCACGAAGCACAGCGTGTCACCAGCGGAAGCATGCCCACCCTGCGGCTCGCGGGTCCGGCCGAAGTGCCGTTTACCACGATACGTAGTCAGCTTGTTCCTGCTGGTCACGGTTTTGCCTGCCTTTCTTCGGAGGCCGCCTCTCTCACTGTGGCGCGCCGCGGACAGCAGCGCATGTGCACCCTTTGGCTCGCGCGCCGCAGCCCTTCGCCTGCCTGATACGGCGGGTATCACCACCTGCCACGGGACACTCAACGGCCGAGAAAGGTAGTGATGGTGCGGAACCAGGCGGGCAAGGGACCACGGACTTCGTGCAGCAATTCGTTCCAGCGCCGGTCTGCCCGCTCCTCCGCCGACTCATGGCGTCCGTCGGATATCTGTCCTCGGCCTGACGATTCCCTGCGCCCTCCCGTGATTCTCACGAGCCAGTCATTGCGTCAGCTGTGGCAGCACCTGCGTGCGGTAGAAGTCGAAGAAGCCGCGTTGGTCAGGGCCGATCTGGCTGATGTACACAGCGTCGAACCCCGCGTCCGTATAGGCGTTGATCGCGCTGAGGTGTGCGTCCACATCGCCTCCGCACGTCACTTTCTCCGCGACGCGGTCCGGGGTAACCAGTTGCGCCGCCTGCTCGAAGTGCCGGGGAGTGGGGAGGATCTGCGGCAGTTCACCCGGGAGCTGCTCATTGGCCCACAGCCGATGCGCAGTCCGGACAGCCTCGTCTCGATCGGTGGACCAGCACACTTTCAATCCACCGCGAACGGGTTTCGTGCTGCCGCCGCTGCGTTGGAAACGCTCGACCGCCTCAGCATCCGGCACCATGGTCACAAAGCCGTCGCCGATCCGACCGGCCAGTTCCGTGGCGGCGGGGCCGAACCCCGATACGTCGATGGGCACCGGCTCGTCGGGGACGGTATAGAGGCGGGCGTTTTCCACGGTGTAATACCTGCCGTGGTGACTGACCTGCTCGCCTGTGAAGAGCTTCCGCATCACCTGCACGGCCTCTTCGAGCATATCCAGACGAACCGACGCCTGGGGCCATGCGTCTCCGAAGATGTGCTCGTTGAGTGCTTCTCCGCTTCCTACCCCGAGCCGGAACCGTCCCCCTAGCTGCACCGCTGCGGTCGCTGCCGCTTGGGCGGTGACGGCAGGATGCAGCCGCATCGTCGGGCAGGTCACAGCCGTCTCCACCGGCAGCGATGTTGCCCGTGAAAGGGCCCCGATCACCGACCAGACGAAGGGGCTCTGGCCCTGCGCATCGTTCCACGGGTGGTAATGATCGGAGATCCACAACGAGGTGAAGCCTGCCTGCTCCGCCATACGAGCCTGCTCGACCAGTTCTGCCGGCCCGTGCTCCTCACTGGACAGGAAATAGCCGTACTCCACGATCAGACCTCCATCGTCGGCTCCTTGGGACTTTCACGTATCTGACACCAGTGAAGACCGGCTCGTGGGCATTCCGCCCAGACCTGCATCGTATTCCGTTCCGCCTTCGGTCAGGGGGCGGGACGTCACCACGGTCGAATGAGACAGAAGGGGTGGCCGACAGGGTCGGCATAGACACGAAAGCCTCGCCTTCCGCCTTCATCCTCAAGGTCCAGGGCTTTTGCTCCGAGGGCGAGCACTTCCCTTTCACGCGCCTCCATGTCGTCCACGTCCAGGTCGAGATGGAGCTGTTGCGAGCGGCTTGTGCTGGGCCACTCGGGCGGAACGTAATCAGGTACTCGCTGGAACGAGAGCCGCTTCACGTCGCTGATGTAGAGATCAACCCACGCGCTGTCGGTCTCGCCCTTGATCTCGCCCCCCAGCAGCTGCGCATAGAAGTCGGCGAGGGCGTACGGATGGGGACAATCAAAAACGAGCGTACGGATCGTCGCGATGGCCATCGGTCCTCCTCGGGATGAGTGGAACAGGTACCCGAATGGATCGCGCGCAACCGTTCCGCATCGGTAGTTATCTCGGTTGGCCCCTTCCTTCACGTGACCGACGCCTGGAGATCCGGATCGGTCCCCGCGGGCTGCGGCCGCACGGGTGCTGGGCCTGTCCAGGGCGCGGGTGGAGAACGAACGCTGACCGCGTTCCGCTCGCACTACGGCATCGACGCAGCCTATTGCCGCCCAGGGCTGGAGGGCGCACACGAGAAGGGTGGGGTCGAAGGCCAGATCGGATGGTTCCGCCGCAATCACCTCGTTCCCGTGCCGGATGTGGGCTCCCTTGCCGAGCTCAACGCCGTGGTCGAATGGTGGGATGCGCAAGACGATGGCCGCCGCATCGTTCACGGCCCAGGACGGAAGGCGAATGCTTCGCCGTTGAACGGCCGTTGTTGCAACTGTTGCCGGATGAGCCGTTCGAGACCGGCCGACTGTTCACGTTGAGAGTGGACCGCTACAGCCAGATCAGCGTCCGCACCAACCGCTACTCGGTGCCGGTGCGATTGGTCGGGCCGCCGGGTCCGCTGTGGGAGCGTCCGCCCCCGCGTTGCGGGGCGGATGTCAGGTCGCGGGTGGAGGCCTTGCCGGCGGTTTCGGCTTCGCCGGAGCGGGCGCGTTCCTTGTTCACCGGGCGGGAGGCGATCTCCTTGGCCCGCTTGTCCGAGGTGCCCCGCTCCTCGGCCGGTTCGTTGATGTGCTCGTACTGCCGTTCACGCTTCTTACTGGATCCTGCAGGCACGTGGGAAGCAGGCACCGAGCCAGCCCGGCAGACCGGCGGCTTGACCAAGGCGATATCACTGCTGTGCCCGGGGAGAGACCGTTAGTGCAGGAGGCTCACCGCACGGGCGATCACCAGAAGCGAGGTCAGCAGCGCAGAGACGCTTTCCACACTCATCATGAGCTTGGCGCGAGTCGAGAGCGGCATGGTGTCGGTGGGGCTGAAAGCTGTCGAATTGGTCACGGACATGTAGAGATAGTCCATCAGGGTGGGAACCCAGTCGGAGCTGCCGCTGGAGCCGTCCGCGACTTCTTGGACCGCGTCGTCGTTCTCATCCTGGGAGAAGCGGAAGTCCGCCAGCGGTAGCTCGCTACGCGGCGCTTGAGTGCGGCGGACGGGCCCGCCCCGGTCCAATTCCCAGTACGCCAGACCGAAAACAATGATGTTGGTGAGCCAGACCTGCAACGCCGCCACCAGGAGGGAGCGCCCGTCCTTCACTCCGACGGACAGCAGGTCGTGGAGCAGCATTCCCAAGGCGAACAGATTGCCTGCTGCGATGATGAATACCAACGTCAGGGATAGGAGGCGGGAGACTCTGGTCTCCCGAGTGAGACGCTTGGGGTTGATCGCGAACAGCGGTATGAGCAGCAGGAGTTCCAAGACCGGCAGCACATAGCGCGGCGCGACCAGCAGCTGTTGCGGCAAGGCCACGTAGAGCGCCATCGCGGCAAGGATGGCGATCACCCCTGGCAGGCGTGCTTCTCCGCGCCGCTCGTGCCGGGGGTGCTTCGTACGGGCCACGGTGCGTGCGCCTGGCACAATCCCTCTCCTTCATCGCCTGCTGCTGATCAACGGGACCGGAATTCGGCCACCCGATGAGGGACACCAAGCCAGACCGATGCCCCCGGGGGCACGCCTCCCAGCCCCTGCCGGAATGCGTCCATGCCTCAGGTGCAAGTCGGCCGAGCACTGGCACGTCAGCTGGATCCCGAGCCGCCCCGCGCCCACAGTCGCGTGATACCGCCTGCCCTTACGCAACCCGCCGGTTTCGTGGGCCAAGTGGCACTCGGTTATGCCTCGGCGAGGAGGCTTTCGCGCAGAGTGGCGTAGGTGCGGGTCAGGAGGCGGGAGACATGCATCTGGGACAGGCCCATTTCCTCGCCGATCTCGGTCTGTGTCATCTCCGAGCCGAAGCGCAGTTCGAGGAGAGTACGCGCACGCTCGTCCAGTTGGGCCAGGTGCGGCTTGAGGGCCTGAAGATTCTCGGCCAAGGCAAGAGCGGGGTCTTCGTCGCCTATCAGGTCGGCGACGAGCCCGGTCTGCTGCTTGCTGCCGCCGGCTTCGATGGGCCGGTCGAGGGAGCCGGCATCGTAACCGTTGCAGGCGA